>JAHHRN010000004.1 GCA_020025775.1 Acutalibacter sp.
GATAATAAACAGTTATCCTTTATTCATTTATATTTTTACAAAACATAGTGTTTGTAAATTGCTAAGTTGTAAAGATTTCTACCTTTTATTTAAAGCAATATCCACCATTTATTAAGCTTTCTTTTGTATAATAGACATGCAAATTAGGAGGCTTTAGAATGGTTGAATTAAAAACAGAAACCCAAAAATATTTAGAGGCTTGTGAGCATCTAAAGGGGCTCAGTGTTTTAACACTGAAAGCATATAGAATTGATTTGTTTCAGTTTTTACAATTTGTAGGGGAGGGGGACTGGCTATCCAAAGAACTGCTTGTGCAATATATAGAGGCACAGCATATGCGATATAAGCCTAAAAGTGCAAAACGAAAAATTGCCTGCGTAAAAGCTTTTTATCGCTATATGGAACTGGAAAATATTATTCCTGACAATCCCTTCCACCACATTCAAATAAAGTATAAAGAGCCAATTGTGCTGCCGAAAACCATTGCGTTAAATGATGTGCAACGTATTTTAAAACATGGATATGATATGTTAAATGCAGCAGAAACTGCCTATCAAAAACAAATAGCGTTACGCAATGTGTTGATTTTGGAATTACTTTTTTCTACCGGTATGCGAGTGTCTGAAATCAGTCATTTGAAACTGGAAAACTTAGATTTGCAAAGCAATACAATTTACATTTATGGAAAAGGTTCTAAGGAACGGGTGATGTGTATTGCTAATTCAGATATAAAAAGGTTATTAAAAAAATACTTGAATTTACGAAAATCTAATTTACCGTTCTTATTTTTGAATAAGCAGGGTAATCGTTATTCAGAACAATCTATTCGTAATATGATAAACACTTATGCCAAAGCAGCAAATATTACACAGCACATTACACCACATATGTTCCGGCATACATTCGCAACTGCATTGTTAGAGGAGGATGTAAATATACGATATATTCAGCAACTTTTAGGGCACAGTTCTATTACCACAACGCAAATTTATACCCATATCAGTACCGGCAAAATTCGTAGAATCTTAGCGGACAAGCACCCGAGAAATAACTTCGTTTTTTAGAAAAATGATATGATATGTTTTATCATGCTTGTGCTACTTTTCAACAAAATGTTTTTGGGAATATGTACTTTGTTGACAAATTTCGTTTGATTTCTACATATAAATTAAAAATAGCAAGATTATAAGAAAATTTCAATTGTAGAGCCTAAATGACAAAAAAATAGACCTAAATAATTAAAAATTAATTATTTAGGTCGTTGTAGTGATATAACTTTGTAAGGAACATAATCAAGAGCATGTTCTGTAAATAACGGAATACGCTCTTTGTTCTTTATATAAATGTAGAATAAAAAACAAAGTTACTTATCCTGTAAGCCATAGTTGAGTAAAATGGGAAATGATTAGGCATACAAAATAAGCAACTCTATTTATAGCAAAGATTGATTAAAAAGTTTTAGATGCAAGGGCCTTGATTTTTCCGGCCAAAAGTAAAATGCCTTCCAAGATTAAAGCCATACAACACGGATAAAATAAACAATTAACACTAGTGACATATGTAAAAATTATACTTGCTGTTATTAGTGCTAAATAAATCCATGTTTTGTTTCGGAATCTTTTTTTCTCGGCGAAAGATAAAGGCTTTTCCGGAATATCCATAGGTGCAAATAAAAAAATAACCAACGAAAAACATAAACTGAGGATGAACAACAGTAAATGAAAATCGTAAGTGTTGGAAATTTTTATAATGCACAAGCTTATAAAAATTGCACCAGTTGTTATTGCGGCGCAACGCAACTCTGTTGCAGCATGGTAGCCACCTGCATATTTTCGTACAAGATCGAATGCAATGAAAAAAATTAGACTTTCAATCCATACATTTAAAATTAAACCAAATACAGATGTTATTAACAAATAGACTATCTTAGAGGAAACGATAAAGAATCCATATTCATAGAGTTCTCTTTCGTCTTCACCGATATATCCTTTTTGAATAATAACATCTGTGATTTGTTTGCCAAGCTTATTTAGCATCTTTAGAAAAATCTTTTAACTTTTTAGGCGCTTTGGGCTGAAAGCAAAAGATACTGGTTGTGCTATTGGCATTTTCTTTGAGAGCATTTTTAATGACACTCTTGTAAATGGCTAATGTGCTTTTCATAAAGAATCCCCCTTTGATTTTTATGTACTAATGCTAACAAAATCTTACAAAATATTCAATCTTGAAAACCTAATTGCAAAAAAAATTGACTTAAAAGCAAAAAAAATAAGAAATAACAATTTATTTTTTAATTATTTTATATAAATGAATTATAATAAAAGTTATATTGTCACATTTTATTCATCTACAGGAATATAAATGATAAAATATAAATGAAATTTTTGCTTGGAGAGGAAAGCATATGAGTATAAATTTGAAAAAGTTTGGTAAACGAATTGCAATTAAGCGCATGGAACTCGGCATTAGCCAAAAAGAGTTGGCTGAACTTGTGTGTATATCGGCTACACATTTGTCTAACATTGAAAACGGAAAATCAACACCGAGCTTTAATACCTTTGTTGATTTGTGTGATACGCTCAAATCGAGTGCGGATTATTTTTTGTGTGGCGCGATACATCCGGATGTAAGTCAAGAAATTATGAGCAAAATAAATTTGTGTTCTGACGATGAACGAAAAAAGGTTTCGAAAATTCTGGATATATTTATCGAATAAAGTTTATCCTTGCCAAATTGAAAGTATTCGTTATAATATAGTAATGTTGAAATATTTTTGATTTGTGGTGAGAAATATGCAAATAGCTATATGTGATGATAATTTAGAGTGTAGAAACTCTGTATATACTTATGTAAAATATTATTCTGAAATTAACAATTTAGATACATCTATCTTTGTTTTTGGAGATGGCGGTAGTTTATTGGAAGCAAAAACAACTTTTGATGTTTTGTTTTTGGACATAGAGCTTGGGGATGTAAATGGTATAACGGTTGCAGAACGGATTTTAAAATCTTCACCGAATACCATCGTAATTATCATTACAAATTATAGAAAATATCTTGATGCGGCCATGGATGTGAATGTGCTGCGCTTTATAGATAAGCCTATTACGCAGGAACGTATCACTTCAGCATTGGAAAAAGCCATTGATGAAATAAATCATAGCCACATACTTATACATACAAAAGAAAATACCATAAAGAAACTTAAAAAATCCGATATCATTTATGTGGAGGTGCTACGTAAAACAACAACCTTTTACACTACGACTGGAATTGTGCAGTGCAATGAGCCAATTTCACATTTCCGAGAACTTCTGAATTGTACTTTCTTTGCTGTTCCGCATAATAGTTATATTGTGAATTTAAATTATGTTTCGTTGTTTAAAAGAGATACCATTGAAATAACCAGCGACCTTTTTCCAGTAGTTAAAATATCTGTTGCTCCCCGAAAACAAGCCAAGTTTAGAAAGCAGTTTATGAGCTTTATAGAAGGGGACGTATAAAATGAATGTCGAAACTATTATTATTGATGTGCTACTCTATATCTTCGAAGCATGGATTTTTGCTTTTTATGCTAAATTGATCTCCGTACCCCAAACAGGTCCACTCAAAAGAACAGCGCTTATTATGATAGGCTATTCTTTTTTATTGATTATTTATGAATTTCAGAATTTGATTTTTATTATCATTAGCGTAGTTGTTATTAATGCAATTTTATTTTATACTTTATTTTCGATAAATCTCAAAGCAGCTTTTTTTCATTCTTCTATTCTTGCCGGTATTATGGCATCAAGTGAAGCAATAACAATGCTTCTTGTTTCTATATTCACAAATAATATTTTTAAAAGCGCTGAAAATTACTCCTATATCTATTTGATAGATATTGTAATAAGTAAATTATCCTATTTTATAATTGCCTTTGTTATTGCATCGTTTTTTGCCAATAAAGAACGAAAAGAAAAAAATATAAAACCATATTGGATTATGCTTCTTTTACCATTGTCTGATATAGTTATAATGGTTGTTTTTAGAGAACTCCTTCTTGATTATACAGTACCAACTAAACTTTATTTTCTAGGTGCTATTGCAGCCTTCTTTATTTTACTCTCTAATATTGTCGTCTTTTATGCTTTTGAAATTTCTCAAAAAGAATCTGCGGAATTAAGCGATTTAAGGGCGATACAGCAAAAACAGGAAATAGACCAGAAGTACTTTGAAATTGTAGATCAATCCAACAAAGAAATGCAACTTTTTGCGCATGATACCAAGAACCATCTTATGCAAATCCGTAATATGGAAAATATGGATTCTGTACAAAAATATATAGATTCCATTTATCCGTCCATAGATAAATTCAGTTCAATCGGCATTAGTCAGAATAAAATCCTGGATTTGATTATCAGTAAGTATATTAAGCTTTGCGAGAAAAATCATTTGCAGTTTTCAGTCAATGTAAAAACTGCGAATTTGCACTATATTGCAGATGCGGATTTGTCAACTATTCTAAATAATTTATTAGATAATTCTATGGAAGCGGCAGAACAGTCACAGGAAAAACGCATATCTTTTTCTCTTTATTCAAGAAGTAAAAGATATGATGCGTTGGTATTAGAAAACTCTTGTGATGTTGCTCCAATAATCGAAGGTTCTCAATTAAAAACAACTAAACCAGAAAAACGTTTGCACGGACTAGGTCTTAAGAGTGTTTTGAAAGTTGTTGAAAAATACAGTGGTATGTATGATTGGGAATATGACGAAAAACGAAAAATTTTTAAAACGGTTATTGCTTTCCCAAAAACAAACAGTTGAATTTACGATATTAGAAAAAAGCTCGACACTATCAGTTTTGCATAGTGTCGAGCTTTTATTTTTTTAGTCGGAAATTTGCATTTGAGGCTGAAATTTCTGTATTTAGGAAAAATTGTTGAAAAAAGAAAGGACAATGTTATATTGTAAGATCACTGTAGAAAGGAAAGGTTTTTATAATTTTAAAAGATGGGGGATAAACACATGAAAAAGACAACCAAAAGAGTTTCGAAAGTCCTGGCAGTCCTCTTGTCTATTCTTTTTGTAGTGGAAATTATTCCAATGCAAATTTTTGCTACGGCAGCAGAAAAAATAGACATACCAGTAGAAAATCCTACTGTTGAGGAAGGTGAGCAGACACAAGAAAAACAAACAGAGGAAGCTTTTGTTTTATCAGAGGATACCTCTAAGCGAGAAGAAAATGTTAAACATTTTCAGATGAGTGATGGAACAATGCGAGCGGTGCAATATGCTGTGCCTGTGCATTTTGAAAAAAATGGTGTTTGGACAGATTTTGATAACACTTTAAATGAAGTGAATGCAGAAGAATCCGATGAACAAACTACCACATATTTAAGAGGTAAACTTCCCAAGAAGAAAGATTTAATTAATAAAACTGCAAATTATACTGTTCGTTTTGCAAAGCAAACGAATAACAACAAATTTGTTTGTATCAAAAAAGATGGCTATAAAATTACTTGGTCATATAAAAATGCAAACAAAAGCTCCGCTAAAGTGATTAAACCTGTGGTAGACGATGATCCGACTACATTAGAAAATTTAAACTCTACAGTACAATATAAAAAGGTATTTAAAGGCGTAGATTTTGAATATATTGTTAATTCGACAGGTGTAAAAGAAAATATTGTATTACGCAATGCAAAAGTTCCTTCTACATTTGTAGCTGAATATAAAGCCGAAGGCTTAATTCCGGTGCAAATTGATAATAAAACTATTGAATTGCAAGATGAAAGTGGAAATTGTATTTATACAATTTCTGCCCCTTATATGGAAGATGCCTTAGGAGAAACATCGAATCAAATTGTTTTAACTTTAAAAAATGTAAAAAATAATACGTTTACAGTTCAAATGGATTTAGATATGTCTTGGCTAAAAGATTCTCAAAGAAGTTTTCCTGTTGTTGTAGATCCTGTTATGGAAACCAGTCAAAGTTGGGATGATAAGACCAATTGCCAAAGCGCATATATATCCTCTTCTCATCCGGATTCTTGCTACGGTCGAGGCGGAGCTGAGTACGAAGGCAGCTTATATGTTGGAAAAACGAATGGTAGAGGTAAAACAAGATCTTTTATAAAGGTTCCCAACTTACCCCATTTAGATGTTGCGGATGCTGTTGTTTATGCAGAAATGGCGGCTTTTGTAACAGCATGCTATCCTTCTTTAGTTGTGGAATTACATAATGTTTTATCTCCGTGGAACGAAAGTACGGTTTCATGGAACTCAAGACCTCAAATTGAAGATGAAATTTCGGATTATCAGTATATCAAAACAATGGAAAGATATGATACTGATGCTGATAGATGGCAAAGATTTGAAATAACGTCTTTAGTTCAACAATGGTATAGCGGTGCTCTGCCTAATAATGGCGTTTGCTTAATTTCGGATAAAGAAAATAATAATTCACAAGCACGTGCATGGCTATTGTCAAGTGGATATACCACTGTATCTGGTGTTAGACCGGTATTATCAATTCATTATCGCAATATGTCTGGGTATGAAAATTATTATTCTTATACTTCTTTGCCGGCGGCACGTTATGGACAAATTAGTGTAAATAACTATAATGGTAACTTAGTATTTACTGAGGATGTAACACAGGATGCTGGTGGCAATTTAATGCCAGTCAATTTTGCGATAACGTACAATTCTAATGGTGTTAATGCGCCATATTCGTATTTAGGCGGCAGTATGCAGACCAATTTCCATTTATATTTAACAGAAGAAAGTGGAAAGTTAAAAGAAAAAGGATTTAAGTATTTTCTAAATGATGGAGATGGTACCCGTCATTGGTTTTTCTTCAAGTCGGATTCCCCGAACTGCGGTCATGATGAAGATGGATTAGGATTAACGTTAGATATTATCAACGGTTCTGATTCTAAATGTTCCAGTGCAAAATATCGTGTTACGAATAAGCAAAAAGATAAATTGTATTTTGACAATTCAGGACATCTTATTCAAATGACAAATCTTCAAGATGTTTCTATAACTCTTCAATATGAAACTGTGGGAAGTATTGTAAGAATTGCTTCTGTGACAGATGGAGCAGGACGAGTTTATACCTGTGGCTATAATCCAAATCATCCTGAATTATTGATGACAATTACAGACCCTGCTAACCGAGTAACAGCTTTTGATTATTGGCATGGAACATTATATAGTATTACTTATCCGGATGGTAAAGTATTTACTTTGTATTATACCGATAATTTTTTAACGCAAATTAACGGCAATGGAATGCATACATACATTTCATATGATAATACACCTCAGCATCGTGTTTCCAGTATCAGTTGTGGAATTAGCGAGACTGATTTACTTGAAAAATATACTTTCCAATATTTACAAAATGAAACGAAACTTACGGATTTACAGGGTAGAAGTTATACCTATCAGTTTAACGATTTTGGACAAACTACCGGTGTAGTTTCCGATACGGATGGAAGTGCACAATTTTTCAAAATGAATCCCGGTAATTCTACCGACAGAAAAGCGAATAAGCTTATACAAGAGTCTCGCGTGATACAATCTGTTACGAATTATGTGGTGAATCCCGGTTTCGCAAGAGACTTTGAAAGTTATAGACAGTACGTAGAGGATACAGAAAATCAATCTATCACGGTAGATACTGCAACTAAACATTTAACAAAATCTGCACTGAAAATTACTAAGAACGGTGCAAATAAACAACGTGTAGACGTTTTGCAATCTCTTAATAATTTGTCTGCAGGAACTTATACGTTTTCTGTGCATGCCAATACTAAGGGAACAAAATTGAATGGCTCTGCACATATTATTGCGGAAGTTTGGGACTCTAGCGGATACTGGGTTTCCTCGAATTGGGCAGAATCTGTTGAACAAACAAATGATTGGGAACGTCGTTCTGTTACTTTTTCAGTACCAGAGAACTGTGAAGTTCGTTTGTTAGTTGGTTTCCCAAATGAAGGCAATGGTACAGTTTGGTTTGATGACATTCAGCTTGAAAAGGGTGAAAATGTAAGCACATTTAACCTTGTGGAAAATTCTGGATTTACCAATGGTATGGCTGTTTGGGAATGGGACAAACCTACAGAGCAAACACATACATGGGCTGGATTGAACGGATTTGACTATTGTGGAAAATTAGTAGGCTCTGGAGGAAATTGTAGAGACTTCTTGCAGCATATCCCTGTTTCCGGCAAAGAAGGAGATGCTTTTAGCTTTGGCATGTGGGTGTGGGCAGCTTCTGCGCCGACCGATAACGGAACCAGAAGTGATGCTGAAAATAAACCTTCCTTCAAAATAGGCGTACATTATTACGATTTAAACGGTGCTTGGAAAGGATTCCGTGAAATTCCTTGCAATCCGGATTTGAAAAACGCATGGCAGTTTGTAACAGGCGAATTGATTCTGCCGCAAGATTGCAGCTCAATTGCTATAGCCATGTACTATGATTACAATGTCAACAATGCTTATATAACCGGTGCTTTTTGCTATAAAGAGAGGTACGGGCAAACCTATACATATGATAAAGATGGTAATGTTGTGTCCAGTGTGGACTTAGCAAACACGAATTCCTCTTTTTCTTATGCAAATAATCAAATGAAAAAAATGACCAATCCGTCTGGTAGCCGCTTCTTATATAATTACGATGAAGGAAGTGAGAATTTGCATTATGCTCTTACTTCCGATGGTCGTGAATATAGCTTCGCCTATGATAATAAGGGAAATATAACTATTGCAGATCTTCAGGCTCGACAAGTTCCTGCTACGATTGAAAATAATCAGGAATATATCCTTATGAATGCGTATTCGGGATTGGCAATGGATAGCTATTGGAAAGGAAATACAGGAGATTTAACAACGACCTATCGTTATATGCCCTACAATCCGAATCAGCATTGGAAATTTGAAGCGGTAAATGGGTCTTCTGATGTATTCTATCTAAAATCAGTAGATTTCCAAGATCGGTATTTAAATGTTTGTTCCGGATTGGGTATTGATGATGTAAACTTGGAAATCTATCCATTTGACGGAAAGGCAAAGGAACAGTTTAAGTTTGTAAAGCAGGAAGATGGTTCCTATGGTATTTTTACAGGAGCTTCCGGCTTCGAAAGATGTATTGACGGTCAAAAGGTGGCTGGTCAAGAGGTTTTACAATCCACGCATATTCGTCAAGTAGATTGCGATAAAAACAATCTTAAGGAGGGACAAAAGTGGTATTTAATCCCGGTAACTCCGACAGACTCTCATTTAATTCGTACAAAAGCGACATATACACCAAATGGCAACTTTGTACAAACGCAAACTGATCAAAGAGGTAATGTGACTACTTATGATTTTCAAAATGAAAGTGGTCTTTTACAAAGTGCTACGGATTCAAAAGGAAATGTGACCTCCTATACTTACAATCTAAACACCAATACAATAAATTCTGTTACTGCGGGAGGAATGACCAATAGTTATTCCTATAGCCAATCCAATGATAAATTAAAAAATATCAATGTAAACGGCGGGACACAATATTTCTTCGTATATGATGATTTTGGCAGAACAACAGAAACTAAAGTCGGCAATGGTACCACATGGAAAACACTTTCTCAACTGACATATAATAGTCAGAATTTAATGAGTAAGCAAGCATATGGTAATGGCGATTATACTACCTTTGGTTATGATAATTATGATCGTATTACTGAGAAAAAATATAATGCCGACGAACATCAAAAAATCACCTATGCTTATGGAACAGATGGTAATTTAGCCGCTACTTATGATTATACTACAGGCCATAGGACACAGTTTACATATGATTTGGCTGGCAGAATTGCTGAGCAAAAAGAATATGCATCGACCGATTTAAATGGTGGTACGCTTACCAATTCGACTAAGTTTATCTATGCAGATAAAACTAATTATTTAACAGGGGTTCAACACGACTCTCCTCTGGGTATGCAAAAGATTGGTTACCGTTATGGCAATGCTATGCTATGTGAAATGCCTGATCAAATTTACGGCGTAACATGGAACGATGCAGAAAAAGTAAACTATACCTATGATGGATTCGGCCGACTTACAAATAAAACTGTTGGTGGAAAGCTCAATAATCGATTCACCTATGAAGATGTAGATGCATCCTTTACAACAACACTTTTGCAATCTGTAGAAACCGCCGCAGGTACATTTACCTATACTTACGATTCGCTTGGCAATATTGTTTCTATCAGTGATGGTACCTATACCACAACTTACGTATATGACGATTTAAATCAGCTTGTTCGCTCTAATGATGAAAAAGCGGGAAAGACCTTTACATATGCTTATACAAATGGTAATATTACAGAGAAGAAAGAATATGCTTATACAACAGGTGACCTTGGTGCTGTAGTAGATACAACCACATGGAGCTATGGTGACAGCACATGGAGTGACCTGTTAACGAATTTCAATGGCGAAGCCATTACCTATGATACGATTGGCAACCCCTTGACCATTGGCAATAAGTCTCTTACATGGCAAGGCAGGCAGCTTCAAAGCATCGCCGATGGTACAAATACATATTCTTACAAGTACAACATGGACGGTCAGAGAGTTTCTAAGACCGTAAATGGCGTTACAACAGAATATTTCTACAATGGCAGTATCTTAGCCGGTCAAAAGACAGGGGATAATACCTTAGTCTTGATGTACGATAACAATGGGGATGTTTTCGGCTTTACCTACAACGGCACAGAGTATTTCTATGTTAAGAATGCACAGAATGATGTTGTGGCTATCACAGATGCTAACAGTACAATCGTTGCACGCTACGCCTATGACGATTGGGGTATAGTTATGTCTGTTACTGACGCCAACGGTGTTGAAATTACAGACGAAACCCATATCGCCAATATCAACCCCTTGCGTTATCGCTCTTATTATTGGGATGCAGAAACTGGTTTTTATCACCTTAAAACGAGATACTACGCACCTGATATGTGCAGGTTCTTAAATGCGGATGCTTTTACGCAAACAGGTCAAGGCATGCTTGATAAAAATATGTTTGGGTATTGCATGAATAATCCTATTACTTGCTATGATCCAAGTGGTTCTTATACCGTCTCTTTCCCAGCAGAAGGTGATGGAAAAGCTGAAATATTTTTCGATGAAAATGAGTTATATGAATATGAGATCTCAAAAGAAAAAAATACATATAATTTTATAATAAAGCAAAAGCAGGTAAAGGACGAAAAAGAAAGATTGGCGCTTGCTCAAACTATCTATGGAGAAGCTGGAGGGAGATGTGCATATTCAGACTGGAAGGAGGGACAACGAGCTGTTGCAACAGTACTTGTAAATCGCTTTAATGCTCCGCAGTTTCCAAATGATTACTATTCCGTTTGTACTGATAAAAATCAATTTTCGGGATATGCTAGAGGGAAAAAAGCTTATGAAAATCAACAACTTGATTCAATTATGTGGGATAATGCGTGCCAGTTATCTGATGAAATTTTAAATGGAGACTTTGTTGCTTCTCCTTTATTGGATGATCAATATTTCTATTTTTATTCTGAAAAATGGGGAGATCCCAAAAGGAGACAAGAAATAAAAGGTAAAAAGGAAACTGTAATTATTGGCGGTAATATGTTTTATAAAACATGGTAAAAGGAGAAGCTTATGAAACGAATTATTTTATTAGTTACAGTTATTTGTTCTTTCTTGCTGTTATGTTCGTGTGATGGAAAGAAAACTCCTGCCGCAAAGGATGCAGAAAGTTCTGCAATATCTGCGCAAGAATATAAACTGCCTCAAGAAGCCTTGGAAAAAGCGGTTGATTATCTTGAAATAGCAGATTTAGACCGTCTTCAAATCGTTGAAAAAACAGCCTTTCACTATCAAGATGAAACCAAACATACGAAAGACAGTATGCTTTATTTGTTACATAAAGCCTCGGACGATGATTCGGAAAACACCTTATCTTATTTAGCGGTTGCAGAAGAAGGCAAGCTTTTAGTATTTCCTGCTTTAAAAGAGAATCTTTCTGCGGTAAACCTTTATGCTGCGAATTTAGACAGTGATTCTTCGGATGAAATTATTTTGCATTGCCAATTGGATGCCTTTGGCGGAGCAGGTCAATATCAATCTTATATATTCAACCTTGAAGGGCATCAATGCAATGAAATCTTTTCAGATAAGGTTATCGAAAATGAAATCTCTTGGGATAATGGCTGCACAGCTGAATTTTTAGCGGGAAAACAATTAAAAATTCAAAATGCAAGTATGGATTATGAGAAAGTCATAGATGTTTCGTTACGGTATTCTGAGGACTTCTTCGATGCATCAGGAAAGGCAACAATAGATGCAAACTTTGCTTGCGATCCCTTTTATAAATTCTATCCAGAAGACATCGACAAAGACGGTATATGCGAAATTGTCGGCTATCAATACGCTTCTGTTATCACGCATCCGGATTACATCGGGGACGTAAAAACAGTTTTAAAATACAATCCTGAAACAAACCGTATGGATATTGTACGCACAGAATTTTTAGAAGATTTTCCAACAGATGTGAGGGAAAAGCATTAATAAATTATACGTTTTGTATTCTTGTATTCCATGGGATTGAAGATTGCATGGAAAACAAGCCCAATTCGGAGACCTTGGGGGGGCCAAAAAGGGACCAATTGGAGACCAAAAGTTGACCAAAACGGGTTATTTTGAGGATATTTTGATTTGTTTTAAATCGTTGCATTTTAAAATTTGGCATCTATTTTTGATGAATTTTGAAAGCATAAAACATCGAACTTTTGGTGCGAAAATTATTCTCCGAAAAACAACAGCCTAAAATGAAGGAAAGCCCATAAAGCCTATGGATAAAGGCTTTGTGGGCTTTTTATTTTATTAAGCTTTTAACTGAGAAAGAGGGAAACGGTATCTATTGTAATTATTATGAATAGTCACATTTTTTTAGATTTAAATATACAAAAAATAAAGAAAAACATATTGATAGCTATTATGACCAGACTCAAAGATACATTTATATCAATCTTACTATCGTAAATGAGATATTTCCGCAAAAAAGTGAAGTTTTGATTGGTATTTATCAAGTCTTTGTATAATATGCAGAGAATCAAGGCATACAAGAAGAAATAGAATTAGCGCACAGCGAATATGAAACCGCACAGCAGTATGTTGATGAACATACGCTCTCCGATGGGACATTAGCTGTAGCCTAAAATATATTAAGAAAATGACGTGCTCCTGATTTTATACAGCATATTTTGAAATTTTTTGCATTCCTTAAAGCCGTACATTATCCACTTTGGATAATGTACGGCTTTAATTTTGTCAATGTTCTACATTTATGTTCATATTTCCTGCTTTTAGGCTAATTGGTTGCAAAAACTGACAAATATTGCTATATATAGTTTGTAAGCCTTGTAGCATTAATGAATTAAGGAGAAAACGATGATTGATTTTAATTCCATATATTTTGGATGTTCCGATGCTGATACAGAAGCAGAACGCAAACCACAGATTTTTACCAAGGTGTTTTTTGATCCGCATAATCATTTGGACCAGTTAATAAATGGTAACGAATTTATATTATTAGGAAGAAAAGGTGAAGGAAAAACCACATACGGAGCACAACTGCGCTTAACAGCTGATGAACATAATATACATACTTATAGGCAATCCTTAAATAATTTTAGCAATACAATATTTTCTCAAATTAAGACGAGTTCTAAGATTACCGGGAACCGTTATATCTCGTTCTGGAAATGTGTGCTACTAATAAAATGCGCAGAAATGATCAATCAAAAAGAACCTAATGTACAGAGTAGAGATTTTGATGATATAATTAATGCTCTTAGTCAATATGGATTTATCTCGAATGATCAAGATAAAGATATTTGTATTACGGTTAAGAAAATAATTGAATCAGATACCACCTTAAATGTTAAAGATATAATACAACACAAGAGAAAATATGACCATTCTCAAGTTTTAAGAGGTGCTGATGAGATTTACACAGCCATTAAAAATTCTATTCAAAATTTATATTTTCAAAAGCGCTTTATTTTAGTTATTGATGGATTAGATGATTTACTTCAATATTCTGATTTCGATCCGGATATTGTTACTGGTTTGATCCGAGCTGCCAATGAAATCAATAAGGCATTTAAAACAAAAGAATTATCTTTAAAAATTCTTTTGTTTATCCGCCAAGATATTTTGAATCTCTGCCGCGATCCTAATTTATCTAAAATTTCAAGAGACTCTAGTATTAAGTTATCTTGGTTACTTTCCTCTGATGATCTATATGATTCTGATTTGATTAAGCTTGTTGGAAAGAGAATAGATGCTGTTACTGGGCGAGAAAATTCCTTCTCGGAAGTTTGGCAAGAAGTTTTCCCAGAAAAAATTAATGGGCGTGATTCTCTGGAATACGTCTTAGAAAATATAATTTATCGACCCAGAGATATTTTACAGTTCTTTATTGAAGTGCAAAAGGTCTTTATCCCTAATAAGAAATTAACGCCAGAAAAGATACAACAAGTATTAATAGCTTATTCAAATGACTACTTTGTAACGGCAATGACTGACGAACTGACTGGCTTTTTTCCGAATGAAGTGGTAACTCAACTTCCTCATGTTTTGGCAATGATGGGGGAAAAATATTTTTATTTAAAACAATTTGAAGAAGAATGTAAGAAATATCCGGAATTTACTGATGTTTCCGCTCGTTCAATATTAGAAAAATTATTTGAAGCAGGGTATATTGGACAACATAGACCAAGAGAAAGAAAAGACTATACTGTGTTTGCTTATAGAAACCAATGGGAACGTTTTATTGATGCTGATGAATGTATTTTACATCGCGGATTAATGCGCGCCTTTAGCATTTGAGTGTTGTTTAACTATTTAAAAAACAAAAAGCGAGTATAGAAATGATAGCATTCACCTGATGAATTTTTACAAAGAGGTGAGTGCTATTATTTATTCCGTCTGTTTCTATGTTAATTTTGTAAGTTATTATTAGGCGGTGAATGCTGATTTTTACACTAACTCAAAAATGCGGCTAAGTTAGAAAGTGAATTAGAAACAAAAGCTTGGAAAGAGAATGTTCTAAATTGTTATATATAAAAATATCCTTTTTTGATGAGCTTTTAAAATAGAGCCTTTCCGGTTTTGCTATAATCTTAATTCTGAAAAACAGATAATTCAAAATATTGAAAAAGTATCTTATTATAAAGATGCAAAATATAATTGATTTCATAAAATGTTAAAAAGGAGCTCGATTTATATGGCTAAACAAGTTTATATTAGCGCAGATTATGACAAATTGAATGGAGATCGTGATGTAGTTGATGAACTAAACAAATGGGGAACGGACAATCTGCATAAAGTTGATTTTATCGATATGTCAAAAGTAGTATCTGGTACTGTAGCTAAGGATGATGATTGCCGCATTTGCGATTTGAAATCCGAATTTAATAGACAAATTAACGCTTCATCTGCTGTGATTTTTGTTGTGGGCGATAAAACTGGTTCACGCACAGCAGGATGTGAATGCAAACGAACATCATTAGAACAATGGCAATGCTCTTGTACACCGTATCATCGTAATAATATGGGGGCTAAAATGTGCAAGGTTTCAAGCACATGCTCCGTTAGCGAGGATGACGATGTTGGAAACATTAATTGTTTTTCATATCTTCGACACGAATTTGAACAAGCTAAAAGAAGAAAAAAGCCAATTGTTATCGTATATAATTCTACACGAAAGGAATCAGCTTGGCTCCCATCATATATGAAAGGTTATGAAGATGTCGCAAGACCGTTTTGGAAAATTAACTGCTTAGGAAACAAAGTCGGAGATTATTTGTACATAAAAGAGGTGCTTGGATTTTGAACAAGTTTGTTCGAAAAAGCTTAACATTCACATTTGCTTTGGTGTCAGGAATCTTTACTTTTGTACCGGAATCTTTTTTTGCTAAGCCAGAATGGATCACTCAAAAAATGCTTGATCAATATGCATTTCTCTCTCATTTTGATTTTAACGAGATTAATATACTAATTTCTCGTCTTATGTGTTTTTTCGTTGTATGGATAGTAACGGCGTTATTGTATACAGCTTGTTTGATATTTCGACCATATGTTACAATTAAAGGGCAGAATTACTTAATTAGAATAGAATATGGAAATATACTTAAAAAGAAGAAGTGTAAAAAAGTAATTACTTTCGACGAATGCTTTACTACGAAAGTAGGCAGCACAACATCATCTATAAATTCTGATTCTATTTGTGGACAGTATTTAGCATTGCATCCGGATTTAGACATTCAACAGTTGGTTGAAGATGCAAAAATAGAACCCGATGCGAATAAATCAAAGTATAAGCAAAAAACTAGATATGCTTCAGGAACGATTGTACCAAATGGTGATGATTTATTGATGGCGTTTGCTAAATTAGATGAGAAAGGTAAAGGGCGCTTCTTTAAACGAGATGAATACCTTGAATGCTTGGATTTATTATGGAAAGAAATAGAAAATCATTATTCTGAAAAAGATGTTTGTATCCCCATATTAGGTTCGGGAACAACATCATTTGATGGCGGGGATGGAGCGTCTATCCCACAACAGGATTTACTTAATATGATGATTTGCTCTTACAAATTAAGTTCTCATAAAATAAAAAGTCCGCATAAGCTGTGTATTGTTTGTAAAAGAAAGCCAGAATTTTCCCTTAATAGGATTGAGAAGTAGCTTTGTTACTTTACTGGTTATATGAAATTTTATAATCGAGTATGTGAATTGTAAAAGAAGTAAACCGTTTTTTTACTTAACTTTAAAAGAAAAATAAAAAAACTACGAGAGATAAATGTTTGCTTTACGTTGGTTATTTATTTAAGTTTATATTGAAAAATTGGTGAAAGACAAGTTTGCAGAGAAAAACGAAACCTATTTTAAGTATGCTGAATATTCGATAAAAAAACTGCCAATTTAGAGCCGGATTTAGAGCCGGATTTAGAGCCCGATTTGGAGACCATTTGGGGACCAATTGGAGACCAAAAGTTGACCAAAACGGGTTATTATGAGAATATTTTGATTTGTTTTAAATCGTTGCATTTTAAAATTTACCTATCTATTTTTGATGGATTTTTAAAGTGCAAAATCTCGAACTTTTGGTGCGAAAAGTATTCCCCGAAAAGCAACAGCCTAAAATGAAGAAAAGCCCATAAAGCCTATGGATAAAGGCTTTATGGGCTTTTTATTTTGCTATTCTTAATGAAAATTCAGCTAAAAAGAAGCGCTGGAAGGGGAGTAGGGACAAATTTAATTGTGCTAAATAACCGCTGCTTTTTTGGAACACAAAAATGCAAAAAAATAAAGACGAAAACTTGTACGTTTTCGTCTTTATTGGTGCGAGTGGTGGGACTTGAACCCACACGGGATTACCACACGCCCCTCAAACGTGCGCGTCTGCCGATTCCGCCACACTCGCTTGTGTGTGACTTGTTGTCCTCACAACGTTGCCTATTATATCAAAGCTTGTGAATATTGTCAATAGGTTTTTTGAAGTTTTTTCTAAATTTTTTCATTTTTTTTGAAAGCTTCTAAACAATGGGGTAGGAAAGAAAGCAAAAGCAGAAAAAGAGGGGGGCGTTCTCTCTTTTTCTGTTTTATTTTTTTAGGCTTTCCAGAATTTCCTGTCGAGGCTTCTATACTGAATGGCTTCGGCGATATGCGGCACGTCGATGACCTCTGCACCGTCCAAATCGGCAATCGTTCTCGAGACACGAAGAATTTTATCGTAGGCGCGTGCGGAAAGACCGAGCTTTTCAAACGCATTTTGCAGAAGCTTTGCGGCGGCATCTGTAGGCGTACAGAATTTGCGCGTGAGGTGTGCATCCATTTTCGCATTGCAGGTGACACCGTAGGGCGCAAGTCGCTTTTGCTGTATCGCTCTTGCGGCATTGACGCGCTTTTTGATTTCCGCCGAGGGTTCTTCCTTGCCTGTTTTAGAAAGGTCGTCGTAATCCACGGGCGGCACTTCAATGTGAATATCCAAACGGTCGAGAAGCGGTCCCGATACACGGGATAAATATCGCTGCGGCGCGCCGGAGGGACAGGTGCACTGCCTTGTGGGGTGTCCGTAGAAGCCGCAGGGGCAGGGATTCATCGCACAAAGTAACATTACTGAACAGGGATAGGAAAAGGTTGCGGCGACACGGGAAATCGTGATTTTGCCATCCTCAATGGGCTGGCGCATAATCTCCATAGCCGTTCTGGAAAATTCGGGTAATTCATCTAAAAACAATACGCCGTTGTGCGCCAAAGAGATTTCACCCGGATGCGGCACAGCACCGCCGCCGGAAAGTCCGGCAGGGGAAACCGTGTGATGCGGCGCACGGAACGGTCGGGCAGTGATTAAGGAAATATCCTTCGGCAGAGCACCGGCGACCGAATAAATCTTCGTGGTTTCGAGGGACTCCTCAAAGGTCATGTCGGGCAAAATCGACGGCACGCGTTTGGCGAGCATACTTTTACCGGATCCGGGCGGGCCAATCATCATCACGTTGTGACCGCCTGCCGCCGCGACCTCGAGGGCACGCTTGGCTTCATATTGTCCTTTGACGTCGGCAAAATCGGGCAAATCGGGTGCTACGGTGGATTCGGTATAATCCTCTGCGCTGAGCGGTGCAAGCTCTGCTTCACCCGAAAGATGCGAAAGCAGTTCTTTTACATTTTTGACGGCAAAAACGTGGATGCCCTGTACCACTGCGCCCTCCGCACGGTTATCATAAGGAATATAGATTTCCTGAAAGCCTGCCCTTTGCGCTTCAATGACCATGGGCAGAACACCGTTGATATGGCGCACCTCGCCGCTGAGCGATAATTCTCCCAAAAAGACCTTATCTTCCAAATCCGCCTTTAACTGACCGCTGGATTTGAGAATCGTCAGAAAGAGTGGCAAATCATAAATCGGGCCTTCCTTACGAATATCCGCCGGCGCTAAATTTACCGTAATGCGCGACACGGGAAAATCAAAGCCATTATTGTGCATGGCAGAACGCACACGCTCACGGCTTTCAGATACCGCCGCATCGGGCAGACCGACCACGTCGAACCGCGGCAATCCTGCGGACAAATCCGCTTCGACGGTTACTTTATAAGCTTCCATGCCGAAAAGTCCGACACTGTTGACAGATGCAAACATGAAAACACCCCCAAATATATCCTTATTCTAGCATAGAACAAAAGATTTCGCAAACCTTTATGTCCATTTTTGATGCATGAAAAAAATAGAAAATCGAAGAAATTAAAATTGCTTTCTTTGACGAATTGTAGTATACTAACTAATATCGAATAGATTGTCAGTTAGATGTTTTAGGAGGCATTTCTTATGCAAGACATTCACGCATTATATGACCTTTGGTGCAAGAAAGCCACAGCGGACAAGGACCTCTTACCCGAGCTTCAGGAAATTGAGGGCAAGGAAGAGGAAATTTTGGACCGCTTCTATAAAAACTTAGAATTTGGTACGGCAGGTCTTCGCGGCGTTATCGGCGCAGGCACAAACCGTATGAATATTTACACGGTAAATCAGGCAACGCAGGGCCTTGCCGATTACCTCAACGAGGATTTTGAAAATCCCTCGATTGCGATTGCTTACGATTCCAGAATTAAATCCGACGTGTTCGCACGTTCTGCGGCCTGCGTTTTGGCGGCAAACGGCGTGAAGGTGCACATCTATCAAGAGCTTGTGCCGACCCCCATGCTTTCCTTTGCAGTCAGACAGCTGCATTGCAGCAGCGGTATCATCATCACCGCCAGCCACAACCCGTCCAAATACAACGGCTACAAGTGCTATGACCCCAACGGCTATCAGATGACTGATGCCGCTGCGGCAAAGACCTATGATTATATTCAAAAGGTCGATATGTTTGACGGCGTTAAGACCATGGACTTCGACAAGGCAGTAGAAGAAGGCTTGATTTCCTTTATCGGTGACGATATGTTCGAGGCATTCTATGCAGAAGTGTTAAAGGCACAGGTTAATCCGAGTGTTGCCGAGGATTCCCAACTGTCGGTTATCTACACACCCTTAAACGGTGCAGGCAATAAGCCGGTTCGCGAAATCTTAAAGCGCATCGGTGTAAAAGATGTAACCGTTGTACCGCAGCAGGAAATGCCCGACGGCAACTTCCCGACCTGCCCCTATCCGAACCCCGAAATCCGTGAAGCATTTAACTGCGCGATTGAACTTTCTAAGACCAAGCAGGCAGACCTCCTTTTAGCAACCGACCCCGACTCCGACCGCGTTGGTATTGCTGTTTTAGATGACGGCGAATATAAGCTGATGTCCGGTAACGAAACTGGTGCTATGCTTTGCGAATATTTGCTTTCCACCTTGCAGGAGCAGGGTAAGCTTCCGAAAAATCCGATTGTAGTAAAGACCATTGTAACCTCTCCCCTCATTGCGAAAATCGCGGCAAGCTACGGCGCAGAGATAAAGGATTTATTAACCGGCTTTAAGTATATCGGCGAGCTTGTCACCAATCTCGAAAAGGTCGGCGAAGAAGACCGCTTCGTTTTGGGCATGGAAGAGAGCTACGGCTATCTGCGCGGCATCCACGCAAGAGATAAGGATGCGGTTGTCGCTTCTATGTTGATTTGCGAAATGGCGGCACATTACAAGAAAAAGGGCATCAGCCTTTATGACTTCATGCAGAGCATTTATAAAAAATACGGTATGTATTTAAGCTCCCTTTTGAACTTTGGCTTCGAGGGTGCGGCGGGTATGCAGAAAATGGTAGACCTTATGGATATGCTCCGTAAGAATCCGCCCAAGAGCTTCGCAGGCAAAAAGGTAGTCGGCGTTGCAGACTACAAATTGCAGGTCTATAAGGACCTCGAGAGCGGCAAAGAAGAAAAGCTCACCTTGCCGGCTTCCAACGTACTCGCTTACCCGTTAGAGGGCGACTCCAAGGTGATTGTTCGCCCGTCCGGCACAGAGCCGAAGATTAAGGTTTACTTAACCGCCGCCGAAGCGGATTTGGAAACTGCAAAAGCAACCACAGAAAAACTCACCGCAGACGTCAAAGCCTTGCTCGGTGTGTGAAAGGACCTATAAACTATGATGAACAACAAAGTTGCGGTAAAGGTAATTGCCGCAGTTCTCGCCGTTTTGATGCTCAGTGGCACAGCGGCTGTGCTTGTTAACGTGTTTGCAGGCATGTAATCCTTTAAAATTTTTGTGCATACTGCCGTGAAACTTACGGGAAAATTGGCAGTATGCACGAATTTTTTTTAAAAAGCTCGATTTATACAGTTTACACAAAAATTGAGTTGACAAACCTTATAAAAATGGTATAATACTTATTATTAGCGAAGAAAGAAGAGTCCGAAGAGGTGAAAAGGTTGGCAGAGCCCATGGTGCACGAAAATGCGTTTCCGTTAGAATCGCTCGTTTTAGCTGCACAAAAAGGCGACGAGGCCGCTTTTTCTCAGCTCGTTACAAGGCTTTTGCCTTTGGTGCGCCGTCAGGCCGCCAAATACAACTGCCAAGAGCTGGATGCGGACGACCTCTTGCAGGAGGGCTTCATCGGTCTGTTATCCGCCGTGCGCGGTTATCATGCCGAGGGTGAAAAACCGTTTCTGCCTTATGTCAGTGTTTGTGTGCAAAACAGCATTCTGTCTGCACTTCGCAAAACACGAGGTGGCAGGGGTGTGAATCCGGCGGAAATCGTGCCGTGGGAAGATGATTTTATGGAATCTCCCGCACCGAGCATTGAAGAACAGCAGGATTTGCGTGAGCAATGCGATGCCCTTTGGCAGTTCGTCGCTACACATCTTTCCGAAACGGAAAAACAGGTGTTAAAATTATTTTTAACCGGTCTTTCCTATGGGGAGATTGCCGAGCGTTTGGGGATTACCTCCAAAAGCGTGGACAATGCACTGCAAAGAGTGCGTGCCAAATTAAAACAATAAAGGAGAATTCCTTTTATATGCCCTTTTCTCTTTAGGAGAGCATGGATTCCTATGCGGCGGTGCAATTCCGCTTAGGGTAAAAATATTTTTATTATGCGAGGTAGCAAAATGTACGAAGACAAGACCATCATCTGCAAAGACTGCGGTAAAGAGTTTACTTTCACAGCAGGCGAACAGGAATTTTATGCTGAAAAGGGCTTTGTAAACGAGCCGCAGAGATGCAAGGCATGCAGAGATGCAAGAAAGAATGCAGCTAGAGGCGAAAGAGAAATGTTCACAGCAACATGCGCAGCATGCGGCGGCGAAGCAAGAGTTCCCTTCCAGCCCCGTGACGATCGTCCGGTTTACTGCAGCGAATGCTTTGCAAAGATGAGAGAAGAGCAGAACTAATTTATTTCTTATAGATAAATAGAGACACTGCAAAACCCCTTTGAGTTTCGACTCAAAGGGGTTTAATCTTTTTTTATAAAGTTTTTTAGGAAAGCAAAATGTATTTTTTGCCGCGCTGAAGTACTTCTGCCTTTTTAGAAGCCTCCCAAAGTAAATGTAGAGTCACATCGTTTTCGCCGTTCGGATTCGTGTTTTGCCCGTGTAAAATGCGGTAGCAAAGCTCTAAAGCGGGGATGCAGTAGCTTTCGTCGGGGGAGACAATCATTGGCTCAACCTGCGTTTGGGCTTCGCCGAGTAACATCCACGACCAGTTGCGCCCTTTGACAAAGGTATAGCCGAAGAGTGCGCCGAGGTCAAAGGCGAGGTCGGAAAGATTTTCGTAGCCCTTCGGTGCGGCTTTGCCGGCGAGTATCTGTTCTGCGATGCTTTGAAGACGCTTAGCAACGGTGTCGGCATCGGTTAAGTCGGAGAGGGCAAAGCGTTCTGCCGCGCGGTCGGCGGCTTCCTCTAATTCGCTGAGATTATCGGCGGAAAGCTCTGAAATAACGGTGTAATTCGAGGGACGCTTGCGCAGATAACCGAGATTTTGATAGAGAAGCTCTAAATCGCCGTCTACAAAGCCGAGGGCGATACCTGCCTTATTTCGCAGGATTCCGGCGTAGCGGCAATGCTGGAGATAGCGTTCTAAATAGCCCTTAAACTGCTGAAAAACGGCTTCGGCATCGGCTTCTGTTTCCAAGGTGAACGGATGTGCACGGGTGGCGAAAAGCTCCTCACACGCCCAATCCTCGGATTCTAAAGAGAAAGCCGAGGTGGCAACCCATTCCGCCGACCAGCGGTTGTCGCCGTCCTCGTATAAATTGAGAAGAAACGCGACGGCTTCCTCGAGAGGCATCTCTTTGAAAGCATCGTTGGAAAAGGCGGCAAAGCCTTCATAGGTTTTATCTTTTTTGAAATGCTTTAAAAATCCCATGGGTTCTCCTTTTTAGCGGTATAAAAGCACCGCAAAACGGCATTTGCCCTTTTTGGTTGTGCCGATTTGTTCGAGTAATTTAAACCGACCCTGCCCGCGTGCGGAAACAATCGTGCCGTCGGCAATCATGGTGTCGGTTTTGAGGATTTCTCTGCCGTTTAGAAACACTTTACCCGAAAGCACAAGGCTTTGCGCATCTTTTCTGGAAAGGTGAAAGGCAGAGGCGAGCAGTGCATCTAAGCGCGCCGAGGAGGCTAAAAGTACCTCTTCTTCCGGCGTTTGCACGGCGGAAGAAGGGAGAGCTTCGATGCGTCGAAGCTTCACTGAGGTGTGGCGCACACGCTCGAGATTTTCTTCAATAAAGCCGGCAATTTTAGGCTTTACGAATACGTAGGCAATGTTCTTTGAGAGCACAATATCGCCCAGCATTTCTCGTTTGATGCCCAGTGCCAAAAGACTGCCCAAAAAGTCGCGGTGCGTGAGAGCATCGGCGAATTTTTGCGCCTTCGGGGCAATTTCTAATATATAAAACGGCTCGCTTTCTTCGGCTTCCTCCAAGGAATCTGCACCGAAGACGGCGAGCTTTCTTTCTGCTTCTTCATAACCGCCGAGGAGGTAAAACTCACGTTCGGGAAGCACCGAAAAGAGTACCTGCTGCTCAGCGAGCGTTAAAAAGTCCGAATAAAACAGACTGCGGCAGGTCTCGGCGCGCTCCGAAAGTTCACGAAAGCGGCGGCCGAGGTCATTATCTGATTTTTGCATGCTCTTCCTCCGTTTGGCCTTGCTTTTTCGCCTTTCGTTTTTTCAGAATAAACTGCACCACAATCGCAATCAGCGCAATGGGTACTACAATTAAAATCAAGGTGATGATGAGGTGCATAGGGATGTAATCATAAATCTTGTCGCCCAAAACGGTGAATAAAATCACACGCGGTGCGATGCCTAAAAAGGAAAAGCACAAAAAGGGCAGGAATTTTTCTCGGGTACTGCCCAAAAAGAGACTTACAAAATCAATGGGAAAGGCGGGGATGAACCGCATTAAAAAGACGGTGGTATAGCGCTTGGAGTTTTGCATTTCGAGCACCTTTTTACCGCCTTTTTTCGACAAGAGAAATTTGCGGATTTTGTCGCCACCGAGAAACAAACCGAAAAGGTAGGAAACCGTCAGCTCGCAAAGAATACCGCCGAGGTTAATGAGTACGGCGGCGAGCGGCGAAAACGCCATACCGACCGAGAGGTAAACGAGCGAGGCGGGAATGACAAAAACCAATCCCTTTAAGCTGTAAACCCCTAAAACCGTGAGCACAGCACCTAAAAAAGAGGGCGCCGCCGCAACGAGCGCACGTACATCTATATTTTTTAATTTGTCAAAGTTCAAAAGGACGGCGATGAAAATCGTCACAGTTACAGCAATTTTTAAGAGCAGATAAAGCAGCTCTTTTTTCGATTGTTTTATAATGCATCACATACCTTTTCGAATTTTTGAAACGGATAGGGGAACGCCGAAAGCCTTATTCTGCAAGGCTTTTGGCGATTTCGTCTGCAAGAGCTTTGAGCTCTGTAAGGTTTTCTTCCTTTACGGTGGAACGCAGGGTGACAAGCGGTTCCCTTACGTCCATATTCGTCATGGAAGAGAGGATTTCCGTCATATGTTTGCCGCTTTGCGGTGCCCAAGAGCCGTTCTGAATGAGACCTACGGTGCGGTTCTTCAGCATATGAGCCTTCAAATCTAAAAGCAGGGTTTCCATAGCCGGGAACATGTCGTTATTATAGGTAACCGAAGCGAAAACCAAATGGCTCATGCGGAACGCTTCGGAAACGAGGTAGGAGGGGTGTATTTTGGAAGCGTCGAAAATCTCGACATTGCGTACGCCTCTTTTGGAAAGCTCAGAAGCTAAGATTTCCGCCGCATTTTCCGTACCGCCGTAAATGGAAGCATAGGCAATCATAACGCCCTTTTCTTCGGGCGTGTAAGAAGCCCAAAGGGTGTATTTTTCGATAAATGCGCCGATGTTTTCACGCCAAACCGGACCGTGCAGGGGGCAGAGATACTGAATATCTAAGCCGGCGGCTTTCTTTAAGAGTGCCAAAACCTGTACGCCGTATTTGCCGACGATGTTGGTGTAGTAGCGGCGTGCTTCGGAAAAATCTGCTTCGGAAAAACCGTTTTCGTCTGCGAATAATCCGCCTTTTGATGCGCCGAAGGTGCCGAAAGCATCAGCGGAAAAGAGAACCTTGTCGGTGGCATCATAGGTGACCATAACCTCGGGCCAGTGCACCATGGGTGCCATATAGAATTGCAATTCGTGTTTGCCGAGGGAGAGGCTTTCGCCCTCTTTTACAAGCACGTACTGTGCATCGTCAATCTTCGCTTTCGGGAAGAACTGTGCAATCATGGTTTTGGTTTTGGCGTTGCACACGATTTTAAGCTCGGGGTAGCGCAGAAGCAGCTCGCCCAAGGTGGCGCAGTGGTCGGGCTCCATATGGTTTACAACCACGTAATCGGGCATTCTCTCACCGAGAGCGGCCTCTAAGTTATCAAAGAAAAGAGTAGAAACCGAAGCATCCACGGTATCTAAAATCGCAATTTTCTCGTCCAGAATCACGTAGGAATTATATGTGATGCCCTCGGGAACGGGATAAGCATTCTCGAAAAGCGCAATACGACGGTCACTGCCGCCGATAAATAAAATATTGTCTGTAATGTTTCTAAAAGTTTGCATAAAGAACCCTCCTAATATAGTTCGTCTAATTGTACCATAATCCCCGAAAAATCTCTACACTTAGTTTTTCCTAAAATATAGAAATTAAAGTAGGATAATTCTTATAAAATCAATAAAGGGGGCGGATTTCAGGACAAAATCCACCCCCTAAGGCTTATGATTTTTTGCTTTCGTCGTCGTGATAGAAGCACGCCACTAACCAGTAATAGAGCGGAATGACGATTAAGATGAGGAGCGACTTCGCCCAAACATGAGCGAAAATACCGACCATAAGATAAATACTAAGGACAACCTCCGGCACGGGAAGTGCCAAAAGCAGGGCTTTTTTACGGCGCACGCAGAATGCACCGCCGAGGTGATAATAAATCGGTAAAAGCAGGAAGACGAGCCAACCGGGATGCCAGAGCTTAAAGCCGAGACCTAAGCCGACATATAAAGCAATTACGAAAAGCGGAAACGGGAATTTTAAAATGTGCTCGCCGGCTTTTTGAAGCGGCGTTTTGGGCAGATGAAGCTTCGGCGCCTTGGGGGGCTTCGGCTTCTTTTCCTGTTTCTTAGGCTCTGCCTTGGGCGTCTCCTGCTTGCGCTCGGGGTAGAGGATAGAATCCATCGTTACGCCGTAGAGCGAGCAAAGCGTCATCAGGTTTTCGGTGTCGGGAGAAGCTTCGGCGCGTTCCCATTTGGAAATCGCCTGACGGCTGATGCCCAGTTGCTCTGCTAAGGCTTCTTGCGAAAGCCCGTGGGTCTTTCGGAGTTCTACAAGTCGGTTTGCAATTTGAATGTTCATTCGTACCTTCCTTAAAAGCCTAATTCTTTACAGTTTTTCTGGTGCTCCTCAAAGGTTTCCGAGAAGCGAGATTCGTAAGGCGGATCTGTTGCGATAACGAAATAAAGCGCCTTACTGTCTTCGGGATTTATCGCTGCACGAATGGATTCCATGCCGGGATTGCAAATGGGCCCTGCCGGAAGCGCGGCACAGCGGTAGGTGTTATAGACATATTTGTAATGGTCAATTTTATCGGGATAGATGTGCTCGATAACGCCGGTGCAGTATTTTCTCGTAACATCGCACTGCAGCTTCATGTTCTGCTTTAAACGGTTGTGAAGCACGGCGGAGATTTTGGTTCTCTGCTCACTGGTGAAGGCTTCCTTTTCGATAATGGAAGCAATCGTCAAAATTTGGTGGAGATTATAGCCCTGTGCGGATTTACCATTCGGCAAAAGGCTGGAGAATCTCGCGTTGGCGGTTTTGACCATTTCGTTTAAAACCTTCTGCGGGTCGGTATCCTTTTTAAAGGCATAGGTTGCCGGGAAAAGATAACCCTCGAGCGGGAAGCAAACATCCTTTTGATTCTTTAAATCGTTTAACACGGGATATTTAGACAAATCATAGTTCTGCGCGGCATCTAAAAAGGCCTTGGAAGAGCAGATGCCCTTTTCTTCTAATAACCAGGAAATGCGCACTAAGGTGTAGCCCTCAGGCACGGAAATGCTGATGAGCTCGGTTTCGGGCTGTGCAAAGGTTTGCTTTTCCGAAGGCGTATTTGCATCCTCACCCTGTTCGGTGGGTGGTGTGAATACCGGACGATCCGTAGTGGTTTCGCCCTCGTCCTTATTGCCGCAGGACGCCATAGTGAAGAGCATAACGAAAATTAAAAGAAGACTTACAAAGGCTTTCTTTTGCATAAGAATTCCTCCTAAATCAATGAAATTTAAACATAAAGTTTTCGTACACTCTATTTTATCATTTCTTGTCAGAATTTGCAATGAGGTTTTCGGATTCGGCAATAATATTGCGAATCCATTTGCCTTTTTTATAGCGGAAGAAGCCGAGAATGGATTTATAGACTTCTTCTGCCAATACCATGGCATAGACCACATAAACGGGCTGTTTTAAGACAAGGCCGCCGAGCACCGCCATCGGTACACCGATGCACCATACACCCGAGAAGTCTAAGAACAGGGAATATTTTGTGTCGCCGCCGCTACGAAGCACGCCGACGATATTGACGTAGTTGTTGGTTTTAAAGGGCAAATACAAGGCGAAAATGAAAAGACAGGTGGAAGCCGCTGAGAATACCGCATCGGTCAGGTGGAAGAGGGAGAGAATCGGTTTTCTGACCCAGAGCAGGAGAGCCGAGAGGCAAAGTGTAAAGAGAATATTAGAAATCAGCAGGACTTTTGCGTGGTGTTTGGCGTCATCCAAACGGTTAGCACCCATTTCGTTGCCGAGCACAACGCCGGTTGCTGAGGACAGACCGGCAAAGGCGGCGATGAACATTTCTTCAATTACCTGTGTGGCTGTAATCGCAGCTACAGCGACAACGCCCATGCGGCCATAAACTAAGGAATACATGGTAACACCGAGACCCCAGGCGGATTCATTGCAGATGACAGGGAGGGCAATGCGGAAGAAGCGTTTTACAAAGTTCTTGTTGAAATCGAAAAGCTCTTTGGGCTTTGCCGCCGCAACGGTCTTTTTCGCATAAACATAGATTAAAATAGCCACCATTTCATAGGTTCTCGCAATGAGTGTGCCGATAGCCGCACCGCGCAGGGCAAGCTCGGGAAAACCGAATTTACCGAAAATGAGCGCGTAGTTAAAGAAAGCATTCACGACAATCGCAGAGCCTGTGATATAAACCGTGAAGGCAACCTTGTTTACCGCACGGTGAAAATAGGCATAGCACTGAGAAATCGCCTGGAAAGGGTAGGAGAGGGCGACAATGGAAAGGTAGCCCGCACCGAGCAGAGCGGTTTCTTCATCGCTCGTGAAAATGCGCATTACCGCTTCGGGGAAAAGAATGCTGATGACCGAGAAAATAACGGCGACCCCTGTGCCGACGCAGAGCGAAAGCCCCAATACACGGCGCACGTTTTTGTGGTCCTTCTGTCCCCAGTATTGTGCGGTTAAAACAGTTGCACCGCCGGCAATGCCGAAAAGAACCAAGGAAAGCACGAAAAACACCTTGTTCGCAAGGCCGACCGCCGCAAGGCTTTGCTCGTTGAGCGAACCAATCATCATGGTATCAATTACGTTTAAGAGGTTGTTGAGTAAGGCTTGTAACGCCACAGGAATGGCGATGAAAATAGCTTTTTTATAGAACTTTTTATCATAGCTTGAAAGCTTTGCCATGCATTTTTCTCCTTTTCATTCAATATAGAATATCTACCTTTTCTTTTAACGTTGGCTAGTTTACCATAGAAAAGGGTATTCTGCAAGATGCCCTATATAGAAAAAGCAAGCCGCACGAAAATCGGTACGGCTTGCTATTTGTTATTGGTAAAAGAAACGAGAGATTACAGTCCACGGCTGGGCTTTTCGTTGATGAATACTCTGAAAAGTGGCAGGCAGGCGTGGAAGAATTTCTTGTAAGCCTCGCAGTAATCCTCACTGCGCTGGGTTCGCTTACAGCCGCCTGCACGGCAGATGCCGTAGACATCGCATTTCTTGCATTTCTCGGGGACGACACAGCTTTCTTTAATGAAGTTCTCGGCAACGGCACAGTGCTCCATGGTTTCAAAATCGGAATCCATGATATTGCCGAGGAGATATTCGTCGGTGCAGTAGAAGTCACAGGGATAAATATTGCCGTTACCTTCTGCAACGAACTGGTGGGTGCAGTGCCCCATGATGCCGCACTGTTCGGTGGGCTGTCTTAAATAGGAACGCACCCAGTTGTCGAACTGGCGCACGCTGATATACTGGTGGCGCACATAGTCCTTCACGTAGAGATTGAACACACGAATGAGAAAATCCGCATACTGGTCGTTCGTCATATAGAGCTCGCTTTCCTCGTGCGAATCGAAGGGACGAAGGCAGGGGATGAACTGCAAATAGCGAAAACCCTTGGAGCGGAAGAACCTATAAACCCGTTCACCGTTTTCGGCACAGTAGCCGGTTAAAACGGTTAAAATATTAAATTCCACCTGCTCCTTTTTGAAAAGCTCTGCGGCACGCAAAATTTTGAAAAAGCTATTCTGACCCGAGGGCTGTTTTCTGAATTTGTTGCCCTCAAAGTCGCCGTCTAAGCTAAGACCCACTAAGAAGTTGTAGCGGTGGAAAAACTTTGCCCACGCCGTGTCAATGCGTGTACCGTTGGTCTGAATGCCGTAGAAAATGTGGCTTTTTTTTGTGTTCAGCTTTTCAACCGTTTCGACAAAGTGTTTAAAATAGGGCAGCCCTGCCATGGTGGGCTCACCGCCCTGAAAGGCAAAGGCGACCGGCTGTCCGTTTGCATAAGAAAGTGCCTTTTGAATCAGCACGTCTGTGGTTTCCTCGGTCATAATGCCAAAACCGAGATGCTCACGGTGTTCGGAGACATCTCGGTAGAAGCAGTATTCACAGGAAAGATTGCAAAGGGAAGACGCCGGTTTAATCATTAAAGATAAAGCTGGCATGAAATCCCGTCTTTCTATGAAATAATCTTATTTAATACCGCGGCGGTTTTCTTTGAAGTCCTTCTGAATTTCATCGAGCTTCTCGTGATATTCATCTGCAATTTCGGGGTAAACCTTAGAACGGTTGTAGTTTTCTCCGACGTCATCGGTTAAGATGTGGAGCCAGTTCTTACGGAACATGTTGAAGAATGCGGAGTTGTCATTCTGAATCTTGTCGTAATACTTGAAGGTGATGTTTTCGTTATCGAAAAGTACCGGATATTGGTAATCGGGATACTGTGCACGAACGTCTGCGGTCGGAACAGTATACTGGATTGCCTTAATATCCTCACGCTTCATGTGGAGAATCGGGTGCTCCTTGCCGTGGATGACTTCGTCGTTCTTCAGCATCGGGGTTAAGGAAATACCGTCGATAACGCGGTCTTCGGGCATATAGTTTTTCGCTTCGCCGTTCTTACCGGTGATGCCGCAAAGCTCAACTAAGGTCGGGTAAACGTCAACGAGTGTACCGCTCTGGTGACGGGTAGTGCCGATTTCGCCGAGAGCGCCGTTGGCGTTGTCCCAACGAATGAGGAACGGTACTTTTTGACCGCCGTCGTAAGCTAAGTATTTACCGCCGCGAAGATTTGCGGTGGAGCCTTCGAGTGCAGGACCGTTGTCGCTGGTGAAGACGATAATGGTATCCTCTAAGACGCCGAGTTCTTCCATGGTGTCGAAGAGCTTACCTAAGTAGAAGTCGATTTCGTGTACGCAGTCTACATAAGTGCCCATGCCGGTGCTGCCCTTAAATTCATCGCCGACGAATACGGGAGCGTGCGGCCACGGGGAGGTGTAGCAAGCGAAGAAGGGCTTGTCAGCCTTAGCCTGCTCGGTAACCCAAGCAATCATTTCTTCGTTGATCCACTCGGTTGCCTTGGACTGGTCTTTGAGCTCGTCTGTACCGTGCTTAATGGTGTATTGACCGTCTCTCTCCTGTACGTGATAGAACGGCTTCATATCGTTTACATGGTGGCTACCGTAGAAGTAGTCAAAGCCCTGATTGGTGGGAAGATATTCGCCGAAGTCACCTAAATGCCATTTACCGAAAAGTCCGGTTTCATAGCCGGCTGCCTTGAAGGTTTCTGCCATAGTAACTTCATCACCGAGAAGACCGTCTGCGTTGTTGCCCATTTCGATAGAGTTAAATACTCTAGTCTGTGCAAAGGGCGAGAAGGTCTGAATGGTCGGGTACATAACGTTATCGGCATAGCCTCTGTACGGATAACGGCCGGTGAAGGCTGCGAAACGTGCCGGAGAGCAAACGGAATAAGAGGAATAGAAGTTATCACAGTTTAAGCCGTTTTCACCGATAGAGTCAATGTTCGGGGTGTCATAAATTGCGCCGTTCAAGGAAATATCGCCGTAGCCGAGGTCATCGAGCAGGATGAAGAGGACGTTCGGGCTGTCCTTTGTGGCGGTTTTGTCTACGTTCTTGAGGTAATCGTCCTGACCCTCCCACATTCTCTTGGTGTTGGGCTTGGAACGAAGGTTCATGGTGAGCACGTAGAAAATGCTTGTGCCGATTAAAAGAACGCTCAAAAGGATGGTGGTTGCCTTCTTGGCGCCTTCCTTTTTAAAGGAATGACGAGCGGTGAAGAAGAGACCCCAAAGGGCAAGTGCACTCGGGAGTGCTAAAATGAGGTTGCCCAGAAGGCGGGTCCAGAAATTACCGGGGCCCTGTAAGAGCGGGTGGTCAGCCGTTGCATAGCCTGCAAGACCGGTGGAGAATGCGCCGAAACCGGCATCTGCACCCCAAATGATGTAATAAACGATTACGCCGAGCACTGCTGCTGCGTAGCCGTAAATCATCGGAGCGTAAACTTTTTTCTTGATGAGAAGGGAAAGGAGAATCACAGCGGACATGATGCAGGTGTAAAGCACTGCAACAATGCAGACTAAATTCAGTCTTGCAATGAGGGTCGCTGCGAAAATCACAATACCGAGAATCATCAAGATAAGCGGGAAAACTTTTTTCCCTGTGTCGAGTGTAACTTTCTTTTTCATTACACTTCCTCCTATCTTTTATAATTTTGGGACAACCTTCATTATATAATATTGCAGAGAGAAGGTCAAGAAACTTTGCGGCTTTTATACATTTCGCGCAAGAATTGTTGGAAAAATATGTCTGAAAAAGCACCCGACCTTCCAAGGGGAAAATCGGGTGCTGTAGAGCTTCACAGAAAAGCTTAGACCTCGTAAACCTTTCTTTCTACATAAGATGTATGCAAAATTTCATGCGCCTTATGACTACCGGGCTTTTCGAGATATTCGGCGTAAAGCTTCTTTATGGCTTCGTTCTCTTGGGATTTGCGTTTGACGTTTTGTGCATCTGCTGTATAGAGTGCCTTGGCACGAAGCGATTTTAAATTCTCAAAATTGCGAACCGAAGCGGGCTGTGTAGGCTGACCGCCGCCGTTGATACAGCCGCCGGGACATGCCATTACCTCAATAAAGTGGTATTTCTTTTCGCCGCGCTTGATTTTTTCCAAAAGCGCTTTGGCATTCTTGGTGCCGCTGACTACGGCTACGTTGACGACAAGCCCCGCAATATGGTAGGAAGCTTCTTTCACGCTTTCCATGCCACGAACTTCTTTGAATTCTACATCTTCCAGTTCTTCACCCATGAGGGTTTCTACAGCGGTGCGTAGTGCCGCCTCCATAACGCCGCCGGTTGCACCGAAAATGGTGGAAGCACCGGTGGATTCACCGAACGGGGTGTCAAATTCTTCATCGGGAAGTGCAGTAAAGCGGATGCCTGCACCCTCAATCATGCGGGCGAGCTCTCTTGTGGTAATGGAAATATCGACATCGGGATAGCCACTGGCACTTTGGTCGGGTCTGCCAATTTCAAATTTCTTCGCTGTACAGGGCATAACGCCGACAACCACCATGTCTTTGGGGTCGATGTTCATCTTCTGTGCGAAGTAGGTTTTCATCACCGCGCCGAACATCTGCTGAGGCGATTTACAGCTCGAAAGATTCGGAATGAATTCGGGGTAGTAATGCTCGCAGTATTTAATCCAGCCGGGGGAGCAGGAGGTTATCAGCGGTAATACGCCGCCGTTTTGCACTCTGTCTATAAACTCGGTGGCTTCTTCCATAATGGTAAGGTCGGCGGCAAAGTCGGTGTCAAAGACCTTGTCAAAGCCGAGTCTGCGAAGAGCGGCAACCATTTTGCCCTCTACGTTCGTACCGACCGGCATGTGGAAGGCTTCGCCGAGTGTCGCGCGAATCGACGGGGCGGTTTGCACAATCACGAATTTGTCGGGATCGTTAATTGCCGCCAAAACCTTGTCGGTGTCATCCTTTTCATAGAGCGCACCAGTCGGGCACGCGACAATGCATTGACCGCAGGAGATGCAGGCAACGTCTGCCAGCTCCCGGTTGAACGCACAGCCGATATGGGTATCAAAGCCGCGGGCATTCGCGCCAATAACACCGATGCCCTGTGCATCACAAGCCGCTACGCATCGACGGCAAAGCACGCATTTGTTGTTATCTCTGACCATGTGCGGCGCGGAGCAGTCGAGTGCATAGGTCGGAGCTTCGCCTGCAAATTTGTCTGTATTCTCTACGCCGTAGTCATGGCAAAGCTTTTGCAGCTCGCAGTGTCCGCTCTTTACGCAGGAAAGACAGCTCTTGTCATGCACGGAAAGAATCAGCTCCAAGGTGGTTCTTCTGGCACGGCGTACCCGTTCGGTGTTGGTAAAGACCTCCATGCCTTCGCTGACAGGATAGACGCAGGCGGTCACAAGCCCCTTTGCGCCCTTGACTTCGACAACGCAGATACGGCAGGCACCGATTTCGTTGATTTCTTTTAAATAGCAAAGGGTAGGAATTTCAATCCCTGCCATTCTTGCCGCTTGTAAAATGGTACTTCCCTTCGGCACGCGCAAGGAAATGCCGTTGATTTTTAAATGAACAGTTTCCATTTGGCACCCTCCTTATTTCTTTACAACAGCGCCGAATTTACAGGTTTCCATGCAAACGCCGCACTTAATACAAACTGTAGTGTCGATTTTGTGAACTTCTTTCACATTGCCGCTAATCGCACCCGCCGGGCACTTTCTGGCACAGGCGGTACAGCCGCGGCACTTGTCGGGGTCAATGGAATAGGTCATGAGCGCCTTACAAACGCCGGCAGGACATTTCTTTTCCTTAATATGTGCCTCATATTCCTCACGGAAGAACTTGAGCGTAGCGAGCACGGGGTTCGGTGCGGTTTGACCGAGACCGCAAAGTGCATTTTCTTTAATGTAATGGCAAAGGTCTTCGAGCTTGTCTAAATCTTCCATTGTGCCCTTGCCGTTGGTGATTTTATCGAGAAGCTCTAAAAGACGCTTTGTGCCGACACGGCAGGGGGTACACTTACCGCAGCTTTCGTCTACGGTAAAGTTTAAGAAGAATTTCGCAATATCGACCATGCAGTTGTCCTCATCCATGACGATTAAACCGCCCGAGCCCATCATACAGCCGATGGCGGTTAAGTTGTCATAGTCAATGGGTGTATCCATGAGCGAAGCGGGAATACAGCCACCGGAGGGGCCGCCGGTTTGCGCCGCCTTGAATTTTTTGCCGTTCGGCACACCGCCGCCGATTTCTTCCACGATTTCACGAAGCGTCGTGCCCATGGGGATTTCTACAAGGCCGGTGTTGTTAATTTTACCACCGAGCGCGAAAACTTTGGTGCCTTTCGACTTTTCTGTACCCATGGAGGCGAACCAGTCCGCGCCCTTTAAGATAATCTGCGGAATGTTGGCAAAGGTTTCTACGTTGTTTTCGGTGGTGGGCTTGCCGAAGAGACCCTTGATCGCCGGATAGGGGGGACGGGGTCTCGGCTCGCCGCGGTTGCCTTCAATAGAGGTCATAAGCGCGGTTTCTTCGCCACATACAAAAGCACCTGCACCGAGGCGGACGTGCAAATCAAAATTAAAGCCGCTGTCGAAAATATTTTCACCGAGTAAACCGTATTCGTGCGCCTGTTCAATGGCTTTCTGTAAGCGCTTAACGGCGATAGGGTATTCAGCACGCACATAGATATAGCCCTCGCTTGCGCCTGTGGCATAGCCGCAAATGGTCATGGCTTCGACGATGCAGTGGGGGTCGCCCTCTAAAACAGAACGGTCCATGAAAGCACCGGGGTCGCCCTCGTCGGCGTTGCAGACCACATATTTTTGGTCAGCCGCATTTGCCGCCGTAAAGCTCCACTTTTTGCCGGTGGGGAAGCCACCGCCGCCTCTGCCGCGAAGTCCCGAATCCATGACGATTTTAATAACGTCCTCGGGCTTTAATTCCTTTAAGCATTTGGCAAGTGCCATATAGCCGTCCATGGCGATATATTCCTCAATGTTTTCGGGGTCAATGACGCCGCAGTTACGCAGGGCTACACGCAGTTGCTTTTTATAGAAATCGGTTTCACGAAGCGATTTGATTTTTTCCACTTCGCCGCTTTCTGCATTTTCATCATATAAAAGACGCTTCACAAGGCGGCCTTTTAAGAGGTGCTCTTCCACGATTTCGGGCACATCCGCCACCGTGACATGGCTGTAGAAGCTACCCTCGGGATAAATCACCATAATGGGACCTAAGGCGCAAAGACCGAAGCAACCGGTTCTGACAACCTTAACTTCCTCTTCCAAGCCCTGCCTTTTGATTTCTTTTTCCATCGCTTCGATGATTTGCAAGCTGTTTGAGGAGGTACAGCCCGTACCGCCGCAAACGAGCACATGGGAACGATACATAGTGTCTGCCTCCTTTATTTGGTCACGGCGCCGATGGTAAATTCCATAATCGGATTGCCGTTTACTAAATGGTCATTTACAACACGAACGGCTTTTTCCGCCGTCATCTTAACATAGGTCACTTTTTCCTTGCCCGGCTCTAAAACTTCGACAATCGGCTCATACTGGCACATGCCGATGCAGCCGGTCTGCGAAACGGTAACGCCCTTTAAATGCCGTTTTTCAATTTCGTTTACAAAGGCGGAAAGTACGGGCCTTGCGCCTGCCGCAATGCCGCAGGTCGCCATGCCGACAACTACTCGAATGGCGTTGTCGCCTGTATCCTCACGAACGGTCATTTTTTCTTTTGCTTTATCTCGAATCGCCATAAGTTCTTCTATCGTTTTCATTATAAAGCGCCTCCCAGAATTGCTTTTGTGTTTTCCTCCATAAATCCCCGAATCCAGTTGGCAACGCCCGGCTCGGAAAGCGGTACGCCGCAAAGAATCTCCCGAAGCTCTGTCGTGTCTAAAATAAATTCCCGCTCATCGCACTTCCTGCGGTAGATGAAATTCAAATCCGGATGCATCGTGATGAGGGAAAGCATGGTTTCGGTCATGTCTCCTATGGGGATAAAATCCACGTGGTCGGTGTTGAATTTTGCCTGCACGGCTGTACCAAAGCAGGGCTTCGAGCTAATCTTAAAACTGCCGCCGGATTGCTCCGCCGCCATTTTAAAAAGCGGAATGCCCATACCGACCTTGCGCGTGGTGCGCGTGGTGTAAAAGGGGTCTAACACATTCTGCACGGTTTCTTCATCCATACCGGCGCCGTCATCGTAAATGCCGACGGTGAGGGTATGCTCTTTTGTATTTTCCAAAAGCTCTATGCGGATAAGACCTGCATTGGCCTTAACGGAATTTTCCGCAATGTCTAAAATATGTAAAGAAAGCTCTCGCATCAGTCTTTGTAACGGGCGAGAATACCCGCCACGTCATCCTCCGTAATTTTGCCGTAAACCTCGTCATTGACGGTCATGACCGGTGCAAGTCCGCAAGCACCGACACAACGGCAGGCTTCTAAGGAGAATCGACCGTCTGCGGTGCATTCTCCGGGAGTGATGCCCAAAAGCTCTGTGATTTTATCTAAGATTTTTTGCGAGCCTTTAACATAGCACGCTGTACCGAGGCAAACAGAAATATTATTTTCTCCCTTCGGTGAAAGAGAAAATTGCGCATAGAACGTGGAAACACCATAGACCTTTTCCAGCGGCACATCCATGCCCTCGGCAATTTTGACCTGCACTTCATAGGGCAGATAGCCGTAGATTTCCTGGGCTTCCTGCATCACGTGCATCAAAAGACTTTTGTCGTCTTTGCACGTCGCAATTACCGCGTTCAGCTTTTCTGCCTGTTCCTTGGTATCTTTGAAAGGAATCTTACTGATCGGCTTTACCATCTTTTTCATTTCCTCCTTTAATAAAACGCTCTTATCGCACGAGTGGGGCTTCGGCGTTTATATTCTTTCTTATTATAGCAGATGCTTTTTTAAAAAGCTATTCTTTTTTAGAAATAATTCATAAAAAAGTCAAATAGAGGTTTAACAATTTGTAACATTTGCTGTAGATGCACAACAGCTCTTTTACACTTCGTCTTTTTTCGAATGGAGAAAGGAAAAATCCGCGGATTACTCTTTTCAAATATAAGGGTGTGTGTTATACTATTCCGTAGACTTGTTTTCTATTATATATAGAAAAAACGGAGTTTGGAGAGAAGGCAAAAGGGTTTTGAAGAAAATAGCAGTCATCAATGATATTTCGGGCTTTGGCAGATGCTCTATGACCGCGGCACTTCCCGTGATTTCTGCACTGGGCGTGGAGGCATGTCCGTTGCCGACGGCGATTTTGTCCAATCAAACGGGCTACCCGAGCTTTTATTGCGATGATTTTACCGACCGCTTAACGCCGTATATTGCCGAGTGGCAAAAGCGACAGGTGCACTTTGACGGCATTTTGACCGGCTTTTTAGTCAGTGCACAGCAGGCTGAGCGGATGATCGAATTTATAGAAGACTTTAAAACAGAAGATACCTTATATATATGCGACCCTGTTATGGCGGATGACGGCAGGCTTTACGGCACCTATACCGCGGAGCTTTGCGAAAAAATGACCGAGCTTTCCAAGCTTGCGGATATTATTACGCCGAATTTAACCGAGCTTTGCCTTTTAACCGGCGCAAATTACCATGAGATTCACGAAAAACAGGGGCAGGCGGATTATCTGCCCACGATTGAGCAACTCGCGAAATCTCTTTTAAACGAAAGAAGAAAAACCGTTGTGGTTACGGGGATTCTCAACGGGGATTCCATTGTGAATATTGTGGTGACGGCGGATTCTACCGCGGAAGAAACTTCCAAACGCTTCGGCGGCAGTTATTCCGGAACAGGCGATTTGTTCTCGGCTGTTTTGGCAGGCTCTCTCGTGCGAGGAGACAGTGCCGATGCCGCAGTGAAACGTGCGGTGCGCTTTTTGGAATGTGCGATTAAAGACAGCTTTTTAGAAGGAAACGACCGCAACGACGGTGTGAACTTCCAAAAATATATGGCAATGCTGACAGAAAAGACGGGGAGAGAACATGCAGAAAACTGAACCTAAGACCGTGAAAGAAAAAACGAAAAAAACAAAGCCCAATGCGCTCATCACCCTGTGCTTTAGCGCACTGTTCGCGGCGATTATCGCTGTAGCGACAGCGTTTATTAAGGTGAATACCGCATCGGATGAGGGCTATTTACACTTTGGAGATAGCATGATTTATCTCGCTTCCTGCGTTTTGCCCCTGCCTTATGCGATGCTCGCTTCCGCAGTGGGTGGCTTTTTAGCGGATTTGATTGCCGGTGTGCCGATGTGGGCACCGTTTACCGCTGTGATTAAAGCCTTTAATGCCGTGCCCTTTGCGCTGCTTTACTATTCCAATCGTTATAAAAAGAAAGATAAGATTTTGACCGGCGCAACTGTGGGAATGTCCGTGGCTTCGGGTCTTGTCACCATCGTCGGTTATTTCCTCGCCACGTGGACGCTGTTGAGCCTGGAAAGTGCAGTGGTCGGCATTCCAACCTGCTGGATTCAGCCTCTCGGCAGTGCGATTGTCTTTTACATTGTGGCGGCGGCACTCGATGCGGCAAAATTCAAAACCAGAGTGAACCGTTTACTGTATAAAACGAAAAACAAACCCAGCAGTTTCATCTAATAAAAGGAGAGATTATTATGGCAGATATTCTTTACACATTTGAAAATAAGGTGTATGTCAACATTACCAATGCGTGCCCGTGCAGCTGTAATTTCTGCATTCGCAATAACGGTAACAGTGTCGGCGAAGCGGAAACCCTTTGGTTTGATGCACACCATATGCCGTCTTATGCAGAAATCGAAGCTGCAATTAAGGCTTGGGATTTTGAGGGCTACAAGGACGATGTGGTTTTCTGCGGTTACGGTGAACCTACCTGCGCTTATGAGAATTTAATCAAAGCCGCAAAGCTTTTAAAGTCTATGGGCCTTAAAACGCGCTTGAATACCAACGGCCTTTCCGATTTAATCAATAAGAAAGAAACCGCCAAAGAGCTTTGTGAGGTTATGGATACTATTTCTATTTCCCTCAATGCGCCGACAGCGGAAAAATATGAAGCCCTTTGCCACCCGGCGTTCGGTCTTAAATCCTACGATGCCATTTTGAAATTTGCCGAGGACTGCAAGCAGTACAATGTAAATCTCAAATTCACCGTAGTAGACGTCATTTCCGAAGAGGATATTGAAGACTGCCGCAAGATTGCGAAAGACATGGGCATTGCCTACCGTGTACGTGAATACTCCGCAGACTAAGAAAAATACATATAAACACAAAAATACCGCAGACCGAAAGGTTTGCGGTATTTTCGTTTGTCTATATAAAACAGTTTTTACGGCTTGCGTAAAAGGGGAGAGTTCCCTCTGAAAATGAAGTATGGATGATAGATATGAGGAAGAAAGCTTTACGCCAAACCAACTGCTTTAGGTGAATTGTAATTAAGCGACAAAGCCTGTTTTGCCGCCGTGCCCTTTCGGGGCGGTATTGTCATAAAGCTTAAAATTCTTTTCTTCTTCGGCCTTTGCCTTTTTAAGCGGCATGCCGTATTTCTTTCTCTTGTAGCGTCTGTAGTTGACGAACAGAATACGCCAAACCTTCTGCTCAAATGCAATGAGCTTTTCTTCTTTATAGATACCGTAGAGTAAAAGTAAAATAGCTGCGAGTTCAAGAATGGAACGAATAGCGAGTGCTGTCGTCATCAGAAACACCTCCGAAAAAGTTTGAAAGTTTATTAACCGAACATCTGTTCTCTTGAGTACACACCCATTATAACAAAAAGAAAAATTTTGTCAAGACAAATGTTCACTATTTTTTACACATAGTCCTAAAATAGGGACTACAACCTTTAAAATTGACAGAACACGCAAGTCCTCTTGTGGTTCTGACTTTATACTACCACAATATATAGTGTATGTCAAGAATTTCCAACACAAGAACGTAAAGAAAATGTTCGCTTTTTTGTTTGCTTGCATAAATTTTAAAAATTTTCAAAAGTCTATTTATCTTTACGGGAGTTTTTGCTATAATAATAAGGATTATATATGAAAATAAGACACCTATGCGCCGAAGAGTATCTTCCTATTTTTCGGACAGAATATAAAGGACGGTTAAAATGTTTGTAGATGTTGCAAAAATCAAGGTGAAAGCAGGCAACGGCGGCAACGGCGCAGTTGCTTTTCACAGAGAAAAATATGTAGCCGCGGGCGGTCCCGACGGCGGTGACGGCGGCAGAGGCGGTAACATTGTCTTTTTGGCAGATGACCATTTGGCAACCCTTTCCGACTTCCGCTATAAAAGAAAATATAAAGCAGAAAACGGTCAAAACGGCAGAGGCGGCAACTGCAACGGCAGACGTGCCGAGGATTTAATCATCCGCGTGCCCAGAGGTACGATTATCCGCGAGGTTGAAAGCGGTGTCATTATGGCGGATATGTCCGGCGACGAACCGTTTATCGCTGCCAAAGGCGGTAACGGCGGCTGGGGCAATAAGCATTTTGCCACCCCCACAAGACAGGTACCGCGTTTTGCAAAGGACGGTGCACCCGGCGAAGAGTGGGAGCTTTCCCTCGAATTAAAGCTCTTGGCGGATGTCGGCTTGGTCGGTTTCCCGAATGTCGGTAAATCCTCGCTCATTTCTGTAGTCAGCGAAGCAAAGCCCATTGTCGGTGATTATCATTTCACTACGATTATTCCGGTGCTCGGCGTTGTACGCATGGGCCCCGAACAGAGCTTTGTTATGGCAGATATTCCCGGACTCATTGAGGGCGCGGCAGAGGGTGTAGGCCTCGGTCACGATTTCTTGCGCCATGTCGAGCGTTGCCGTATGCTTGTACACGTGGTAGACGTGGCTGGCAGTGAGGGCAGAGACCCCATTGAAGATTATAAACGTATCAACGAAGAACTCGAGAAATTCAATCCCGACCTTTGCCATGTACCGCAGATTGTGGCAGGCAACAAGGTGGATTTGGCTTCCGACGAGCAGCTGGAAACCTTCCGCAACTTTATGAAGAAAGAGGGTAAGCCCTATTTTGAAATCGTAGCGCCTATTGCCTACGGCACAAAGGAGCTTATCAATGCGGTTGCCGAAAAGCTTTCCTCGCTTCCACCTTTGAAGCGCTATGAAAGCGAAGAAATCCCGATGTCCGTGCTCGAAAACAAAAAGAACGACGGCTTTAAGGTCTCCGTGGAAGACGGTGTATTTTTCGTGGAAGCAGAGTGGCTTTATAAGGTCCTTTGCAAAACCGATTTAGATGACTACGCCTCCTTACAGCATTTCCAGAATCTTTTGCAGACCAGCGGTATTTTGGATGCCCTCGTCGAAAAGGGTATTCAAGAGGGCGACACCGTCAATATCTATGATTTAGAATTCGACTACGTACCGTAAGGAGACACTATGAGCTTTTTAAAAGAAACGGCGAATCCCGATGAGATGAGCCCCTTGGCGCTTGCCTTTGTGGGGGATGCCGTCTATTCCTTATATATCAGAGAGATGCTGCTGCGGGATGCCAATCGTCCGGCAGGGCAGTTACATAAGCTTTCGGTGCAGTGGGTGCAGGCTTCGGCGCAGGCAAAGGGGATGCGAAAAATCATGCCTCTTTTAAACGAAACCGAAGAAGCTGTTTTTAAGCGCGGCAGAAATGCACATCCGGGACACAGCCCCAAGCACCAAAGCGCATGTGACTATCACTATGCAACAGGGTTTGAATCGCTTTGCGGCTATCTCTATTTAAAAGAAGAAAACGAACGCCTTTCTCTGTTGCTTTCTGAAGTCATTCAAAGCTTCGGAGATGATGAGGGTGCAGAAAAATCGTAAAACACTTTTAAAGGCAAGCTGTTTGGATATTTTGGTGTTCCTGCTCGGCGGCGCACTGTATTCGGTCGGCGTCAACTGCTTTACAGCGGGAAATCATATTCTAAACGGCGGTTTTACGGGTATTGCAACCCTTTTGCATTATTTGTTTCGTGCGCCCATTGGCCTTACGGTATTTGCCTTTAATTTGCCGCTGTTTTTCCTTTCTCTAAAGAAACTCGGCAAGCCATTTTTACTGCGTACGTTCGTTGCAACGCTGATAACGTCTGTGCTCGTGGATTTGGGTGCAAGCTTGCCCGTTTACAGCAACGATTTGTTTTTAGCCTCCGTCATCGGCGGCGCGCTCACCGGTGCCGGTATGGGCATCGTTTTTCTCAGAAATGCAACCACAGGCGGTGTGGATATTATTGCAAAGCTTGTGCGGCTCAAAAAGCCCCATGTTTCCATGGGCAAAACGATTTTGGTGTTCGATGCCGTTGTCATTGCACTCGGCGGTCTTGTGTTTCGCAATATCGAATCCATGCTCTATGCGGCGGTGGTGATTTTTGTGAACACCGAGGTTGTGGATGCCATTTTATATGGCGTGAATCGCGGCACGGTGGTTTTGGTTATCTCCGAAAAAAGCCGTGAGATTCAAACCATGCTGACTCGTGCCTACGGCAGAGGCGTGACCCGTCTTCATGCCGAGGGTGGCTTTACCGATACACCGAGAGACATTTTACTTTGCGCCTGTCTCGATCATCAAGCGAGTATTTTTACAAAGAAAATTCGGGAACTCGATGAAAACGCCTTTTTAATTGTGACAAAGGCGGAGGATATTTTGGGAAATGGTTTCCCGAAGGATTAAGAGGAGGAGAAAATATGGCAAGAAAACAAAGTGTGACGCACTCCGTAGACGGCGCCTTCTTCTTTTTACCGATAATGTGTTTTGTGATGGGACTTTGCGTGTTCATCCTCGGTATTCAGGAAACGATACACAATGATACCAAAGGCTTCGTATCGACAACAGGCTATTATGACGGCAAAACCTTAGCCAAGGAAGCCGGTTATGATACAGCTAAACAGGCGTATAGCGATGCGACCTATACGCTTTCCTACATATATACGGTGGACGGTGTGGAATACAGCGTACAAACCGATTATTCCACGTCCGTGATTCCCGAATACAACAGTACGACCGAGATTCTCTATAATCCGCAGAATCCTGAGGATGCAAGAGTCGGTGGCCCGAATAAGTCCAACTATACACTGCTGTATATCGGCGGCTTCTTCCTGTTCGTTTCACTCATGTTCCTTATTCCTATGGGCAGGCAGTGGATTTTGGAAATTCAGATTCAGAGAAACTATGAAAAAACAAAAGGAAAGCTGGAAGCAAAGGAAGAAAAAAAGGAAAAACGAAAAATTCAAGTAGATTGGATGATGTTTTCCTTCGGTTTGGGTCTTGCAGTGGTCAGTTACATCGCCATGGCTATGATGTGCGGCACCTTTTCCGTACCCGGAATCGTACAATTTTTGAATACCCGTTTTTCGATTCCGCTGATGATTGGACTCCTTCTGTTTATTGTCAGCTGTATTTCCGTGGTGTACGCTATCTTCGGAAAGAAAAAAGATGATTTTGAAAATAGACATTTAAGATAAAACTTTTACTATATAAAGAGGTAACCTATGGCAAAGAAAGAAAACATTCGCAATTTCTCCGTGATTGCGCATATCGACCACGGCAAAAGCACCCTGGCAGACAGACTGTTGGAGCTGACCTCCTCAGTTATGAAGCGCGATATGGAGGATCAGCTTCTCGACAACATGGATTTGGAGAGAGAGCGTGGCATCACCATTAAAGCACACGCCGTTAAAATGGATTATAAAGCCAAAGACGGCAATACATACGCGCTCAACTTAATCGACACTCCCGGTCACGTGGACTTTAACTATGAGGTTTCCCGTTCTCTCGCGGCTTGCGAGGGCGCTATTCTCATTGTTGATGCGACACAGGGCATCGAAGCGCAGACCCTTGCCAACACCTATTTGGCACTGGACCATGATTTGGAAATTGTGCCGGTCATCAATAAAATTGACCTGCCTGCCGCGCATCCCGATGAGGTTGCCGAGGAGGTAGAAGAAGTTATCGGCTTGCCGTGCCTTGAAGCGCCGCGCATTTCGGCAAAGACCGGCGAAAATGTAGAAGCGGTTTTGGAAGAAATCGTAAAGCTTGTGCCGCCGCCCGAAAACAGAGACGAATTACCGCCTCGTGCGCTTATTTTTGATTCGATTTATGACAGCTACCGCGGCGTTATTGTTTATGTTCGTATGATGGACGGTAAAATTAAGCCCGGCGATACCATGCGCATGATGGCAACCGGTGCCACCTTTACGATTGTGGAAACCGGCTATATGCGTGCGACCGGTTTAGAGCCGACCAAGGAGCTTTCCTCCGGCGAGGTAGGCTACATTACCGCTTCCATTAAAACCGCATCGGATGCTCGTGTTGGTGATACTGTTACCACGGAGGAAAATCCGGCAAGTGAACCCCTGCCCGGCTACCGCAAGGTTAACCCGATGGTTTATTGCGGTGTGTATCCGGCAGACGGCGCACAGTATGAAAGCTTAAAAGATGCGCTTCAGAAATTACAGCTCAACGACGCTTCTCTTTCCTATGAGCCTGAAACCTCCGGCGCACTCGGCTTTGGTTTTAGATGCGGTTTCTTAGGCCTTTTGCATTTGGAAATCATTCAGGAGCGCTTAGAGAGAGAATACAACTTAGACCTCGTCACCACCGTGCCGAGCGTTGTTTATAAAATTCACTTAACCGACGGCTCCGTTGTTGAAATCGACAACCCCTGTAATTATCCCGACCCTGCGGTAATTGACTACTGCGAAGAGCCGATTACCGAAGCGCATATCTATGCGCCGCCGGAATATGTCGGTGCGATTATGGATTTGTGCCAGGACAGACGCGGTGTCTATAAGGATATGACCTATCTCGCGGCAGACCGTGTAGATTTGCATTATCTCTTACCGCTCAACGAAATCATTTACGATTTCTTTGATGTGTTAAAATCCAGAACTCGTGGTTACGCCTCCTTCGACTATGAAATCAAGGAATATCAGCGTTCCTCTCTCGTCAAGTTAGATGTAGTCTTGAACGGCGATATTATTGATGCGCTTTCCTTTATCATTCATAGCGACAAGGCCTATGGCAGAGCCCGTAAGATTGCGGAAAAGTTAAAGGATAACATTCCGCGTCAGATGTTTGAAATCCCGATTCAGATTGCAGTCGGTGGTAAGGTCATCGCCAGAGAAACCGTAAAGGCCATGCGTAAGGACGTTTTGGCGAAGTGCTACGGCGGCGATATTACCAGAAAGAAAAAGCTTCTTGAAAAACAAAAGGAAGGTAAAAAGCGAATGCGCCAGTTCGGTACCGTAGAAGTACCGCAGGAAGCATTCATGGCGGTATTGAAGTTAGATGAGTAAAGCAGAAGAAATTTTAGAACTTTTAAATACATTGGAAATTCCCTACACCTTAAAAGAACACGAAGCGGCGTTTCAAATGGAGGATTTTCCCGCTCTTTGCCCCGATGCACCGGGCGAGCTTTGCAAAAATCTTTTCCTTAGAGATTACAAAGGCAAACGCCATATGCTCGTGGTTTTGAAAGGGGATAAGGAAGCAGATTTAAAGCTCATTCGCGAGGAGATTTCCTCCAGCCGTTTGAGCTTTGGCTCCGATGAGCGCCTCAAAAAGCGTCTCAATGTCGAGAGCGGTTCGGTTTCGCCCCTCGGTCTTATCTATGATGCCGAGCAGGCCGTCGAAGTGTACTTTGATGCGGATTTAAAAGATGCCGTTTGTCTCGGCTTTCATCCGAATGATAACACCAAAACCGTATTTCTCTCGTTTCACGATTTAGAAAAATACATTGCGCATTCGGGCCACAAGGTTTCGTTTATTCGCGTATAAAAGGAGGAAGTTGGATGCCAAGCGAGAATTTCGGGCTGTATTTGCATGTGCCGTTTTGTGCATCCAAGTGTCCCTATTGCGATTTCTATTCCATGCGGCCGCAGGAGGCGGAAATCGACCGATACTGCGCTGTGCTGGAAGCGCAAATTGTGGAAAGCTACAGAGCTTTATGCCGTAAGGCTGATACACTTTACATAGGTGGCGGCACGCCCTCTTTATTGGGCACTGAAAGGCTCGAAAAGCTTATAACCACGGCGAAAAACACGTTTTTACTGCCGTCGGCAGAAGTGACCGTCGAGTGCAATCCCTACGGCCTCGAAGCGGATTTTTTTGAAAAACTCTATGCCGCAGGCGCAAACCGTATTTCCTTAGGCATGCAGTCCGTTGTCGATAAGGAACGCAAAAAACTGGGGCGAAGAGCCGACAAAGCGACCATAGAAACGGTTGTTAGAAATGCTAAAAAAGCCGGCTTTCGAAATATCACCCTCGACGTGATGCTCGGGATTCCCTACCAAACGGCAGAGAGCCTAGACGAGACCTTGCAGTTTGTTTTGCAGGAGGATATTGGGCATGTGAGTGTCTATCTTTTAAAATTAGAAGAGGGCACACCCTTTTATAATATGCGTGACCGTTTGCCGATTGCCGATGATGACACGGCGGCGGATTTCTATTTGCAGACTGTGGAAACCCTTCGCGCGCACGGTTTACTGCAATATGAAATTTCGAATTTTGCAAAGCCAGGCTTCGAGAGTCGCCACAATTTAAAATACTGGCACTGTGAAGAATATTTGGGGCTTGGTCCTTCGGCGCATTCCTTTGTGAACGGCAAGCGCTTCTATTTCCCACGGGATATGGAAAGCTTTTATGCCGGAAAGGCGCCGATATTAGACTCGGCAGGCGGCGACTTTTTGGAATACGCTATGCTCGCGCTTCGTTTGACCGAAGGTCTTTCGGAAGTGAAAACAGAAAAACGCTTCGGTCACGGCATTCCGCAGTGGATGCGAAAAAAAGCCGAAAAATACGAGCACATGGGGCTTTTAACGTGCGATGCCGAGGGTATTCGCCTTTTGCCGGAGGGTTTTTTGCTTTCCAACCCCATTTTAGCCGACCTTTTGGATGCCGACGAGGCATTTTAAATACACATTTTGATTTTTGATTTAGGAACGTGAGGTGGCAAGATTGCCAATTAAAATTGATGACCGTTTGCCGGCAAGGCAAAGTCTGGAACAGGAAAATATCTTCGTTATGACGAATGAGCGCGCGGCAGGGCAGGATATTCGACCCCTGCGTATCATTCTTCTTAATTTAATGCCCACCAAAATCGTGACGGAAACACAGATTTTGCGTCTGCTTTCCAATACACCCTTGCAGGTGGATATTGAGCTTTTGCAGGTAAAATCCCATGTGTCGAAGAACACCCCAGAACAGCATATGTTAAGATTCTACAGAACCTTAGATGAGATTCGTGATGAACGCTTCGACGGCATGATTGTAACGGGTGCACCCGTGGAAATGATGGACTTTGAAGAGATTGATTACTGGGACGAGCTTTGCGAGATTTTCGACTGGGCGCAGACCCATGTGTATTCCACCTTTAATATCTGCTGGGGCGCACAGGCGGCGCTTTACCACCGCTACGGCATCCCGAAGCGTATGCTGCCCGAAAAGAAATTTGGCGTTTTTGCACACAGACCTTTGGATTTATATCATCCGATTTTGCGCGGCTTCTCCGAGGTTTTCTTTGTGCCGCATTCGAGACATACCGAAACCAGAATGGAAGATGTTGCCCATGAAAAGGATTTACAGATTTTGTCCTATTCCGAGGAAGCAGGTGTGCACCTCATTTCCGATATGGCTTGCCGCAACTTCTATTGTTCGGGTCACTGCGAATATGACAGCGACACTTTAGCACGCGAATATTTCAGGGATTTGAAAAAAGGCATGGACACACCCATGCCGAAGAACTATTTCCCGAATGATGACCCCTCCAAAACACCGCTCGTCACTTGGCGCGGCGCAGGCAGTCTGCTTTTCCAAAACTGGCTTAACTACTTCGTGTACCAGAGAACGCCTTATGAGCTGACCGAAAGCTCCATGGCAAAGGAAAGCGAATCAAACAAATAAGAAAATCAGAAGGATTTCAAAGGGAGCAAATACAATTTTGCTCCCTTGCTTTTTGCAATGAAAAACGGGAAACCCAAATAGGGCTTCCCGTTTTGTTGTTTTATAGTGCTTGCTTTCCATTTCGAAAAAGGAAAGGCAAGGGCGTACTATCACACTTCAAATGAAAGAACACCTCTGCCTTTTATCCTCTTTTTATTTCTTCTTTTTCGGCTTCGGGGTCGGGAGCTCGTCATACATCGTTTTTATCGTTTCTTCTAATAAAGCTCTATTTTCTACATCCTCAACAGCGAGCATTTCTTTTGCGCCCGGATAAGGCGAAACAAGAGACGCATCTGGCAGGAGAGTGTGCACGGAAGTGGTGGGCTTTAATAGCAAGCGGTTGTCATAAATACCGCCGATGATTTTGCCGCGATAGTAGAGAATGAATTCACCCATCATAGCTCTGTGCGTGATTTCTTCTAAATCGGACAGCTCTTCTAAGATGAACTGTAAAAACGCTTTACTAGATGCCATATGCAGTCTCCTTTATTCTCCGAACAGATTTTCCAAGAGTGCACCGGCATCCACAGGGGTGTAGCCGCCGGGGGAGTTTTTGAAATTCTTGAGGTCCTCCCAGCGTGCCTTATAGGCTTCGCTTTGCTCCTTCGTCATGTGCACCGAGGCAACGTCGGCGAGCGATAAAATCGTTTTTTGAAGCTCAGGGAAGTTTGTGCCGAGGAGGCTGAAATAATCCATGGCATCCACGTTCTTGAACTCCATGCCGCGAGAAACATATTCGGGCAAAAATGCCGCACAGGCTCTGCCGTGGGGAATGCCGAAATCCTCGGTTAAAACATAGCCCATGGCGTGGGGAAAGCCAGCTCCGCAAGCATTCAAGGTGACACCTGCATAAAGCGAAGCGTAGTAGAGAATATCTCTTGCCATTTCGTTTGGTAGCTCCCGATTTTCATAAAACAGCGTAAGCGCGCTGTAAAGCTCGGGGAGTGCCTTTCGGGCAAAGAGGAACGAAAGACTGCCGGCACGATTGGAAAACCAGCCCTCTGTGGCGTGACTAAACGCATCGAGCGCCGTGGAAACCGTTACGTTCATCGGCACGGAATAGGTGTATTTCGGGTCGGCAAAAGAAACCTTTGCATAGTAATCCTTGCCGTTTATGCTCTTCTTGGTGCCGTCTGCACGGGTTAAAACCGCCGTACCTGTCACTTCACTGCCTGTTCCGGCGGTTGTACCGACCAAAACCACGGGTAGAGGCGTAAAGAGGAGGGGAGAAAGGAAAATATCCTCCGGCTCTAAGGTTTTGTTGCTTGCATAAGCCGCAACCGCCTTTGCCGCATCAAGGGCAGAACCGCCGCCGATACCGATAATAAAATCTACCGCAAAATCACGGGCGATTTGACCGCCCTTGTGGCAGCTTTCGGCTGTGGGATTCTGTGTAATTGCGTCAAAAATATGCGCTTTAATTTCTGCCGTTTCCAAGGCATTTAAGACATCCTCTAAAGCACCGCTGGTTTTGGCAGAAGTGCCGCCTGTTATAATCAGACAGGATTTTCCGAACTGTTTAAAAACTTCGGCGTGCTTTAAAACGGCATCCTTACCGCTTAAAACCTCAACCGGCATAAAGAAATTAAAATCCGTCATAGTAATCACCTCTAAGGTATATTGTAACAGAAAAGAATAGCAAAATGCAACATGTTTTTAACAAAGTGCCGAAAGCCACCGAAACAGGTCGTATTCCTTGATAAAATATAAACAATTCTTGAAGATAGAAGGTATTTATAGTATTATAGATAAGATAAGAGAGCTTTGTGCCCGAATGGAAGGAAAGAAAGGATATGCGTAAAAAAGGAATAGCGATATTAATCTGTGTGCTTCTTTGCATTTCTTTATTTTCGTCTTGTGCTATGGGAAATACTGCAAAGACCGTGCAAGAGGACAGCGTAGCCATGGGTTCTGTTGTGAGCCTGAAAGTCTACGGCGGAGAAGAAAAGCAGATGCAAGAAACCGCAAAAGAGGCGCTTTCTAAGGTGTCTGCACTCGATACGCAGTATCTTTCCAAAACCCTGCAAACGGCGGCACTCTATAAGCTCAACCATGCAGAGCACGAAACGCCGACTTTTGTGCCCGAACCGCTTCTTTCGGCACTTTTAAAAACGAAAGAAGTCTATGCCGAAAGCTTCGGCGCCGCGGCGCTTTCTTCTGGTGCACTCACCGAACTTTGGGGTATGGATACCGACGAATTCCGTGTGCCAAGTGTCGAAGAAATCAAAACTGCACAGCAGCTTTGCGGCGATGCACAGGTGCACTTTACCGAGGACGGTAAAGTCTCTTACCCAAAAGGTCAGATTTTAAATCTTGGCTCGGTCGGCAAAGGTATGGCGTGTGAAGAAGCCATGTCCTATTTAAAAACCGAAATGCAAAACGGCACCTTACAGGGTGCGGTGATTTCCGTTGGCGGTAGTATCGGTACAATCGGTACACCCGCGCCGAAGGATGCCTTTGAAATCGGTATTCGTGACCCGTTCGGTAATCCGAATGCCTATTTTGCTTCGCTTAGATTAGGCGAAGGTTATCTTTCCACTTCGGGAACCTATGAAAAGCAGTTTCAAGAAAACGGCAAAACCTATCATCATTTATTAGACCTTCGAACCGGTTATCCGAAGGAATCGGATTTGGTTTCGGTGACGGTCTTAGCGCCCGAAGGGCTTTTGTCCGATGCGCTTTCGACCCTTTGCTTTTTGCTCGGCGAAGAAGCTTCTCTTCCTGTTTTATCCCGATACGGTGCAGAGGCGGTCTTTGTTTATAAGGATAAAGCGGTGCATTTGACCGAGGGCTTAGCAGAAAAGTTCACCCTGCGCGACAACAGCTTCAAGGCGGTGAGCGTTTCTTGAAAAAATGGATGACCAAAACCGATGCGGTTCTACTTGCTGTTTTGTTGGTATTGGCTGCAGGCTTTTTGTTTTGGAATTATACGTCCTCTAAAGGCGAAGCCTTGACTGCCAAGGTCACGATAGACGGCGAAACGGTTTTAGAACTGCCTTTAAATGACCTAAAAGAACCAAAAGAAATTCCCTTGGAAAATGGGATGCTTCTTTTGGCAGAACAAAATAGAATTTGTGTTTTAGAAGCAGATTGCAAAGACGGCATCTGCGTGAAAACCGGCTGGCTCGAAAGAAATGGCGATGTTGCCGCCTGCCTGCCGAATAAAACAGTGGTGAGCGTGCACGCAGAGAAAACTGCGGAATTAGACGGCCTCACCTATTAAAAATGCTTATGAAAAAGAATGTTTCTTATAAAGTGGCGCTCTTTGGCATGCTTGGGGCTTTGGCTCTGACGCTTTCTTATTTAGAAAGTCTGCTACCGACCGCCGCCTTTTTACCGCCCGGTGCAAAACCGGGCTTCTCTAACGTAGTCAATATGTTTGCCGCCGGTGCAATGGGATTTTTACCCGCCATCAGCATTGCCGTTTTAAAGGCATGCTTTGCAGGGGTCACAAGGGGCGTTACCGCGTTCTTTATGAGCCTTTGCGGTGGATTGCTCAGCACCTGTGGTATGTTCATATTATTTCACAAGGCAAAAAAAGTCGGCTATGTCGGCATCGGCGTCATCAGCGCTGTTTTGCATAATGCAGGGCAGCTCCTTGTCGCTTCGGTGCTGGTCGGCAATCGCTCTGTGCTCGGCTATATGCCGATTTTACTTCTCTCCGCCCTTGTTACGGGCTTTTTAACAGGCTCTCTGTTAAAAGCCGTGATGCCGCAGCTCTTAAAGGTTCTGCCGGCAGCCGTTCGCGGAGAAAAGAAAACAACATCCGTTCACAATGGAAAAGGAAAGTAAATTCTAAGAAGGGAGAAAGGCAATGCACTCTGAAATTATGAAACCCAAGAAAAAAGTCAGAGGCGGTGTTCTTGTCTCACACGAAAAGAACACGAAGGATATGCCCGTGAAGCGTATCCCCGCACCGGAAACGGTTACACTTCCGATGCGCCAGCACATTGGTGCACCCTGCGTACCGACCGTAAAAGTCGGCGATTTGGTCAAAATCGGTCAAGTTGTCGGTGACAGCGATCAGTTTGTCAGCGCACCGATTCACGCGTCCGTATCCGGTAAGGTTATCGGCGTGAAGGAGGTTAAACTCTCCTCCGGTCTTGTTTCGCAGGCAGTCATTATTGAAAATGACGGTCTCAACACCATGGCGGATTTCGAGCCGCCCAAAATTGATACGAAAGAAGATTTCGTAAAGGCAGTTAGAGCTTCCGGCCTCGTAGGTCTCGGCGGCGCAGGCTTCCCCACTCACGTAAAACTCAATGTTCCGCCCGATAAGAAGATTGATACACTCATCATCAACGCGGCAGAATGCGAGCCCTATATCACCGTTGACTACCGTGAATGCATCGACAATTCTTGGGATGTATACGGCGGTGTGCGCCTGGTAGCAGAAATGCTCGGCGTAGACAATGTTGTTATCGCCGTAGAGGACAATAAGCCCGAAGCGATTGACATTTTAACTAAGATTGCGGCAAAGGAAGACCCCGATAATAAGGTCAAGGTTATGCCGCTTCAATCCAAATATCCGCAGGGCGCAGAAAAAATGATGGTTCTTTCTGCAACCGGCAGAAAGGTTCCGCCCGGAAAATTACCGGCAGACGTCGGCTGTGTGGTTATGAACGTAGCTTCCGCCGCTTTCATTGCAAGATATTGCAAGACCGGCAAGCCCTTAACCAGCCGTTCTTTAACCGTTGACGGCTCTGCAGTTGTCAATCCGCAGAACCTTAGAGTGCCGATTGGTACAGAAATCGACTATGTCTTTAAGGCATGCGGCGGCTTCAAGGAAGAGCCGGAAAAGATTATCTGCGGCGGCCCGATGATGGGTATGGCGATTGTTGACACCCACCATCCGCTCATTAAGAGCAACAACGCCCTTTTGGCATTCACAAAAGACGATTTAAGCATTAAAGAAGAGACAGACTGCATCCGTTGCGGCAGATGTGCCAAGGCTTGCCCCTTGTCTCTTGTTCCGACCCGTATCCATGATTATGCCGTAGCCCATGATGTAGCAAAGTTACAGCATGCCGGCACCATGGTCTGCATGGAATGCGGTTCTTGCGCTTATTCCTGCCCGGCAGGTAAGCCCTTGGTGCAGTATATGCGCCGTGCAAAACAGATTATCAGAGAGGAGGCGCCCAAGAAATGAGTGATACAGTTATGACCAAAAAACTCACGGTTAGTGCTTCACCGCATAAGCGTACAAAAGACACAACCCGTGGTATTATGCTCGATGTTTGCATCGCGCTCGTTCCGGCTTTGGTAGCCTCTGTTGTCCTCTTCGGACCTCGCGCCTTAGTCATTACCCTTGTAAGCGTTGCCGCCAGTGTGTTCTTCGAATTCATTTCCAGAAAAGTAATGAAGAGAAACAACACCATCGGCGATTTCAGCGCTGTGGTTACCGGTATGCTGTTGGCATTCAATATGCCCTCCACCATGCCGCTTTGGATGGTTATCATCGGTGATGCCGTGGCGATTATCGTTGTAAAGCAGTTCTTCGGCGGTATCGGTCAGAACTTCGCAAACCCGGCCATCGTCGGCAGAATCGTTTTGATGATTTCCTTCCCCGTGCAGATGTCCAACTATCCGGCACCCTTTGCTTGGAGACAGACAGCGGTCGATGCCGCAACTTCTGCAACACCGCTTTTCCAGTTTAACAGTGTTTACCGCGCTGAAAATATTAAGGCGGCTATGGAAGCCACAAACTTCCCGTCCATTTCCAATATGTTCTTCGGCGTTCGTGGCGGTTGTCTCGGTGAAACCTGTGCTATCGCACTTTTAGTTGGTTTCGTTTACTTACTGGTTCGCCGTGTTATTAGCCCCGCAATTCCGCTGACCTACATCGGCACAGTTGCCGTGATTATGCTCATCGCCGGTAAGGGCAACATTTCTTTTATGCTCTACCAGCTTTTGGCAGGCGGCCTTTTACTCGGTGCTATCTTCATGGCTACCGACTATTCCACTTCTCCGATCAGCGTAAAGGGCAAGATTGTTTTTGCAATCGGCTGTGGCGTTGTGACCTCTCTCATCCGTATTTTTGGTTCTCTTCCCGAGGGCGTTTCCTTCTCTATTTTGCTTATGAACATCTTAGTTCCGCACATTGAGCATTTAACTGAAGCTAAGCCCTTTGGTACAATCAAAGAAAAGAAACAGAAGAAGGAGGCAGCGGCGAAATGAAAAAGAATAGCACAGCAAAAGAAATTTTGATTCCCGCCGTTTCTCTTTTTGTAATCTGTATTGTAGTTACCGCGATTTTGGCACTCACCAACATGGTGACTAAGCCGAAAATCGACGCTTTAGCAAAAGAAACCCAGGAACAGGCGAAGAAAGCCGTGCTCACTACAGCAACTGCTTTCTCCGAAGAAAAGCCTGCACCCGCAGGTGCACAGGTACCGGAAGGCACTGCTTATTATGAAGGCACTTTAGACGACGGCTCTGTGGCAGGTTATGTGGTTTCCACTTCTGCTAAGGGTTACGGCGGCGACATTAAGGTTATGGTTGGTATTGACACAACCGGCGCAGTGACCGGCGTAAACATTCTTTCTATCAATGAAACCGTCGGCCTCGGTATGAATGCAACAAAACCCGAATTCTTAGCACAATACAACGGCAGAAGCGATCAAATCGGCGTAGCAAAGAATAATCCGAAAGAGGATGAAATTCAGGCGCTCACCGGTGCTACCATTACTTCAAAGGCCATGACCAGTGCAGTAAACTCTGCGCTCAGTCTCTATGCAGAATTAGGAGGTGAGCAGAATGGCTGAGAAAAAGACTTTAAGACAGGAGTTTTCTAAAGGTTTAATCAAAGAAAACCCCGTTCTGCGTTTGGTTTTGGGTACTTGCCCGACCCTCGCAACAACCACTTCACTCGAAAGTGCAATCGGTATGGGACTTTCGGTTATTCTCGTTTTAGTCTGCTCCAATATCGTTATTTCCGCACTTCGTAAGGTGATTCCGGAAAAGGTCAGAATCCCTTGCTACATTGTTGTTATCGCCGGTTTCGTTACCGTTGTGCAGATGCTTGTAAAAGGCTTCCTGCCCGATCTTGACAAACAGCTCGGCGTTTACTTACCGCTTATCGTAGTTAACTGCATCATCTTAGGCCGTGCCGAAGCTTTCGCCGGTAAAAATCCGGTGCTCGCTTCCGCTTGCGACGGTCTCGGTATGGGTGTCGGCTTCACCGCTGCACTTGCACTCATGGGCGGTATCCGTGAGCTTCTTGGCTCCGGTTCTCTTCTCGGTTTCCAGATTCTTCCGGAAGCTATTTCCCCGATGACCATTTTCGTTTTAGCACCCGGCGGCTTCTTCGTGTTCGGTATGCTTATGGCTTGCGCGAATAAGCTTGCAGAAAGAAAGGGTAAGCCGAAAGCACAGCTCTCTTGCCAGGGCTGCCCGCTCTCTGAAACCTGCTCTATTGCAGAAAAGACCGCGTGCCAAAAAGCAAAGGAGGAGAAATAAGCCATGACAATGAAAATTTTCTTCTCGGTTTTGCTTACAGCAATTTTAACCAACAACTACATCTTATCGAAATTCTTGGGTATCTGCCCGTTCCTCGGCGTTTCTAAGAAGCTCAACACGGCGGTCGGCATGTCCGCGGCGGTTATTTTTGTTATGACCCTCGCTTCGGCAGTTACCTATCCCTTAAATACTTTCCTTGTGAATCACGACCTTGGCTATTTGCAGACGATCGTCTTTATCTTAGTTATCGCTGCACTCGTTCAGCTCGTTGAAATCGTTTTAAGAAAGTATATCCCCGCACTTTACAATTCTCTCGGTATTTATCTTCCCTTAATCACCACAAATTGCGCGGTTTTGGGTGTTACCATTTTGAATATCGACGCAGGCTACACCTTCGGCGAAGCAATGGTAAACTCCATCGGTGCAGGTCTCGGCTTCTTAGTCGCGATGGTTATGTTTGCAGGTGTTCGTGAGAGACTCGATTCCTGCAACGTACCGAAGTTTTTACAGGGTCTCCCGATTACACTCGTTGCGGCAAGCCTTACATCCCTTTCCTTCATGGGCTTCACAGGTCTTGTCGAAGGCATTTTTGCTTAAGGGAGGGCCGACAGAATGAATCCGATTTTATTAGCAGTTATTTTAGTTGCCTCTATCGGCTTGATTGCCGGTTTAGGTCTTGCGGTGGCTTCCATTGTTATGGCAGTGCCGAAGGATGAAAAGGCAGAGGCAATCCGTGAATGCTTACCCGGTGCAAACTGCGGTGCTTGCGGATTTTCCGGTTGTGACGGCTATGCCGCCGCACTGGCTAAGGGCGAAACCACAGAAACCAATCGCTGTGCACCCGGCGGCAACGATGTTGCCAAAGAGGTGGCAAAGATTCTCGGCGTAGATGCCGGTGAGGTTAAGCCCATGGCGGCTGTTGTACACTGCAACGGTACAGCAGAAAACACTATGCTGAAATTAAAGTATCAAGGCGTGCAGAGCTGCGCTATGGCAGCCCAGCTGTTCGGCGGCCCGAAGGAATGTGTTTACGGCTGTCTCGGCTTCGGCGACTGCGTAGAAGCTTGCCCCTATGATGCTATCAAGATTTGCGACGGCGTAGCGAGAGTCAATCCGCTTCTTTGCCGTGCCTGCAAAAAGTGCGTGGCCACTTGCCCCAAGGGTCTTATTGAGCTTGTACCGCTTCATGAAACCAAAGCGGCTGTGCTTTGTAAGAACCACAATAAGGGTGCTTTCACCCGTAAGGAATGCAAGGTTGGTTGTATCGGCTGCATGAAATGCACCAAGGTGTGCGAGCATGACGCTATCAAGGTTGAAAACAACACCGCACATGTGGATTATTCCAAGTGTGTTGGCTGTGGCAAGTGCGAAGAAGCTTGTCCGGTTGGTGCAATCCACATCTTAAATCTCGGCAGTGAAGCCGCTGAATAAAAATTTTAAGAACCGCAGTTTTTTAACTGCGGTTCTTTTTTTCTGCCAAAATAAATAAAATACATATAATCAAAAAATGTCTAAAAATGAATAGATGGAATATATTTTGTTGACAGTGTATTCTTGTCATGATACAATCTGAATAATTTAAAACGCATATGGAAATGTTTGGCTATTGAACAACTTCCAAAGCGCATAAAATTTATGGATAAAGCGTTGCAAAGAGGTGGAAAAATGAAAAGTAAAAAAGAAAAAGTTTCCGAGGTAAAAGAAACTACGAGTAAGGTGGAAAGTGAAACCAAAAATCCATTGCTTATTTTCTTTGTTGGCCTTGTTTTACTTGCCGTCGGTCTTTTTTTGTTGAGCAAACGAGTGGTGGTGCAAACGCAGTGGTATTCTTGGGGCTTTGGTGCATTTCGAATGCCAAGCGGTACGGTGGTTTTACCGTTTTTTATCGGCTTGATTTGGTATTTTGTGGATAAAAAGTCTATCCCTGCAAAAATCATTATGACCATAGGTGCAATTTTAATATTTGTAACGATTATTTTAAGCGTACATATTCATTTTGTAACCACAGATTTGTTTGATTATATTTTAATTCTTATTCTTGTAGGCTCTGGTAGTGGTATGCTACTGAGAACATTATTTAAAAAATAACTGGAGGATGATTTTTATGTCTATTTTTGAACGCTTAGGAGATTTAGTTCGCTCCAATGTTAATGACTTAATTGACCGTGCAGAGGATCCCGAAAAGACAGTCAAGCAAGCTATTATTGATATGGAAGAACAGCTGAAAAAGGTAACACAGAGTTTGGGCAATGCTATAGCAAGCTTAAATCAAGTTACAAAGCAACTGAACGATGCGCAGGCTGAATCCGATAGTTGGAAAGAAAAAGCAAAAACTTGTCTTGCTGCGGATAAGCAAGACCTTGCCCGTCAAGCTTTAGACAATAAAGTGGCTAAGGACAAACAGGTGGAGCAGTATACACAAATGCGCGATACCATGCAGGCGCAGGTTAACGAAATCAAAAATCAGGCAGACCTTCTCAAACAGAAATTGGAAGAAGCACGCAGCCAGCAAGCTATGCTTGTAGCCAGAAGCCGTATGGCTGATGCTAAAGAAAACATGGCAAAAACTCTTGGCGATATGGACAGCAAAAGTGCTTTTGCCAAAATGGATAAAATGGAAAGAAAAATTGAGGAAAAGGAAGCAAGAGCAGATGCCTTTTCCAATATGTCTGGCATAGAATCATCTGAGGAAGATCCTTTCGCCCAAATGGATAAAGATGCTGCCATAGATAGCGAAATGCAGAAACTTCGAGAAGAAATGGGTCTGTAAAAGAGAACAGGGTGAGAATATGAATTATTTTATTTCTGTAGCTTTAATTGCTGCTGGTTTATTTTTAATTTTTTATCAAAGAAATAAAATTTCTGATACCGTTACAGAAGTGCAGTTTTTACAAACCAAAACGATTGACGAAGTACAGAAAATGTTTACCACTATGGATGATATGTCTATGGGTGAAAACTATCGTGAATATGTAGAGCTCAAAGCAGATGTTGTTTCTAATTGCGCAGTACAAACTCCCTATTCACAACGTGATGTTGCCTTTTATACTTCAACATTATCACAAGTTAGTGAGATTTCTGAACAGTATAAGGATAAGGATGGCTGTATGCGTACCAGAACATCCAAACGTGAAAACAAAATTTCCGACGCTGTTTCATCGCAAACGATAGAAGTTACAGATGCCTCGTCTGAAAAAAGCGTCGTTGTGGAACTAATGGCCTCTGGATGTGATTTGGATATTCCAAAAACATTTGATAAATTTGAGCCGAAAAACAACATGAGCCGCTACAATGGGTTTATGTCCTCCTATCGCAATACTGCCTTTGGTAGTGAAACTCTGGGCTTTAAGATGACCGAAAAGACGATAGAGCTTGGACAGAAATTGTATATCTTGGGCGAAGCTTTTCGTGAGGGCGACAAGATTTATATTGGAAAACCGCAGGATAGCAAAAAACCCTTTATTGTTTCTACAAAATCTGAAGAAGATCTTGTAAATACCCATAAAAAGAAGGCAATGATGACCTTAATTGGCGGTATTGCTCTTTGTGTATTGGGTGTAGTTCTTATTTTGACCGCTATTTTCTAATTCGTTTTGATTCTTAAATTAGAGATTATAGTATTCAATGACTCTAAGAAAAATCCGCAACCTTTTTAGGTTGCGGATTTTTTGTTTAGCAATTAGCAGCCAAAGCAGCCGGAGCAACCGTGGTTGTTGTCATGGTCGTAGCAGCCGTGATCATAGCCGTAGCCGTAGCCGTTACCGTTGCAGCCACCGCAAAACAGGCACAAAAGGATGAGTACGAGTAAGAGGTCATTATTTTTTCCGAAGCAGTTACAAAAATTCATAATATGCTTCTCCTTTCATAAATTTCAGCGCCTTTGGTTTTGACGCTTTCATTACATCCTATGTGCCTTTCGGTTTTTGGTTCCGATTATTTTTAAATTTTAGAAGGGGCGTATAAATTTTTAAAAACGGACATATTCTATTCTTTAGTCAAAAGCTTTTGAAAGTTTGACCTTTCTTTGACCATTCTTTTCCTTTTTAAATTGTATTTTGGCTTGCCAAATATCGAAAAATTAGCAAATACTATGAAAATAAAAGAAAACGAGAGAAATTAAGAGGAAAATCTATTTCAGAATCTTAAAAAGAAGCGGGAATATACCTTTTTGACCTTTTTTGACCTTTGACTTTTTGAAAGAAAACCGTATAATAAGAGTCACAAGGTCAAAGATAGTCAAAGTCAAACAAGGCTTTGACATTTGGAATACAGAGATGAGGTGAAACGGAAAATGAATCTAAGTGCAGTCATTGCGGATATGATATTAGATATGCTTTCCGAAAACGGTGAGGCGGAAATCAAACGAAACGATTTGGCAGAACAAATCGGCTGTGTGCCGAGCCAGATTAACTACGTTTTATCTTCGCGTTTCACACCCGAACAGGGCTATATCGTCGAAAGTCGACGCGGCGGCGGAGGATACATTAAAATCACCCGCGCGGCATACAACAGCGGCGATATGCTGAAAATGCATCTAATCAATTCTCTGGGCGATGAGGCAGATGAAAAAACCTGCCGAGCCAATATCCATAATCTTTATGTGCGTGGGCTTTTAGAAGAAAACGAGGCAAAGCTCATGGCAGCGGCGGTTTTGGATAACGCCTACAGGGATATTCCGCAGAATATGCGCAACAAAGTGCGCGCCTCGATTTTTAAACAAATGTTACTTACCACTATGCAGTAAAGGAGAGAATCATTATGTTATGTCAAAATTGCAGAAAACAGGAAGCAACCACCCATGTGAAAAGAATTGTCAACGGCGAGACCGCTGAATTTCATCTTTGCGCCGATTGTGCGAAAAGCCTTGGCTTCGGCGATGTCTTTTCCGATTTCGATTTAGGCTTTTCCGATATGCTCAGCTCCTTCTTCGAGCCGACCGCAATCGGTCATTTAAGCAGCAACATTTTGCGCTGTGAAAAATGCGGCAGCTCCTTTAATGATATTGTCAAGAGCGGCAAGCTCGGCTGTGCCAACTGCTACCGCACCTTTTATGATAAGCTGATGCCTTCCCTCGAACGCATCCACGGCAGAACCAGACACGAGGGCAAAATCGCCAACGGCTCTCCCGTGCAGAAGAAGATTGACAAGAAGGCAGAGCTTCAAAAACAGCTCGATGACGCTGTAGCGATTCAGGATTATGAAACCGCGGCAAAGCTTCGCGATGAAATTAAAGAATTAGAAAGCGAGGGTAAATAAGATGAAGAAATGGTATTTAGGCGAAGGCGAACAAAGTGATGTTGTCGTTAGCACAAGAATCCGACTGGCTAGAAACTTAGAGGATTATCCGTTCCCGTCCCGTCTCGACACAAAAAGCCGCGTACAAATCAATGAAATGATTCACAAGGCAGTGCCGGAAGCGGCAGGCCTTCGTTACATTGAAATGAAAACCCTCACACAGCCCGAAATTGTCTCCCTTGCCGAGCGTCACATGATTAGCCCGGAATTCGCTTCCGATACCGACGGCAGAGCACTTCTTCTTTCCGAGGATGAGGATGTCAGCATTATGCTTTGCGAAGAGGACCACATCCGCTTGCAGGTCATGACCTCCGGCTTGGCACTTTCCGAAAGTTACGATAAGGCGAATAAGCTTGACGATGCGTTAAACGAAACCCTGCGCTTTGCCTTTGACGAGCGTCTCGGTTATTTGACCCAGTGCCCGACCAATATCGGCACAGGCATGCGCGCTTCGGTTATGCTTCATTTGCCGGCACTCACCGCCACCCACAGTATCGGCACCTTAGCCGTGACGGTATCAAAGCTCGGTTTAACCCTGCGTGGTGCTTATGGCGAGGGCACAGCACCGATGGGCGATTTGTATCAGCTCAGCAACCAGGTTACCCTCGGTATCTCCGAAGAAGCGGCTATTGAAAACTTAAAAACCATTGTTCTCCAGCTTGCGGCGCAGGAGCGTGCGGCAAGACAGGAGCTCATTAAATCCATAGAATGTCAGGACGACATCTACAGAGCCTACGGCATTTTGAAATCGGCAAGAATCCTCAGCACAAAGGAATTTATGCATTTGATTTCTAAGGTACGTATGGGTGCGGTCAGTGGACTTTTGGATGTAGACCCCAAACACATGAGCGAACTCATGGTCACCTTACAGCCTGCCGGAATCAGTGCCAAGGTGGGCAAAAACTTAGCGCCGCGTGAGCGCGACATTGAGCGTGCGCGCATTGTAAGAGAAACCATTTAACGTAAAACAGAAACAACAGATTATATAGAAAGGACAGATGCCATATGTTTAAGTTTACGGGTTTTACGGAACAAGCCAATAAATCGTTAAATAAAGCCGTCGAAGCCGCAGAAAAGCTTGGGCACACCTATATCGGCAGTGAGCATTTGCTTTTGGGCCTGCTCTCTGACCCCTCTACGGTGGCAGGCGGGATTTTAACCGCAAAAAAGCTCAGCTTCGACCGCACAGAACAATATATCCGCAGTACAGTCGGCGTGGGTATGCCTACAGAGCTTATGCCGCAGGATTTCACGCCCAGAAGTAAAAATATCATGGAAACCGCGCTTGCCTTTGCCAGAACCATGGGTAGTGCGCTGGCAGGCACAGAACACGTGCTCTTAGCTATCGCTCGTGAGCCGTCTTGCTATGCCGCGCAGATTCTCATGCAGGCAGGCATTTCCTTAAATGAACTGGTCAACGACGTTTCCAAACGTCTTAATGGTATGCAAAAGGAAGGCGATGAAAATAAAGGCGACGGTGCAAATGGGGACTCTGTTCTTTCCGAATTCGGCAGAGATTTAACCGAAATGGCTAGAAAAGGCAAAATCGACCCCGTGATTGGCAGAAGCGAGGAAATCGAAAGAGTCATTCAAATCCTCAGCCGCCGTACCAAAAATAATCCCTGCTTAATCGGTGAACCCGGCGTCGGTAAAACCGCAATCGCCGAGGGCTTGGCACTCAAAATCGTATCGGGCGAGGTGCCGGAGCTTTTAAAAGATAAACGTCTCTTTTCTCTTGATTTAACCGGCATGGTCGCCGGCACGAAATACAGAGGTGACTTCGAGGAACGCATTAAAAAGGTGATTGACGAAGTCAAGGCGGCAGATAATATTCTCCTGTTCATCGACGAAGTGCATACTTTGGTAGGCGCAGGCTCTGCTGAGGGTGCTGTCGATGCGGCAAATATCTTGAAGCCCTCCTTGGCGCGCGGTGAATTACAGGTCATCGGTGCAACCACCATTGAGGAATACAGAAAATATATCGAAAAGGATGCGGCACTTGAACGCCGATTCCAGCCGATTACCGTCGGTGAACCGAGCGAAGAGGAAGCCGTGGAGATTTTAAAGGGCCTTCGTGACAAATACGAAGCGCACCATAAGGTAAAAATCTCCGATGAAGCCATTGAAGCGGCAGTCAAGCTTTCCGCCCGTTATATCGGTGACCGCTATTTGCCCGACAAGGCGATTGACCTTGTAGACGAAGCGGCATCGAGAGTCAGACTGCAAAACTTCACTGCACCGCCTGCTGTCAAAGACCTCGAAGAGAAGAAAAAGGAAACCTGTGCCGAAAAGCAGGCAGCCGTACAGGCGCAGGACTTCGAGCGCGCCGCAGAGCTGCGTGATAAGGAAAAAGCTCTCGAAAAGGAACTTGAAGAAGCTAAAAATGAATGGCTTAAAAACCATGACCATAAAAAGGATGAGGTTACCGAAACCGAAATTGCCCAGATTGTTTCCTCCTGGACGGGTATCCCGCTTGCTCAGCTCACCACCGAGGAAAGTGAACGCCTGCTCCATATGGAAGAGGAACTGCACAGACGAATTATCGGTCAAGAAGAAGCCGTCAAGGCAGTTTCCCGTGCGATTCGCCGCGGCAGAGTGGGCTTAAAAGACCCCAAGAAGCCGATTGGCTCCTTTATCTTCTTGGGCCCCACCGGTGTTGGCAAAACCGAGCTTTGTAAGGCACTTGCCGCCGCCATGTTCGGCGATGAAAACGCCATGATTCGTCTCGATATGTCCGAATACATGGAAAAGCATACGGTGTCCCGTCTCGTCGGTTCACCTCCCGGCTATGTCGGCTTTGAAGAGGGCGGTCAGCTGACCGAAAAGGTGAGAAGAAAGCCCTATTCCGTCATTCTCTTTGATGAAATTGAAAAAGCGCATCCGGATGTCTTTAATATGCTTTTGCAGATTTTGGATGACGGTATTTTGACCGACTCCCAGGGCCGCCGTGTTGATTTCAAGAACTGCATTATCATCATGACCTCCAACATCGGTGCAAAACTCATTACAGCCAAGCAAGCCGCGTTCGGCTTTACCGATAACGCCGACGAGCGCGAACAGAATGATGAAAAAATCAAAGAAGCGGTCATGGGCGAACTTAAAAACGCCTTCCGCCCGGAATTTTTAAACCGTGTAGATGATATTATTGTCTTTAAGCGTCTGACCAAGCCGCAAATTGAAGAAATCGCCGAGCATCTTTTAAAGGGGCTTCGCGACAGACTTTCCGGCATGGAAATCGACCTCGATTTCACCAAGGAAGCCATTGAAAAGATTGCGGATGCAGGCTTCGATGAAGTCTACGGCGCAAGACCTTTAAAACGTGCGATTCAGTCCAAAATTGAGGATACCTTATCCGAAGCGATGCTGAAAGGCGAAGTGCAGAAAGGGAAATCCTATCTGTGCGACGTTGAAAACGACCGCTATATCTTCCGCGAAGTAACCGCTTAAAATTTATGCCGCCTTTCCTCTTACAAGGGGAAAGGCGGCTTTTTTTCGTTCTATAGGAAAATCCCCTTGACAAATTCAAAAAAATTCTTATAATACAAGATACAAAGCGAACAAATGTTCACAAAGCGACACGCATTTGCCACAGGGCAGATGGGTGTTGTTTTATTTTAGGACCGGAAAGGGGATTTTGATTTGTGGAAAACCAAAGCACGCCGATTTTTTTAACCGAAGACGAATATTATTATCTCTCCGAACGCTTCGAGCCGCTTTCGGGGGAGGATGTGGCACGCGGTACGGTCGGGCAGTTTGCTGTACAGCGAAAACACGATGTCCTGCGCAATCTCGTGCGTCTGGTTGTGGAAACAGAGTTAAATGACGAGGAGCGCATGATTGCGTCACATGTATTTGTGAACGGTGAAAATGTTTTGGAAACGGCGAGAAATTGCAGTCTTTCGAGAAGTCGTGTGCAAACGCTTTCCAAAGCAACCAAAGAAAAGCTCCGAGCCTATCTTAAATATCCGTTTTTGCTGGATTTTAATCTGCTCGAGCCGCAAAAGCTCTTTTTGGATGTTTTGAAACAATACGGAGGAAATTTATGAACGAAAAAATCATTGAGTTAGAAGTAAAGCCCGGCAGCCCCGACGAGACCGTAGAAGCCGCAGGCGGTACGATGTTTGAGCACAATGCAACGGCACTCAGCTTTTGCCTGAGCCCGGAATACTGCCTGCCCGAATATAAATATTATCTCGAATTTGTCACCGTACACGGGATCTTGCGCACCGCGTATCTTCTGCCGAACGAAACGCATAAAATTATTTTTAGCATCCCGCAGGAGGTAACCAGTCAAATGACGGCTCTGGCGGTTTTGAATATTGTAGCTTTCGATGTCGCCGGTAAAACCAAGCAGCTCATCAAAAGCCAAACTGTGCGGCTGTATTTTTGTAACCTCGAAAATGCCGACAAAACGCTTTGCGAAAATTATGCGTTTTCGGTAAATCAGCTTTTAGAAGCCATTCAAAAGGGGACTTTTAAAGGCGAAAAGGGTGAGCAGGGCCCTATGGGCAAAACCTACACCTTGCTTCCCACTGATAAACAGGAAATTGCCGACCTTGTGAATAAAGAGCATTTTGGCTTGCCGCTGTATGTTAAAAACACAGGTACGGGACAGTTTTTGCTGCCGAAGATTACGCCGGTTTCGAGTATTCGCTCCCTTTTGATTTCGCCTGCTGTGCCGGATCATCCTGTGACGCTTGCCAAAATCGTGCTGGGTAAGAATTATTTGGATGCAATCCTGATTCCGGAGGCGCATGTTCTTTTAAGACCCAACGGAGGCGGTGCGGATTTAAACTTAGGCCGTCTGCCGGAGGAGACCTATAGAGTTACAACTTTACAGCAGAAGGCAGGCAGTGTAACCACCTTTTTAGAATATAAAAACTACCGCTTCAAAGTAAGCAGTCACGAGGAAAATGGGTGGTTGGATATTGCACCGGAAAGTTGTTTTTCTATAGATAGCGACGACCCTTGCAACTTGTCTTTGTCGCGCATGCTGACAGAAGAGGAGTTCAAAGAGGCACTGACTACGGTTTGGGACGGCTTAACTTTAACCGAAAAAGACCAAAGCTTTGTTTTGCGTCAGGCGTTTCCGATGTCTCTTTATTATTTAAATGAAATGTATAAGGACAGCTTCGATTTCCTGAGCGGTAAAATGGTAAAGAATACAGCCACCGTGGTTATCACTCCGGAAATGATTCCGGATCAACCGTTTTTCACAGTAACCGACGGAAATCAAACGATTTACGGCTATATGATTCGTTTCCCGAAAAATTCGCCTCGTAAACGTGTTGTACCCCAAATCGGCTATTGCAATATGCTTACGGTTGTGCCGACTTGGCTTCGTCATGATGAGGATTTAATTAGAGCTGTCGAAAACGGAGAACCGATTGAAGGTATTTGCATAGGCACAAAAGCACCTTATGTTATGCTTCATTCTAAAAAAACAGCCGCCGAAGTCAAAGCTATGGTTCAGGAGCTTTCTAAGATACAGCCGTTGGAGGTGGTTTACCCTACCAGCCCGCACGAAGAAATTATTGCACCGCCGCAGACCGTGCAGTTGCTGCAGAATATTGAAGATATTAATGTCAGCCCGCATTTTGTAGAGGCAGAAATTGAATATGCAGCGGATATTTCCGAAAAAACGAGCGAACTCGAGTCAAGAATTGCGGAGCTCGAGAATAGAATGAACGGGGAGAACATGTAAAGGAGAAAAAGAAGATGAAAAAGTTATACAGCGGTATCGATGTTTCCAAATGGCAAGGAAACATTGATTTTAATAAAGTGAAACAGAGCGGCGTGGAGTTTGTGATGCTCCGCACCGGCTTCGGCAGGTTTAAAGGGCAGGAAGATAAATTCTTTAAGCCAAATTATAAAGGTGCTAAAGATGCCGGACTTATGGTCGGCGCTTATCATTACAGCTACGCGAAAACCCCCGAAGAGGCAAGGGAGGAAGCAAAATTCTGCCTTTCTATCATCGAGGGAAAGCAGTTTGAATTTCCCGTGGCTTTCGATATGGAAGAGCGCAGTGTGGCACTTCTCGGCAAAGCCAAAGTTTCCGAGATTGCGAAGGCTTTCTGCGACACCTTGGAAGAAGCAGGCTACTATGTTTCGATTTATGCCAACAAGTCTTGGCTTTTAAATTATTTCACGGAAGAAATCTTCCAGAAGTATGACATTTGGCTTGCGCACTGGGTGGAAGAAACTGACTTCCCGAAAGCTTACGGAATGTGGCAGTATACCTCCGACGGCGAAGTGGGTGGTGTTTCTGGCAGAGTGGATTTGGATAATGCCTATAAGCCTTATCCGTCCATTATGAAAGAAAAGGGGCTCAACGGCTTCAAAGAAACGCCACCGAAGCCCGATTTTTCGGCAGGACAAAAGGTGGAGCTTCAGAATGCGCCGCTTTATGCAACGGCAACCACATCCAAAGTAGCGGCAAGAAAAACCGGCACTTATTATCTCTATGACGGCAAGGATTTCAGCGGTCGCTACCGTGTTACAAATTCTACTTCCCGAGTAGGCAAAGCACCCGTGGGGCAGAATGTGACCGGCTATGTGAACGTAGAGGATTTGGGGTGAGGGAATGCCTCAACAGGATTTGCAAGAGCATAGAATTTGTAAACTGGAGGAGGACGTAAAGACCTTGTATGCGAAGATGAACGGCTTCGCAGTGACGAGTGCAGAGCTGAATACCAAGCTTGACAGCGTGCTCCTCACACTCGGAGAATTAAAAGAAAGCATTAAGTCCGTGCAGGATCGTCCCTCTAAAATGTGGGATAAGTTTCTGTTTGCGATTTTGACCGCTTTAGGTACAGGCATCGGCACGGCAATTTTAGTTTTCTTAAAGTAAAGGGGGAAAAGACAAGTGCAGTATATTCTGGATAATGCACTGGTACTCGTTCCAGTGCTCAATATTATCGGTATGATTTTAAAGGGCTTTCCGAAGCTGCCCGATAAATATATTCCGCTGATTCTTTTGGTTTTCGGCATGCTCGGTACAATGGCACTGCTCGGCTTTACTGTCGAGGGCGCGATTCAGGGCGTGTTGGTTACCGGCGCGGCGGTTTACGGGAATCAGGTTGTAAAACAGCTGAAGAAACCGGCATAATGAAGCGGGGCGAGCGAAGCTTTTTCGCTCGCCCTTTTTGGTTTACAAAAGCGGAAACTTGGTGTAGAATAATACATATCTATCAGATTGCGGACGGAGGGAGTTTTATGAAAATCTTAGTCACCGGTGCGAAAGGCTTTGTTGGTCAAAATTTGGTCATTGCGCTCCAAAATATTCGAGATGGCAAAGATAAAACCAGCTCACTTTCGGAAGATCTTGAAATTTACACCTACGATTTAGATTCTCCACCCGAAAGCTTAGAGGCCTACTGCACAGATTGTGATTTCGTTTTTCACTTAGCCGGCGTCAACCGTCCCGAGAATGAAAGCGGCTTTATGGAGAGCAACTACGGCTTTTCCGCTGTGCTTTTGGAAACTCTCAAAAAGCATCACAACACCTGTCCCGTGATGCTCGCTTCTTCTCTCAAAACCGAGCTGGAAACCATGGATTCCTATGCGCAGAGCAAAAAAGCCGGCGAGGATTTGTTCTTTAGATATGAGCGTGAAACCGGCGCAAAGGTTTATGTTTTCCATTTTCCAAACCTTTTCGGTAAGTGGAGTAAACCCAACTATAACAGCGTTGTGGCGACATTTAGCTACAATATCGCGCACGGTCTGCCCATTACGGTCAATGACCGTTCCCACCGTATGACCCTTGCCTATATCGACGATGTTGTCGAAACGCTTTTGGCGCTTTTATATGGGCAGGCGTTTAAGAAAGACGGCTATTGCATTGTGCCCGTGGTGCATGAGGTCACCTTGGGCGAGATTGCGGATTTACTCTATTCCTTTCAGGAAAATCGTCGCACGGCGCAAATGCCCGATATGACGGACGGTAGCTTCTCTAAAAAGCTCTATTCTACTTATCTTTCTTATCTGCCGACCGACAGCTTTGCCTATCCCTTGGAAACGATGACGGATGAAAAGGGGATTTCGGCGAACTTCTTAAAAACGGCGCAGAGCGGGCAGTTTTCCGTTAATATTTTAAAGCCCGGTAAAATCAAAGGCAATCACTGGCATCACAGCAAAAATCAAAAATTACTCGTGGTCGGTGGTAAGGGCGTCGTGCGCTTTCGCCTTGTAGATACCGAAGAAGTTTATGAGTATTTCGTTTCGGCGGAAAAGCCGGAGGTTTTGGATGTGCCGTCGGGCTATGTCCACCAAATTGAAAATATAGGCGACGAGGATTTGGTTACGCTGATTTGGTATAATGAATGCTACAATCCCGAACGCCCCGACACCTATGATTTGGAAGTGTAATCTTATGAAAAAACGGATTTGGACCGAGCGTGTGCTGGTGGTTTTCATTCTCCTCACCGTCGGTTTTATCTTCGGAAATTCCTTGATGAACGTGGAAAAATCGCAGAATGCCAGCAAGGCGGCGGCAAATGCTGTACAGCACATTGTCGAGCCGGAAGCTTCAAATTCTGTAAGACCTGCCGGAAAGCCGACAAGCCACCCCAAGGTGAATTATTTTATTAAATATATCCGCGATGCGGCGCACGTCATTGAATTTTTTGTTTTGGGGCTGGAAATGGCACTGCTTTTGACGGTGCATGAAAAACCAAACTTTAAAAGTGTATATTTGCTCTTTTCAACAACCGTCGTAATCGCGGTTGTTGACGAAAGCCTGCAATTTTTAAATGACCGCGGACCACAGGTGGAGGATATTCTCAAGGATACCGCCGGCGCCTCGGTGGCGATAGCTTCGGTACTTTTGATTTACGGCATCGCCTTTTTGGTGCGGCAAAGACATAAAAAAACAACAAATTCCGTGTGAGCGGTATTTGTGTTATAGAAAAGGGAAGGAAGATTTTATGGTACAGATTAAAGACGGCGACCGAATTTTATTTCTGGGGGACAGTATTACTGATGTAAAATTCAATCGCAAGCAAAATCGAAAGCTGGGCGGCAAAAATAACTACGCCCTGCAAGTTTCTAAAGCACTTCAAAAAGAACACAAGAATTTAAAGTTCTTTTATAGGGGCATTGCGAGCAACAGAAGCTATCATGTTTACGATAGACTCACGGCAGATTGCATTTCCTTAAAGCCCGATGTCATTGTCATGCTCATCGGCGTAAACGATGCTTGGGAAAACTATGTGCCCGAGCAGTATCCGCCGCTTATGCGTCCGTTTGAGCCGCATATGAAGGAGATTTTCAGACGTATTAAAACAGAACTTCCCGAAACGAAGCTCATTACACTCTTGCCGTTCCTTATCGACACCGTTCCCGAAAAAGAACCGTTCCACAAGGTACTCGATGTGTTCCGTGCAGATTTAAAATCTTATGCAGAGGGCAATACCGACGAACTTTTGGACATTCAAGAGGAATTCTATAAGGCACAGGAATCCACAGAGCCTTATCTTTTAGCACATGACGGCGTGCACCCGACAGAGCTCGGCCACAGCGTAATTGCGAAAGCGGTTTTAGAAGTTTTAAAATAAAATGCGTTAAAACGTAAAAATAGGGGGAATAAAATATGTTAAATGTAAAGCTTAAACATTTTGCAGAGGAGAATCATTGGAAAATTCAAAAAAATGCGGCTTATGGACCTTATAAAGGGTATCTTACTTACGTTGAAAATTCTTTGCTGTCGATTGCTATGCGGTTTTTATCGCCAGAAGCAGAAAATCAATTTCGAGCTGTGGTGGGAAGCAAGCAGTTTTGCAAAAAATATGCAGTTGCATCTATAGAAGTACATAGCAATTCTGTTGAGGCGATTTTTACGGGTTCGGTTAAAAAATTGTTTATGCTTATGGATGCTTTAACAGAGCAACTACAGGTTGTCGGTGCAAACGGTATGACGCATTGCAGTGCATGTGGTATGGAAATTCCAGAAGGGCAGGGCGTGACTGCCATGTGTAATAACAGTGTGTATTATTTGCACGAGGGTTGTTACAGACGAGACAGTGAAATGCTCTTACATACACATGAAGAAAGAAAAAAGAGCGGCAATATCTTTACAGGTTTGATTGGTGCATTATTGGGCGCGGCGATAGGTGCAATACCGTGGGCAATCGCTTATTACAATGGTTGGTTCATGGCGGTTTTAGGCCTTTTAATTGGCTTCTTAGCACAAAAGGGTTATGAACTTTTGAAGGGAAGAGAAAATGTAGCAAAAGGAATTGTTTTAATTATTGCTGTGATTTTCGGTGTGTTGCTTGGCGAGACTTCTGCATTAACCTATGCGATTTATAGCTCTTGGTGTGCAACACCGGAATTTGCTTCAGAGGGCTTAACGATATTTGATGCGTTTTTAACCTTCTTCTATGCTATAGGTGCGGATTCTGAGCTTTTACTCAATGTATTAGAGGACACGCTCCTCGGATTGTTCTTTGCTGTTTTAGGCGTATGGCAAACCTTAGCTGTTGTATTCCGTTCGGTTGGTAAGCGAGGCAATACCTTAGTTAAATTAGATTGAACGTAAACTAAAAGAACCGATGCAAAAAGCATCGGTTCTTTTTATATGTATTTAAACTTTAATAATCCAAAACCATTTGGTCATAGGGGAGGGGGGTGAAGCCGATACGTTTATAGAGGGCAACGGCTCTTTCGTTTTCGGGCTCTACCTCTAAGCGAATGCGCTTGGTGCCTTCGGGCGGATTCTTTGCGAATTTCTTTAAGAAATCCGAACCGATACCGTGAGAGCGGAAGGCTTCACGCACATAGATTTCCTCGACCCAGTAGACAATGCCGCCGGCTTCGGGGGAAAAGCTCTTAGAAAGCAGCGCATAGCCAGCTGCTTCGCCTTCATGCTCTAACAGGTAGCATTCAAGATAGGTGTCCGAATGCATCAATTCCTGAAAGGTATCTTCCATGTATTTCTTCGGTACGGGTGCTAAAACCGCGTCGCTGTGATAGAATTCATCTACCATTTCTAAATAGACTTTTGCGTCTTTTTCTTCTAATTTTCTAAACAATTTAAATCTCCTCTCAAAAAAAGCAGCCTGCGCCGAAATCGGTGACAGACTGCTTTTGCTTTTACCCTATGAAACGAAGCTTATTCGTAATCGTCTTCGTTTTCCCAGTTGTGGTAGACTTCCTGAATGTCGTCGCTTTCGTCGAACATTTCAAGCATTCTGCCCATATTCTGAATATCGTCGGGATCTGTAAGCTTGGTGTAGGTAGAGGGGATGTATTCCACTTCTGCGGAAAGGAATTTGTAGCCCTTCTTGTCTAAATCATCGCGAACAAGACCCATATCGTTCGGCTCGGTGCGGATTTCAAAAACATCATCGTCTGTGATGAAGTCTACTGCACCTGCTTCGAGTGCATCTTCCATGAGCTGCTCTTCGTCAATATCTTCCTTTTCCAAAATGATAACGCCCTGACGGGAGAACATAAAGGAAACACAGCCGGAAGTACCCATGTTACCGCCGAATTTATCAAATGCGTGACGAACGTCAGCTGCGGTACGGTTGCGGTTGTCGGTTAAAGCTTCAATAATAACAGCAATACCGGAGGGACCGTAGCCTTCATAAACGATGTCTTCGTAGTTGTCGCCATTGCCTTCGCCGGCTGCCTTTTTAATAATTCTGTCAATGTTATCGTTGGGCACGTTGTTTGCCTTTGCTTTGGCAATAATGTCCTTTAATTTGGTGTTAGCTGCCGGGTCAGGGCCGCCTTCCTTAACTGCTACTGCGATTTCTCTGCCGATTTTTGTAAAGACCTTTGCACGAGCGTTATCGATTTTCTCTTTTTTACGCTTAATCGTGCTCCATTTGGAGTGTCCTGACATGTTTTTTCACCTTCTTATAAAATTACCGTACTATTCTAGCACACATCGGGTGCTTTCGCAAGGTAAAATATCAGAAAGGAGAGAAAAAGGCAATATTTTTCTAAAATGTCCAAACGAGAGGTTACAACGGGTGGATTTTGTGGTACACTATGTAAGGAATCATTTTCGTTTGGAGGCGTTCGGCTATGGCTATGAGAAGATTTATGGATAGAGATTTCTTACTTACCACGAAAACTGCAAAAGAAATTTACAGAAAAGGGGCGGAAAAAACACCGATTTTTGACTGGCATTGTCATCTTTCCGCCAAAGAGATTTACGAGAATAAACGCCCGAAGGATATTACCGAGCTTTGGCTTTCCTCTGACCACTACAAGTGGCGCATGATGCGCTCCTGCGGCGTGGGGGAAATGTTTATCACGGGCAAAAAATCCAGCCACGACAAATTCATGGCTTATGCAAAATCCTTGCCGAAATGCATCGGCAACCCCTTATACACTTGGACACATTTAGAATTACAGCGTTATTTTAACATCGAAACGCCGCTTTCTGAAAAAACGGCGGAGGAGATTTACAAACGCTGTAACGAGCAGATTCGCACCGGCGATTTTCGTCCGCAGGCGCTCATTCAAAAGTCCAACGTCACCTGCGTGTGCACCACCGATGACCCTGCTGACGATTTGACATATCATGAGCTTTTGGCAAAAGAAGCCGATTTTTCCTGCAAGGTTTTGCCCGCATTCCGTGCTGACAAGGCGATTCATATCGAAAGCAGTACTTTTATCCCGTGGGTTGCCGCCATGGAAAAGGCGGTGCGTCGGGAAATTCATACCTTTGCCGACCTCAAGACCGCTCTTTTAGAGCGTCTCGATTACTTCTGCAAGCACGGCGCTTGTGCCTGCGACCAGTCGGTTTTATATGTGCCGTACCGCGTAGCTCCGCAGGAAAAAATCGAAAAAATCTTCAAAAAGGGACTTTCTGGCGCTTATATTTCTTTGGAGGAAATCGAAGAATATATCACCGCCATGCTTCTCTTTTTGGGCGAAGCCTACGCCAAGCGTAATATGGTTATGGAACTGCACATCGGTCCTATGCGCAACAATAACAGCCGCATGTTTGCACGCCTCGGTGCGGATGCCGGCTTTGACTCTATCGGAGACCGCAATATTGCCGAAGGGCTTTCTCGTTATTTAAATGCCTTAGAGGAAAAGAATTCCCTGCCGAAAACCGTGCTCTTTGCCCTCAATCCCAAGGATAATTACGTTATCGGTTCTATGCTCGGCAACTTCCAAAGCGGCGAAGCGGCAAGCAAAATCCAGTTTGGCTCCGCTTGGTGGTTCAATGATAACTATGACGGCATGCGCGCGCAGATGAAAGCCCTTGCCAACCTCGGTTCTCTCGGTTGCTTCATCGGTATGGTTACGGATTCCAGAAGTTTCCTTTCCTATCCGCGCCACGAGTATTTTAGAAGAATCCTTTGTGAACTTTTGGGCGAATTCGTCGAAGAGGGGAAATACCCTTATGACGTCGAAACCCTCTCGAAAATGGTGGAGGATATTTCTTATAACAATGCCCTTGCCTATTTCGGTTTAGAAATTCAACCCTAAAAAAACCAAATAAAAAGCCGCACTTTTTGAAAAGTGCGGCTTTTTTATTCCAAAGAGAATTATTTCACAAGGGAAATCAAAGTTAAAACAGCAGTGGGGTCACCGTTAATGGCTACCTTGCCGCCGGAATAAGCGACAACGGGGTCGAGTTTGCCGTCCAAAATCTTCATGAGATTGGTCGGGTTCACGGTAACGACAGCCTTGTTGTCATGGTAGTCATAAGGCTCAACATTTACCTTACCGTCTTTCGCTTCAATATAGAAAATACCTTCTGTATTTTTGCCCAAAAGATTTACCTGAATGGCGAGGGTGCCGTCGATTTTAGAAGCGTCAACGTTTTTGTATTTTGCTTTAACCTTAGCTACGACCTGTTCATAAGTCATGTTACATACCTCCATCATGTTTGGTACTTTTATTTTACCACACTTGAAAGCCTGATTTCCAGTGTAAAAAAGCTGTATTTCAGCACTTTACTCAGTTAGTTTTTAGCTACAATGAACACGGATTTACAATTTGAAAAAATAAAGAGGATTTCTGTAAAAATCAGTGACAAATCTTTCGAAATATAGTATAATACATATTTATTAGAATATAAAATGGCATAGTTTTGAGAAACGGGAGGCAAAAGAATGGCAATCGAAAAAACAGAAGCTTATTTTAACTCTTCCACAGGGCAAAACAAAATCAGAACCATGATTTGGAAAGAGACGGATTTAACCCCCATCGGCGTGTTCCAAATTGCACACGGCATGGCAGAACATATCGACCGTTATGAGGAATTTGCAGAGTTTTTAGCTGGCAACGGCTTCATCGTTTGCGGCAATGACCATTTGGGTCACGGCAAGTCCGCCACTTCCATTGCCGACCTCGGCTTTTTCGCAGAAAAGGACGGCGACAAAAGACTGGTCGACGATATGCATATTTTAACACAGATTATGAAGCGCAAATACCCCGATTTACCGTATTTCTTATTCGGTCATTCCATGGGTTCTCTTTGCGCCAGAGTTTATACCACACACTTCGGTTACGAGCTTTCGGGCGTTATCTACTGTGGCACGGGCGAAGTTCCGGCAACCGCCGATATTTTCCTGCCCGTCTTTAATGCAGTTTGCGACAAAATGGGTGCGAATACAGACACCAAATATATTCCGAAACTTTTCAATGCCGCCTGCAACCTCATGCTCGAGGATAAAGATAAGGATGCACAAAAGGACATGCTCGCATGGCTTAGCAAGAATGCCGAAAACCGCAGTGAATACGAGGAAGACCCGTTCTGCGGCTTCCCGATGAAGCTCGGCGGCTACCGTGATATTTTTGCTTTGGCGGTAGAATGTGGCGCAAGAGATTGGGCGGAAAAGGTTCCGAAGGATTTGCCCGTGATGATTATTTCCGGTGCAAAGGACCCCGTTGGCGTCAGCGGCAGAGGTCCCTTGTGTGTAGCAGATAATCTGGCGCTTGCAGGCATTGACCCGACCGTGATTCTCTATCCGGGCGACCGTCATGAAATCTTACTCGAAGCGGACCGAGAGGTTGTTTATAAGGACATCCTTTCTTGGCTGCTTTCTATCTATACCGTTCAGGAATAATTTTTAGGAGAAAAGCATTGGCAAGAGAACGCAATATTTCAAGAGAAGAACTTCTGAAACAGGCAGGCTGTGCCTTAGAGGTTCGCAAAATTTTAGAAAAACGTAACCCCGAAAAACGCTACAAAGCCTTTGTGCACACCTACGGCTGTCAAGAAAACGTTGCCGACAGTGAGCACATTAAGGGTATGCTTTTAGAGATGGGGTATACTTTAACCGAGGAAGTCAGCGAGGCGGATTTCATTCTCTACAACACCTGCGCCGTGCGTGAGCATGCAGAAGATAGGGTCTTTGGCAACCTCGGTGCAATAAAAGTTTATAAAAAGACAAATCCCGATTTAATCATTGCAGTTTGCGGCTGTATGATGCAGCAGGAGCATGTGCGCGAAAAGATGTATAAAAGCTATCCTTTCGTAAATCTTGTGTTCGGTACACATGCGCTCCACCGCTTACCCGAACTGCTTTTGGAAAATCTCCGCAGGAAAAAGCGCATCATCTGCGCGCCGGAGGAAAAGGGTTCTATCGCAGAGGATTTGCCGATTTCGAGAGACAACGACATTAAAATGTGGTTGCCGATTATGTATGGCTGTGATAACTTCTGCAGTTACTGCATCGTGCCTTACGTGCGTGGCAGAGAAAGAAGCCGTGAGCCGGAGGACGTTATCAAAGAGGCAAAGGAAATGATTGCCGCTGGCTGTAAGGAGATTACACTCCTTGGTCAAAACGTCAATTCCTACGGCAAAAATAACGTCAGCCCCATGCGCTTCCCGGGTCTTCTTCGTGAGCTTAACGCCATTCCGGGCGATTTCAAAATCCGCTTTATGACGTCGCATCCGAAGGATTGCACCAAGGAGCTCATCGACACCATCGCCGAATGCGAAAAGGTTTCGAGACATTTGCATTTACCGTTCCAGTCCGGTTCGGACCGCATTTTAAAGGAAATGAACCGTCACTATGATAGAGCGCAGTATTTGGAGCTTATCAACTACGCCAAAGAAAAACTGCCGGATTTGTCGCTCACCAGTGATGTTATTGTCGGCTTCCCGGGTGAAACCTACGAGGACTTTAAAGAAACCGTTTCTTTAATCGAAGAAGTGGAATTCACCTCGCTTTTCACCTTTATCTACTCGCCCAGAAAGGGCACAAAAGCGGCAGAAATGCCCGACCCCGTGTCGCATGAAACCAAAACCAAATGGTTTAAGGAGCTTTGCGACAAGCAGGAGGAAATCGCCGCAAAGCGTACCGCGGCGATGCTTTCCAAGACCTATAAGGTGTTGGTAGAGCGCACCTCCAAGCATGACGAATCCCTTTTAGCCGGCAGAACCGACGGCAATGTTGTGATTGAGTTTAAAGGGGACAAGTCCTTAATCGGCACATATCAAAATGTGACCGTAACCGATACCGGTGCTTGGGTTGTGAGAGGCGAACTGCAAAAATAAGGCAAATGCCACCACAACTTGCATATATAAAACAAATAAAAGATTAGGAGAAACTAACCATGGAAATCAGCAAGAACTTAGAAGAATTAACCAGACAGCTCGGCGCAGCTATCCAAAAGGATGAAGTTTTCTTAAACTTCGACGCAGCTAGAAAAGCAAACGACGCTGACGAAGAGCTCAACGCCCTTATGGGTCAGATTCAGCTTATCCAACTCAACTACCAGCAGGAAGCTTCCAAAGAAACACCCGACGACGCAAAAATGCAGCAGTTCAACAAGGACTTCCAGGAAGCTTACGGCAAAATCATGCAGAACAAGAACATGGAAAAGTTCGAAAATGCAAGACAGGCTGTAGATGATATGATGAACTACCTCACCGCTATTCTCGCTATGTGCGTAAACGGTGAAGACCCCGCAACCTGCGACCCCGCAGCTGAGCATAACTGCGACGGTTCCTGCTGCTCTTCTTGTGGCGGCGGCTGCGAGCACTAATTCCGAGAAATTTTTCTCGATTATCGCAAAATTTTAAAACGTGCCTTAGGAATTTTCCTAAGGTGCGTTCCTTGAGAGGATGAAAATCATGGCAGCGCTGTCTCCGATGATGCAGCAGTATTTTGAAATCAAAAAAGAATATCCCGACACCATTTTGTTTTTTCGCTTAGGCGACTTTTACGAAATGTTTTTTGAGGATGCTAAAATTGCCTCGAGAGAGCTTGAGCTTGTGTTAACAGGTCGAGACTGCGGGCAAGAGGAGCGCGCCCCCATGTGCGGTGTGCCGTTTCACAGTGCAGACGGCTATATTGCAAAGCTTGTGTCTAAAGGCTATAAGGTAGCGATTTGCGAGCAGACCGAAGACCCGAAAGCCGCAAAGGGACTTGTAAAACGTGCCGTTATCCGCGTGATTACCGCGGGTACGGTTATTGAAAGCAGTATGCTTGACGAGTCCAAAAACAACTATCTTTGCAGTCTTTGCTACAGTGAGGGTAGAATGGGCCTTTGCTTCTGCGATGTTTCCACAGGCGATTTGCACGTCACCTCGCTTTTGGAAAATGCCGACGAAAAAACCGTGGACGAGCTGGCAAGATTTTGCCCGAGTGAAATTTTACTCAACGAGGCGAGTGCCGCTTTGCCGCATTTAAAAGTCTTCCTCTCTAAAAAGGCGGAAGCCACCGCTGAAACCTTACCTGAAAGCAAATACGATTACGAAGCGGCTCTTGCACTTTTGAAAGAGCACTTCGGCGAAAAGAAAATCGAACCCTTAGAGGATGTGTCGCAAAAGAGCGCGGCTCTTGCGCTTGCGGCGGCGCTTTCTTACCTTTACGAAGCGCAAAAAACAGACCTTAAAAACATTCAAAATATCGAAATCTATTCCGATTGCAAATATATGAAAATCGGTATTTCCACCCGCCGTAATTTGGAACTCACCGAGACCATGCGTGACCGTGAAAAAAGAGGCACGCTCCTTTGGGTGCTCGACAAAACCAAAACGGCGATGGGCAAGCGTATGCTCAGAACCTGGGTGGAACGTCCGCTCTACGATTGTGCGGGCATTTTAAAACGTCAAAACGCTGTCGGTGAGCTGATGGAAAAGCCGATGCTCCTTTCCGAAATCACCGAAAATTTAAGCGGTATTTACGATATGGAACGCCTCATGACGCGCGTTTTATATGCAACGGCAAACGCTAAAGAATTGCTTTCTTTAAAAACCGCCATTGCGCCGCTTCCGAAAATCAAAGAACAGTTATCCTCTGTGCAATCCGGGCTTTTAAAAGAAATTCACGAGGAAATCGACACCTTAGAAGATGTCTACAGCTTAATTGACGAAGCGATCCGTGAGGATGCCCCGTTCTCCGTTCGTGAGGGCGGCATGATTGCAGAGCATTTTAATGCGGAGCTTGACGAGCTTCTTTCTATCGTGGAGGGCGGTAAGGGCTTCTTAACCGCACTCGAGCAAAAGGAACAGGAAGAAACCGGCATCAAGAAATTAAAGGTCGGTTATAACCGTGTGTTCGGTTATTTCTATGAGGTTTCCAATGCCTATAAAGAGCTTGTTCCCGAACATTACATAAGAAAACAAACGCTAACGAATTGCGAAAGATATATAACCCAGGAATTAAAGGAATTAGAAACCAAGGTTTTGGGTGCGCAGGAGCGCATTGTCAGTTTGGAATTTGAGGTGTTCTCTGCGGTGCGCCAAAAGATTGCACAGCAGTATGACCGCATCTCCAAAACCGCCAATGCCTTGGCTACTCTCGATGCCCTTTGTTCCCTTTCCACCGTTGCCGCGGCGAACCACTATGTTCGTCCCGAAATCAGCGACGGCGACACCCTTTCTATTGAAAACGGCAGACATCCTGTCATTGAAAAAATGCTGGGCGACACGCCGTTTGTGCCGAATGATACCTTGCTCGATTGCGGTGACAATCGCACGGCAATCATCACCGGCCCCAATATGGCAGGTAAATCCACTTATATGCGCCAAGTCGCGCTCATCGTTTTAATGGCGCAAATGGGTTCTTTTGTACCGGCTTCCAAGGCATCTATCGGGCTTTGTGACAGCATTTTCACAAGAGTCGGTGCATCTGATGATTTAACAACCGGTCAGTCCACCTTCATGGTCGAAATGAAAGAGGTTGCCGAAATTTTAGAAAACGCCACCGCGAAGAGTCTGATTATTTTAGACGAAATCGGCAGAGGTACTTCCACCTATGACGGCATGAGCATTGCCCGTGCGGTTTTGGAATTTGTTGCCGACAAGAAAAAACTCGGTGCGAAAACTCTCTTTGCAACGCATTACCATGAATTAACCGAACTCGAGGGCAACGTCGAGGGCGTTAAGAATTATAATATCGCCGTGAAAAAACGCGGTGAGGACATCACATTTTTAAGAAGAATCATAAGAGGCGGTGCAGACGGCAGTTACGGTATCGACGTTGCAAGACTTGCCGGCGTACCGAAAACCGTTGTGAAGCGTGCTCGCGTGATTTTAAAAGAATTAGAAGAAAACGACCCGCAGAGAGCTTCTGTGCCGATGCATAATATCCCCGACGAAGCGGAGGAGGATATGCCCATGCAGATGAGTCTCGGCGGCAACACTTCCAATGAAATTATTGAGGAATTAAAAGCACTCGATGTCAACACCTTTACACCGATTGAAGCGCTCACGAAGCTTTATGACCTTGTAAAGCGTGCCAAAGAGTAATTTCTATACATATTTAAAAAGCATAACGAAAAAAAGGAGGTCCATTCGTGGCAAAAATCAACTGCCTAACCAAAGAAATCGCCCAGAAAATCGCCGCGGGCGAAGTGGTAGAACGCCCTGCATCCGTGGTGAAAGAACTGCTTGAAAATGCCATTGATGCCGGTGCAACGGAAATTACCGTCGAAATCCAGCACGGCGGTATTCGCTACATACGCTTAACCGATAATGGCTGCGGTATTGCACGCGAAGATGTGCCGACCGCCTTTTTGAGTCATGCAACCAGTAAGATTCACAATGTTGAAGATTTAGAAGAAATCATGACCCTTGGCTTCCGCGGCGAAGCACTTCCGTCGATTGCTTCGGTTTCCCGCATGGAAATGATGACCAAGCAAAAGGAAGATTTTGTCGGTACGCGCATCGTTTTAGAGGGTGGCAGTGAGGTTTCTTTGGATGATGCAGGTTGCCCCGACGGTACTACCATTATCGTGCGCGACTTGTTTTTTAACACCCCTGCGCGTATGAAGTTTTTAAAATCCGACCGCGCCGAGGGCATGGCGGTTTCCGCACTTCTCGACCATTTGGCGCTGTCTCACCCTGAAATTGCGTTTTGCTTCATTAAAGACGGTAAGGTGCAAACGAGAACACCCGGCAACGGCGATTTGGCATCTGCCATTTATGCGCTTTATGGCAAGGAGTTTTCCGAAACACTTCTGCCTGTGCAGTATGCTATGGAGGGCATCGAAGTTAAGGGCTATATTTCCAAACCCTTTGCTTCTCGTGGCTCGAATGCTATGCAACATTTCTTTGTCAACAACCGTTATTTTAAAACTAGAACCGGCTCTGCCGCGCTCTTAGAAGCCTATAAAAATTCCGTTATGGTCGGCAAATATCCGGCGGCGGTGCTGTTCATCGACGTCAACCCCAAGTGGATTGATGTCAACGTGCACCCGGCGAAAACCGAAGTGCGCTTTTCCAATGAACGTGCCTTATTTAATTGTGTGTATTCTGCGGCAAAGCAGGGACTTTTAAATGACCGCTCCCGAAAGGAAGCCTTCTTAGCTCCGCAAAAAAAGCAGGAACAGAATCTCTTCCAAAAGACTCTGCCTACCGGCGAGCAGCTTTCTATGCAGTCCGCGCCGAAAATGTTGGAACATAAACCGACCGCACCGTCAAAGCCTGTGGAAAAGCCCAAACAGCAGGAGGTTTCGGCGTATACGAATTTGCTCGAACATACGTTAAAGGACAGCGAAACCGACTACGAGGCGAAAGAAAAAGCTTTCAATCTCACAAAGCCGACGGCACAAAAAAATGTCGAAATTCAAAAGCCTATCGTTAAAGCACCGATTGCCGAAGAAGCCGCCAACGAGGTGCGCGAGGAATCTTTAGAATCTCTGCTTTTAAATAATCGTGCTGTGCCGAAAGAAACACCGAAAACGGTGCCCACAGAGGCAAAAAAGCCGGCGTACGAGCCTGCTTCAGAAGTTCTGCAGACAGTCGAAACCATGGCACCCGAACCGCACGAAGAAACGAAAGCACCCGTCATCGAAGAAGCACCAATTCCTGCCGCAGAACAGCCGCAGGAAAAGCAGATTCGCGTGCTTGGCGAAGCCTATAAAACCTATATCTTCGCGGAATGCGACGGGGAGCTTTATATTGTAGATAAGCACGCCGCCCACGAGCGGATGCTTTTCGATAAACTCAAAAAGGATAACGGCGCAAACGGCGCGCAAATGTTGCTCAGCCCCGTGCCTGTCACCCTTTCCAAAGAGGAATATGCCGTTTTAACCGAGCATATGGACCTCTTAAACGAAGCCGGCTTCTTAGCAGAAGATTTCGGCGAGGGCACCGTTTTACTGCGTGCCTGTCCTTTGAATTTGGAAAGCGAGGATTTAACCGCGCTCATCACTGAGATTGCCGGTTATCTTCTGCACCACCATAGAGATGCGACCCCCGAACAGCTTGACTGGGTATACCATTCCATTGCGTGCCGTGCCGCAATTAAAGCCGGCTCGGATTTGACACGTTATGAAATGGAGCATTTCTTAAAAGAACTTTTTAATCACGAAGAAGTTCGCTTCTGCCCGCACGGCAGACCTGTTATGGTGCGTCTTGCGAAGCAGGAATTAGATAAACAATTCGGGAGGCTCGGCTGATGACCCATGCACCCATTCCGGTTTTAGCGATTGTCGGACCGACGGCTTCGGGCAAAACCGCCCTTTCCGTGGCACTCGCGAAACGCTTAAACGGTGAGATTATTTCCGCGGATTCCATGCAGATATATAAGGGTATGGATATTGCCGTGGCGGCACCTACCGAAGCGGAAAAAGAGGGGATAGCGCATCACATGATGGGCTTTTTAGACCCCGAAGAACCCTACAGTGTGGCAGAATACGTAAAAGACGCCAAGGCGTGTATTTTAGATGTGTATTCGCGCGGCAAATTGCCGATTTTAGTCGGCGGCACAGGGCTTTATGTCGACCATTTACTTTCGGGCACACAGTTTATCGAAAGCGAAACCGATACCGCCCTGCGCGAAAAGCTCCAAAAGGAATATGATGAAATCGGCGGCGAAGCCATGCTGAAAAAATTGGCACTCTTTGATAAAGAAACTGCCGAGCGTCTGCATCCCAACAATCAAAAACGCATCATCCGTGCGTTTGAAATCTATGAACTCACAGGCGAAACGATGACCGAAGCGCTCAAAAAATCGCAAAGCGCGCCGTCCCCGTTTGCACCTACTTATATTTGTATAGCGTTCGAAGACAGAGACAAGCTCTATGACCGCATCAACCGCCGTGTCGATCTCATGCTCGAACAAGGTCTTTTAGAGGAAGCCCGCGCATTCTATGCACACCACAGCAAAACTGCGGCGCAAGCGATTGGCTATAAGGAATTAAAACCATATTTAGATGGCGCTTGTTCTTTAGACGAAGCGGTGGAAAAATTAAAGCAGGCGACACGCCGCTACGCCAAGCGCCAAATCACTTGGTTTAAACGAAACGAAAATATGCATTTTTTATATTACGATGTGCTTTCTGAAAATGCCTTTTTAGAAGAGGCTCTGCACATCGCCCAAACGGTTAAAGCGCCGTAAAAAAGGAGGGGAGACACTATGGAAAAAGACAAGACACCGCAAAGAAACGATAAGGTTGTGCCATTGCATCCCAACCGCAAAAAGAAAAAAACAACCCTATTTTATGCCGTTCTTGCCGCCATTGTGGTTTGCCTTTGTATCTATCAGGTATTTAAAATCAATTACAGTCCCGTCAAAACCGAAATCGCCTTCCAGAAAACGGTTTCCAACACCGCCTCGTGCGAAGGCTTTGTTGTACGCGACGAAACCCCGATTAAAACCGATACCGACGGTACACTCGTGCCCTTAGTTGTGGACGGCAGACGTGTGGCGCGCGGTGATGCGGTTGCGGTTGTTTTCAGAAGTGAAGATGCCGCAAAGGTTTATAGCAGAATCGAAAAACTCAAAGAGGATATTGCCTATTTTGAGTCACTGAAAAATAAAGTCGGCAGTCATACCTCCGACATGGAGGCTATGGACGAGCGTGTCTATGCGGCGTGCGAAAGCTATGTGCGTGCCATGGCATATGATAAAACCAACCAGATTCCTAACGTGAGCCGCGATATTTGCGAAGCTATTACTTCGAAACAGCTTGCCACAGGTACAGTCATTGACCCCACCGAAAAGATTGCCGCTTTGAAAGCAGAGCTTGCGGAGCTGGAAAAGAACTCTGGCGGCTACACCACCATTTATGCGCCGAATCCGGGTTATTATATCAGCCATGTGGACGGCTACGAAACGGCACTGTCTTATGATAATGCCACTACCGCCTCGAAAGAAGATATTGAAAAGCTCTTTGCCTTTGCACCGCAGTCCGCAGAAGAACGCAAGGGCTATATGGGTAAATTGGTAGACGGCTTCAACTGGTATCTTTATGCGATTATTCCTGCTGAGTCTGCCGGTTCTCTCTCGGTCGGTCAGCAAATTCGTGTGGAATTTCCGCTTTCTAATGCGGAACCGGTCGATGCACAAATCGCCGCCGTGCACAATACGGGCGACGGCAAAACCACTGTGACCCTGCGCTCCAACCTTATGAATTCCCAATATGCAGGTCTTCGAAAAGAGCAGGTGCGTTTGGTACTCAACACCTATACCGGCTTTCAGGTTAGCAACCGTGCTATCCGTGAGGTGGACGGTGTAAAAGGGGTTTATGTTGTAAGCGGTAATCTGATTAACTTTAAAAAAGTGGATATCGCTTTTTCCGATGCAAACTATTCGCTTTGCGTAACGCCGTTAGATGAAAGCGGCAATCCCGAAAAAGGTTATGTAGAGCTTTATGATGAAGTGATTATAGAAGGGACGGATTTATATGACGGAAAAGTCTTGGGATGAGCAAAAATTCGAGGACATTGCCTACAACCTCAGCGCGATTCGCGAAAACATTGAAAAAGCCGCGCAGGCAGACGGCAGAAGCTTTTCGGATATTGATTTTATGGCGGTAACCAAAACCGTGGACGAACGCTTTATCAATCATGCGATTGCTTGCGGTGTAAACCTCATCGGTGAAAACAAGGTGCAGGAAATGCTCCGCAAAAAACCGAATTTGCATTTAGACGGCGTTCGCAAAAACTTAATCGGTCATTTACAGAGCAATAAGGCTTCCCAGATTGTCGGCGAAGTCGATATGATTGAATCGGTGGACTCTCTCAAAATCGCAAAAGAGATTTCCAAACAGTCCGTGAAAAAGGGTATTGTCACAAAGGCACTCATTGAAGTGAATATCGGCAGAGAAGAGAGCAAAACCGGTATTATGCCCGAAGAAACCGAAGAAATCGTGGCGCAAATTGCAGAGCTGCCGGGCATCCATGTGGAAGGTCTCATGACAATTCCACCGATTTGTACCGAAAACAGGGCACTTTGTAAATTTTTTGAGAATATCTACAATATGTATGTTGACATCGGCTCAAAAAAATTAGATAATGTAGATATGAGAATTTTGTCCATGGGTATGTCGGGCGATTACGAAACCGCCATTCGCTGTGGCTCAAATCATGTCAGAATCGGCTCTAAGATTTTCGGGCCGAGAATATACTAAGCTTTAGGAGGGTGCTAAGTGAGCTTTTTAGATAAAGTAAAAAACATGGTAAATGTTTCTGAAGATGATTATTACGATGAATTGGAATCCGATGATTTCCAAAACGAACCGGTTCACGAAGAGGAGCCGGAAGAGCCTCGCCGTCCCGCACGCCGTAAAAACGTGCAGCGCGATAGAGATAATGTTGTAAATATCAACACAACCGCACAGCTTCAGGTTGTGCTTTCCAAGCCCGAGAGCTTCGAGGAAGCCAAGGCCGTTGCCGACAACCTCAACGAAAAGCGTACCGTTGTTTTGAATTTGGAATCTGCAAACCGCGACGTTGCAAGACGTCTTGTCGATTTCTTAACCGGCGTAGCTTATGCCAACGGCGGTCAGTTTAAACGTGTTGCCAACAGCACGTTCATCATCACCCCTTACAATGTAGACGTACAGGGGGATTTATTAGACGAGCTCGAAAATAACGGCTTGTTCTTTTAAAAGAAAAGGGTAAATTTAGAAAATTTTTTTGGATGGGTGGATTAGAATATTATGCTTACTCCGGATGTAATCAAAGCAAAAATGTTTCAGGCGAGCGGCCGTGGCGCATATCGTGCCGATGATGTAGACAGCTTCTTCGCCGAGGTATCTGCAAACTATGAGCAGATGTTTAAAGAAAATGGGGAATTGATTAAGAAAATCAGTCTCTTAGCCAGCAAGGTTGAAAAATATAAGGAAGAAGAGGACAGCATCAGAAAAGCCCTCATTTCCGCACAGACCCTTGCTGACAAAATCGTAAAGGACGCGCAGGATAATGTAGCAGGCACAGAAGAGCAGGCAAAGAAGGATGCCGATGCAATGCGCGCAAAGGCAAGCGAGGATGCAAAGGCACTCATCGCTTCCGCAGAAGAAGAATCTTTGGCTATTGTTGCCAAGAGCGAAAAGCAGGCAGAAGAAATTCTCGGCGCTGTAAACCGCAAGATGACCCAGAAGAGCTTGGAATTCGAAATGCTTCAGAAAAAGGCTTCCGATTTCCGCTCCAATTTGATTGCAACCTATAAAGAGCATTTAGCCCTCATCAATGCAATTCCCGAATATGTCGAAGAAGAACTGCACGAGGAAGAGCCCAAAGAAGCTTCCGCTCCGGAAGAGGAAGCTCCCGCAGTGGAAGAAACTCCCGTTGAGGAAGCTCCCGTAGAAGAAGCTGCTCCCGCAGTCGAAGAGACTCCAGCTGTTGAAGAGGAAGAACTCACAGAAGAAATGCAGGAAGAAGCAGCTGAAGAAGTAGCAGAAGAAGCTGCTCTTGAGGAAGAAGCTCCCGCAGAAGAATTCGAGGATATTTCCTCCGGCGCAGAAGAGGAAGATGAAGAAGAGGAAGAAACTCCCGAAGAGGAAGAAGGCTTCACCTTTGATTTCTCCGCTTTTGACGATGCAGAAGAGGAAAAAGCAGAAGAAACAGCCGAGGCAGAAGAGGAAGCAACCGAAGAAGACGGTTTTGACTTAGATTTCTCCGCACTTCATGCCGAAGAACCCGAAGCTACAACCGCTGAAGAAAAGCTCGGCGAAAAGAACTTCCAGCTTGATTTTTCCAACTTAAACGAGGAAAAGCCTGCACATTCCTATGCAGTTATCGAAGAAGAGGAACCCGAAGAAGACAAAAAGGATGAGGGTACACCCAGCTCCTTTAAGAGCTTTTTCAAAAAGAAATAAATTTTAAGGAGCAACTATGCTTCAGATCATTACAGCAGTATCGGTCGCCGCCCTTGTGGCGGCAGACCAGCTTATTAAATATTTTGTCCTTCGATTTTTAGAGCCGGTGGGCAGTGCACCGTTTATTCCGTATTTGGTGAAACTCACCTATGTGGAAAATACGGGTGCTGCCTTTGGCTCTTTTAGCAAATATACGGCAGTTTTGTCTGTTTTTACGGCGATTCTTTTGGGTGTTTGCCTTTACTTTTTATTCTCTGGCAAAATCAAAAAGAAATTACCCTATGCAGCATTCTTGTTAATCACCGCCGGCGGCATCGGTAACCTCATTGACCGTGTGTTCCGAGGCTTTGTTATCGATTATTTTGATTTTATGTTTATGCGCTTTGCGGTGTTTAATTTCGCGGATTCCTTGGTCTGCGTCGGTGCATTTTTACTGATTTTGCACCTCATTATAGAAGCAGTGCAGGAGAACCGCGCCGAAAAGGCGAAAAAACAGGCGGAAACAGCGGAGCATACCGATGAAACCGATTGAATTTACCGTATCGTCAGCGCAAAGCGGCGTTCGAGCCGATAAAATTTTACAGGAGATTTGTCCCGAGATTTCCCGTTCTGCCGCCCAAAAAGCGATAGAAGCCGGTGCACTTTTAAAGGACGGACAGCCGATTTCCAAAAATACGAAATTAAAAAGCGGCGACTTTTTGTGTTTCCTTCCTCCTGAAGAGGAAAGCCTTGTGCCCAAAGCCGAAAATATCCCTTTAGATATTGTCTACGAGGATGACGATTTGTTGGTCGTTAACAAGCCCAAAGGCATGGTGGTGCATCCTGCACCGGGACACACCGAAAATACCTTAGTCAGCGCGCTTTTGTACCATTGCGGTGAGCATCTTTCCAAGGTGAACGGCGAGCTTCGTCCGGGCATTCTCCACCGTATTGATAAAGATACCAGTGGGCTTTTGATGGTGGCGAAAACCGATTTTGCCCACGAGCATTTAGCCGAGCAGATTGCCGTGCATTCGTTTAAACGCGAATACAGAGGCATCATTTTAGGGCATTTAAAGGAGCCAAATGGCTCTGTGGATGCACCTATTGGCAGAAATCCCAAGGACCGCAAAAAAATGGCGGTCACACTCCAAAACTCTAAAGAAGCGAGAACCGATTACGAAACCCTCGAGCAGTATGCGGGCTATTCCTTTATGCGTTTTGTCTTGCATACCGGCAGAACCCACCAAATTCGCGTACACATGGCGCATTTGGGGCATCCGCTTGCCGGCGATGCCGTTTACGGAACGCCCAAAACCAAAGCCGAAAAGGCGCTCGAAGGGCAGTGTCTGCACGCGGCACTCCTTGGTTTTGTACACCCGAGAACGCAGGAATATTTAGAATTTACCGCACCGCTTCCCACATATTTTGAGGAATTTAAGCGAAAGCTAAGCGTGAAAAACTAATCCGTTATATTGTACCCTATGAAAGGCAAGAGCAATCTTGCGTTTTTAAAATAAGGAGGAATTATCATGGAGGCTGCAACGAAAAAATCGCTGCAAATTTTTGCACTCAAAGCAAGACAAGGTGTCTTAACCGGCGTTTACAACGCAAAGGCAGGGCATCCCGGTGGCTCACTTTCCATTTGTGATGTACTCAGCTACCTTTATAATGTCGAGCTTCACGTTGACCCCGCAAATCCCCACAAAGAAGACAGAGACAGATTGGTGCTTTCCAAAGGTCATGCTGCACCGGCACTTTATGCGACCTTAGCGCTCAAGGGCTTTTTCCCCGTGGAAGCGCTCAAAACACTCCGTAAATCTGATAGCTTCTTACAGGGACATCCCAACATGGATAAAGTGCCCGGCGTAGATATGAGCACAGGCTCTCTCGGTCAAGGCATTTCCACCGCAGTTGGTATGGCACTTGGTGCAAAGCTGGACGGCGAAGCTTTCCACGTTCATGCCATTTTAGGCGACGGCGAATTGCAGGAAGGTCAGGTTTGGGAAGCCGCCATGTTTGCAGGCAATAAAGGCCTTTCCAATTTGACTGCATGGGTGGATAATAATAACTTACAGATTGACGGCACTATGGATGAAGTCAATGCACCTTATCCGATTGCCGAAAAGTTTAAAGCCTTTAACTGGAACACCATCGAGATTGACGGCCATGATTTTGACCAGATAGATAAAGCAATGCAAGAAGCCAAAGCCTGCACCGACAGACCTACCGCTATCGTTATGAAAACGATTAAGGGCAAGGGCGTTTCCTTCATGGAAAATAAGGTGAATTGGCACGGCAGCGCACCGAACGAAGAGCAGTATAACGAAGCAATGGCAGAACTTACCGCCGCTTTAAATGAATTGGAGGCGTAATCAACATGGCAGAAGCAGTAAAATGTGCAACAAGAGAAGCCTACGGTAAAGCACTCGTAGAGCTTGGCGCAAAAGAAGAAAAACTTCTTGTTTTAGATGCCGACCTCGCAGCGGCAACTAAAACCGGTATCTTTAAGAAAGCTTATCCCGAGAAGTTCATCGACGTCGGTATCGCCGAGAGCAACTTAATGGGCGTTGCAGCAGGCCTTGCCGCAACAGGTCATGTGGTTTTTGCAAGCTCCTTTGCCATGTTTGCCGCAGGCAGAGCCTTCGAGCAGGTTAGAAACTCCATCGGCTATCCGCATTTAAACGTAAAAATCGGCGCAACTCATGCCGGTATTTCCGTCGGCGAAGACGGCGCAAGCCACCAGTGCTGTGAGGATATCGCTCTTATGCGCTCTATCCCGGGCATGGTTATTTTAAATCCCGCCGATGACGTAGAAGCCAGAGCATGCGTATTCGCAGCAGCTAAGCACGACGGTCCTTGCTATCTTCGCTTCGGCAGACTTGCAGTAGACAGAATCTTCGATGAAGATTATAAATTCGAAATCGGTAAGGGCAATATCTTAAAAGAAGGCGAGGATGTCACCTTGATTGCCACCGGCCTCATGGTACACGAAGCCTTAGAAGCCGCAGAAATCCTCAAAAACGAAGGCATTTCTGCTCGTGTTGTCAACATGGCTTCTATTAAACCGATTGACAGAGATTTAATCGTAGATTCCGCAAAGAAAACCGGTGCTATCGTTACCGCAGAAGAGCATAACATCTTGGGCGGTCTCGGCAGTGCCGTTGCAGAAGTACTTTGCGAAACCGTTCCCGTTCCGATGCTCAGAGTCGGCGTGGAAGACGTCTTCGGTAAATCCGGTCCTGCAAAGGAACTTTTACACATCTTCGGCTTAGATGCAGCACACATTGTAGAAAAAGCCAAAGCCGCAGTAGCCATGAAAAAATAAATTCAAAAATAAAAACTGCTCCGATAACTTCGGGGCAGTTTTTGCTTTCTGTATGCTATCTTGAAACAGAAAAATAAAAGGACGGGATATAAAATCCTGTCCTTTTTCTTTTTGTCGATTTTTCCTTTATAACTCAAAATCCTCTGCCGAAAATTCGGGCATTTTGGGCTTTCTTTTGGGTTGCCGTTTTAAAATATCATATTTATATTTTTTACAAACGCCGTCCAGCGGCACAATGCCTTTCTTTTCGCATAAAATCGTTTCTCCGTCCGGCGAACGGCGCCCGTAAAGGCAGTATTCACATTTCGGCGCGATTTCCTGCGCGGCGTCCTTTTTCGCTTTGAACATCCCCACACAACCTTTCTTCACCTTATTTTAACACATTTCCTTGCCTCTATCAAGTTCCAAAATCAGCAGAATACTCATGAACAGAAGCGATAAAAATGCTGGCGCAGAAACGTGATAAGGGGCGGGAATTAGCGTTGCCGCAGAAGAAAACACAGGTGTTTCACAGGGAAAGAATTTTAAAAGCAAAAGGCAAAAGAGCGAAGAAAGCACGGCGGCGATACAGCGGCTCACCAAAAAATGCCGAAACTGTACGCCACATTCTCCAAGGTCGGAAAGCACCTGACAATGCACCGAAAGTCCACCGAAGGAAAGAATGGCGGCGAGCACGGGCAGGGGAAAATGTCCCACTGCCGCCTTTAAACCTACGGTCACTTCTAAAATGCAGTTTAAAAAGAGCTTACACCCGAGGGGAAGCGGTAGGGTGTTGAGGCAAGCGGTCACGGTATAAAATAAAATGACCCACGCACAAATCGAAAGCATACTGTGTGAAGCTCTGGAAACCGAAGCGGTCATTGCCGAAGAAAACGGCAAGGTGCTGACTGTCATTTTCGGAATTTTTTGCTGAAATGTTGCCGCCTTCTCTTTGAAAAATCCTGTGAAAAATCCTAAAGTCAGTGCCGAAAGTACCGCAGAAGTATATAGTAAAACCCCGGCGCGAAGGCTTTTTAACATGGAAAGCCCGACAGCGAAAATCACAAACGCAGGGCCTGCATTAAAAGCAAACATCGAAAGACGTTCGGCTTCATTTTGCGTGATGCGACCGAGCTTTAAAAGCTGTGCCGTCATGGAAATCCCAACAGGGAAGCCGCCGACAAGGCTCATTAAAATTACACTGCCGCATTCCGAGGGCAAACGAAAAATATAACGGGTCAGAGGCGAAAGTCCCTTGCCGATGAGTGCCGAAAGTCCGCTCTCGAGCCAAAAATTTGCAAGCACTAAAAAGAGAAATAAGGAGGGGATGACCACATTGCCACAAAGGGCAATGCCTTCCTTTACACTTTGGGCACACGCTTCGGGCATTCGAAATAAAAAATAACAAAGAAATAGAGATAAGAGCGGCGGCAAAACCACCCGCATTTTTTTCAGAAACACAAAAAGCCCCCTTTCGGTAATCAATTTATATGCGTTTGCATACAGTTCTATGAGCGGGAGGGATTCGCTTTGAGAAAAAATAAAAAAGCAAAACAGAAAGAACGGGAACAGGCGGCAATGGAGAATTTTGGTGTTCCGAGACTCTTAAAGCCAAGCCTTTTTCATATGGAAATGCAGGGCAATGAAGAAGTCATTTTGGACGGCTGCGACGGCGTTTTGGATTACGGTGAAACCGCCATTAAGATTCGTGCAGGTAAGCTTCTTATCACCTTCCAGGGCGACGGCTTATTGCTCAAATCCTATGGGGACAGCGAAGCGGTGATTGAAGGACAAATTTTAAATATTGCCTTTGAAAATTAAGGGGGGACTTTATGTTCATTTTAAAGCTGGTGCGCGTATTTTTCGGCTATGTTGTATTTGAAGCGGTCGGTGGATTCCCCGAACGCTTTTTAAATCTTTGCGCCAATGCGAAAATACCTCTCTGGGATGCCCAATTTCATGGCGATACCATGGAGGCAAAAACCACGGTAGAGGGCTATAAGCGCATCCGAAAATCCGCCCATGCCGCAGGGGTGCATTTGCATATTCGCGAAAAGTGCGGCGTCCCTTTTTTCTTTTCCCAAAACAAAAAGCGAAAAGGACTTTTTATCGGCATCGTAATTTTTCTCGCGGTGCTCTTCGTTTTATCTTCCATGGTATGGTCAGTACGCGTAGTGGGCAATGAAACGATCCCCGAGGAAGAAATTTTAGCGGTTGCCGAGGACCTCGGAATTTACGTCGGTGCTAGAAAAAAGAGCCTGCATGCTTCCGAGCTTGCCGATAGCATTACCGAAAAAATCGAAGCCTTGAGCTGGGCGGCGGTGAATATTGATTTTTCAAGAGTGGTTATCGAAGTGCGCGAAGCTACGCCAAAGCCCGATATTAGCGACGTTAAAACACCCTCGAATATCATTGCCGCCGAAGATGGTATTTTAACGCGGCTGGATGTTTATTCGGGTACACCAGCACAGCTTGAAGGTTCGGCAATTTTAAAAGGGGATTTGCTTATTTCCGGTGTTATGGAAAATAAAGATAATTCCGAACGACTCAAAAGTGCTGACGGGCACGCCTATGCCCGTGTAGAGCGTCCGTTTTGTTTTACGGGTACGGAAACCGAGGTTGCCGTTTGTAAGGCAGTGCACAGCCGCAAGATTCTCTACTTCTTCGGTTTGAGAATTCCCCTCGGAAAGCCGCTGGGCGAAAAGGCCTTTGCCGTCATGCATGCACCGGAAAATAAAGACACCGTTTTGCCGCTCGGACTCATCACCGAACACGCCGCCGATTATGCCGTGCAAGAGGAAGAAATCAAAACCGAAACAGCCTTGCATTTATCTGCCATGCGCTTTTTTAAATTTCAAAAAAACACCTTAGAGGAGAGCAAAATCTTAGAGGAAACCGTGCAGTTCCCTCAAGAACAAAATGGGCAGAGAATTGAAGGGCTGTTCATTTGTGAAAAAGATATTGGAAAAAAGCAACAGATTTTTGTAGAAAAAAATTAGTGACTAATCACAAAATCCGTGATATAATATATCTATAATCAACAGAATTTTGGCTTTTTCCAAAAAATCCCTCGAAATTTCTGTTGGCTCCTACAAAAAAGGAAGTGTTTCTTTGGCAGAACAAATCATGCACATGGAGCGCATGGAACACGCTGTCAGCTTATTCGGCAGCTTTGATGAGCATATGCGTCGCGTAGAAGAGCAGTTCGACGTGCGCGTGGTAAGCCGCGGCTCAGATTTAAAAATCAGCGGTCTCGAAAGCAATGTCCTTTTGGCGCGCCGTGCCATTGAGGGGCTTTTAACCCTCATTGAAAAAGGCGAGGCGCTCTCTGAGCAGAATGTACGTTATGTGCTTTCTTTAGTGGAAGAGGGCGACACCGAAAAGCTCCCTGAGCTTTACGGCGACTGTATTTGCATCAGCGCAAAGGGCAAACCGATTAAGCCCAAAACTTTCGGGCAAAAGAAATATCTCGAAGCGATTCGTCAAAACACCGTGACCTTAGGCGTCGGCCCTGCCGGTACGGGTAAAACCTATCTGGCGGTTGCCATGGCAGTTACGGCATTTCGTAAAAAAGAAGTGGAACGCATTATTTTAACGCGCCCTGCCGTGGAGGCCGGTGAAAAACTTGGCTTCTTGCCCGGCGATTTGCAGCAGAAGGTAGATCCTTACCTTCGTCCGCTTTACGATGCACTTTTCGATATGCTCGGCCCCGAAGCCTTTGCCCGCTGTCAGGAGCGCGGCAACATTGAGGTTGCACCGCTGGCCTATATGCGCGGCAGAACCTTAGATGACAGCTTCATCATCTTAGACGAAGCACAAAATGCCACCAAAGAGCAAATGAAAATGTTCTTAACCCGTCTCGGTTTCCATTCCAAAATGGTCGTGACCGGTGACATTACGCAAATTGACCTGCCGGACGGCAAAAAATCCGGCTTGATTGAAGCAACCAGAATACTGAAAAATATCCCCGATATCGCGATTTGCCGATTGACGGGTAAGGATGTAGTACGCCACAGCTTAGTGCAGGAAATCATTCGGGCGTACGAGAAAAATGAGGAGGCAAAAAAGAAATGATTGACAAGATTAAAGTAGTGATTCAGAATGCACAGAAAACTGTAAAAATTCCGACCGGTGTGCGTATGCTCATCCGTCGCTGCTGCCATGCAGTATTGATTCAGGAGGGCTTTGACGGCTCTGCTGAAATCAGCGTAACCTTTGTAGACAACGAACAGATTCGCGAGCTTAACAAGAAGCATCGCAATATGGATAAGGCAACAGACGTGCTCTCTTTCCCGCTTTCCGATGACGGCAAAACCTTTGATGTTGACCCCGAAACCGGCATAAAGCAGCTCGGTGACATTGTAATTTCCATGGAAACCGCTATGCACCAGGCACAGGAATACGGTCATCCGCTTCAGAGAGAGGTTGCTTTCTTAACTGTGCACTCCATGCTTCACCTTTTGGGCTATGACCACGTAAACGGTGGCTTGGAAGCTGTGCATATGCGTGAAAAGGAAGAAGCTGTTTTAACCCAGCTCGGCTTAAAGCGTAACGGCAGCTATTATTTTGATGCAGAATAAGTTATGAAAGCCTTATTTAAAAGCTTCTTTTATGCCTTTCGCGGCATCTGCTTTGCGGCAGAGAAAGAACGGAATTTTCGAATCCATTTGGTGTGCATGCTCTACATGTACACCTTTTTGACCGTTTATGACTTCTTTTTACTGGAGCGAGGCGATTGGGCTTTGCTCTTCTTGGCAACGGCTTTGGTTTTTTCAGCGGAGCTTCTCAATACCGCTATAGAAAGAACGGTAGACCTCGCGAGCGAAGAACGCACCGAAAACGGAAAAATCGCGAAGGATTGTGCCGCAGGTGCGGTGCTTGTCGCGGCAATTTTCGCCGTGTGCGTCGGTATTGCCGTTTTAGGGCAAAAGGCAGCTTTTTTAGGCCTGCTTGCTTATTATAAAGAAAATCCTTGGATGTTTTTCGCTTTACTGCTATCCTTTATTCCGGCAACGCTCTTTATTTTTAAAGGCTTTGGGAAAAGGTCGGCACGAAATGAAAAATTCCAATAATCCATATTTACCTTTATTTCGGAAAGGAAAGCTTCTATGAATCCAGAACTTCAGACAAAATCCGCATTTGTCTCCATCGTCGGTAAGGCGAATGTCGGTAAATCCTCTATCTTAAACCGCCTTTTAGGCAGCAAGATTGCGATTGTTTCCGACAAGCCGCAAACCACCCGTACCAGAATTATGGGCGTTTTAACCACCGATGATGCCGTACAGCTCGTATTCACGGATACGCCCGGTTATCACAGACCGCACAACAAGCTCGGCGAGAAAATGATTCAAGCCGTCAGCGACAGCATTGCCGGTGTCGATGTTTGCATGCTCGTCATGGATGCTTCTGCCAAGGAATTAAACGAAGCGGAAGAGGAGCTTTTAAAGAAAATCAAAGCGGAAAAATTACCGACTATTCTCGTTTTAAATAAAATCGACCTTGTCAAGAATAAGGAAGACTTAATGCCGAAAATCGCAGAGCTCGAAAAGCTTTACGACTTTGATGAAATCATCCCTGTCAGCGCACGTGACGGCAACGGTATGCAGGAACTTTTAGAGGTGCTCAAGCAGAAAGCCCCCGAAAGCATCCACTTCTTCCCGGATGACACCTTAACCGACCAGCCCGAACGTGTTTTGGCGGCGGAAATGATTCGTGAAAAAATGCTTAGACTCTTAGACAGAGAAGTGCCGCACGGTATCGCTGTAGCGATTGAACGTATGCACGAGCGTGAGGACAAGCCGATTATCGATATCGAAGCTACCATTTACTGCGAAAGAGAATCCCACAAGGGCATTGTCATCGGCAAAAAAGGCCAGATGCTCAAAAAAATCTCCACCTATGCACGCCAGGATATGGAACGCTTTTTTGACTGCAAGGTGAATTTGCAGTGCTGGGTCAAGGTGAAAGAGGGCTGGCGCAACCGCGAAGGCCTCATTCACAATTTTGGTTTAGATTAACAAGGATATTTTCCGTAAAACGTCGCATCTTAAAAATAGAATTGTTTTTAAGGCGGCGAGAAGATGGAAAACAAATACTGGAATCTTTTTGAAAAGAGCGGTAAGGTAGGCGATTATTTAGCCTTTTGCGAGGCGAGAAATGCGCAGAACGCCGCTCTTTCTTTGAATGGAAATAACGCCTATGAAGAGAACGACCAAGGGTCTCATATTGAAAGAACAGAATATCGGGGAGCGCGATAAGCTCGTCACCGTTCTTACGGCGGATTTCGGCGTGATGCGTGCCTTTGTGCGCGGTGCAAAATCCGTAAAAAGCCGCAAGGGGAGTGCCACAACCAAGCTTTGCTATGCGAAATTCAGCTTTTATGCCGGCAAGGATGCCTATGTGATTGATGAAGCACAAAGCATCGAAATGTTTTTCGGCCTGCGCGACAGCATCGACAAATTAGCCCTAGCCGAATACTTTCTGGAGCTGGGACTGGTATTCGCTCCCGAAGAAGAGGATGCCACCGAGATTTTGCGCGTACTTTTAAATTCGCTTTATATGCTCGCGAATGACAAGCGCCCGCTACCGATGCTCAAGGCTTTAACTGAGCTGCGCCTCATGACCCTCAGCGGCTATGCACCGAACCTTGTGGCTTGCGACCGCTGCGGTGCTTTCGAGAGCGACCCTATGTATTTTAATTTGGACGGCGTTCTCTACTGCGACAAGTGTGCCGACGAAAATGCGCTTTTGGCCTTGCCTCTGCCGCTCGTCAGCGCGATGCGCCACATCGTTTTTGCCAAACTCGAGATTCTTTATAATTTTAAATTGGATGATGCTCTTTTAGAGGAGCTTTCCTATATTACGGAGCAGTATTTGCTCCACCACACCGGCTACCGTTTTAAAACATTGCAATTTTATCATTCTGTTGAAGAATTAGGATAAGGTACTACATATGAACAGACACGCAGAAAACTTAGAACTACCGAAAATTTTAGAAAAGCTGGCGGATTTGACCGCGTGCGAAGATGCTAAGGAAGCGGCACTGGCGCTTACCCCCGAAACCGACTTTTTCGAGGTGGAAAAGCATTTGGCCGAAACCGAAAGCGCGCATATTTTAATTGCGAAATTCGGCGCACCGTCCTTCGGCGGCCTCATCAACGTCAATAATCCGCTCCACAGAGCGCAGGCAGGCAGTACGCTTTCCATGCGTTCTCTTTTGGATATTGCGGCAACACTTCGTGTAATTCGCGGCATTTGCAGTTGGAAAGAGAAAAGTGCGCTCGTGGAAACCGAGCTTGACGAGCTTTTCTCCGATCTTTGCCCCAATAAATATTTAGAAGAAAAAATCGAAACGGCGATTCTTTCCGACGATGAGATGTCCGATAACGCCTCTCCAGAACTCAAACGTATTCGTCGTCAGATGAAGGCACAGGATGCACGTATTCGTGAAAAACTCGATTCCATGCTTCGTTCTGCCGCTTATAAGGACAGCTTGCAGGATGCGATTGTCACCCAAAGAAACGGACGTTTCGTTGTGCCGGTCAAGAGCGAACGCCGCTCCGAAATTCAAGGTATGGTGCATGATACCTCCGGCAGTGGTGCAACCGTGTTTATCGAGCCTGCCTTCATTGTCGAAGCGAATAATGAAATCAAGGTGCTCGAAAGCAAGGAGCGCGACGAAATCGACCGCATTTTGACCGAGCTTTCCGCCGAAGCCGGCGAATTTTATGACAGCATTAAGCGAAGCTACGAAGCGGCGGTTGCACTCAACCTGATTTTTGCTAAAGCACAGCTTGCCTATGCTATGAAAGCCTCCAAGCCCGTGATGAATACACGCGGTGAAATCGAGCTTAAAAAGGCAAGACATCCGCTTTTGAATCCGAAAACCGCTGTGCCGATTGACATTCGCCTCGGCGCAGAGTTTGACGTGCTGATGATTACCGGCCCCAACACCGGCGGTAAAACGGTATCCATTAAAACCCTCGGTCTTTTAACACTCATGGCACTTTGCGGCTTGTATATTCCTGCCGCAGAGGGGAGCAAGGTCGCGATATTCCAAAAGGTACTTTGCGACATCGGCGATGAGCAGAGCATCGAGCAATCCCTTTCCACCTTCTCGGCACATATGACCAATATTGTTTCGATTGATGCCGAAACCGATAATCACACCTTAGTACTCATCGATGAGCTGGGCGCAGGCACCGACCCCGTAGAGGGTGCGGCGCTCGCGATTGCGATTATCGAAGCCTTGAAGCAAAAGGGTGCCAAGGTGGCGGCAACCACCCACTATTCCGAGCTGAAAACCTACGCCTTACATACAGACCGCGTAGAAAATGCTTCCTGTGCGTTTGATGTGGAAACCCTTCGCCCGACCTATAAGCTTTTAATCGGTACACCCGGTCGCTCCAATGCATTTGCGATTTCCGAGCATTTAGGACTGCGCACCGAGGTGATTACCGCGGCAAAGCAGTTCATTTCCGATGAAAACCAGCGCTTTGAGGATGTTGTAGATGCTCTCGAAAGTGCCAGAGCGGAAATGGAAAAAGAAAAAGAAAAAACGCTCCAGATGCAGGAAGACATGGATGCGATTAAAAAGGCATCCGAGGAAAAGCTCAAGGAAGCCGAAGAAAAGGGCGAAAAAATCAAAGCTCGTGCCGAACTCGAAGCCAAAAACTTGGTCGAGCAGGCGAAACGTGCGGCAAATTCGCTTCTCTTAGAAGTAGAACGCCTCAAAAAAGAACAAAAGAAAGAAAAGAATGCCGCTGAAATGGCTAGAAAAGCCAAATCTGCGATGAAGTCACATTTCAATAAATTAGATGATTTAACTGCAGAAACCATTGGCATCGAAAGCGACGGCGAATACAAGCTGCCGCGCCCCTTACAAATCGGGGATAATATTCTCATTATGACCCTCGGTACGAACGGCACGGTCCTTTCGCTTCCCGATGATAAGGGCGCACTCGAGGTGCGAAGCGGTGCGCTTAAAATGAAAGTGCAGCTTGACGAAGTGCGTCTGCTTTCCAATAATCAAGCGAAGAAAACCGGTCCGCGCCGTGCCGCTGTAACGCAAAAACGCGAAAGAACCTTCCAAAAGGCAGAGCTTTCCGTAGATTTGCGCGGCAAAAACGTGGAAGAAGCACTTCTGGATTTAGATATGTTTATTGATTCTTCCGTGCGTTCAGGTCTTTCCGAAATTACGATTGTACACGGCAAGGGTACGGGCGTTCTGCGCAAAGCTGTGGGTGAGCATTTGAAACGTCATCCCAATATCCGCACCTACCGTCTCGGCGTATACGGCGAGGGCGAGGACGGCGTCACGATTGCCGAGCTCAAGTAATTTGCGGTTGCAATGTGCAGAGCTTTATGGTAAAATAATAGCAATCACGTAGAAAATAGCTGTAAAACCGGAAAACTTTACAGCGTGGAGGGTATCTATGAATAAAAAACTGATGGCTGTTGCAATGGCTGTTGTTCTGCTTTCCTTCGTTTTCGCTTCCTGCGGAAAGAAAGAAAACTTTAAAGCGGAAGAAACCAGAGTCTATGAACCGATTGAGTTTATTACCAACGAAAACGGCGACAAGTTCATTCAAAATAAATTCGGCGATTTAATCCCTGTAACCACAGGCAAAGACGGCTCTATGGAATTGATTGATGACCTTTACACCAAGCCCAAAGAGCAGGCAGATAAAGAAAAAGAAGAAATGGAAAAAGAAGAGGGCAAGCACCAGAATCCTGAAAATCAAACGCCCGAAAATCAAACGCCTGAAAATAATACACCTCAAACGCCGGACAGTGAAGACGGTATCCAAATCTTAGACAAAGAACCGGCAAACGATGACGGCTATGCGCATGTGGTTTGGTAAGGCTTTTTCCTTGTAAAAGCTTAAAATTTTCCCTTGACAATTTTATAAAAGTTTAGTATAATATCTCCCTGTAAAGTGCTCTGCTTTACAGGGATTTTTTGAAAGAGAAGGTGAAAAGGTTGGCAGCAAACGTAGAAATCACAATTTTGCTCGATTATTACGGCGAAATGCTTACAGAGAAGCAGCGTAATTTCTTAAACTATTATTATAATGACGATCTCTCTCTTTCCGAAATCGCAGAAAACGAAGGTATCACGAGACAGGGCGTCCGTGATGCAATTAAGCGTGCAGAAGCGCTTTTGTATGATATGGAAGAAAAGCTGGGCTTTGCGAAGCGCTTAGACAATATTAAAGCGCGTTTGACGGAAATCATGGAATGTGCCGATTATATCAATGCATATAATTTGGAACATGAGCTTTCTCGCGAAATCAACGAGAAAACCGTCAACATTAAGTCCTTAGTTTTGGATATTATGGAGTAAAGGAAGCAGTTCAGAATGGCGTTTGAAGGTTTATCCGATAAACTCGAAGCCGCGTTTAAACGGCTTCGTAGCAAAGGCAGCCTCAACGAAAGCGATGTAAAAGAAGCAATGCGCGAAGTGCGCCTCGCTCTTTTGGAAGCGGACGTTAACTACAAGGTTGCAAAAGACTTTACCAATAAAGTTACAGAACGTGCCATCGGTGCGCAGGTTATGGAAAGCTTAACCCCCGCGCAAATGGTTATTAAAATCGTAAACGAAGAACTGACGGCACTCATGGGCGGCTCGGGTAGCCGACTTGCCTATGCTTCGCATCCGCCCACAATCGTTATGATGTGCGGCTTGCAGGGTTCTGGTAAAACCACCCACTGTGCGAAGATTGCCAACAAGCTCAAAAAAGAGGGCCACAGACCCTTGCTCGTTGCCTGCGACGTCTATCGTCCTGCGGCTATCAAGCAGTTGCAGGTTGTCGGTGAGCAGGTAGATGTTCCCGTTTTTGAAATGGGTCAAATCGACCCTGTGGAGATTGCGACAAATGCAATCCGCCATGCGAAAGATCACGGCTATGACTATGTCTTTATTGATACAGCCGGCCGTCTTCATATTGACGAAGTCCTCATGGACGAACTCAAAAACGTCAAAGCCGCGGTTCACCCGCACGAAATCCTCTTGGTTGTCGATGCGATGACCGGTCAGGATGCTGTAACGGTAGCCTCTGCGTTTGACGAAGCTCTCGGTATTGACGGTCTTGTGCTTACCAAGATGGACGGTGATACCAGAGGTGGTGCGGCGCTTTCCGCAAGAGCCGTTACCGGTAAACCGATTAAATTCGTCGGTATGGGTGAAAAGCTCGACGAGCTCGATTACTTCTATCCCGACAGAATGGCTTCTCGAATCCTCGGCATGGGCGATGTGCTTTCTCTTATCGAAAAAGCCGAAAACTCCCTCGATGAAAAGAAAGCCATGGAGCTTGAAAAGAAGCTTCGCAAAAATAAATTTGACTTAAACGACCTTTTAGACCAGCTCCAGCAGGTCAGAAAGCTCGGCTCTATGAAAGATATTCTTTCCATGCTTCCGGGTATCGGCAACAAAATCCGTGATGTTGATATCGACGAAAAGCAGTTCGACAGGGTGCAGGCAATTATCTATTCCATGACTCCCGAAGAGCGTAGACGTCCCGAGCTGATCAACCCGTCCAGAAAGCGCAGAATCGCCGCCGGATGCGGTATGAAGGTTGAGGACGTTAATAAGCTGTTGAACCAGCATAAGCAAATGCTGAAAATGTTTAAACAGCTTAATTCCAAAGGCGCCAAACGCCGTATGAGCCGCATGGGCAATTTCGGTCAGTTCGGCATGTAATTCTTTTTGATTCCAGCACTACAAAGTGATTGGTATATATTTTAAATTTTCAACATATATGGAGGAAAAAACAATGGCAGTAAAAATCAGATTGCGCCGCATGGGCGCTAAGAGAGCACCTTTCTATCGTGTAGTTGTAGCAGATTCTAAGTCCCCGAGAGACGGTAAGTTCATCGAAGAACTCGGTACTTATGATCCCATGAAGAACCCCGCAGAAATCAAGATTGATGCTGAAAAGGCAGCAAAGTGGATTCAGAACGGTGCTCAGCCGACCGATACCGCTAAGGCACTTTTAAAGCAGTGCGGTGCTATCAAATAAGTAAAGGGAGATTCTTATAAAATGGAAGAGCTTCTTTTAAACATCGCAAGAGGCCTCGTGGATGACCCGAACTCTGTCAGCATTGTAGCCGACGAGCCGGATTCCCGTGGCACGATTGTTTATCATCTTCATGTTGCTGAAGGCGACATGGGCCGTGTTATCGGTAAGCAGGGTAGAATTGCAAAGGCAATCCGCACTGTTATGAAAGCACGTGCAACCCGCGACGGCGTTCGCGTACAGGTAGATATAGACTAAACATGAAGCGCACAGATTCTGTCTGTGCGCTTTCTTTTAACGGAGCATTTTATGAAAAAAGAATTTATTGAAGTCGGCAAGGCTGTGGGTACGCACGGCGTGCGCGGCGAAGTGAAAATTGAACCGTGGTGCGATGACGCCGCCTTTCTTTGCGGTTTTAAAACCCTATATTTGGATGAAAACGGCAAAAACGCTTTAGAGGCAACGAGACTGCGCCCCCACAAAACACACGTGCTGGCAACGTTTCAAAATGTAGATACCATGGAAAAAGCCGAAGCTCTGCGCGGTAAGGTGTTTTACATTGCCAGAAAAGATGCCCACCTGCCCGAAGGCAAGTGGTTTATTCAGGATTTAATCGGCTGTAAAGTCGTAGATATAGACAGCGGCAAGCCCTACGGCAAAATTGCCGCCGTAATGACAGGCTCCAAAGCCAATGACGTTTGGAGCGTTGTGGGCGAGGACGGCAAGGAAACCTTGATTCCCGCCATTCCGCCGGTGATTGCCGAAACGGATATTGAAAACGAAACTGTAAAAATCCATGCTCTCAGAGGTCTCTTTGACGGCATAGAAAGCGTGATTGAAGATGCGGATTGATATTATGACCCTCTTTCCCGAGCTTTGTGAGTCTGTCCTCTCCGAAAGTATCATCGGCAGAGCACGTCAAAAGGAGCTTGTGGATATTCGCTGTGTCAATATTCGTGATTTTACAGAGGATAAGCACAATCGTGTAGACGATGCCCCTTACGGCGGCGGTATGGGTATGCTCATGCAGACCCAGCCAATTTACGATTGCTTTAGGTCGCTTTACGATGCCGAAACCGAAGAAAAGCCCCACCTTATCTATATGTCGCCCCAAGGCAAAACCTTGACGCAGGCACGTGTCAAAGAGCTTGCCGAAATGCCCCATGTCGTTTTGCTTTGCGGACACTATGAGGGCGTGGATGAGCGCATCTTAGAAGAGATTGTCGATGAGGAAATCTCTATTGGTGACTACGTGCTGACCGGCGGAGAATTGCCGGCAATGGTTGTGGCGGATTCCGTCTGCCGTATGCTGCCGGGCGTATTGCCGAATGATGAAGCCAAATCGCTCGAAAGCCATTATGACAGCTTACTGGAATATCCCCAGTATACAAGACCGCCCGAATGGCACGGCAGAAAAGTGCCCGATGTGCTTCTATCCGGGCATCACGGCAATATTGACAAGTGGAAGCGCGAGCAGTCCTTAAAAAGAACCTACGAACGTCGCCCCGACCTGTTAAATCATGCCGAGCTTTCTAAAAAGGATATTGAATATTTAAGAAAGCTGAAAGCCGAGAAAAAGGCGAAAGCAGAAAAATAAAAAATGTTTTTCCTTTTGAAAATGGGAGCATAAGAAACATAAAAAGAGCGGAGAGCCTTTTCGGTTCTCCGCTCTTTGGTGTTTGGAAGTTTACAGTTAGATTTTGCTGTCCTTTTCGAGTGTCTTATCTACCGCTCTGTGCACTGCCGCCTCAAAACCGTCGGCTTGTAAGCTTTCCACACCCTCAATGGTGGTGCCACCGGGGGAGCAAACATTATCGGTCAGCTCCATGGGATGCTTGTCGCTGTTTAAAATCTGCTTTGCACTGCCGAGGGTCATTTGTGCGGCAATTTCGAGCGCCGTCTTTTTCGGCATACCGTGCTTAACGGCGGCGCGTGCCAGTGCATCAATGTACATGTAGGTGAATGCCGGTGCAGAGCCTGCGATTACACCGAAGAGGGGGAACATCGCTTCCGAAAGCTCCATAGCGCTTCCGAAGCTTTCACACATAGTTTTGACAAGAGCTTTCTGCTCCTCGGATACCGCCGCATTGCAGCAGTAAGCGGTCATGCTTTCAGAAACGGTGGCGTTGATATTCGGCATAATGCGAGCAATCGGCAGTGAACCGATAAAGCCTTCGATAAAGCTCAAGGTCTTGCCTGCCGCAATGGAGAGCACAAAGGTGTTTTTCTTCTGCAAAGAAGCGGCAAGGGCGGGGAGTACCTCGGGGAAGCCTTTGGGCTTAATGGCAAGCACTAAAACGTCCACCTTTTCGATTAAATCCTCGGCATCCGAGGCTACGCCGATGCCGAGTTCGTTTTGGAGTTTTTGGAGCTTTTCTTCGTGACGGTCAAAGGCAAATAAATCCTTGCCCTCAAATTTACCCGAATGCACCATGCCTTCCAAAATGGCAGATGCCATGTTGCCTGCACCTAAAAATCCGATTTTCATAAACAATCCCTCTGTTTCTTAAATTTATTTTGTAATGCCCGTTAAATCAAAGGCGGGCGTGAATGTACATTCTGCGGAGCTTCTCTCCTGCATAAAGCCGTTATGGAAGCCCAAATCGAAAAAGGCGTTTACCACCTTGTCATATTCTGCCGTGCAAAGGCGACGATTCAGCTCCTTAAACGGATAATCCTTGCGATAGGGGGTGTATTGGCTCATCAGACTCAAATAGGTGTCTGTGCCCAAATTCTCTTTCACCCATTTTAAAATCTCGATGCTGTCCCCAGTGTTCCTCGGCAAAACCAAATGCCGAATGAGCAGTCCGGATTGCATCCGACCTTGCTCGTCGAAGCGGTCCTTTACCTGCCGGCGCATTTCCAAAATCGCACTTTTGGCTTTTTCGGGGTAATCCGCGGCCTTGGCATATTGCTTTGCCTTTTCGCTGTCCCAGTATTTAAAATCGGGGAGATACACTTGAATCAGCCCCTCTAAAGACCGCAGGCTTTCTACACTGTCGTAGCCGCCCGAGTTGTAAACCACGGGCACACTCGGCTGATAGGCTTCTAAGCATTCCTTAATAAACGGCACAAAATGCGAAGGGTTTACAAGGTTGATATTTTGGGCGCCCTGTGCTTCCAAATCCTGCATAATTTCGATAAAGCGTTCTTTCGATACCGCCTTGCCGAAATCCTTATGGCTGATTTCTTCATTTTGGCAGAAGATACAGCGCAAACTGCATCCCGAAAAGAAGATAGCCCCCGAACCTTTTTTACCGCTGATAGGCGGCTCTTCCCAAAGATGCAAAGCGGCACGCGCCAAAACGGCGTTATAAGGCATATGGCAAAAGCCGTTGGAATTTTCATTTTCCGCGCGCTTTGCACCGCAATTTCGCGGGCAGCTTCTGCAAATCATAGGGTCACCTCTTCGCTTTTAAATTCTATAAGAGAAAGTATAGCATATTTTTTTGAGAAGTGCTACAATAGATTTTAAAACAATCCGCCAAAAGAGAGGGAACTTTATGTGGTTTGAAAACGATTATCGGCGTATCTTTATGGATATGCACTTGAATGACACGAACCCGGAATATTTATCTAAGCTCGATGTCGATAATTTTGTCGCCCATTTAAAAGAAGCCGATGCCTCGAGCGTTGTGGTGAAAGCCCATTCGCACGTGGGACTCAATTACTGGAAATGTAAAAACGGTAGAATGCACCGTACTTTAGAACGCCGCAATTTAGATTATGTCGGCGAAATGATTGAAAAATGTCATGCGGCAGGGATTAAGGTTATCGTTTATTTCTCGCAAATTTATGACAATTACGCCTATGAAACCCACAAGAGCTGGCATTTAAAGCACGCTACGGGTTTAAGCTCCTATCATATGCCACTGAATAAAAAGAATCGCTATGGCTTGGTTTGTCCCAACAATCCGGAATATAGAGCGTATTGTAAGGATATTTTAACGGAGCTTTGCACCTCATATGACTTTGAAGGTATGTTCCTCGATATGCCGTTTTGGCCCTATCCTTGCTATTGCAGACACTGCCAAAAGAAATATCTGGAAGAGACGGGAAAACCCATTCCCCGTATTCAAAATCCAAACAGCAAGGCGTGGCAGGAATTTATACATATCCGTCAGAGATGGATGCAGGAATTTATTTTAGAAAATACACAAACCGTAAAATCCATTAACCCCGAAATTTCCATTGAACATAATATGGCGGCCATTGGCGAAAACTGGAACTGCGCCAATGTCGAAATGAATACCGACGCTTCCGATTATGCGGGCGGCGATTATTACGGCGGCTATTTACAGCAGAGCTTCATGTGCAAATATTATAATAATATCACAAGAAAAAAGCCGTTTAGCTATATCACTTCTCGCTGTGATAAAAACTTATTTGCTCATACGGTTTCGAGAACCAAAGACGACCTTTTAATCCATAGTGTCAACGCTTTGGTGCACGGCGGCGCATTCTCCATTTGCGATGCCATGAATCCGGATGGTACATTTACAGAACCCATGTATACGGGCGCAATTCGAGAAGTGTTTGCCGAAACCAAGCCCTTAGAGCCGTATGTTTCGGGCAACCTCAAAACGGATGTGGCTGTGCTTTACAGTACGAACTGCAAGCTCAATGAGAATTATATCAGTGCACCCATGCACATTGTCAAAACCTTAAAGGAACATAACGTTGCCTTTGATGTGGCGGGTAGCCGAAATCTTAAAAACTTAAAAGCAAAGGTGCTTTGCATTGCGGGCGCTTTTGAAATCACAAATGAGGAATTTGAGGATATAAAAGCTTTCGTGGAAAACGGCGGCAGTCTCTTTATCTCCGAAGGCTTTGGTAAGAATGCGAAACTGGAACGCTTTGCTGGCGTTGAAGTGCAAAGAACCAGTGCGTTTACTTATTGCTATTTAGAGCCGAAACCACAATTTGCGGATTGCATGAAAACGTTTGATAGACAAAGCCCTTATCCTGTGGAACATACGGCACAGGAAGCTAAAATCATAGATTCGGCAGTCGAAACACTGGCAACGCTGACTTATCCTTACACCAAACGCTCCGAACGTGATTTCTCTGCCATCCATTCCGACCCGCCCGGACGTCACACACTTTATCCGGCAGTTACTTTGGTACAGCGCGGTAAGGGACAGGTCATGTGGGTTGCCGCACCTTTAGAGCAGACAGAAGCACATCACTGCCGTCAGTCTCTTTCCGATATGATTCTCTATCTTATGAGAGGGGAGAAACGTACCTTTATTTCCAATGCACCCGATTTTGTGGAAATTGTCGCATGGGAAAAGAACGGTAAGGATTATTTGGCACTTGTGAATCAGCAAGAGGTTACCCCCGTTTACCCCATACAGGATATTGAAATCACCTTGCCGGAAAGCTATCAAAACGTCCAAGTGCTTTCGAAGGGAAGCACCGTAAAGCTTACCCAGGCAGACGGCGAAACCAAGCTTCTCGTCAAAAAACTGCCTGTATTCTGCATGATGGAATTAGAAAAGTAAATCGGAGCAGCCTCTAAATGGATTTGCCAAAAGAATCCCTTTAGGGGCTTGCTTTTTTCTCGAAAATTTCGTAAAATCATATATTGTTTGTTAATTTAATGAAAAGAGGAAACCTATGGAAAAATTAGAAAAATTCTTTCACCTAAAAGAACGCGGCACAACGGTTCGCACAGAGATTATTGCGGGCTTTACCACGTTTATGGCGATGTCCTATATTTTAATGGTTAATGCCGGCATCTTCTCGGAGCTTGGGACAGTTTCTTATAATGCCATTTATATTGCCACGGCGATTTCGGCGATTGCCGGTACGCTCCTCATGGGCTTAATGGCTAACCTGCCGCTGGCACAGGCAACGGGCATGGGCCTTAACGCCTATTTCGTCTATACTGTTTGCTTCGGCTTGGGCTTTACCTATGCAAATGCCTTGGTGCTCGTTATGCTCGACGGCTTGGTATTTATTCTACTGACCGTTACCGGCCTTCGCAAAAAGATTTTCGATGCCATTCCCGAAGCGGTTCGCACCGCGATTCCTGCCGGTATCGGTTTGTTTATTGCCTTCTTGGGTCTGCAAAACGCAGGGCTTGTTGTCAATGATGAGGCTACATTGGTCGGCCTTGTTTCGTTTAACCTTTTCTCCGGCAATGCCACATGGCAGAGCATTATGCCGGTTTTGGTTACCTTCTTTACCGTTTTGGCGATTGCGATTATGAGCAAACGTGATGTCAAAGGCAGCGTGCTCTTCGGCATCTTAGGCGGTACAGTGGCTTATTACCTTTTAGGCCTTACCATTCCGGGCTTTTATAACGATTTTACGGCGGGCTTCAGCTTTAATCCCTTTGCCGCATTTTCTGAATTTGCACACCTTTCCTTCGGTAAGGTGTTCACCGAGGGCTTTAACTTTGCCCCGTTTATCGAAGCGCACGGCGTGAGCGCCTTTATCGTGACCTTGCTTTCCACCGCATTGGCGTTCTGCATGGTCGATATGTTTGATACCCTCGGCACACTCTACGGTGCGTGCGCCAGAGGTAATCTCTTAGATAAAAACGGCGAAGTGCCGAATATGGATAAAGCTATGCTCTCCGATGCGATTGCCACCACCATCGGCTCGGTTTGCGGTACTTCTACCGTAACCACCGTGGTTGAAAGCTCCGCAGGTGTCGGTGAGGGCGGCAGAACAGGTCTTGCCTCCGTTTCCACAGCGGTATTCTTCTTTATTGCGATGTTCTTTTCTCCGCTTGCACAGCTTATTCCGTCCTGTGCAACTGCGGCGGCACTGATTTATGTTGGCGTGCTCATGATGAACTGCGTCCGCAATATCAAATGGGATGCGACAGAGCTTTCCGTTCCGGCGTTCTTGACCATGTCGATGATGCCCTTTACCTATTCGATTGCTTACGGCATCGGCTTCGGTCTTATTTCCTTTACCGTAATTGCTGTATGCACCGGCAAAGCCAAGGAAGTAAAGCCCGCTACATGGATTATCGGCCTCTTGTTCGGCTTGACCTTTTTCTTAACGCATTAATAAAATTTTTCGCCGATGCGGCTTTAGCCGTGTCGGCTTTTCCTTTTGTATGGTTTTTATAAATCTATATAAAATAAAATGTGCGTCCTTGACAGAATGAAAAAACGGACTATAATTGTTTTAAAGAAAACGGTTCTATTTAAAACAAAGTATAGGTGGAAAGCTATGGAACAAAATAAACCTCTGCGAAAAAAGACCTTCACAATCGGGGAAAACGGCGAAAGCTTTCTTTCTGCCGTCCGCGCGGCAGTCAAGCTTTATGATCGCTTTTTAGAGCCTCTGCGCGTAAAATATGGGCTTTCTAAATTAGAGCTGGTTGTCGTTGGATTTTTACACAACAATCCGGGCAAAAATACAGTAGGGGAGATTGCCGCTCTACGTTCACTCTCCAAGGGTAATGTTTCCTGCGCGGTGGACAGCCTGTGTGAAAAAGGACTTTTAATCCGCCGACCGGATGAAAAGGATCGTCGCACGGTGCATTTGGAATTACAGCCTGAAGCTCTCCCGATTGTCAACGAAATCGAAAGCGTCAGCGCCGCCTATAAAGCGAATTTACTGCATGGCTTCACCGAAGAAGAAAAAGAAACCTACGTCCGCCTTTCTCAAAGGCTTTTGGAAAATATGAAAGAAAATTTGAATTACAGCGAAGCAAAAGGAGAATAACGTCGAATGAAACAGGAAAAAAGCAAAGATTTTTTAGGCACAGAGCCGGTCGGTAAGCTTCTTTGGACCTTGGCACTGCCGAGCCTTACCGCACAGATTATCAATATGCTCTATAATATTGTCGACCGTATTTACATCGGCCACATCCCCGGGGACGGCGCATTGGCTCTCACGGGTGTTGGCGTGTGTTTGCCGGTCATTATGATTGTATCTGCCTTTGCGGCACTTGTCAGCAGCGGCGGTGCACCGCGTGCCTCCATTTTTATGGGCAGAAATGAATATGACCTCGCCGAAAATACCCTCGGCAACTGCTTCTCTTTACAAATCATTGTGTCTGCCGTGATTACCGTATTGCTTTTGTGCTTTAACCGTCCGTTTCTGTTGGCGTTCGGTGCTAGTGGTAACACGATTGAATACGCCGTGGATTACATGAACATCTACGCCATCGGCACGATTTTCGTACAGCTCACCTTAGGCATGAATGCCTTTATCACCGCACAGGGTTTTGCGAAAATCGGTATGCTTTCCGTTTTAATCGGTGCTGTCAGCAATATTATACTTGACCCGATTTTCATCTTCGGCTTCAAGCTCGGCGTAAAGGGTGCGGCACTCGCGACCATTGTTTCTCAAAGCATTTCCTGCATTTGGGTGCTTTCCTTCCTCTTCGGCAAGAAAACACAGCTCAAAATCCACAAAAAATATATGCGCCTTAAAAAGAATATCATTCTGCCGAGCTTAGCACTTGGTATGGCGACCTTCATTATGCAGTCGAGCGAAAGCATTATCGCTGTATGCTTCAATAAATCCCTGTTGCAATACGGCGGCGATATCGCCGTAGGTGCCATGACTATTTTAATCAGCGTTATGCAGTTTGCTATGTTGCCCTTACAAGGCATCGGGCAGGGTGCACAGCCGATTTTAAGCTTCAACTACGGCGCAGGGCATAAGGAACGTGTAAAAAAGACTTACAAGCTGCTTTTAACGGTCAGCCTTTCCTATTCCACCTTCCTTTGGCTCATGATTATGCTCTTCCCGGGCGGCTTTGCCAAGATGTTTACGAGCGACCCCGAGCTTCTGGCTTATACCTTAAAGGTGATTCGTATTTATCTGTTCGGCGTGTTCCTGTTCGGCATCCAAATGGCGTGCCAAATGGCGTTTACTTCGTTCGGCAATGCGAAATCTTCGATTATCGTTGCGGTTATGCGTAAATTCGTGCTTCTTTTGCCCTTCATTTACATTATGCCGCACATTGTAAAATCCAATCCGACCCTCGGCGTTTATCTCGCAGAGCCGTGTGCGGACGTTTTGGCGGTCACCTTTACGGCGATTCTTTTCTCCTTCCAATTCAAGAAAGCACTCAAAACGATGGATGAGCAAAATGCCAAGAAAAAAGCCTGAATTTAACCTTTTTAAAACGGATTTCCAACCGAGGAAATCCGTTTTTTTGGGAAATTTTTGAAATCAGCAGACGAAATCAGACAAAATGCTCATTAACTTTTAAAAATTTTTCTTTTTTAGCAGAATTGAGCAAAAATGGATTGACATTTATGAAATTTTATTGTAAATTATAGAGGTAATATTTAATCGTGAGCCTATGGGCTTATCTTTGAAAGGGGATTCGCAAATGTCTAAGAAAGCAAAGCAACCGTCAACACCCGAAAGCAGAGCGGAAAAGCTTGCAAATAAGCAGATGCTCAGAAAGGTGTTCTCTGACACTTTCTTCAAAGCATTTTCTATTTGTCTTGCAGTTTTACTCGTTGTTTCGGTATTCTATATCGCAACGGTTCGTCCGAACAGAATGGAACTTACTGAGGCCGACCCGAATGCAGTAACAAATAATGTTGTTCAGAATAATAACAACGCACCTGCTGCGAATAACGATGCAGCAAATGCTCCGGCTACTCCCGAAGTTACCGAGCTTACCGCTGACAGCACAGACGAGCAGAAGCTCGCTTACTTCAACACCGCTATCAATAAGGTTAAGCCTAACGCTAAAACCATTACGCTTAACAAAGAAGTTAACTCTCAGCAGGGCAGCATCGAAGGCTCTATCCCGAAATCTCTTGTTGGTGTTGCAAACTCCTTAATCAGCTCCAACATGGGTGAAGTTCAGGTTCCGCCCGCAGCAACCTCTGCAGACGACAAGAACAAGATCTTCCCGGTTGAAAACGAAAGCTGGTCCAGCAAGCTTACTATGGAAGATGTTCAGTCTATCGACGTTGCAGACGGCGGCGACAAATACACCATTACAGTGCTTGTTAAACCAGATGAACCCAGCGCAACTACAGCACACGGCGCAGGCCATAACGGCAAGGTGTTTTCTGTTATTCTTACCGATAAGATCATGGAAAATGCAGGCGGCGCAAAGAGCATGATTAAAGACGTTAAGACTGGTCATAAAGACGGTAAAATCGTTGTAACTGTTGATAAAGCAACCGGCAACGTATTAACCGCAAATTACTACTTCGTTTGGACTCTTTCCCTCAATGCACTCGGCATCCAGATCTCCATCCCGTTCGGTCTTGACAAGCAGTTCACCATTGCTTGGTAAACAAATTACATAGAAACTAAGAAAAGGGTCTTTGGCTTGCGCTAAAGACCCTTTTTTTGGAGAATTTGTCAAAAAATAATTACTTATTTATTGACTTTTTGACGATAAAATTATATACTATATTTACTATAAATTTTAAGGTGGTAATCAAATGGCCGAGAAAAAGACTGTTATGCTCACCGGTGCGTCAGGTAACATGGGCTTTGCTGGCTTTAAAGAGCTTTATGCTAAGAAAGACCAGTTTAACATTGTTGTCCTTTTACGCAAAAGTGAGAAGAACGAAAAGAAGTTCGCAGCTTACATGAATGACCCCTCTGTCAGAATTGTATGGGGCGACCTTACAAAGTATGAAGACGTTTTGGATGCTGTTACCGGTTCCGACTATGTTTTACACGTTGGCGGTATGGTTTCTCCCACAGCGGACTGGAAACCCTACAGAACCCAGAAAACAAACGTAGGTGCTGCTAAGAACATCTGCAAAGCTGTTCTCGCTCAGCCCAATCCGGATGATATTAAAGTGGCTTACATTGGTACTGTTGCTGAAACCGGCGACCGTAACTACCCGATTCACTGGGGTCGTTGCGGTGACCCGATTAAGGTTTCCATCTATGACCACTATGCAATTTCCAAGGTTCTTGCAGAGCGCGTTTTCGTTGAAAGCGGCCTTAAGAACTGGGTTGTTATGCGTCAGTCCGGTATCCTTTATCCCAACATTTTAAAGAATATGGACCCGATCATGTTCCACGTTCCGCTGAACGGCGTTTTGGAATGGTGCACCGTAGAAGACTCCGGTCGTCTTATTGCTAACCTTCCGGCTGAAGATGTTAAGGGCAACCTTGACGGCGGCTTCTGGAATCACTTCTTCAACATTGGTTCCGGTAAGGAATACAGAGTTTCCAACTACGAGTTCGAGTGCCTTCTTCTTGGTACTCTCGGTCTTGCAGGTCCCGAGAAGCTCTTCGATCCCAACTGGTTCATCACAAAGAACTTCCACGGTCAGTTCTATGCTGATGGTGACAAGCTCGAAAATTACCTTCACTTCCGTGAAAACCTTCCGATTAAAGATTACTTTAATCGTCTTGCTGACGGGGTTGAATTCTACTTCAAGATCCCGCGCTATCTTCCGAAGAACCTCGTTGCAGCTTGCGCAAAGCCGTTCATGAAGAAGATAGCTTCTACACCCGACTTCGGTACTCTTGACTGGGTTAAGACCAACAACGAAGTTCGTCTTAGCGCTTACTTCGGCTCTCTTGATGACTGGAAGAAGCTCCCGACCAAGTGGGAAGACACCGAAATTGTTAAGTTCGACAAGGACAACAGCGCTGCTGAGCAGTTCAAGCTTGACCATGGTTATGATGAGTCCAAGCCCGAGAGCGAGCTCGACATTGAAGATATGAAGCAGGCAGCTAAGTTCCGTGGCGGCGAATGCCTCTCTGACTCCATGGTTAAGGGTGACATGGCTACAAAGCTTAAATGGAAATGCGGTCACTGCGGTGCAGAATTTGAAGCCAGCCCGGCTCTTATTCTTCTCGGCGGTCACTGGTGCCCCGAATGCTATGTACCGGTTAAGGCTTGGGATTACGATGATATCGCTAAGACCAACCCCTTCTTCGCACAGGTTTGGTACACCAACCACACCAAGGAAGAGCACAACCGTTACGAGTTCGACACCTTGTTCCACATCAACGGCGTGCCGTGGGATGACATTAAGCACTAATCGCTTGCGATTCGCGCGCATCTCGAATCTACATAATAAAACAGCCTTCGGTTTTTCCGAAGGCTGTTTTTCTTTTACTTTAAATATAAAAAGAGGCGGCTTTTTACCGTCTCTTTTATTTTATCCTAATTATGATTTTCGAGGTAAGCTTTCAGTGCGGCGAAGCTGCAATCTTGAAGCGGCAGGGCATCCGGTTCACTGAGTGCCAACTGCTCTAATCTATGCGAATCTGAATTGTGAATCAGCCGCATTTTGCGGAGCAGGGGATATTCTGCCTTGAATTTTTCGAGGTTGGCATCTTTCGTGAACTCTGCCGCTGTAAAACCCAATTCCTCGTAAGGTGCGCCCAAAACGGACAGGAGACTGTAGGAAGTACGATCTAAGTGCGCCGGAAAGCAAATGCCGCCAAACATCGTTACAAGAGCTTTTACACGGCTTATCGGAATTGCGGAGGCGGTCGTCAATAAAAGCGGCTCCGTGCCAATTTTATTATCCGCTGTATCCATGATATTTTGATTCCCGAAAATTTCGGGCTTATTTGGAATACGGGGTAGGGTTTCATAGACCTGCGCTCCAAAAGCCTCTGCGGCTTCCACCGTTTCAAACAGACAAATACAGTGGATTTCCTCTGCCGTACAAAGTTCCATACCTGGAAGCACCCGAACGCCGAAGGCTTTGCCGAACTGTACCGCACTGCGACAATTTTTACAGGAATTGTGGTCGGTGAGCGCCAAAAGCTCCACGCCGGAAAGCTTCGCCATTTGCACGAGATTTGCAGGCGTCATATCGTCCTGGGCGCAAGGGGAGAGACAGGAGTGCACGTGTAAATCCGTTTTCACATATCGCATAGCTTATAACCTTGCTGCAAGGCGAGAGGCGAGTGAAAAGGCATTCTCACGGGTGATGAGTATAGTAACCCCTTGTTCTTCTGCCTTTTGCCGTGCATCCTCATCCAATGCGGCGCTTTCGCAAAGAATAATGCAAGCACAATCCGCGAGCACAGCAACCGCGATGGCGTTGATATTGCCCATAACGGTCAGCCACGCATCGCCGCTTTCGGCTCTTGACATGACCCAGCTTAACAGGTCACCGCAATAGCCGCCTGTAATTTCTCTTTTTAAATTGCCCGAAACGGCAATATGTAAGTTTTCCAGAGTTGCAAATTCGCCAACGGTCATGTCTATGCCTCCTTGATTACTTAGGCTTCTTTCTTGAAAAAACCTTCCTTTAAGTTGATAGAATCGAGCCAGCCTTCGATTTGTTCATTTTTCTTCTGTTGGGGCTGTTCTAAGAGGTTGCCGTTTGCCATAACATACATCGGGTCACGAAGGGCCTTTAAGTCCTCGAGCGGATTTTCCTTTACAACCAGTAAATCAGCCGCCTTGCCGACAGCAATAGAACCGGTGATGTCGCCTAAATCTGCAATGCGTGCATTTTCAAGAGTAGCCGTACGAATGGTATCTGCAATCGGCATACCACAAACCTGATGTAAGTAGTCCAGCTCTCTCCAGGTGTTGTACTGCATGCAAAGCGGACAGCTGGCATCGGTGCCGAGACCTAAAGCAATGCCGTCGCGCATCGCGCGTTTTGCACCGTCAATCATGCCTTGACCGACGATTTTGGTGTTGTAGGTTGCCTTGTCATCGAGCTTTGTGATAGCCGGATCCAAGGTGGAAAGCGGAATGCAAGGGGAGAGGGTGATGACCTGTGCCGCACCGTGAGCCTTATAAAGCTCTGCACACTCGTCATTGACGAAAGCACCGTGCTCAATGGTATCTACGCCGCCCTTTAAAGCGACCTCTAAGCCCTCGGGACTTTCGGTGTGCGAAGCCACTTTGAAGCCTCTTTCGTGTGCATGGTCGCAAACTGCCTTGGTCTGCTCTAAGCTCATTTTGAGCTCGCCTGGATGACCCACTTCTTTTGCATCCATAACGCCGCCAGTTACGCAAATTTTAATCCAGTCTACACCAGCTTCGATATTTTTGTCTACATAAGAGCAAAGGGTCGGAATGTCGTCGGAGGTAACCGCAAATGTGCCGTCGCCGTGACCGGTCGGAACGGTAATGGCAGGACCGGAAACGAGCATACGCGGGCCAACCATTTCACCGGCTTTGATTTTATCGCGCACGCGAACATCGCTGTAGCAGAAATCGCCCATCGCGCGAACGGTGGTAACACCGCTTCTCAGCTGAATGTCTACGGTCTTTTTAATGATATTGTCCATTACAAAAGCGCCAAGCTTGGTCTTTAAGAACTGCATTAAGAATTTCTGGGAAGGACCGCCGCCGAGCGCCTTGCTGGGTGCGCCAGAACCGAATAAATGCACGTGTAAATTAATAAGACCGGGGAGCATGTAAGCACCCTTTACGTCAATGACGCGGTCGGCTTTTGCTTCTTCGCCGATCGCAACAATTTTGTCGTTTTCAACCAGTACGTTTGTGTTTGCGCGTACTGCGCAGTTGTCCTCTACGTCAATGAGGTTTACGTTTTTGAATAGAGTTTTCATGGGGATCACCTTTATTATAAATATTTATTTTTTTGTCATTTTTGCTGTTTGGATTTTCTGAAGGGCACAGGAATCGGAATATAGCCGTTTTCGCCCTTACCGCTGAATACACAGTCCTCGATAGAAGCACGCCCGCGTACAATGTCCTCTGCCAAATCGTGGCAGGAGGGTGCACCGCAGGTGCCGCAGTCGAGACCGGGTAAAGATTTTTCAATTTCCTGTAATCTCTGCATTTTCTTCATCGCTTCGCTGATATCCTCGTCGAGCTTTAAAATGCCGACTTCCTGGAGAGGATGACCCCAGTGCATTTCTTTAGTGAGTGCCTTTGGGACTGCCGCGTTACAGGAAATTTGCGCATATTTGCGCATGGCTTTGAGCCGCGCTTTGGCGACAAACGGATTTTCCACGGTGAGCGGACCAGCCACACAACCGACGGTGCAGGAGCGAAGCTCCACGAAATCCAAATCCTCGAGCTTTTCGTCTTCAATTTCTTCTAAAAGTGAAATGATATTTTCAATGCCTGCTGCGGCAAGCGATTTTTCATCCAGTAGGGATGCAGCTTCGCCACCGGAAATGCCCCAGCTCATGCCGATTCTGCCAGAATGCTGGAGGGGCTTTACCTCGTCCACCGCTTCCATGGCGGCGAGCAAAGGTTTATAAATATCGCGAATGGCAAATACGCCGTCGATTCTCGATTTTTCATTGCAAATCGGTTGCTTAATCGAGGAGATTTTTGCCGTGCAGGGCGAAAGATAGAAAATGCCGATTTCCGAAGGCGAAAGCCCCGTCTTTTCTACCGCTCTCGCTCGAGCAAGCTCTGCCGCAACCTCCATGGGCGGATTCAAATTCACCAGGTGGTCGATGAGACTCGGGAAGCGAACGCGAATGAGACGCACCACCGCCGGGCAGTCCGAAGAAATGAGCGGCTTTTTGTCGGCGTGCTCCTTTACATAGAGCCGCATACGCTCCGTAACGACTTCCGCACCTGCCGCCACCTCGAATACATCGTCAAAGCCCAGAGAAAGCAGGGCGGTTAAAATACGGTTGGGGTCCTCGAGATTCCGGAATTGTCCGTAAAGCTCGGGTGGGGGAAGTGCCACCTTGTATTTATAATTTTGAAGCTCGGAAAGCGGATAGCTTTCGGCGTATTTCGCGTGGCTCGGGCAAATGAGAATACATTCACCGCAGTCGATACAGCGTTCGGAAAGAATCTGTGCTTTGCCGCGGCGCACTCGAATAGCACCCGTGGGGCAACGCTTGATACAATTCGTACAGCCGACACATTTTGCGGCATCCAAGCGCACGGAATGGAAAAAAGTGTTGGAAGCCATAAGATAACCCCCGATTTAAGCTTTCACCAGTACGGTGAGGGCGAGGGTCGTCCCTACGCCGACCGTGCTGTCTATGTGCATTTCATCTGTATATTTTTTTATGTTGGGCAGTCCCATGCCGGCGCCGAAGCCCAATGCACGGATATTCTCCGGCGCAGTGGAATAGCCCTTTTGCATGGCTCTTTCAATATCTTCAATGCCGGGACCCGAGTCCTTCAATACCATGTGGATGCGCTCGGGACTAATGTTCACATCAATCTGCCCGCCGTTTGCATGAATCACCATGTTGATTTCGCCCTCATACAGTGCGATAACAACATTGCGAATCACATCTGCGGGAAAGCCCAAGGCTTTCAGCTGTTTTTTTACGTCCCCGGAGGCTTCACCGGCTCGGGTGAAATCATCACCGGAAACGGTATAGTGTAGCGAGAGCGTGCTCAATCTACCGCACCTCCCCGAAGTCCCTGCTCGTAAAGCTTGCCGCAGGAGAGGAACATCGTAAGCTCGGTTGTCAAAAGAATGATGCCTTTTTCTTTGGCAAGGGCAATGATTTCTGCATCAGGGCGTTTGCCGCGCACGAAAATAATGCACTGCATATCGAGCATTTCCGCGGTGCGTACAACCTGCGGATTCAAAAGACCCGAAAGCAATAGCGTTTGCTCATTGGCGCAAGCGAGCACATCGCTCATCATGTCACTGCCGAAAGCGGTAAAGACCTCAGCATCGAGCTTATCTTCGCCGGTTAAAACCTCGGCGTTTAAAACGTTTGTAATTTCGCGGATTGTCATAAAAAGACCTCCTTTAACGGCACGTTTTGTTGCTTCCTATTATATAAGAAAGCCTCCCGTTTTACAAGAGTAAACGGCAATTTCCCACTTTACAGTACAAAACAGTTAAAAATGCTGAGAAAAGATAGCTTAAAAAGCAGAAAAACCGCTGTCGCACTTGCCAAAAACCACCGCAGTATTGTATAATACGGTAAGAAATTCAAAAAAATTTAGGAGGCTGAATGCCATGGAAGGGCAAAGCCATTATTTTATAGCAGATGAAACGTTAGAGGATAGAGAAGAAACCTTCACCTACTATTTGGGCGCGACAAAGGTTCGACTCACGAGCAACACCGGTATGTTTTCACCGGGTCATGTAGATGCCGCCACGGATTTACTGCTCCGCGAACTGCCACCCCTCAGCGGTACATTTTTGGATTTGGGCTGTGGCTACGGTGTAATCGGCACGGCACTCGGCAAGGCCAATCCCGAGCTTGCGGTTACGATGGCAGATGTCAACGAGCGCGCTCTGCGCTATGCAAAAGGCAATGGCGAAGCTAACGGCGTTGCGGCAAAAACGATTTGCTCCGATTGCTTCGAGTCTATAGAAGGTGCATTTGATTCCATTACATTAAATCCGCCCATTCACGCCGGCAAAGAAGTTATATTCGCTATGTACGAGGGTAGCCTTGCACATCTGAATCAAGGCGGCAGTCTTTATATCGTCATGCAGAAAAAGCACGGCGCAGAAAGCTCCCTCAAAAAGCTGAAAGAGCTTTTCGGCGAGGTGGAAACCTTATATAAGAAAAAAGGCTACTACGTCATTCGTGCAACGAAATTATAAAATATAAAATCAAAAACAAAACAGCTCCTTTGGGGGCTGTTTTTTTATGCCCTTTTTTGTGGGGATTTTCACCACCTTAAAAATTCTTCTAAAAAATCGTGGGAATTTCCCCCACAGGGGCAACTTTTGTGGGAAAACGCGCCACCACCGTTTTTGGAGCTAAAAATGTGTGGGAAAATTCACCTCCAGAGTGAAAAACTGCAAATTTCTAGCAGAATGCACGAATTTTTTCTTTGAATTTATCTGTTTTATTTAAAAAAGTTCTTGCAATCCCCATGTAAAAACAGTATAATAGTAGCCAAGAGGCACTCTGTTTCATAGAATAGGTGGAAAAAGGTGAATTTGGAGTGCAAATGTGTGAGTGAAAGGAGTTGGGCGGTTTGGCATTTTACGGCAACCACAAACATACGTTAGACGCGAAAAACCGTCTGTTTATCCCCGCGAAGTTTCGCGAGGGTCTCGGCGACTCCTTTATTCTCTATTCTCCCAAAGATCAGGATTGTCTTTATATATATAATGAAAAAGACTGGGAGGAAATTTCCGAAGAAGTTATCGCCATCGGCGATGTGGACATGCAGCGTTATATTTTCGATGATGCTTTATCCGTAGAACCGGACAAGCAGGGCAGAATCACCGTGAAAGCGGAATTTTGCAAGCGCGTGGGCTTAAAAAAAGAAGTCATCGTCGCAGGCGTTGGTAAGCGTGTGGAAATTTGGGATGCAGAAAAACGCGAAGCGGCTATGGAAAGAGCGGCGGCGCGCAGAGATACTTTCCCGAAGATTCATTTTTAACGGAGCGTGTACAGCATGGAGTTTTCTCATGTATCGGTTTTACTGCATGAAGCAGTAGATTCCTTAGAAATTAAACCCGACGGCATTTATGTGGACTGCACGGCGGGCGGCGGCGGACATTCTAAAGCCATTTTAGAAAAACTGACCACAGGGCATTTAATCGCGATTGACCGCGACCCCGATGCCATCAAGGTTTTAAAGGAACGCTTAGGGGCTTATCCCAATGCACATATCGTGCATGATTCCTTTGACCATATCAAAGAAATTTTGGGCGACGTTCGTGTGGACGGTATTTTAGCCGATCTCGGCGTCAGCTCTTATCAATTAGATAACAGAGAACGCGGTTTCTCCTTCCATGCGGATGCACCCCTAGATATGCGTATGAGCAAGGAAGGCCTTTCGGCGGCGGATGTGGTAAACACCTACTCCGAAGCGCAGCTTTCCAAAATCCTTTGGGATTACGGCGAAGAAAAGTTTGCAAAGAGCATTGCCAAAAACATTGTGAAGGCAAGAAGCGAACAGCCGATTGAAACCACTTTTCAGTTGATTGATATTATTAGGGCTTCGATGCCGCAAAAGGTGCTTCGTGAAAGCGGCCACCCGGCTAGAAAAACCTTTCAGGCGATTCGCATTGAAGTCAACGAAGAATTAACAGGACTTGATACCGCACTTGACGATATGTTTTCCTGCCTTAAGGTGGGCGGTATCCTTTCCATTATCACCTTCCATTCTTTAGAAGACAGAATGGTAAAACAGCGTTTCCAAAGTCTTTTAGAAGGATGTACCTGTCCGAAAGAATTTCCAGTTTGCGTTTGCGGTAAAACCCCGTGCGGCAAGCTTCACGGCAAACGAAAGGGCGTTGCACCGAGCGAAGCGGAATGTAAGGACAACCCGAGAGCTAGAAGCGCAAGACTTCGCTCTATAGAAAAATTGAAAGATAAAGAAGATTAGTTTCCAATGTGGGGGCTTTTAAATATAGGAGGAGAAAAATGGCAGTAGCACAAAGATACACCGATGCAGACTTTGCCATGTTTGAACCGGCATCCAGCGTATATGACCGCAATGCAGCGAGAAAAGTGAATACAATCGCGCCGAATAAGCAGGCACAGCAGCCGGATATCCGACTCCTTCCCAAGAAGAAAAAGTCCTTGGTCGACGCAAAACTCGAAATGCACGCGGCGGCAAAGAAAAGTGCAAAAATTATTGGCTTTGCATTCTTTTTCCTCACCATGTTTGCGATGCTTTTATACAGCCATCTTCGCGTCGATGAATTAACCCGCGACATCAACAATACCAACGCGATGCTTACACAGGCGCAGGGCGAAAACGTTCGTCTCAATATGACGCTTGACTCCATGATTTCTCTTGAAAAAGTAGAAAATTATGCGAAAAACACCTTGGGCATGACGAAGGTGGAAGGTTATCAAATCGAATATGTAGACCTTTCCCAGGAAGATCAGGTTGTAAAGAGCGGCTCGAAGAAAGTGTCGAGCGACGAAAAAACATCCTTTCTTCAAAAACTAAAGGCATATCTTACTGAAAAATAAAATACGAATAGAACGAGGGTTAGGGCTTATGTTTTTGCCCTAACTCTCGTTGTCCTATCTGCAAATAAATTTTTTGACACCTTCGGGACCGATTTTTTGAATGAAAACGCAAAAAACGGCCGCGAAGCTTTGCTATTTTTGAACCAAAGGAGAACCTTCATGCAACTGCGACCGAACAAACAAACTGCAAAACGTGCGGCAACGGCCATGCTTTGCCTTTCCTTAGCGTTTCTTTATGCAATGGGCGGACTTTTCCATGCCGCCATTTATAAAGGCGAGGAAAATCGTTTGAAAGCAGAACGCATTCAGCTTTCCGACACGCAAATTGCGGCGCAGCGCGGCACGGTTTATGATTCCAACATGAAAGTACTCGCCAAAAGTGCTTCGGCGTGGCTGGTTTATATTAACCCCTCCAAAATCAAAACCAACGAGCAAATGGAACTTACCGTTCGCGGACTTTGTGATATCTTGGGCGTAGACGAAGAAACCGTTCGCGCCAAAGCTTCCAAAAACAAAAGCGGCTATCAAAAAATTGCCGGCGAAGTAGAAAACGATAAGAAATTAGAACTCAAGGAATATATCAAAGAACACGGCACCAAAAAGGGAGATTTGCACACCATTATCGGTATTGATCCCGATACCAAGCGTTATTATCCCTATTCTTCCTTTGCTTCCACGATCATCGGCTTTACCGACAGCGATGACAAGGGCGTGGGCGGCATCGAGATGCAATACAACGATGCTTTAACCGGCACCTCCGGCCGAATCATCACCGCCAAGAATGCGAAAATGGGTGCCATGTCCAGTGAATACGAAACCACCTACGATGCGAAACCCGGCGAAAGCCTCGTATTAACGATTGATGAGGTTGTGCAGTATTATTTGGAACAGAGCCTCGAACAAGCGATGATCGATACCGGTGCAAAATATGCTTACGGCGTGATTATGGATGTAAAAACCGGCGCAGTGCTTGGCATGACCAGTAAGCCTGATTTCGATTTGAATCAACCTCGTAAGATTTCCAGTAAAGCACTTTCCGATGCAATCAGTGCTATGACGGATGAAGAAGAAAAGAAAAAATCAACCGGCGAAGCACTCTTCTCTCAGTGGAGAAACCGCGCAATCAGTGATACTTACGAACCCGGTTCCGTTTTCAAAACGGTGGTTGCCGCGGCGGCACTTGAAGAGGGCGTTGTAGATTTGAATACCACCTATAACTGTACCGGTAGTATTCAAGTTGCCAACTGGACCCAGCACTGCTGGAAGCGTGAGGGCCACGGCCATGAGGATTTAACACAGGGCCTTATGAACTCCTGCAACCCGTTCTTCATCACCATCGGTCAAAAGCTCGGCAAGGAGAATTTCTACAAATACTTCGACGCTTTCGGCTTTACCGAAAAAACCAATATCGACCTTCCGGCGGAAGCGAAACCCGTTCCCGGCGTTACCTATCATACGTTAGATCAAATGGGTATTTCCCAGCTGTCCTCTAGTTCGTTCGGTCAGACCTTCCAGGTAACCCCCATTCAAATGATTACCGCGATTAACACCATTGCCAACGGCGGTAAGCTCATGCAGCCCTACGTTGTGGATGCACGTCTCGACCAGGACGGCAATGTGATTCAGAGAACCGAACCCATTGTGAAACGCCAGGTTGTTTCCGAAAAAACGGCTTCCACCGTTGCCGGAATGATGGAAAAGGTTGTTTCTATCGGTACCGGTAAAAACGCCTATGTTGCCGGCTATCACGTAGCGGGCAAAACCGGTACCAGCCAGAAGTTAAATACAGATGATAAATATATCGCATCCTTTGCAGGCTTCGCGCCGGCCAATAATCCGCGCATTTCTGTTTTAATTGCGATTGATGAACCCGCGGGCGTACACGGTGGCGGTGCCATTGCCGCACCGATTGCCGGTCTCCTCATTGAAAAGGTTATGAACTATCTGAATGTGGAACCGCAGTACGACGATAAAGAAGTTACAACGATTTCCACAGTTGCTCCGCCGCTTGTCGGCCTTTCCGTCGGCGATGCCAAGGTGCGTGGTGCGAAATTCAAGATCAACGTTATCGGTAACGGCCCCACCGTTCTTTCCCAGACCCCGAAATCCGGTCAGCAAATGAAGAACGGCGGTGTAGTGGTTGTTTATACCGAAGAAAATGCCGAACGCAAAACGGCAACTGTGCCCGACCTTTGCAACCTTTCTATGACGGATGCAAATCAGAAGGCCATCAGTGCCGGCTTTAATATCCGAATTTCCGGCAACGTCAATTCCGGCGAGGTGCTCTCCTATCAGCAGAGCCTTCCGGCAGGCAGCGAGGCGGAAATCGGCAGCGTAATTACCGTGAACTTTAAATCAGATGTCAACGTACAAGACGGCTGATTTGAATAGGTGCGATGTGTGAAAGAGAGATTTTTAAGGAGGAAGTCACTTTGAATATCTCAGAACTTTTAAGGGAAGTTAAAACAACAGGGACCTACAACGAGGCAGAGGTTTTAGACCTCACCGACGATTCGAGAAAGGTCACAGCCGGCAGTGTATTTGTCTGCATTCGCGGCGCGCGCTTTGATGGGCATGATGCTGCAGTGGAAATGGAAGAAAAAGGCGCTGTTTTAATTGTTGCCGAACACGCAACAGGCGCGAAAAACGAAGTTATCGTGGAGGACACAAGAAATGCTTATTCCGAGCTTTGTGCCGCCTTCTACGGTTTCCCCGCTAAAAAATTAAAGCTGATCGGCGTAACCGGCACGAACGGTAAAACCACCACAACTATGCTCCTAAAAGAGCTTTTTGACAAAGCTGGCGTCAAAGCAGGTCTTATCGGCACTGTGGAAAACCGCGTGTGCGATACCGTATATCCGGCTTCTTATACCACCCCCGGCAGTAAGGAATTGCAGTTCCTCTTCAGCGAAATGGTCAAAGCGGGCTGTACCCACTGCATCATGGAGGTTTCTTCCCAAGCACTTGCCCAGGGGAGAGTGGAAGGCTGTCACTTCGCTTTGGCACTTTTCACGAATTTAACCCAAGATCACTTAGATTATCATGGAACCTTCCAAAATTATGCCGATGCCAAACGTATTCTGTTTAAGCAGGCGGATATGGCGGTTTTAAATGCCGATGACCCTTATGCAAAAGAAATGGTCAAAGGGCTTTCGATTCCGACCGTTACCTTCTCCGTGCATCAGGATGATAGCGACTATACCGCTAAGAATGTGATTTGCACTGCTTCTCATGTTCAGTATGAATTATTGGAAAAAGACGGTAATATCGGTAGAGCACTTGTGCACATTCCCGGCAGATTCACCGTATATAATTCCCTCGGTGCGGCAGTTTGCGCTGTGCTCGCAGGCTTGGATTTCGATAAAGTTTTACATTTGCTTTCCGAAGCTAAGGGCGTACCCGGCAGAGTCGAGGTCGTACCTACAAATACCGATTATACCGTGCTGATTGACTATGCACATTCTCCGGACGGACTCGAAAATGTGCTCACCTCACTTCGTGAAATCGCTGAAAGCCGCATCATTACCGTGTTTGGCTGCGGCGGCGACCGTGACCGCACCAAGCGTCCGATTATGGGCGAAACCGTCGGCAGACTTTCCGACGTGGCGGTAGTCACTTCGGATAATCCCCGTACAGAAGATCCCGATGCGATTATCGAGGACGTATTAGAAGGTATGCAGCATTCGAAAGCGCGTGTCAAACGTATTACGGACAGAACCGAAGCTATTCGGTATGCGCTCAAAACGGCAAAACCGAAGGATATTGTTCTGTTAGCCGGTAAGGGTCACGAAACCTACCAAATCCGCGGTACAGAAAAATTCCACTTTGATGAGCGGGAAATTGTAAAAGAAATTTTGAAAGGTTAACCTTATGAAACTGAGCTTAGAAGAAATAGCGAAAGCTACAAACGGTACATTACACGGCGAAAATAAAGTTCTTACCAATGTATCTATCGACAGCCGAACCGTTGCCGAAAACGGCTTATATGTCGCCATTCGTGGGGATCGCTTCGACGGTCACAGCTTTACAGGCGCGGCAATAGAAAACGGCGCAGCGGCATGTCTTTTAGAAGAAGCACCGAAAGAAAATATTCCCTATGTGCTTGTAAAAGATACAAGAGAGGCCTTTATGGCACTGGCTTCTTATTACAGACAGAGCTTCCCGAAGCTCCGCGTGGTAGGACTTACCGGCAGTGTCGGTAAAACCACAACCAAGGAAATGATTTGGGCGGTTTTGTCCGAGGTTTATAACACTTTAAAAACTGAGGGCAATCTCAATAACGAAATCGGTATGCCGAAAACGCTTTTGCGTCTGAGTGAAGAAACAGAAGCGGCTGTTATTGAAATGGGCATGAGCGATTTCGGCGAAATCGACCGCATGACCAGATGCTGTCTGCCCGACCTTGCCGTGATTACCAATATCGGTACTTCGCATATTGAATTTTTAGGCTCTAGAGACGGTATTTTACAGGCGAAAACGGAAATCCTCCATGGTATGAAGCCGGGTAGCATTCTTCTTTTAAACGGCGATGATGATAAACTTTGGGGCTACGAAAATCCCGAATACGTACTTTCCTATTTCGCTATAGAGAACGAAAACGCTATGGTTCGTGCCGAAGAGATTGTCATGCACGGCGCAGAAACCGAGTTCCTCGTTCGCTTCCCGGGCGGTACGCAGAAGGTTACTTTGCCGACCGTCGGTAAACATAACGTATACGATGCACTTGCGGCTTTTTCCGTAGGCGTTACCTTAGGCATTGAACCCGAAAAAATTGCCGCAGGACTTTCCAAATATAAAACAGTCGGGCTTCGTCAAAGAATCGAAGAGAAAAACGGCATTACCGTGATTGCCGATTGCTATAATGCCAGTCTCGATTCGCAAAAGGCGGCACTCAATGTGCTTTCGGAATATCCGGCGAAGCGCAGAATTGCTGTGCTCGGCGATATGTTAGAGCTTGGCGCTTTCTCCGAAGAAGCGCATAAAAGCGTCGGCGAATATGCCGCAGAGAAAAATCTCGATTTGCTGTTTTGCTACGGTAAGGAATCAAAGGCGATAAAAGACAGCGCGGGCGATGCCGTAGAAACGTATCATTTCTTAGATAAGGCAGAACTGGAAGCGGCGCTCTTAGAAACCTTAAGGGCAGGGGATGTGGTTCTTTTTAAAGCCAGCCGCGGAATGAAATTAGAAGAAATTATAGAAAATCTCTATAAGGAGTGGGAAGAGAATGAATAAATTTTTAGCAATCGGTATTGCAGTCGGCGTCAGCTTTTTACTGGCATTTTTATTAGGCTTTGTGGTGATTCCGTGGCTTCGCAAGCTGCATTTTGGGCAAACTATTTTAGATATTGGCCCCGCATGGCATAAATCTAAACAGGGCACACCCACCATGGGCGGCTTCATGTTCATTGTCAGCACCATTGTGGCGTTCATTATCGTGGTTGTCACCGATTACCTTTTAGGCGGTAAGCTCATGGAAAGCGGCGCAGCTCTTCCGCAAAATATTAAAATCAAGATTATTGCAGGTCTTGTTATGGCGTTCGGCTTCGGCCTTATCGGTTTTGCCGATGACTATATCAAGGTTGTAAAAAAACGCAATCTCGGTCTTACCATTAAACAGAAATCCATTGCACAAATTCTCTTAATGCTCGGCTATCTCGGCACATTATATATGTCCGGCAACACCTACATGACCGTTCCCTTTGTCGGCAATGTAGATATGGGCTTCTTCTTCTGGATTTTCGGTATGATTGTCATTTACGCTACAGTAAATGCAGTAAACTTTACCGACGGCGTAGACGGCCTTTGCGCTTCCGTTACTTCCGTTGCGGCACTCGCATTCCTCATTGCCGCCGCATTAAAGGGACTTTTTGGCGTCAGCATTTTAGCCGGCGCACTCATGGGCGGCTGCCTCGGCTACCTCATTTGGAACTGGAATCCCTCCAAGGTTATGATGGGCGATACAGGTTCTATGTTCCTTGGTGGTATGGTTGTTGCACTCGCTTATGCGATTGACTGCCCCTTAATCATCTTACTGTTTGGTATCATTTACGTTGTAGAAATGCTTTCCGACCTCATTCAGATTGCTTACTTCAAAGCAACCGGCGGCAAGCGTATTTTCAAAATGGCACCGATTCATCATCACTTCGAGCTTTGTGGCTGGAAAGAGAAGAAGATTGTGGTCATCTTCTCGCTTGTAAACGCCATCGGCTCTGCACTCGGACTCTTACTGCTTTACTACGGCGCAATCCGCCTGTAAGCTTTAAAAAATCAGATTCGTATAGGGAGGAAACATCTTGGCAAGTGCTTCTAAAAAAGTAAAAAAAGCACCTAAACGCCGTTCGGATTTTTGGGCGGTCGGTAAAATTGACGTCCCGTTTTTGTTGCTTGTCATTACAATTTTAACCATAGGCTTAGTCATGCTGTTTTCGGCGAGCTATACTTATGCTTATTATGAAAGACACGGCGACAGTGCTTTCTTCTTTAAACGGCAGCTCATGTTTGCCATTGTCGGCGTCATCGGCATGCTTTTGGTTTCCAAAGTGCGCTATGCGTATTTAAGACTGTTTGCTGTGCCGCTTCTTATTCTTTCCTGGCTTTTACTGGTGCTGGTTCTCTTCATGCCTCCACCTCCCGGCGTACCGAGAAACTTCCATCGCTGGATTGTGCTCGGCCCTATAAACTTCCAACCTTCGGAAATTGCAAAATTTGCGATTATCCTGTTTTGCGCGTGGAGTATGGAACGCAATCACCGCGCTATGGTGGGTAAAAGCCTCAACCGCTCCAAAATCTCTGAAACCATTCGTGAGCTTTCGGGCGGCAAAATCGTTGTGTACGATTCCTTTGTAAAAATGTGCATGTATGCCATTGTAATTGTTTTAACCGCAGGCCTTGTTTACCTCGAAAATCACCTTTCGGGTACACTCCTCATCCTTTGTATTGGTCTTGTGATGATGTATCTCGGCGAGGTCAAAAAGCGTTGGTTTATCTTAGTTGCGGTTCTCGGCGTTGCGGCGGTGGCACTCGTTATCTTTAATCCTCAATTACTCGAAAAATATGCGGGCGCGCGTATTACGGCGTGGCTCGATAAATCTTATGATCCGCGGGGTGCTCGTTGGCAGACGAACAACTCCCTGTATGCGATAGGCTCGGGCGGCCTTTTCGGTGTCGGCCTCGGTAATTCCAAGCAAAAACATCTTTACGTTTCCGAGCCGCAAAACGACTTTATTTTTGCAATCGTCTGCGAAGAGCTCGGCTTTATCCGCGCTATCGGAATTTTGCTTTTATATGTCCTTTTGGTTTGGCGCGGCGTTGTCATCGGTCTCAAAGCGAAAGACCGTTTCGGCGCACTCCTTGCCATGGGTATTGTTTTTCAGGTCGGCTTACAAACCGCACTCAACATCGGCGTTGTGACCGATGCACTGCCCAACACCGGCATCAGCTTGCCGTTCTTTAGCTACGGCGGCACGTCCCTTATGATGCTGCTACTGGAAATGGGCGTTGTGCTCGGCGTGTCACGTTATTCGAGACTGGAAAAATAAAAGGAAAAAATCATTCCTATATGGAGGAAGCTTTTATGAAAATTATCTTTGCGGCCGGCGGTACCGGCGGTCATATCAATCCTGCACTGGCTGTAGCAGGGGAGATGCGACGCAGAAATCCAGACAATGAAATTCTCTTCATCGGTACACCCAATCATATGGAAGCACGTCTCGTTCCTGCGGCGGGCTTCGATTTCAAAACCATAGAAATTTCGGGCTTTCAAAGAAAACCGAGCTTTCACAATTTAGTGGAAAATGTAAAAACAGTCGGCAGACTTTTAAAATCCTCGAAGGATGTAAAACAGATTTTAACGGCGTTTCAGCCGGATGTTGTTATCGGCTTCGGCGGCTATGTTAGCGGCCCCGTGGTCAGAACTGCGGCAAAAATGGGGTTTAAAACCGCCATTCACGAGCAAAATGCTTATCCGGGCGTGACCAATAAAGCACTCGCCAAAATGGTGGATGCCGTTATGCTCACCGTAGAAGCGGCAAAGGCACATTTAGAGCCGAAAACCGAACCGATTGTTACAGGTCTTCCCGTAAGACAGGAAATTTTAGAAGCAGACCGTGATTTTGCACGTTCTGAGCTCTGTGTGCCGGACGATGCTTTCATGGTGCTTTCCATGGGCGGCAGTCTCGGTGCAAAAGCCGTGAACGAAGCCATGGTCGGTGTCATCAGTGCCTTGCATGAGCGAAAAGATATCTTCTTCATGCACTCCACCGGCAAATACGGCACATGGGTGCCCGAAAAATTAGCCGAAAACGGCGTGTCCTTAGAACAGGAAAAGCACGTTGTGATTCGCGAATATATCGACGATATGGAAAGATGTCTCGCCGCGGCGGATTTGGTTATCGGCAGAGCCGGTGCTTCCTCGCTTTCCGAAATCGAAGCGACAGGCAAGGCATCCATTTTGATTCCCTCTCCGAATGTTGCGGAAAATCATCAATTCCACAATGCTATGGCGTTGGTTGAAAAAGATGCCGCACTGATTATCGAAGAAAAAGATTTAACCGCCGAAGCCCTCACAAAAGAGGTAGAAGCGCTTGCCGCAGACCGCGACAGAACGAAAAAAATCGGCGAAAATGCCAAGAAAATGGCGATTCTCGATTCCGCCAAAGAAATCGGCGACGTTTTAGAAAGTCTAGTTTAATTCTCTTTAACCGAAAAGCATTCCCTTGCATAGTATGAAACGCAGAGGAAACTTCCTCTTCTTTTACAGTAAGGGGTGCTTAGTTTGGATATTTTCAGAATTAACGGTCAAAAACGCTTAGAAGGCGAAATCAAAATACACGGCTCCAAAAACAGTGCACTGCCCATTTTGGCGGCGGCAGTACTTGTACAGGGGCAAACTACTATACATAATTGCCCACGGCTGTCCGATGTGGATGCGGCTATCGAGATTTTAGAAGCTCTGGGCTGTCAGGTGACCCGCACGGGGCACAGCGTCCTCATTGATGCCACGGCACTTTCTTCGTCGGAAATCTCCGACAGTATGATGCTTAAAATGCGCTCTTCCGTTGTTTTCTTGGGTGCTATTTTGGGCAGAACGGGTGAAGCAAAGCTTTCCACTCCGGGTGGATGCGAAATCGGGCTTCGACCCATTGATTTGCACATTTCAGCGATGAAGCAAATGGGCGCTGAAATGCAAAGTAAAGACGGCAAGCTTTTCTTTTCTGCCGCAAATGGTTTGCAGGGTGCCAATATTACTTTGGCATTTCCAAGCGTCGGTGCAACGGAAAATGTACTGCTTGCGGCGGCAACCGCCAAGGGCAGAACTATTCTTTCCAATGCCGCGCGTGAACCGGAAATCAGCGACCTTGCCGATTTCCTAAATGCCGCCGGTGCAAGAATCCAAGGCGCAGGGGACAGCACCGTAATCATTGACGGTGTGTCGCATTTGCACGCGGTCACCCACACGGTCATCCCCGACAGAATTGCCGCCTCGACCTATCTTTTGGCAGGGGCAATGACCAAGGGAAGCGTTAAGGTAGACGGCATTATTCCGGCACATGTCGGTGCGCTTTTGCCAATTTTAGAGGAAGCCGGCTGTCATTTAACAGTGGGGAGCAAATGGGTGCATCTCGATGCCCCGCCAAGGCTCCGTCCGGTCAAAATGACAAGAACCATGCCTTATCCCGGTTTTCCAACCGATGTGCAAGCACCGCTTTCCGCTATGTTAACCGTAGCGGACGGCACTTCTGTTATTGTAGAAAATATTTTTGAAAGCCGCTATAAACACGCCGCTTCTCTTTTGCGCTTCGGCGCAAAAATCAGCGTGGAGGGGCGTATGGAGGTCATCGAAGGCGTACCGTTTTTAACGGGCGCAAGGGTAGAAGCTCCCGACCTTCGCGGCGGTATGGCACTTGTGCTTGCAGGTCTTGCGGCACAGGGTGAAACCACCGTCAGCGGTCTTTCTCATATAGATAGAGGTTATGAAGCACCGGAAAAACTTTTAAAATCTCTCGGTGCAGATATTCAAAGGATTAAGGATTATGCAGGAACAAAAATCGAAAACGAAACGAACGCAGACCCCGAGCTCACGGGGGAGAAGTGCGGCGAAACCGAGTAGCCGCACACAAAATACAAGGACACAGCGACCGGCAACAAGACCGCCACAGCGTCCGAATCCGAGACCGCCGCAACGAACGAACAGCGGTGAGCCGATGTCCAACGATGAGCGCAGAAGGCAAAGAGCAGAGCGCGTGCGCAAGCGCAAACGTCGCCGCAATTTGATTTTAACGCTGATTTTAACGCTTCTTATTTTTATTGTCGGTATTGTGCTTTGTTTAACCGTCTTTTTCCACGTCAGCGCAGTAACCGTGACCGGCGACGAGCTGTATTCCTCCCAAGAGGTTATAGAAGCTTCCGGCATTACCATAGGCGAAAATATGTTTTTAATGAATGCCAAAAAGGTGGCAAAATCTATTGAGCAAACCTTACCCTATGTGGAAAGCGTGCAGGTGAAACGCAGTCCCTCCGGCGAAATTAAATTGGTGTTAACTGCGGCGAAAGCGGGCGCGGCACTCGAACGAGAAGGCTCGTTTTTATTACTCAGCGACAAGGGCAAATTGCTCGAAGAAAATGTTACTTCGTTAAATGACGGTGTTGTTCTCATTTCCGGCGTAGAAATCAAAAATGCCGTTGTAGGCACACCCGTAGAATTTGCCGCAGAGGATACTCTTGAAACCTTCAAACAGTGCTTTGATATTCTACAGAAGGCAGAGCTTACCGGCATTACGGAATTAGACCTTTCCGACAGAACCAATATCAAAGCGGTTTATGCCGGCAGGATTACCTTAAAGCTCGGTATGCTTCAGGATATGGAAGAAAAAATGGATTTCGTAAAAGCGACCCTCGCGAGAAACGAAGAAACTGCACCTGAATTTCGCGGGGAAATAGATTTCACAATCACGAAAAAAGCGTTTTTACATCCGGAAACAGAGGCAAATCCGCAAAACACAGAACCGACTGCTCCGGCAGCCTGATTCTGAGTGGAAAAAACCGGCAAAATCCTTGTGAAATAAGGATTTATACCGTGAAGTAAAGATGAAGGACTTGTCATGACAGGTTATTTAGCTTGACAATCACAAAAAACAGTTGAAATTCTTAGGAAACTATGCTACAATAGGCAAAATGAAGTATTTTGATAAATTTTGAACTTTTCTAAAAAAGGATATTTACATAGGAGGAAATTTAAAGATGGCATACGAAATGGATAATGAATTCGAAGACGTAACCAATATAAAAGTTATCGGTGTCGGCGGTGGCGGCGGCAACGCTGTAAACCGCATGGTTCAGGCAGGTCTTTCCGGTATTGAAATGATCGCCGTTAACACCGATAAGCAGACTCTTGCTTTTTCTAAGGCTACCCAGAAGCTCCAAATCGGTGAAAAATTAACCGCAGGCCGTGGCGCAGGCGCTCGCCCCGAGGTTGGTAAGAAAGCCGCTGAAGAGAGCCAGGATGCAATTAAAGATATGCTCAACGATACCCAGATGGTATTCATCACCGCAGGTATGGGCGGCGGTACCGGTACCGGTGCAGCTCCCGTTATTGCAGAAATCGCAAAAGAAATGGGCATCTTAACTGTTGGTATTGTTACTAAGCCGTTCGCTTTCGAAGGCAAGCTTCGCATGGAGCAGGCAGAAGCCGGTATCGCAGAACTCGCAGGCCATGTTGACTCCTTGGTAGTTATTCCGAACGAACGCTTAAAGCAGGTTTCCGACCAGAAAATCACCCTCATCAATGCGTTCCAGATTGCCGATGACGTACTTCGTTCCGGCGTTAAGAGCATTTCCGATTTGATTATTCATCCGTCTCTTATTAACTTGGACTTCGCAGACGTTACCGCTGTTATGAAGGATGCAGGTCACGCACACATGGGCGTTGGCTCCGCTTCCGGTAAGGATAAGGCAGAGCAGGCCGCACAGATGGCTATCTCCAGCCCGCTCCTCGAATCCACTATCGACGGCGCAAAGGGTATCATCATCAGCATCGTTGCTTCTCAGGATATCGGTCTTGACGACATCGACGTTGCCGCAGGCATCGTTCGTGCAGCAGCTGATGAAAATGCAAACATCATCTTCGGTGTTGATTTAAACCCCGATTTGGAAGACGAGATGACCGTTACCGTTATCGCAACCGGCTTCGGCAAGGACGAAAACGGCATGCCCAAGAAGCCCACAGCAGCTGCTTCTACAGTAGAAGACGAAATCAAGCCGCTGGATGACATCAGCAGCACTTCTACCGGCCTCGACCCCGACGACGGCTACATTGACTTCTTAGACATCTTCAACAGCAAATAAACTTTTACGATTAAACAAACACAAGGCTATGCGTTTTGGGCAAAGCCCTATAAGAAAGTAAAACTTCGGCACAGCCTGTATTTTAGGCTGTGCCGTGTTTTTTTGTCCGACAGATCTTCCCTCGTAAAGCATGGAAAGGTGGCTTTAAGCAAATATGTATCCGAAAACTACCCGCCAAAAACGATTTTCCTATCTGTTTCTTCCTGTGATGTTGTGCTTTCTTGCGCTCGGGTTCTCCGGCTGCGGCGCACAGGATGATAAGGACGGAAAAACAGAAAGAACGCCGGAAAATTACACGCAAAACGTAGAAGATGAAAAACAGAATACACCGAACAATTCTGGTGGTGTGCAGAGTAATTCCGCCAGAGCAGGGGAGCAGAAGCTGGACAAGTTCACAGCGATTGAAGTTCACGCGCAAGCTCCGGATATTCGCTTAATCAAAGGCGACGGCTACAGCGTGCGCTATCAGCTCCACAGTCGGGAAAAATTAAGCAAATTGGAAGTTCAAAACGGTGTCTTGTATCTGGAAACGATAATGGACAGCCAGTGGGCACCCGATGAAGCCGTGCACGAAATCGTGATTACCGTCCCGTCCAGAGCGAAGCTGGAGCGTGTGGATTTGAATACCGTGGGCGGTAAAGTCTCTTTATCGGATTTCAAAATTCCTACACTCAATCTGAGCAGTGCCTCCGACGATATCGACATTAAAAACGTAGAGAGCGAAAGCATGGTTTTGCATTCTACAGCAGATGACATTTCCGTAATGGATTGTACCGCCAAGACCCTGCGTGCCGACAGCACTTCCGATGATATTGTGCTCAGTGGTACGTTTGGGGATGTGCAGGCAGAAACCGCTTCAGGCACTTGTAAGCTGAACGGTAAAGTTACCGGTAAGGTGCAAATGAATACCGTGAGCGGCAATATCGTTTTGAATGCACCGATAGAAAGCCTCACAGCCGAAAGTTATCGCGGCGTAACGGTTGATGGTGTTTCCAAAGGCAATGTCTTCAGCTTTGGCAGCGGCACACCACAGGCAAATTTAAAGAGCGTTACTGGTACCATTACGGTGCAAACTAAGAAATAATTAACGAAAAAAACAGAATGAAATCAGCCTCCGAAGCAGGGTGTAATAGGTTTAGCGATCGCGTTACAAACTGCCAAGGGGACTGAATTTTTAAAGCCAATTTGTCCTTTCGGCTTAAGTCGGAGTTTTGATTGCAATTTAAGGGGAAATAGGATATACTTGTGGCAGAAAAGAGGGGTTTTATGAAACTGCATTATATGGGGAAATATGATTTGAATCCGGACTCTTTGCCGCAACGCGAACATATGCCGAACGCCGTGAAATTCCGTGAGCCTTCGGCGAAAAGAGCGGCATTGGTGGGTAACATTTTGGCGATTATAATTTACGTTTTATTGGCAATTCCGGCATTTTTTAGATGCTACGCAGAAATTGTTGCGGATGAATGGCAAATCCTGCTTGGCGCTCTAGCCTCCTTACTGATTATTTTTCCACATGAGCTTTTACATGCTGTTTGTTTTAAAGAGGATGTTTATCTTTATACAAACTGGAAGCAAGGCATGGTTTTTGTGATTGGTCCCGAGGATATGAGCAAGGGAAGATTTGTTTTTCTCTCCCTTTTACCGAATTTAATTTTTGGCTTCTTACCCTATATCCTTGGATTGATTTTTCCGAATTGTCTTTTCCTTCTGTCCCTTGGCTGCACAGCTACTTCCATGGGCGCAGGGGACTATATGAATGCGTTTAATGCGCTTACCCAAATGCCTAAAGGGGCGAGAACCTATCTTTGTGGGTTTCATTCTTATTGGTATATGCCCCAAAGCAAAAACTAAATAAAAAAAGAAAAGCACCGATAAAATATCGGTGCTTTTTTATGCGCTTTAAATTTTATTGTTCTTCTTCCTTTTCTGCGCTTTCTGTATCCGGCTCAGGAAGAATTTCAACCTTTACTTTACCAATACGGCGTTCTTCTACGTTTAAAACCGTGAAGCGAATGCCTTGATATTCTACGCTGTTCATGTCGCCGTCTTGCGGCAGGAAACCTAAGAGGCTGATAATAAAGCCGCCGAGCGTGTCATAATCATCCTTGGGGAATTTAATGTGGAGCTGTTCTTCGACTTCCTCAAGGTCTGTGATGCCGTCCATTGTAAAGGTGGTTTCGTTAATCTTCGAGATTTCTTCGTCCTCGTTGTCGTATTCGTCTTGAATATTACCGACGATGGCTTCCAAAATATCTTCTAATGTAACAATACCAGCTGTACCGCCGTATTCATCAACAACAATGGCCATTTGTACGCGCTTTTCAGTCATCTCGGAGAAGAGAGCACCGCAGCGCTTGGTCTCGGGCACATAGTAGGCTTTACGCATAATGTCTTTTAAGCCTTTGTGCTTGGGCAGGGTATTGCCGACGTATTTTAAAAGGTCTTTGATATAGAGAATGCCGACAACATTATCGGGGTCTTCCTCGTATACAGGGATTCTCGAGTAACCCTCTTTAATGGCAACGGAAATAACTTCCGATAAGGAATCCTCCACATCGACACACGCCATGTCGGTTCTGTGGGTCATAATGTCGGCAACGTCAATGTCATCAAATTCGAAAATGTTGTTAATCATTTCCTTTTGAACGTCTTCGATAACGCCTTTTTCCTGACCGACATCCACCATCATGCGGATTTCTTCTTCTGTTACTACTTCCTCGTCCGCGTTCGGGTCAATACCGAAGAGACGAACCACAGCGTTTGTGGAGAAAGAGAGAATCTTAACAAAGGGCTTTGCTACCTTGCTGACAAAAAGCAAAACCGGCACAACCGCAAACGATACCTTTTCGGGCTTCTGCATGGCGATTTTTTTCGGGGCAAGCTCACCGAGCACCAAAGAGAAGTAAGACATCAAAAGGGTGATGAGCACGGTCGAAATACCGCTGACTACACTGCGCGGAATCACGTTGATAATTGCGGTTTTCGCAATCGCATCCGTGAGCATAACCGCGAAGCTCTGCGCCGCCGTAGCGGAGGTTAAGAAGCCGGCGAGGGTAACACCAATTTGGATTGTGGATAAAAAGTTGCTGGAGTTTTCCGTCAGCTTTTTAATTTGTTTGGCTTTTTTGTTGCCTTCTTCCGCCATTTTGTCGATTTTCGCATCATTGAGTGAAATGATAGCGATTTCTGACATTGCAAAAAAGGCGTTTACCAAAATCAAAATAAAAAGCAAGAGGATTTGTAAAAAAACACTCCCAGGGTCTGCATCGTCCATAGTTTCAAAGGACTCCTTCCAATTATATAAATATAAACAGCATTATATACTATTTTTAGGCATTCGTCAATAAAAACAGAAAACAGAGGGGGATAAATCATCCCCGTTAGACAAAAATGTAAAAAGCTGTATATTTTTAAGTATTTCACAAAAAACCTGTCTAAAACCTATAAATATGTATTTACAGAAAACAAATTAAGTGCTAGAATATTATCGTATGCGAAGAGGGGGCAGCCTATACCCCTTACTATAGCAACATCCTTAAGGAGGAAAGATTTTATGGCAGAAACTCAAAAGCTCGTTTCTCGAAAGAGCAAAACGATGGACGGTAACAATGCCGCCGCATATGTATCTTATGCGTTTACAGAAGTAGCCGGTATTTATCCGATTACACCGTCCAGCCCCATGGCTGACTACGTCGATCAGTGGTCTGCTCAGGGTCAGAAAAACATTTTCGGCACTACCGTTAAGGTTGCAGAAATGCAGTCCGAGGCAGGTGCAGCAGGTACCGTTCACGGTTCCTTAGCAGCAGGTGCATTAACTACTACATACACCGCTTCTCAGGGTCTTCTTCTTATGATCCCGAACATGTACAAAATTGCCGGTGAATTACTTCCCGCAGTTTTCCATGTTTCCGCACGTTGTGTAGCTTCTCACGCACTGAACATTTTTGGCGACCATTCCGATATCTACGCTTGCCGTCAGACCGGTTTTGCAATGCTCGCTGAAACCAACCCGCAGGAAGTTATGGACTTAGCTCCCGTTGCACACCTTGCTGCAATCGAAGGCAAAGTTCCGTTCATCAACTTCTTTGACGGTTTCCGTACTTCTCACGAAATCCAGAAGATTAAGCTTTGGGACTATGCAGATCTCAAAGAAATGTGCAATATGGATGCTGTTCGTGAATTCCGTAAGCATGCGCTCAACCCCGAGCATCCGTCCATGCGCGGTTCTCACGAAAACGGCGACATCTTCTTCCAGCATCGTGAAGCTTGCAACAAGTACTATGATGCCGTTCCGGCTATCGTTGAAAAGTACATGGGCAAGATCAACGAAAAGCTCGGCACAGATTACCAGCTCTTCAACTACTACGGTGCAGAGGATGCTGACCGCGTTATCGTAGCTATGGGCTCTATCTGCGACGTTGCAGAAGAAGTTATCGACTACCTTACCGCTAAGGGCGAAAAAGTAGGTCTTGTAAAAGTTCGTCTTTACAGACCCTTCTCCGCTGAAAAGCTCGTTGCTGCTATTCCGGCAACTGCAAAGAAGATTGCAGTTCTTGACAGAACCAAGGAACCCGGCTCCATCGGTGAACCGTTATTCCTCGACGTTGTCGCAGCTCTCGACCAGATGGGCAAGAAAGACATCAAGGTTTGCGGCGGCAGATATGGTCTCGGTTCTAAGGATACTCCGCCCGCAAGCGTATTTGCTGTTTATGAGCACCTCGCAAAGGAAACTCCCGAGCGTCAGTTCACAATCGGTATTAACGATGACGTTACACACCTTTCTCTCGAAGAGAAGCCCGCTCCTGCAACTGCAGCAGAAGGCACCATCGAGTGCAAGTTCTGGGGTCTCGGCGGTGACGGTACCGTTGGTGCAAACAAAGACTCTATCAAAATTATCGGTGACCACACCGACAAATATGTTCAGGCTTACTTCCAGTATGACTCTAAGAAGACCGGCGGCGTAACCGTTTCCCATCTTCGTTTCGGTGACAAGCCGATTAAGAGCCCCTACTACATCAATAAGGCTGACTTCGTAGCCTGCCATAACCCGTCTTATGTTGAAAAAGGCTTTAAGATGGTACAGGATGTAAAGCCCGGCGGCGTATTCCTCATTAACTGCCAGTGGGATGAAGCAGAGCTTAACGAAAAGCTCAACGCTGAAACCAAGCAGTATATTGCAAAGAACAACATCCAGCTCTACACCGTAAATGCTATTGACATTGCGGCTAAGATTGGTTTGGGTAAACGTACAAACACCGTTCTTCAGTCTGCATTCTTCTCTCTTTCTAAGGTATTGCCGGAAGCAGAAGCTATTGGCTATATGAAAGAAAAAGCGCAGAAGTTCATGAAGAAGGGTAAAGAAATCGTTGAAATGAACGAAAGAGCGATCGACGCAGGCGCAACCGCTTACGTAAAGATCGACGTTCCGGCTGACTGGGCAAATGCAACCGACAGCGCTAAAGAAGTTCCGACAGAAGGTCCTGCAAAGCTTGCTAAGATGGTTGATGACATTATGAAACCGGTTGGCAGAATGGACGGCGACGCTCTTCCTGTTTCCGCATTTGAAGAACACGTAGACGGCACCTTCGAGCTTGGCGCATCCGCTTATGAAAAGCGCGGCGTAGCTGTTATGGTTCCCGAATGGGATGCTGCAACCTGCGCACAGTGCAACAAGTGCTCCTATGTTTGCCCGCACGCTACCATTCGTCCTTACGCTCTTGATGAAAACGAAGCTGCAAATGCTCCGGCAGTAGCAACTCTCGTTGACAAGAAGGGTAAGGGCAAGGGCGTTTACAAATACACCATGGCAGTATCTCCTATGGACTGCATGGGCTGCGGCGTTTGCGTCGGCGTTTGCCCGACCAACTCCTTGAAGATGGTTCCCCGTGAATCTCAGGATGCAAAGCAGGCAGCTTTCGATTACATGGTTGAAAATGTTTCCGTTAAGGAAGACCTTGCAAACAACACCGTTATGGGCAGCCAGTTCAAGACTCCGCTTCTTGAGTTCTCCGGCTCCTGCGCAGGCTGTGCTGAGACCTCTTATGCACGTCTCATCACCCAGCTCTTCGGTGACAGAATGTACATCTCCAACGCAACAGGTTGTTCTTCCATTTGGGGCGGTCCGGCAGCTACAGCTCCCTACACCACCAATAAGGAAGGCCACGGTCCGGCTTGGGCAAACTCCCTCTTCGAGGATAACGCAGAGCACGGCTTTGGTATGAACCTCGGCCAGAATGCAATCCGTAACCGCTTACTTGCAGACCTCGATACAATCCTCGCAGGCGAAGCAAGCGACGCAGTTCGTGAAGCAGCACAGGCATTCCTTGACACCAAGGATAACTCCACCGCAAACGCAGCACCGGCTAAGGCACTCTTAGCAGCACTCGCTGAAAGCGGCATGGATTCCTACGAAGTTAAGGATATTCTCGACAACGAAGAATACCTCGCTAAGAAGTCCGTATGGATCTTCGGCGGCGACGGTTGGGCATACGATATCGGCTTCGGCGGCGTAGACCACGTTCTTGCTTCCGGCGAAGATGTAAACATTATGGTATTCGATACCGAAGTTTACTCCAACACCGGCGGTCAGGCTTCCAAGGCTTCCAACATCGGTCAGGTTGCACAGTTCGCATCTGCAGGTAAGGCAATCGCTAAGAAGAGCCTTGCAGAAATCGCTATGAGCTATGGCTACGTTTACGTTGCACAGATCGCTATGGGCGCAGACCAGAACCAGACCATTAAGGCTCTTACAGAAGCAGAAAACTATCACGGCCCGTCCATCGTTATTGCATACGCACCTTGCGAAATGCACTCCATTAAGGGCGGCATGGTAAACTGCCAGGCTGAAATGAAGAAGGCTGTTGACTGCGGTTACTGGAACATGTTCCGTTACAACCCGGCACTCAAGGCTGAAGGTAAGAACCCCTTCACCATCGACAGCAAGGAAGGCTCCGCAAGCTATCGTGACTTCATCATGAACGAAGCTCGTTACTCCTCCTTAACTCGTTCCTTCCCCGAAAGAGCAGAAAAGCTCTTCCAGCAGGCAGAGGATACCGCGAACGCAAGATATCAGCATCTTCTCAAGCTTCGCGATTTGTACGCTCCGGACGCTGAATAAGTCAGCCGAAGTTTACATCTAAAATAAAATCAGACCGGGCATCCGAAAGGGTGTCCGGTCTTTCTTTTTTTGAAATTTTTCTCCGAAAATTCCTCGAAAAATGTTGCAATCTACCTCGGATAGTGCTATACTTTCCTTTATGAAAAGGTTAGCTTGAACTAACTTACTAACGAGCGTAAACCGACGGTGCATAATCTGTGCAGTCGGCTTATTTTAAGAAAATACGTTAGTGCAAGCTAACTTATTTATATCGAAAAAGGTTAGCAAAAACTAACTTAAAAATCTTTAAGGAGATGGGAACATGAGCAAACTTAGAAACCATAGAAGCGTTTTACAGGTTATTGTCGCTCTTTGCTTGATTTTCAGCTTGAGCCTTTCTGCTTTTGCTGTAAACGGTGTAAAGCAGTTAAAAGACGGTGCTTATTTAATCAAAGCCCAAACAAGCTATGTAAATCCAGATACAGGGAAAACCGCGAGCGGTGGTGACGATAGCCCCATGGGTAAAATGATGTGCGACCGCTATGTGGGAGCAGATATGCTCCTTGAAAAAGTGGGCGATAAGCTCTATGTGACTTTTTCAATGACAGGTGCTAAAGAACTCAAAAACTTTAAGGTCGAGATTGTCGATAAAAACGGCAACTTCCGCACGGCAGACTATAAGGTAACGGGAAAAGATGCCGACAAAGACGAAGCGCATTACCGTGTAGAAATGAAAGCGGATGACCGCTATATTAGCCCAAGCTTTTTGGTGGAAATCATGAAAAAACAAATTCAGTTTTTCATTACACCGAATGTAACCGGTGCGGTAGAGGGCAACGGAAAGTTTTTAAGCGAAATGTTACCAGAACCGACCGAAGAAGCAAAAACGGAAGCAAAACCCGAAGTGACTGAAACACAAAAAGTGGAAATTACCACAGAACCTTATACAGCTTCCAATGTCCAGCAAGAGCCGGAGCTTGAACAGGAAGAAACAAAGAGCCATAAGACCGGTGTGATTATCGGTGTGGTTGTGGCTATCGTTCTTCTTGTCGCAATCGTAGTGGGTATCGTAATGAAACGTCGCGAAGATGCGGCAATCGCTGCTGCCATGGAGCGTGAAAAGCTCGCCAAGGAACAAGCAGAACAAACTCCAGAAACAAAAGAGGTTAAAACGGATGATGATCAACAAACGACTGATTGATACAGTCGAGGAAAGTAAGAAGTATATCGCAGGAAACGTTATTGCACAGTGGGTTTCACTCCTCTCCAATGTCGTTTTGATGTTCGGTATCGCAGAGCTTTTAAACAAAATTTATATAGGAAACCTTACAGGGCAATATCTTTTCTATTTCGCCCTTGTGGCTATAGCGGCCTTGCTGATACGAAGTCTATGCACGATGCTTTCCACAAAATTCGGCTATCTTTCCTCCAAAACGGTAAAAGAAAAGCTGAGAACGCAAATATTCCAAAAGCTTTTAAAACTCGGTCCGTCCTACAGAGAAAATGTAAAATCCTCTGAAGCGGTGCAAATGGCATCCGAAGGTGTTGACCAGTTAGAAACCTATTTCGCAGGCTATCTGCCGCAGTTCTTCTTTGCGATGATTGCACCGATTACCTTGTTCGTCATCATTGCAACCATTGATATTTGGTCGGCTGTCGTGCTTTTAATCTGCGTACCGATGATTCCGATTGCGATTGCCGCAGTGCAGACTTGGGCAAAGAAGCTCTTCTTTAAATACTGGGGCAACTACACCTCCCTCGGCGATACCTTCCTCGAGAATTTGCAGGGCTTAACCACCCTCAAAATCTATGAAGCCGATGACTATAAGAATGAAGTCATGAACAAAGAGGCAGAGGAGTTCCGCAAAATCACTATGCGCGTGTTAACCATGCAGCTCAATTCCATTACCATTATGGATTTGGTTGCCTACGGCGGCGCGGCACTCGGTATCATCATGGCAACCGTAGCTTTCTCAAAGGGTAAGATTGATTTAGCAGGGACGATTACGATTATCCTGCTTTCTGCGGATTTCTTCATCCCCATGCGTCGTCTCGGCTCGTTCTTCCACATTGCCATGAACGGCATGGCAGCGGCAGACAATATCTTTAATCTTTTGGATATCGAAGTCGAAGATGATGCGAAGAAAAAAACCCTCGATACAGTCGGCGACATTGAAATGCACGATGTGCACTTCTCTTATAATGAAGAACGTGAAATCCTGCACGGCGTGAATCTGAAATTCCCCGTGGGCAGTTTTACCGCGATTGTCGGTAAGAGCGGTTGCGGTAAATCCACCGTGTCGGGTATTCTGACAGGCAAAAACAAACACTATACTGGCTCTGTCTCTATCGGTGATTTAGAGCTTTCCGAAATCAAAGACGAAAGCCTTCTGCAAAAGATTGTTTATATCTCGAATCATAGTTACCTCTTTAAAGGCACCGTACGTGAGAATCTTCTCATGGGTAAGCCGAACGCCACCGAAGAAGAGATGTGGGCAGTTTTAGAGCGCGTGAATCTTGCCGATTTCTTAAAGGCAGAGAACGGACTCGATACCGTACTTTTAGAGCGTGCATCCAACCTCTCCGGTGGTCAGTGCCAAAGACTTGCCCTCGCGCGTGCGCTTCTTTTCGATGCACCGGTTTATATCTTCGACGAAGCGGCATCCAATGTCGATGTTGAAAGCGAAGAGCAAATCATGCAGGAAATCGAAGCGATTTCTAAAACCAAAACGGTGCTTTTAATTTCGCACCGCTTGGCGAATGTAGTTCATGCCGATAACGTATACGTCTTAAAGGACGGCGACGTGGTCGAAGAGGGTACACACGAAGCCCTGCTTCAAAAGAACGGCGTTTATAAAACGCTGTGGACCGCACAACAAACACTGGAAAATTACGGAAAGGCAGGTGAGTTGAAATGAAAAAACGCAGTGGATTTAAAGTCATGCGCAGTTTGATTTCTCCCGTAAAGCCCTTAACCGGCTATATGGTGCTCGCCATTTTTATGGGACTCATCGGTAACCTTGCCGCCAGTTTTATTACCATTTTCGGCGGCTTTGCTGTGCTTCGCATTTTAGGCATTTCCGTAAAACTTTCCATGGGCGCAATTATCACCTGCCTTTTGGTGTTTGCCCTGCTTCGTGGCGCATTGCGCTATGCCGAACAGGCGTGCAACCACTTTATTGCCTTTAAAATTTTGGCAATTCTGCGTGACCTCGTGTTCAAAGCTCTTCGCAAGCTTTGCCCCGCAAAACTCGAGGGCAGAGACAAGGGCGACCTCATTTCGCTCATCACTTCGGATATTGAGCTTTTAGAGGTCTTTTATGCACATACCATCTCCCCGATTGCAATCGCCACACTCTTTACCATTGTTATGGTGCTGTTCATTGGTTCCTACCACTGGATTTTAGGCTTAGTAGCACTCCTTTGCTATCTGATTGTCGGCGTAGTTGTTCCGCTTGTTACCTCCAAAAAGAGCGGCGATACCGGTCTTAAATTCCGTACGGCGGCAGGTGCTTTGAGCAGTTATGTATTGGACAGCTTACATGGCCTTTCCGAAACCCTCCAGTTCGGGCAGGGTCAGAAGCGTTTGGAAGCGATGCAGGCACAGACCCGTCAACTTTCCGAACACGAAAAGGAACTCAAAAAGGGTGAAGCCAAAAATGCGGCAGTGACCAATCTCATCGTTCTGCTTTGCGACCTCTTGATGCTCTTTACAGCTTCCGCGCTCTATATGAAAGGCGCTGTAGATTTCGCAGGCGTCTTTATTGCCACCTTGGCACTCTTTTCTTCCTTTGGTCCGACCATTGCGCTGGCGGCACTCGGCAGTACCCTTCAAAATACGATTGCGGCAGGCAACCGTGTTTTAGATATTTTAGAAGAGACCCCGCAGGTGGAAGAAATCGAAAATCAGAAGGATGTCACCTTTGAGAAAGCAGCGGTTCAAAACGTCAGCTTCTCCTATGGTGACGAGCTGATTTTAGATGATATTTCCATGGATATTCCTAAGGGTAAAATCATCGGCATTGTCGGTCGAAGCGGCAGTGGTAAGTCCACACTCTTAAAGCTCTTAATGCGCTTTTGGAATGTTAAGGACGGTAAAATTACTATGTCCGACACAGACCTTCAAAACATCAATACCAAGAGCCTGCGCGAAAACGAAAGCTATATGACACAGGAAACCTGGCTCTTTAAGGATACTATTCGCAATAACATTAAGATTGCAAAGCTTGATGCCACAGATGAAGAAATCATTGCGGCGGCGAAAAAGGCCTCCGTGCATGAATTCATCGAACAGCTCCCCAAGGGCTACGATACACCCGTCGGTGAACTTGGCGATACGCTTTCCGGCGGTGAAAAACAGAGAATCGGTTTGGCTCGTGCCTTCCTGCACGATGCACCGCTCATGCTCTTAGATGAGCCGACAGGCAACCTCGACAGCCTCAACGAAGCGGTTATTTTGAAGTCGTTGAATGAAGAGAAGGAAGACAAAACCGTTCTTTTGGTTACCCACCGACAGTCTACACTTCGTATGGCAGATACAGTGTATTCGGTAGAACATGGAAGGATGAGCTAATGGAACAGAAGCAAATTGCTGATAAGCGAGATAAAGAAAAAGCTGTTGTTTATGAAATGATTGCACTTTATTGCCGCAAAAATCATGGCACTAAAAAGCAAGACGGACTTTGCAAAGACTGTAGGGCAATTTATGATTATGCCGCTATGCGTACGGATAAATGTCCCTTTATGGAGACAAAAACCTTCTGCTCTAATTGCAAAGTGCATTGCTATAAACCCGAAATGCGAGAAAAGATTCGAGAAATCATGCGCTTTTCAGGTCCGCGGATGCTCTTTTATCATCCCGTTTTAGCTATTTCTCACCTCAAAGAAGACTTAAAAGAAAAACGAAACTTAAAAAAAGAAGATGACAAGAAGATAAAATCATAGAATTGGAGAATGTATATGAAAAAAGCATTTTATATCGTCCTCGGTTTAATCGGTGTTGGTCTTGGTGCACTTGGTGCGGCATTACCGTTTTTACCCGCTTTTCCGTTCCTTTTACTTGCCGCGTTTTGCTTCGGTAAAAGCTCCGAAAAGCTCGACACTTGGTTTAAAAACACCAAGCTTTATAAAAAGAATTTAGAATCCTATGTCAAAGGGCAGGGGATGACCAATAAAGCCAAAGTACGTGTGGTTAGCATGGTTTCTGCACTGATGCTTGTTGGTTTTATCATTATGCTCGTAAAGGATGTCCCGAAGGCGGCACTTGTGGTGCTTGCACTGGTTTGGGTTTTCCACATTCTCTATTTTGCTTTCGGCGTTAAAAAATATGAGCCGAAAGATGAAGCCTAAATCTTTAAAATAAAAAAGCTGTCTCAAAAAATAGAGACAGCTTTTTTTATTTTGATTTTTAATATACCTTTAGGTTTCTTTTAAAGCGTTTTCTGCGGTGTGCACATCGAACTGGCTTTCATAGATTTCTTTGTAGAAGCCACCCTGTTGTAGCAATTCTTCGTGCGTACCCGATTCCACAATCTTGCCGTCACGCATCACTAAAATCACATCCGCTTCCTGTACAGTGGAAAGACGATGTGCCGCAATCAGGCTTGTTCTGCCGTCCATGAGTGCCGTCAGTGCCTTTTGCACCTTGTGTTCGGTGTGGGTGTCAATGTTGCTGGTCGCCTCGTCTAAGATGAGTACAGCGGGGTTTCGCAGCATCACACGGGCAAGGCACAAGAGTTGCTTTTCCCCATGCGAAAGGTTTGCACCGTTCTTACGAAGCATCGTGTCATAGCCCTGCGGTAATCTTTGAATAAAGCTGTGTGCTTTTGCCGCCTTGGCCGCCGCCAAAATTTCCTCTTCGGTGGCATTTTCTTTGCCGTAGGCAATATTTTCCCGCACTGTGCCGTGTAAAATCCAACTGTCTTGGAGCACCAAACCAAAGTTACGGCGCAGGCTCTCCCGGGTGACCGAACGAATATCCGTGCCGTCTACCGTGATTTTACCGTCGGTAATCTCATAAAATCGCATCAGCAGATTGGTGACTGTAGTTTTGCCACAGCCTGTCGGACCGACAAGTGCTACGGTTTGCCCACTTTCTATGTGTAAATTAAAATGCTCCATAAAGGGCTTGTCTTTCGAATAAGAGAAAGCAACGTCCTCAAAATCTACCGTGCCGCGCTTTACTTCGAGCTCGGGCAGACCCTCGTCACTTTCTTCTTCTGGCTCATCTAAAAGTGCAAATACGCGCTCTGCACTGGCTCTGGCGTTCTGAAATTCCGCAATGACCGAGGAGATTTCATTAAACGGTTTGGTATACTGCGAGCAGTACGCCAAAAACGAGGTCAGTTCGCCGACCGAAAGTTTACCTTTCACGGCAAGCACCGCACCGAGCAGGGCAACACCGGCGTAAATTACAGCATTCACAAAACGGGTAGCAGGGTTCGTAAGCGCGGAAAAGAAGTGTGCCACAACACCGACCTTTTGCAGTTCGTCATTCGTATCCCCGAAGGTTTCCTCTGTGGCTTCCTCCATGTGATAGAGCTTAACAAGCTCACCGTTTTGAATCATCTCCGAAGCATAGCCGCCAATTTGACCGCGCAGTTTAGCCTGCTGCTGGAATTTATCGTGCGTGTGTTTCGCGATAAAGGAAGAAACAAAGAGGGAAATGGGCGTCAGCGCCACAACCAAAAGGGCGATATAGGGATTTAAAAAGAACATGAAAAGCAAGGTGCTCAAAATCGTTACAAATCCCGAAAACACCTGCGTAAAGCCCTCTAAAAGTCCCGAAGAAACAATGTCAATATCGGTGGAAATGAGGCTCACAAAATCACCGTCTGCGTGGCTGTCTGTATAGGAGACAGGAAGCTTTTGCAGTTTTTTATAAAGTCTTTGCCGAAGCTCCTTCGCCGTTAAATAAGAAAGCGTGTTGGATTGCTGTTTCATGACCCATTGCATGGCCATGGAAAAGAGAATCATCGCCACTAAAATGCCGCAGATTTTATAGAGACGCGGAAAATCCACTGCACCTTCTACCGCCATGCAGTCTACCGCATAACCGATTAAAACCGGCACGAACAGGGAAGAAAGAATCCCTAAAAAGGCAAATATAACAGCGCAGATAAAATGTTTTTTAAAGGGGGCAACGGCTTCTAACAATCGTTTTACTGTACGCATGCCGGCACCTCCTCTGCATTTTGCGAACGGCAGATTTCTCTGTATAATTCGTTGGAATCCAGAAGCTCTTTGTGCGTCCCCGAGCCTGCGAGTGTGCCGTCCTCCAAAACGAAAATGCAGTCCGCATTTTGAATCACATGAATGCGTTGTGAAATCAAAATTATGGTTTTATTGCCTTTAAAATCTGCCAAATTTCTGCGAATTTTAGCTTCTGTCGCAAAGTCAAGCGCACTGAGAGAATCGTCAAAAATCAAAATCTCCGGCTCACCCAAAAGTGCACGGGCAATGGTAAGTCTCTGTTTTTGACCGCCCGAAAAATTCTTGCCACCCTCCGATACAGGCGCATCTAAGCCTTCGGGTAGGGCGAATATAAATTCCGCCGCATCGGCAATCTTCAAAGCTTCTTTAATAGTTTCATCGGAAATCTCTTTTTTGCCGCAAACGAGGTTTTCTCTTACTGTGCCTTTAAAGAGGGGATTGCCCTGCGATACCAAATGTACTGCACCGTGTAAGGCTTTGTTTGTGTAGGCTTTTACATCTTCTCCAAAGACTTCCACCGCGCCTTCGTCTGCATCATACAGACGGCAAAGCAGCTTCATCAACGTGGATTTTCCTGCGCCCGTTGCACCGACAATCCCGACCGTTGCCCCTTTTGGAATTTCCAGAGAAATATGTGAGAGCACCGGCTCTGCGCTATCCGCATAGGAGAAAGAAACATCGCGGAACGCCGCGGCAGTTTGGGCGTTTTCTGTAGAAACCGTATCCACAGAGCCTTCTACCATGTCGGGCGTTAAATGCAAAACCTCTTCAATGCGTTCCACCGATGCCGAAGCCTTGGTAAAGAGCACAATGGTGTTGGCAAAAATCATAATGGACATGAGGATTTGCGTCATGTAGTTGGTAAAGGCAATCATTTGCCCTTGCGTGAGCGTACCGACCTGAATGCGTTTGCCGCCGAGCAGTAAAAGAAGCACGATGCAAAGGTTTAAAAGTGCAAAGGAGAGGGGATTGAGGCACGCATTGAGCCTCGCTACGTGCAAATTGATGCGGGTTACATCGTCATTGACTGAACCGAACTGCTTTTTATGAAAGCCGATTTTTTGAAAAGCACGAATCACACGCACACCCGAAAGAGAATCCTCGGTAATTGCCGAAAGAGTATCTGTCTTTTTCTGAATCCTGCGATAGAGTGGACGCGAGCGGCTCAAAACGACATATAACAGTACACTGAGTGCCACGGCAGCAACCAGAAAAATCACAGAAAGCTTTAAATCCAGTGCCATGGCCGCAAGAAGCGAACCTAAAATGATGAACGGCCAACGAAATGCCAAACGAATGAACATGGCAACCGCCGTCTGCACTTGGTTTACATCATTTAAAATACGCGTGGTGAGGGTGGAATCGGAAAAGGCATCCTGCTGTTTTTGGGAAAGTGTATGGATTTTCCGAAACAGGTCACGACGAAGCAGAGTGCCGATGCCTTGCTGCGCCGAAGCCGCGCTGTATTGGCAGATGACCGCAAAGGCAAACCCTACAGTGCCCTGCAACAGCATTAAGCCGCCCATTTTCAAAATATAAGGAATATCGCCGTTTGCAATGCCGACATCCACAATTTTTGCCATAATCAGCGGAATAAACAGTTCTAAAATGGCTTCACTGAGCTTAAATGCAGGCCCTATAATAAACTGCTTTTTGAATTGCCTTACATATTGTTTCAAAGCCGCCCGTGACTCCTTCCTTTTGAAATTTCCTTAATATTCTCTGTTCTTCACTAAGAAACGCTTCCAAAGCGGAATAATCAGAAGAGAGAAAATAATCGCCAAAGCGCCTAAAATAATCCATAAAACGAACAGGCTCGACCAGCCGTTATCGCCCTCTAAAATTTTACCTGCCAACAGATTTAAAGCACCGCAGCCGACATAGGCAATCGCATTGAGTGCACCGCCGATTGTGCTGACTCTGCCGAGCTTTGCAAATTGCAGGGGCACGAGCGTAATGAGCATAACATTAACCGCGAACATGCAGTTTGTAACGGTCGCCATGCAGATGAGCGACAGCACCATGCTCTTTGTGCCGAAGAATTTCAAAATGACTAAAAAGAGGGAGGCGAGACCGAAGAACACCGCGGAGGTCGCCATTTCATTATGTAATTTATGATTCAAAGCATTCGCAAAATACGCACCTGTTACGTTAACAATCGGCAGAAGCATGGTGAGTGCCAAGGAGAATGTGGTCGCAGAGCCGAATTGACCCGAGAAGAAGGCGGGTACCCACTGGGTAACGCTGTCTTTGAGTGTACCCTGAATAATAATCGGAATCATCATAAGAAGTACGCCTGAAACCGCCATGGCCTTTAAGGTGACTTTTGCCGAAGCGGCAGGCGGCGCTGCAATCTTTTCCTGCTTTTTTTCTTCCTCTGGCTTTTCTTCTGCCTTTTTCAGCAGAGGTTTTGTAGTCAAAAGCCAAACGAAGGCAACTACAGCTTCAAATAAGCCACAGGTTAAAAAGACAAAACGCCACGGGCAAAAAAGAAGCGTTACAAGGCTTAAACCATAGCTCAAAAGTGTGCCGAGCGGCACAGTTGTGGACATGTCTACACCAAATTTATTGACAGTTTCTATATCATATTGCATAGAGCCGATTTTTAAAATCGGTGTCCAAACGAGGGACTGCACAAAACCGTTGAGTGCCCAAAGCACTAAAAATACGGGATAAATTTGAAATAAGAAGCCGCCGACATTGCAAATAGCAGAAACAAAAAGTCCTAAAAACACCATTTTTCTGGTATCTGCGCGATCCCCTAAAATGCCGCTGATGAGCTGACCCACACCGTAGCAGACAAAAAAGACCGAAGAAACAGAAGCGATTTGTGCTTCTGACCAAATGCCGGATTTTTGAATCTCGGGAATAACGGCAGAAAAGTTCAGCCTGCCTATGTAGGTGGAGAAATACGCCATCCAGCAAAGTAAAAAGACCTTGCAATCATTTTTAGACTTGTAACCCATGTGATTATGTGTCATAATGAAGATACCTCTTTTAGAAAGGATGTAAGGAAATGTTTTTTAAAAAAGAATATATCGTAAACGAAGCGGAGAAAAACTATTTAAAGGATTTGACCACTTGCGGAATATTTTTAAATACAGTGGAAACTGCCTTACCGCAGACCGTCGTGGGGAATTTAGTGAAACGCCATTTTAGCACCCCGAGCGAAAAACGTAAAAGAGCGATTATCATCGGTTTTGACGGTGCAAGAGCCGATGCAATGAAGCTTTGCTTCGAGGGGGATAATCCCGGTGCTGTGTGCGACCTTTCGAAAGAAGGCGGCTTATATTTAAGCTTTGCGGGCGGCGAAAAAGACCATTTGCAGGGTACTGCTACACAACAAGGCTGGGCGGCAATTCTTACGGGTAAATGGGGCTATCAAAACGGCGTTGTGCATCACAAACCGATTAAAAAACACGTGCCGACAGTTCTTCGCTCGTTAGCGGAAAGCGGTACGAAATCTGCCTTTTTAGCCGAGTGGGGCGAGCATTTCAGAGTAACCTATAAACGCGAAATGAAAATGGCAAAAAAGAAAAACTTGCCCTTAACCTTTACGAAAACCGATAGCGACGAAAAGCTTTATAAGCTTTTCTTAGAACATATAAACGGAGATACAGATTGCATTTTCGGTATTTTTGAAGCTCCCGATCTCAACGGTCACGGCTCCGGCTTCACGAGCGAGAATCCTAAATATAAAACCGCGATTTTAGAAACCGACCGGTATGCGAAAGGCTTAATCGAAGCGATAAAGTCAAGGCCCGAATACGAAAAAGAGGATTGGCTGATTCTTTTAACTTCGGACCATGGCGGTCACGATACAGGGCACGGTACACAAAGTCCCTTTGACCGCATGACGTTTATTGCAAGCAATCAGCCCATAAAATAAACATATTTTAGAACCGACAGCTTACGTTGTCGGTTCTTTTTTTGCCTTTAAAAATGTTAAAAGTGCCTTTTGCTCGTTTGGACATTGTTCCCGAATAACGGCATCTAAAAGAAAATCCAGCGTTTCTTTGATTTCTTTTCCGGCCTTTATACCGCTGGCTTTGAGTGTGTTGCCGTTCACAGCCAGCATTTTTAAGTTAAAGCATTCGTTATTCTGCAAAATCTCCGAAAGCAGAGCTTCCATGCGTGCCAGCTTTTCATCCTGTGCATGGGGGTCGGCTTTCGCGAGGGTGTCGGCGCGTTTGATTTGCATTAAATCGCGATAGATGTCCTCGCCGATATACGAGAGCAAAAGTTTGGCTTCTGTTTTCGTCTTTGGTGCGTTGAGGTCGTGAACCGCAATGCGCGACGTTACCATCCGAATGGTTTTATTATCATAGCGCAGACGCTTTAAAATAGGCTCTACAAGCTCTGCACTGACTTTTTGGTGCCCTTTAAAATGCGAAACTCCGTTGGTATCGGTGGTTTTGCACTTCGGCTTTCCGAAATCGTGGAAAAACATAATGAGCCGAAAATGCGGCGTAGGCGCAATACTTTCGGTTGCCACAAGCGTGTGCTCAAAGACATCGTAGCAGTGGTAGGGGGTATCCTGCCGACAGCCGATGAGCGGGGTGAGCTCGGGGATGAAAACCTCAATCACCTCGTGAAACTCTAAAAGCACCTGTTTCATATATGGGGCACATAAAAGACGTGTGAATTCTTCTCTGACACGTTCTTTGGAAATTTCGAGGAGCAGAGCGCGGTTTTCCAAAATCGCTTTTGCCGTTTCTTTTTCGATTTGGAATCCCAAATGCGCCGAAAAACGAAGGCCACGCAATATGCGCAGAGCGTCTTCTTTAAAGCGACGATCCGGCTCACCGACGGCACGAAGCACGTGCAATTTCAAATCCTGCAAGCCGCCGCAAAGGTCAATAACGCCCTCGGTTTCGTTCCAGCACAGCGTGTTTACCGTGAAGTCGCGGCGAATTACATCGTCTTTTAATTCTTTCGAAAAAGAAACCGCTTCGGGGTGGCGTGCATCTTTGTAGTCCCCGTCTGCACGAAAGGTAGTAATTTCAAAGGACATGCCCTCTAAAAGCACCGTTATTGTGCCGTGCTTTTTGCCGGTTTCTATTTGTCGGCAGTCGGAAAATACCGCACTGATTTCTTCGGGAAGGGCAGAGGTTGTAATGTCCCAATCCGTCGGCGCAAGCCCTAATAAGGCATCACGTACCGCGCCGCCCACGGCATAAGCTTTAAAGCCGTGTTTCTGTAAACGCGCCAAGGCTTTTTTTAAAGCCGCCGGTGCAATTTGCGCGACTGTTTGTGACAGCATAACATCCTTCCTTCCTAAAGTGAAATGATTTCATTCTATTGTACCACAAAATCTTGCCTATTTACAAGGTTTTAAAAATAGTCTATAATAGAAAAGAAATTAAAACTGGAGGAAACGGCATGACCACGGAAAGATTAGACAGAATTAACGAGCTTGCCAAAAAGAGCAAAACACCCGAAGGCTTAACCGAAGCCGAAAAGGCTGAGCAAAAGGAGCTTCGCGAGGAATATATTGCTTCCTTTAAACGAAACCTTGTCGGTCAGCTCGACAATATTTATTTGGTGGATGAAAAGGGTAATAAGAAAAAACTCGAAAAAAAGGTGAAACAGTAAAATTTTCTAGGGGAAACTTTTGTCGGCTTTTTGAAGCGTTGGTGCGTTTTAGAATAAAAGGGATAGAAAACGCGTCAGGGTGGGCTCCCGAAAGCCGAAGGAGTATAAATTAAAAATAAAAGGCATACAGCTGTATGCCAAAGAGAGGGAAAAACAAATGAATATGATCTTGAAGCGCATGGGTGCAATTTTACTTTGCGCCGCACTGGTGATGAGCTTTGCCTCCTGTGGTAAGAAAAACGCAGAAGAGGAAACAACACTCGCACCGGAAACCACAGCAGAGACCGTTACGGAGGAGCCGACTACAGAAGAGCCGACCACCGAAGAAACAACCGCAGAGCCTACAACGGTGAAAAAGACATCTTCCGATGCCAAGAAATCGTCGAATAATAAATCCAAGCAAAACAACAATTCTAAGAAAGACAGCAATTCCTCGAAGTCTTCTGCGGATGCTTCTATGCTGTCCGCTTCCGGAAAACCACTTCCGCCCAAAAAGCAAAAGCCGCGCCGAAACACGAAAGCGGTTCAGCCGATATTTTCTGAAAACGCGACCGGTCCCGTATACGAGGGTAGTCAAAGTAAAGGCCTTTGCGATGTCTTCGATGGCTCTCTAGACATCAATACAGACAGCCTTTTCCCTTATCCGCATCGTATGGAAATTAGAGGTTGCTCATTAGATTTAATCTGTGTTTTTTATCCGGATGGGGATGTTTGCACGTATGCAGAAATTACCAATTTGGACGCTGTTTATAACAGCTGTGTGGAGTCCCTCGAAGATGTTGCCCACTTGGAACAAAGAGAAGTAACACCGGAAATGAGAAGTGAATATGAAGCGGCGGCAAAATCTTTTACCGATGCGCTGAAAAATGCCTTCCCGACTTCCGAAACGCTGAAATATACGGTTTCCGGAAACACCATTCATTATTCCGACGGTTCCTCCGAGCAGTTTAAGGTGTATCAAAACGGTTTGGTTTTAACGGATGAATACGGCAGCATGTATTTATCTCGTATGAAATATAAATAAGCCACTTTTAAAGATAGATTCAGATAAAAAACGGTCGGATTCCTTGAAAATTATAAGGAACAACGTGCGAGAACCAAGATGCTCCCTTGACTGGGAGCATTTTTTTGTGTTAAAATAAAGAATAGTGTTTAGAGAAATGTTAAAAAGTATATGCAAAGGACGGAGTAAAATCCATGGCTAAAAAAGCAGAATACACAGAAGAAAGTATATCTCAATTAAAAGGTGCAGACAGAGTCCGCAAGCGCCCAGCTGTTATTTTCGGCTCGGACGGTATGGACGGCTGTTCTCATTCCGTGTTTGAAATTCTTTCGAATTCTATCGACGAAGCACGAGAGGGACACGGTAATGAAATCATCGTTACGAGATTTTTAGACAAATCCGTGCAGGTGCAGGACTTCGGTCGAGGCATCCCGATGGATTACAATGAAAACGAGCAACGCTATAACTGGGAACTCGTGTTCTGTGAGCTGTATGCAGGCGGTAAATACAATACCAATTCCGGCGGCAGTTATGAATATTCCTTAGGCCTTAACGGCCTCGGTCTTTGCGCTACGCAGTACGCTTCTGAATTTATGGAAGCGGAAATCTTCAAAAACGGTACACGCTACGAGATGCACTTTAAGTCCGGCGAACCCGACGGCGATTTAATCAAAGAGCCTTGCTCCAAGAAAAAAACGGGTACCAGAATCCACTGGAAACCCGATTTAAAGGTATTTACTGATATTAATATTCCGCTCGAATACTATCAGGAAACGATTAAACGCCAGTCCGTTGTCAACGAGGGCGTGCGCTTCCTTCTGCGTAATGAAACCGCGAAAGGCGAGTTCGAGGAGTTCGAATACCTCTATGAAAACGGTATTACCGACTATGTAAAGGAATTTGTAGCCGATGCCGAAACGCTTTCCGACGTCCAGTTCTGGGAAACCGAACGCAAGGGTCGAGACAGAGCGGACAAGCCCGAATACAAACTCAAAATCAATGCGGCACTTTGCTTCTCCAATAAAAAGCAGAAGATTGAGTATTACCATAACTCGAGCTTCTTAGAGCATGGCGGCGCACCCGAAAAGGCCGTTAAAAGTGCTTTCGTGTCGCAGGTCGATGCCTATTTAAAGGCGAACAACAAATACTTAAAGAGCGATAACAAAATCAATTTCCAAGATGTCGAGGATTGTCTCGTTCTCGTGATTTCTTCGTTCTCTACGCAGACCTCCTACGAGAACCAGACCAAAAAGGCGATTACCAACAAGTTTATCCAAGAGGCGATGACCGACTTCTTCAAGCATCAGTTGGAGGTTTATTTCCTCGAAAATCCCTTGGAAGCGGAAAAAATCGCCGGTCAGATGCTCATTAATATGCGTTCGCGTATTAAGGCGGAAACGACCAGACTCAATATTAAAAAGACCCTGCAAACTAGCAGTGACTTTACCAACCGTGTAGAGAAATTCGTCGATTGTCGTTCTAAAAACGTGGAAGAAAGAGAAATCTTCATCGTGGAAGGCGATTCGGCTCTCGGTGCCTGTAAGCAGGCGCGTGACAGTGCGTTCCAGGCGATTATCCCCGTAAGAGGTAAGATTTTGAACTGCTTAAAGGCAGAATACAATAAGATTTTCAAAAGCGATATTATTGTCGATTTAATTAAGGTGCTCGGCTGCGGCATTGAGGTCGAGGGCAAGAAAAACAAAGATTTTGCCACCTTTAACCTTGATAATTTGCGCTGGAATAAGGTTATCATCTGTACCGATGCGGATGTCGACGGCTTCCAGATTCGAACCCTTATCCTCACCATGATTTATAGACTCATGCCTACCTTAATTAAAGAGGGCAAGGTCTATATTGCGGAATCTCCGCTTTACGAAATCACCTTAAAAGACGAAACCTGGTTCTGCTATACCGAAAAGGAAAAGCAGGAGGTTCTCGACCAAATCGGCGACAAAAAGCCGTCGATTCAGCGTTCTAAGGGTCTTGGTGAAAACCAAGCGGATATGATGTGGCTCACCACCATGAACCCGAAAACCAGACGTCTTATCAAAGTTATGCCCGACTATAATCCCGAGGATGTTAGCGACAAGTTTGACCTTCTCCTCGGCGATAACTTACAGGGCAGAAAAGAACACATTGCAGAAAACGGCCACCTCTATTTAGAGCTTGCCGATATTTCTTAAGAAGGAGGGGAACAAGATGCCGAGAAAAACCAAACGTGTCGCAGAACACAAGGAAGAAGAAAACTTAAACGCGCATATTTCCGGCGCGGGCGACGTTGTTCAGCAGTATATTACCGATACGCTCGAAACGAACTATATGCCTTACGCTATGAGTGTTATCATGTCGCGTGCTATCCCTGAAATCGACGGCTTCAAGCCCTCTCACCGTAAGCTTTTATACACCATGTATAAAATGGGACTTTTAAACGGCGGCACCATTAAATCCGCCAATATCGTTGGTCGAACCATGCAACTCAATCCGCACGGTGATGCACCGATTTACGAAACCATGATTCGTTTGGCACGTGGTAATGAGTCCCTTTTGCACCCTTACGTCCAGTCAAAGGGTAACTTCGGTAAATCCTATTCTAAAAATATGGCGTATGCGGCTTCCCGTTATACCGAGGCAAAGCTCGAACCCATTGCGGCAGAGCTTTTTGCCGATATTGATAAGGATACCGTGGATTTCGTTCCAAACTACGATAATACCATGATGGAGCCGACACTCTTGCCCGTAACCTTCCCGTCCGTGCTCGTCAATGCGAATACGGGTATCGCGGTTGGTATGGCGTCCTCGATTGCTTCCTTTAACTTAGAAGAAATCTGCGAAGCGACCAAAATGCTGATTCGCGACAGCGAAGCGGACATCAGCGATGTTGTCAAAGCCCCCGATTTTGTTGGCGGCGGTCAGATTGTCTATGATGAAGACAAGATGAAAGAGATTTTAAGAACCGGTAGAGGCAGCTTCAAGGTTCGCTCGAAATATATTTACGACAAGCCCAACAACTGCATTGATGTTGTCGAAATCCCGCCCACCACCACGAGTGAAGCGATTATCGACAAGATTATTGAAAAGGTTAAGGCAGGCACTGCAAGAGAAATCTCCGACGTGCGTGACGAAACCGATAAGCGCGGTCTTAAAATCACCATTGACTTAAAGCGCGGCACAGACCCCGAAAAGCTGATGCGTAAGCTCTTTAAGTCCACTCCCTTAGAGGATTCCTTCTCCTGCAACTTCAACGTTCTGATTGCCGGTGTACCGCGTGTTTTGGGCGTTCGTGACTTGCTTCTCGAATGGATTGCCTTCAGAACCGAATGCGTGCGCCGCAGAGTGTTCTTCGAGCTTTCCAAAGCGAAGGATAAGCTTCACCTCTTAGAAGGTCTCCAAAGCATTCTTTTGGATATTGACAAAGCCATTCAAATCGTGCGTTCCACCGAAGAAGAATCTGAGGTAGTGCCGAACTTGATGATTGGCTTCGGCATTGATAAAATCCAGGCGGAATATGTTGCAGAATTAAAACTGCGCCACTTAAATCGTGAATACATCTTAAAGCGCACCGCCGATATTGAGGCTCTGCGCGAGAGCATTGCCGAAATGGAAGAAATCCTCAAGAGCCGTGCTAAGATTTCTAAGATTATTGTCGGCGAGCTCGATAATGTTATTAAGAAATATAAACAGCCCAGAAAAACAGAAATCCTCTATCTCAGCGAGAAAGAGGAAGAGGCAGAAGCGAATATCGAAGAAGTGCCCGATTATCCCGTACACTTATTCTTTACCCGCGAGGGCTATTTCAAAAAGATTACGCCTCAGTCTTACCGCATGAGCAGTGACCAAAAGTTGAAAGAGGGCGACGAGGTTGTTGAGAGCTTTGAAGCAACCAATAATACCGAGCTTCTCTTCTTTACCGACCAGTGTCAGGTCTATAAGGCAAAGGCTTCCGATTTTGAGGATACCAAGGCGAGTGTCATGGGTGACTTCGTAGCCTCCAACCTGCAAATGGACCCCGGCGAATTGCCCGTTTATATGGCGATTACAACCGATTATAAGGGCTATATGCTCTTCTTCTTCGAGAATGGTAAATTGGCGAAAGTAGACCTTTCGGCTTACGAAACCAAGACCAACCGCAAAAAGCTCATCAAAGCCTATTGCAATAAGTTCCCGATTACCGCGATTCACCAAATTGCAGAGGATGGGGAATTTGTCTTAAAATCCACCGCAGGCAGACATCTTCTTTTGAATACGGGCGCAATTACCCCGAAAACCACCAAGGATACACAGGGTGTTGCCGTCATGACCTTTAAGAAGGGTCACAGACTTGCCGAGGTGCATCCCTTTACCGAGGGTGAATTTGTAAAACCGGCTCGCTACAGAACCCGTTCCCTGCCGGCCGCCGGTGCTCTGCTTTCCATGGAAGACAGCGGCGAGCAAATGAGCTTGATTTAATTTTTCGAAAATCAAATAAAACAAAAGACCGTTTCATAAAGCGAAACGGTCTTTTTATTTTTTGAAAATTTATTGGGAAAAGGGGAACAGTCTTATTTTGCTTTTTGTTCCTGCTTTTCCTGTTTCTTTTTCATCTGCTTTTCCCAAATTCTCGTTTGGAAGGTGCGAATATTCTTGTTCAGACGCTTCACGGCCTGCTCAAAAGCAGAGAATTTCGGCACGCCGCCGTTTTCTTCGTAAACTTCTAAACGCTCGAGATGCGGCGTACTGCGGCATTCGCTGATTTTTAAGCGCAAGCCGTCTGCCTTTATGGCATCGAACAGGGCAATTTTCTTAAAGCCGATGACGGTGCCTTCATAGATTTTCTGTTCTTTATCGCCCAAACGCGCATATAAAGCGAATTTTTCCACACGCTGAGAGAAGTCGCACTGCTCCTTCAAAACCACCTTGTCCATAAAGGCAGGGGCTTGGAATTTCAATTCCATGTTATACTGTGCGGCTTCTGCTTTTGGTGCATAGCAGGTGTTGTCTTTTTCTAAGCAGTTTTCGGGCGAGAAGCCGTCCTCTGCGGGGTCAGCGGTAACCGATGCAACGGAAACCGGCTTTGCAAAGGCATTTTGCAGTGCGGCACCGACCTCCTGCATCCGCTTTACATCGCCCTTAGCCAAAAGACCGTCTTTATTTGGCGGTACATTTAAAAGAAGCAGGCTGTTGCCACCGACAGCGGTGTAATAGATATGTAACAGATTTTTTAAAGAACGGATGGCGTGGTCTTGTGTTTTGTGGTAAAACCAGCCGGGACGAATGGAAACATCTACTTCAGAAGGATACCAAATGAAATGGTCATGTCCCTCTAAAACTTTGCGACTGCCGAGGTCTTCGGCTTGGCAGTCCAGGCTCTGCATTTTCTGCCCGTCCTCATCCTGTTGGGATTTTGCGGCGATATTTTGGGTGTCAAACTGGAAGTCGGGCACAACATTCCATTCGCTTTCTCTGGCATAACCGCCTTCGTTGCCGACCCAGCGAATATCCGGTCCGCAGTTAGAAATGCAGGCGTTGGGCTGTAACTTACGCACGGTGGCGTAAATTCTCTCGAAATCATAGACCTGCTTTTCCTTGCCGTCCATGTAAGAGCCGCAAGCACCGTCGAGCCATACGCAGAAAATTTCTCCGTAATTGGTTAAAAGCTCCGTTAACTGGCGGATATAAAAATCATTGTATTGCGGCGTACCGTAATATTCACTGTTTCTGTCCCAAGGGGAAAGGTAGATGCCGAATTTGAGGCCGTATTTTCTACAGGAATCGCTGACCTCTCTTACCACGTCGCCCTTGCCGTTTTTGTAAGGACTGTTTTTAACAGAATATTCTGTCGTTTCGGTCGGCCAAAGGCAAAAACCGTCGTGATGCTTACAGGTCAAAATAACGCCCTTTGCACCGGCAGCCTTAGCCGTTTCAATCCACTGGTCGGTGTTTTGATTTTTGGGATTAAATATAGCAGGGGAGGCCTTGCCATCGCCCCATTCTTTTCCCGTGAAGGTGTTGGTGCCATAGTGGAAAAAGATGTTGAATCCCATTTCCTGATACGTTTTTTGCCGCTCTGAAGGAACTGTTGCAATATAGAGCGAAATGTTTTCTGCCATGATTACCACCTCTATTTTGTCATTTCTAAGAATTCCTCTTCAGTTAAAATCGTGATGCCGAGAGTCTGGGCCTTGGTCAGCTTACTGCCTGCGTCTTCGCCTGCTAAAACATAGTCGGTTTTCTTAGAAACCGAAGACGAGGTTTTGCCGCCGAAGCTTTCGATGATCTCCGAAGCCTCACTGCGCTTCATGGTCGGGAGCGTGCCCGTTAATACAAAGGTTTTACCCTTAAAGCGTTCATCTACAATTTCTTTTAAGCTTTCGGTGTTTACGCCAACGGCCTTTAATGCCGCAATCAGCTCTTTCGCTTCGTCTAAAGCGAAGAATTCGAGCAGGGCGTCTACCATGATTTCACCGAAGCCGTCAATCTCTAAAATCTGCTCTCTTGTGGCGGCCATTACAGCGTCTATCGTTTTAAAATGTGCCGCTAAAAGTGCCGCCGCCTTTTGCCCTATATGTCGAATACCGAGCGCGAAAAGCAATTTACCTAAATCGTTTTGCTTGGAATTTTCAATCGCATTTTTGAGGTTTTCCGTGCTCTTTTTGCCCATACGCTCGAGCGAAGCAATCTTCTCAAAATCCAAAGCGTAAATATCTGCCGCATTCTTTACAAGACCTTCGTTTACAAGGACTTCTAACAGGGCATCGCCGAGACCTTCAATGTCCATAGCATCACGCGAGCAGAAATGAATCATTCTGCGGAGCAGCTGTGCCGGGCAGTCGGGGTTGTTACAGCGAATTGCCGCTTCACCTTCCTCACGATGCACCGGAGCACCGCAGGAGGGGCAAATTCTGGGCAGTGTATAAAGCTCTGCATTTTCCTGATGCTCTGTTACCGAAAGCACCTCGGGAATAATATCGCCTGCCTTGCGGATACGAATGGTATCGCCGATGGCGATATTCTTTTCTTTGATGAAATCTTCATTGTGCAGTGTAGCACGGCTCACGGTTGTGCCGGCAAGCTGTACCGGCTCGAAAATGGCGGTGGGGGTGAGCACACCTGTTCTGCCGACCGCGACTTCAATATCTAATAATTTGGTGTCCTTTTCCTCGGGCGGATATTTAAAGGCGACCGCCCATTTCGGGAATTTCGCTGTACTGCCGAGACGTTCTCTCGAAGCAAAATCATCCACCTTGATAACCGCGCCGTCAATATCAAAGGGGAGGGTGTAACGAATATCGCCGATGCGCAGAACCTCCTCAATAGCCTCTTCAAAATTCGCATAACGGTTGAAAAACGGAATGGTCTTAAAGCCGAGCTTCTGCAAATATAAAAGGGACTCTCTGTGCCCCTTTAATTCCTTGCCCTCGATTCTCTGAATGTTAAATACGAAAATATCGAGCTTTCTTTGCGCCGCAATCTTGGGGTTCTTTTGGCGCAGAGAGCCTGCCGCCGCGTTACGGGGATTTTTAAACGGCTTTTCTTCGTTGAGTTCCTGCTTTTCTACGATTTTTAAAAAGGTATCTCTCGGCATATAGACTTCGCCACGTACCTCTAAAAACGGGATATCTTCCTTTAAACGAAGCGGAATGGAATGCACGGTTTTGAGGTTCGCCGTTACATCCTCACCCACGTTGCCGTCCCCACGGGTACTGCCGCGTGTGAATACGCCGTTCACGTATTCGAGCGATACGGAAAGACCGTCGATTTTCGGCTCAACCACATATTGCGGCTCGGAAATGCTGTCCTCCACACGTGCGGCAAATTCGCGCAGCTCATCAGTGGAAAACGCATCCTGCAAGCTTTCCATTTTTACGGGATGCTCGACCTTTTCGAAAATATTTTCCGCTTCACCGCCAACACGGTGCGTGGGGGAGTCGGGGGTTAACAGGGTGGGGTAGCTGTCCTCAATCCCTTTCAGCTCGCGCATGAGCATATCATATTCATAGTCGCTGACGTCATTTTCGTTTTCTACATAATAACGATAGCTGTAGTAGTTTAATTTTTCTCTTAACTCCTCGGCACGCTTCTGCGCCGCATCAAAATCGAGCATAACCTTTTCTCCTTAAAGCTGGAATGCAAATACTTATTATAGTATAGCACAAAGAAAAGGAAAATACTATACCATAATTTAAGCAAATCGTGCATATAACATAGGGAAAGGGGAAGAAGATATGAGAAACATTTTTAAACGAATTTTAAGTGTGAGCTTGGTCGGTATGCTTTTAATGTCCACACCTGTTTTCGGCTTTGCCGAAGCGGAAAAACCAACGGAAGCTTTTCCACCTCTGCCGATAGAAACCACGGCAAAAGCCGTTGTGCTTGCCGATGTGGATTCGGGGCAGGTGCTCGCCGCCAAAGCCGCGCACGATAAGCTCTATCCGGCATCTGTCACTAAGATTATGACTTTACTTTTGGTTGTCGAAGCCTTGGATGCCAGAAAAATTGCCCTCACCGATACCGTGACGACCAGCCGTGAAGCCGCAGGTAAGGGCGGCTCGCAAATTTGGCTGAAAGAGGGTGAAACCATGACGGTGGATGAGCTTTTAAAAGCGACCGCCGTAGCGAGTGCCAACGATGCCTCCGAAGCCTTGGCAGAATATGTTGCAGGCAGTGCCACAGCTTTTGTCGCCAAAATGAATGAACGCGCGAAAGAACTCGGTATGCACGACACGCATTTTGAAAACTGCACAGGCCTCGACGATGATGCCGAAAATCACCAAACCAGTGCCTATGACGTCATGCTCATGTCTCGAGCGCTTCTCAAACATGAAACGATTCTGAACTACAGCACCATTTGGATGGACAGCTTGCGTGGCGGCAAAACCGAACTTGTCAATACCAATAAACTCGTACGTTTTTACGACGGCGCAACTGGCCTTAAAACCGGCACAACCTCTAAGGCGGGCTGCTGTGTCAGCGCTTCGGCAAAGCGTGAGAATACCCACCTTGTCGCCGTAGTTATGGGCAGTGAAAATAGTAAGGAACGCTTTAAAACCGCCCGCGAGCTTTTGGATTGGGGCTTTGCGAATTTTGAAACGGCAGAAATTGAAATTGATGCCGCAAAGCTTGCGCCTATCGAGGTCCTGCGCGGCGAAAAAACTGAAATCATGCCGCAGATGCCCAAAACAGAGAAATTCCTCATCAAAAAAGGCATGAAAGAAAAGATTACCGAGGAAATCAAGCTCCCCTTAAATGTGGAAGCCCCGGTCGAAAAAGGCCAGCTTTTAGGCGAGGTAATTTTGCACCTCGATGATGAAATTCTCTTTTCTTATAAGCTTCTAAGCGGCGAGGAAGTCAAAGCCCTTTCCTTTGCCGAAGCTTTCCGTCGGATTTTGTGCGTTTTGTGCGGATAATCGGAAAATTTTTTGTAAAAATTTAAAAAAATTCACAATTTTATATTGAAATAAGCGCTCGTTTAGAGTAGAATATAGCTAAACAAAAACAATTTGTTTAATCGATGCAAAAGAATCAAAGGAGTCAAAAGATTTACATGGCATTAACACTTACTACAAAATATTTAAACGGCTTTGTTACCGAAGCTGATTATAAGGCGATTCTTCCCGAAGTGGAGCAGGCACACAAAACCCTTACCGAGAAAAGCGGTGCCGGCAATGACTTCTTGGGTTGGACTGAACTTCCCAAAAACTACGACAAGGAAGAGTTTGCACGCATCAAAAAAGCAGCCCAAAAGATTCAGAAAAACTCCGAAGTTTTAATCGTAATCGGCATCGGCGGCAGCTACCTTGGTGCAAGAGCAGCTATCGAGTTCTGCAAGTCTCAGAACTACAATCTCGTAGCAAAGGATACACCGCAGATTTTCTTCAGCGGTAACTCCATCAGCTCTTCTACTTTAAACGAGCTTTTAGCAATCTGCAAGGAAAAGGATTTCTCCGTAAACGTGATTTCCAAATCCGGCACCACCACTGAACCGGCTATCGCTTTCAGAGTATTCAGAAAGCTCTTAACCGAGAAATACGGTGAAGAGGGCGCAGCAGAACGCATTTTCGTAACCACCGACCGTGAAAAGGGTACTCTTAAGAACCTTGCAGACGAAAAGGGCTATGAAACCTTCGTAGTTCCGGATGATGTCGGCGGTCGTTATTCCGTATTAACCGCAGTTGGTCTTTTACCGATTGCTGCAGCAGGTATCGACATTGACGCTATGATGCAGGGTGCTTTCGATTCTATGGAAAAGTACTCCAGCGCAGACGTAGAGCACAATGACTGCTATACCTACGCAGCCATTCGTAATATTTTATACCGCAAGGGCAAGAGCACCGAAATGATGGTTGCTTATGAGCCCGACTACACCATGATGAATGAGTGGTTCAAGCAGCTTTACGGCGAGTCCGAAGGCAAAGAAAACAAGGGTATTTTCCCGGCCAGCGCTGTTTTCTCCACGGACTTACACTCTATGGGTCAGTACATTCAGCAGGGTGAAAGACTTCTCTTTGAGACCTGTGTCATTTTCGACCAGCCCAAATCCGAAGTTTCTATTGAAGAAGAAGCAGGCAGCAGCGACGGCCTCAACTTCTTAGCAGGCAAGACCATGGATTTCGTCAATAAAAAGGCATTCCAGGGTACTGTTCTTGCACACGTAGACGGCGGCGTTCCGAACATTGTTTTAGGCCTCCCGAAAATGGATGCTTACAACTTCGGCTACCTCGTTTACTTCCTTGAAAGAGCTTGTGCAATTTCCGGTTATGTTTTGGGCGTTAACCCCTTCAACCAGCCGGGCGTTGAAAGCTATAAAAAGAACATGTTCGCACTTCTCGGCAAGCCCGGTTATGAAGATATGACCGCAGAGCTTAAAAAGAGACTCGGCGAATAAAAAGCCTTTCCCCGCATGGGCGGATTATTATATATATAGGAGGAGATTCTATGGTATCTCTTATCATTGGACACAAAGGCTCAGGAAAAACAAAATTACTCGTTGAAAAGGTCAACGCAGCAATCGAAAAATCCAACGGAAATGTCATTTGCGTGGAAAAGGAAACGAAGCTTACTTACGATGTAAATTATCGTGCAAGACTCGTTGCAGCAGACAGCTATTCCGTACAGGGCTTCTCCGCACTTTACGGCTTCCTCAGCGGTCTTTGCGCAAGCGACCATGATATTACGGATATTTTTGTGGATGCAACTCTTCGCATCGGTTCCAGAGACTTTGAAGAGCTCGCAGACTTCTTAGAGAAGGTTGACGCACTCGGCAAGCTTTCCGATACAAAGTTCACCTTCACCATCTCCACCGATAAAGCTGATTTACCCGAGAGAGTATTTACTTTCTGCGAGCAGATCAACTAAAAATGAGATGTTAAAAAAAGCCGCCGTGTGTTTTGCAGGGCGGCTTTCTTTTTAAGAGGGGGAGGGCATTTTTATGCCGAAAAAAATTGTGCTTTTTCTTTTGTGCACCGTGCTGCTTTGTTCTCTTTGCGCCTGTGCGGGGCAGAAAAAAGAAAGTAAAGAAAACCTGCCGTTTTCCTATCAGTGCGTGACGCTGTTTTCTCTGCCGGATGCCGAGCAGAACTATCAAAACGAATATTATTTCTTCCAAAATACAGCCGATTTGGAAAAGGCAAAGAAAACCCTTTCGGCACAGTTTGATTTAAATAAAACTGTCGAGGGCGAAACCGAAATCTTTAACGAAGCCATAAAGAAATATGATGACGATTTCTTTTCCGATAAGGTTTTGCTTTTCGTCAAGCGCTTTCACAGCACTGACGCAAAGCTCAATCTTCAAACCATAGACCTGAAAGACGGCAACTTTATTCTGCGCGCAGAGCTGCAAAACGGCATGCCGCCGTGCGCGCTTTTCAGAACCTATCTTATAGAACTCGACAAGGCATCCTATATCCGCAACGAAGCCGAAATTAAAACGGATATTCACGAGATAGAAGCTTTGGAGGAAGAGGTGCATCAAAAGCATTTGGTCATTGCTTTCGGCAAGCAGTATAAGGTGATTTCTGACGATGCACTGGGTGAAAAAATCAAAGCGGATATTGCTGCGGCAAAGTTAGAGCCCACGGATTTTGACCCCGATACTCACGAGACCGATGCAGGGGACATTACCGTTTTCGGTCCCGGCGGCTATTATGCGATTTTTACGAAAGATTATATCGGCGTGGGGCTTGCAACCTATGCGCCGAATGAAAAAATTCAATCCGAACTCCGGAATTTCTACGTTTCTTTAGAAAGTCCCGAGAAAACGGCAAAATTCCCCGAGGAAACAGACAATTTGACGGAAAATCCGTGAGGAAATCCCGCGGATTTTCGCAAAATCCCTGTTGACAAATCGGCAAGAACCCTTTATAATATCTTTTGCGTTAGTATGACGAGGTATAGTATATGTTTATTGAATTGGAACCTGTTTTTAATAATGTAGGCTATAAGAAAGAATTTTCTTATGCTTTACCCTTAGAGGACAGCGAGGTTGACGCCACTGCCCAAATTAACGGCAAGGTGGAAAACCGAACAGGCGTTGTGTACCTGGAAGCAAAAGCAACCTTTACCTACACAGCCACTTGTGCGCGTTGTCTTACAGATGTTCCGCAGTCTGTAGACATGTCGTTTACCCATATTTTGACACGCAGCCTGAATGACCTTGACAATGACGAGCTCATTCTGGTGGAGGATATGCACTATAGTCCCGATGAGCTTCTTAGGGAGGACGTGCTCTTATCCTTGCCTACCAAAATTCTCTGCAAAGAGGATTGCAAGGGTCTCTGTCCCCAGTGCGGTGTCAATCTAAATGAGGAAACCTGTACCTGTGAGAAACCCGGCGATCCGAGGCTGGAGGCTCTTAAAGCATTGCTTTCGCAGGATTTAGATTCGTAATTAATAAAATTTAAATATAAGGAGATATAACAATGGCAGTACCGAAGAGAAGAACATCATCCGCAAGAAGAGATAAAAGACGCGCTAGCGTTTCCAAAGTAAAGGCAGTTGCAATCCAGAAGTGCCCGAACTGCGGCGAATACAAGAGAGCTCACAGAGTATGTGACGTTTGCGGTTACTACAACGGCAAGCAGGTTATCGTAAAGGAAGAAGCATAAGCTTTTTTGTTTCTTTGCAAAGGATAAGATTCGGCAAGGTGGAGAAGGGCATACTTCCCCGCCTTTTTGCTGTTTTAGGGCAATTTCGGCATTGTAAGAAATCAAAAGGAGGCAGCACATGGCAGTTATTATTCAATCTGTAAAGCCGTTTTCCAGATGCTGGTGGCACGGCATTCGACCGGGCGACCGTTTGGAAACTATCGACGGCAATGAAATCGAAGACGTCTTAGACTATGATTTCTATAAAAGCTTTGCACCAACTACCATGGAATTCCTTTTGAAGGACGGCAAGAAGAAGCTTGTCGCCATGCCGACCGAGGAACCGGGTCTCTCGTTTGAAACCTATTTAATGGATAAGCAGCAGCACTGCAAAAACGGTTGCATTTTCTGCTTTATTGACCAGCTCCCGCCCGGCATGCGTGAAAGTCTTTATTTTAAGGACGACGACAGCCGACTTTCCTTTTTGTTCGGTAACTATATAACCTTAACCAATATTTCCGAACATGAGGTGAACCGCATTATTAAAATGCACATTTGTCCTATCAATGTTTCGGTGCACACGATGAATCCCGAGCTTCGTGTGAAAATGATGAAAAATAAGAATGCGGGCAAATCCCTTTCCATTTTGAAACGCCTTGCCGATGCAGGCATTCAAATGAATACCCAGCTGGTTATGTGCCCCGGCATCAATGACGGCAAAGAGCTGGAATACTCTTTGCAGGAGCTCGGTAAGCTCTATCCGGCGGTGCAAAGCATTGCTGCCGTACCCGTAGGTTTAACGAAGTTCCGTGAAGGGCTGTATCCCTTAGAGAGCTACACCAAGGAAACGGCAGGGGAAGTCATCGACATTATGGAAAACTTCTCCAATGACTTTAAAGAAAAACACGGCATCCGACTTTGCTATCCGGCAGATGAATTTTTCTTAAAGGCCGAACGTCCCATGCCGGACGAAGCGTATTATGACGGCTATCCGCAGCTCGATAACGGTGTCGGACTTTGGACTTCGCTTCGCAACGAGCTTTCCGAAGCACTCGAGCACTGCGAGGGCAAATCCAAGTATAAAAAGGTGACCATGGCAACCGGCGTTGCGGCTTACCCTTTAATGCAAGAATTTGCCGAGAAAGCGAGCAAGAAGCTGGGCGTTGAAATTGAGGTTGTGAAGGTCATCAACCACTATTTCGGCGAGCAGATTACTGTTGCCGGTCTTTTAACAGGGCAGGATTTATTCGCCGCTTTAGAGGACAAACAGCTCGGTGATATTCTCATCATTCCGCTTGTTATGACGATTGACTATACCTCGCATTCGACAGACAAAAACAAATTTTTAGATGATATTACGTTAAAAGAAGCCGAAGCCAAGCTCGGTGTACCGGTTATTCCGAGCGGCAACAACGGCGAAGAGCTTTTAAACAACATTATGGGGGTGTAAAACATGGCAAAACCCGTAGTTGCGATTGTCGGCAGACCGAATGTCGGCAAAAGCACACTTTTCAACAAACTCATCGGTGAACGTCTTTCTATCGTAGACGATATGCCGGGCGTAACGCGTGACCGTGTCTACGGTGACTGCGAATGGTTGGGATACACGATGCTCCTTGTCGATACCGGCGGTATCGAGCCGTATTCCGATGATATTATTCTTTCCCAAATGCGCCGTCAGGCAGAGCTTGCCATGGACAGCGCCGACGTCATTATTTTTGTAACCGATCTTCGTTCCGGCGTTTTGGCGACCGACGAAGAAATCGCCGCCATGCTCCAAAAGAGCGGCAAACCCGTTGTGCTTTGCGTCAACAAGTGCGACACCGTTGGCGATGTTCCGGCAGAATTTTATGAGTTCTATAATTTAGGTATCGGTGACCCGATTGGTGTATCTTCTGTACACGGTCACGGTACCGGCGACCTTTTGGATGCGGTTATTCAGCATATCGACGACCAAATGCAAGAGGATGAGGAGGACGACGCGATTCGTGTTGCCGTCATCGGTAAGCCCAATGTGGGTAAATCCTCTTTAATCAACGCGGTATCCGGTCAGGAGCGCGCCATTGTTTCCAACATTGCTGGCACTACGCGTGATGCAACAGACACAATCGTGGAAAACCAGTACGGCAAATTTATTTTTGTCGATACCGCAGGTCTTAGACGTAAGAGCAAGGTTGAAGATAAAATCGAAAGATATTCCGTCATGCGCGCCAGAATGGCGGTAGAGCGTGCCGATGTTTGCGTGATTATGATTGACGGCACTGAAGGCTTTACCGAGCAGGATTCCAAGGTAGCAGGTATTGCCCACGACCTTGGCAAGGCTTGCATTATCGCTGTGAATAAGTGGGATGCTGTAGACAAGGACGGCAGAACCATGGACAAGGAACGCAAAAAGCTGATGGGTGATTTCGGCTTCATGAGCTATGCGCCGATTATCTTTATTTCTGCGAAAACCGGTCAAAGACTTGAGCGCCTTTTCGAACTTATCCACTTCGTAAACGAGCAGAATTCTATTCGAATTTCTACCGGTAAGCTCAACGAGATTCTTTCCGAAGCGACCGAGCGTGTACAGCCGCCGTCAGATAAAGGTAAGCGCTTAAAGATTTATTACATGACGCAGGCTTCCACCCGTCCGCCCACATTTGTTTGCTTCGTAAATGACAAGAAGCTGTTCCACTACAGCTATCAGCGTTATTTAGATAATCAAATCCGTGCCGTATTCGGCTTAGAGGGTACACCGACCAAGTTCATCATTCGTGAACGCACCCAGCGTAACGGCAAAAAAGACCGTTCCTAGTCGCCACAGGGCGACGGCTAACGCACGGGGAACTTTAGTGCAGACTTTCTGCAAATAGTTCGCACAACCGACGCCGGTCGGCAACGAATCCCAGAATCGGGAAGCCCCGACAGGCAATCACGGGGGTGCAAACGTGCGACGTCGAAGCACGGAGGACTTAGTGCAAACTTTTTACTCGTAGTTCGCACAACGTACTGCATATAAGGATTAAAAGAGCACTTCTTTTTGGAAGTGCTCTTTTTGTATTTAGTAAATATGTAGAGGAGAATTGCGAGAACTTAGGTTCAGCTTTTAGCTGTGTGAAAGGCAATATCCCGTAGGGGCGGATATTATCCGCCCGCCATTTAGTTCCAGTCTGTCTTTGACGCAGAGACATTCAAAGTTTTGCCCGCTTTTGTCCTAAGAAACGTATTTTTAAAGGTGAATTTAGGGCGACAGGCAATCACGGGAGAATTAGTTCAGACTTTCTATGCGTAGTTCGCACAACGGACTATAGAGTGCACCTAAAATCTAATATAAATTCTAACAAACAGTCTTTTCCGCTAAACAGAAAAAGGCTGTTTGTTGTTTTATTCGAAAAAGTCGGCTTCTTACGCAATTTTCTCTTGCTTTTTATATAAAAATCTACTATGATTATAAAGTATTCTGTATTATATGTATAAAGGGAGAAGAGAAATGAAAGAAGAAAACAGAAAATATGCCGCAGAAGCCTATGACATTGTCAAAGATGCCGCTTATAAAATCGGCTCGAGACTGCCTGGCTCCAAGGGCGAAAAGAAACTTTCCGATTATATGAGCGACAAGCTCCGTGCCATCGGTGTAGAACCCGTAACTGAGGAATTCTCTGTTGCACCGCGTTCTTCTATCGGCGGCATTCCTTATGCAGGTTGGTTTGGTCTGATTATGAGTGCTCTTGTTTATGTGGCACTCTCTATCAACACCTTATGGTTCGGCATGGCGCTTGCAGGTGTTGTTTGCGTTTTATGGCTGATTTTAAGTGTCTTTCTCTATAAACCGTGGTTCGATATGTTCTTCCACAAAGAAATCTCCAGAAATACATACGGTGAACTTTTGCCGAAAGACGGGAAATACGATTACACCATCATCCTTTCCGGCCATATGGACACCAGCTGGACTTGGAAACACTCCGAAAACACTTATAAATATCGCAACAAGCCTGCAATCGGTCTTGTAAAAACCTATGCTAAAGTTGGTTTCGGTGCAATTTGCGTGTTTTTCTTAATCGGTGTATCCATTGCCATGGCAACTATTCATACCGGTGCGTATTTCGGCGCGATTTGGGCACTCAGAACTATGCAGTCCTTGAGCTTTAATGAGTTCTTAGTGGCTATGCATTTCTTACCGATTGTAACTGCAATCGGCAGCTGCTTTGTTATCATGTGGGCAGACCCCAACGAGCAGAATGCTTCCAGAGGCGCTATGGATAACGCCACAGGTATCGCTCTGAGCTATGAAGTGATGAAATACTTCAAAGAGAATCCCGACAAAATGCCCAAGAACTGCCGTATCGTAGACCTCAACTGCGGCAGTGAAGAAGCCGGACTTCGTGGCTCTATGGCGTTTGCCGCCGAGCACGCAGACGATGATTTAACCAAAAACGCTTGGAATATCAATATCGACTCCGTAGCCGATAAGGATTATTTTGAAGTCGTTATCAAGGATGATTGGCAGTTCACACGCTTCGACACCGACATGGAAAAGATGTTTAAAGACACCTTTAAGGAACTCGGCATCGAAAGCAAAACCAACGGTTGTATCCATAACCCCGTCGGCGGTTGTGATTCCACACCCATGACCAAAGCTGGTATTAAGTCCGTAACCTTCGCAGCGCAGAATCCGACCTTGACCTATTACTATCACACCTGGCGCGACCTTCCCGAGCGCTTCTCCGAAGATACCGTAGGCGACGGTTTCGATGTCGTGCTCGGCGTTATCGACAAAATCGCCGCCTTCCAGGAAACCAACGGTTACAACGGCCCGCAGACGAAATAAAAGATTTTTCATGGTAAAAAAAGACTTACCCCAGAGAAAAAATATTCGTTTAAAAGAATGGGATTATGCTAAAAGCGGTGTGTATTTTGTGACTGTATGTGTTGCTAATAAAATGCCACTATTACGTGAAAAAACGCGTTCCGTAGGGGCGGATATTATCCGCCCGCAGGAGCAGCTGTTAACTCACTATGGTTCCCTTGTAGAAGAAGCGATTTTAAATATACCTTTACATTATGAAAATGTTCATGTGAGAAAGTATTGTATTATGTCGGATCATGTGCATTTACTTTTGGAAATTACTCCAAATAATGCAAAAAACATGCTAAACGGGCGGATAATATCCGCCCCTACGTTGTTTAACATCGTGGGTTCTATGAAAAGGTGGGTATCTAAGCAAGTAGGATTTTCTATATGGCAAAAATCCTTCTATGATAAAATTATACGAGATGAGAAGCATTACTTAGAAATTTGTAAATATATGGATGAAAATCCACTTCAAATCAGAAAATAAAAAGGAGCCTTGAAAAAGGCTCCTTTTTTATGCTTTAAATTTTCTTACATCGAAAAGGTTTCTTTCATTTCTGCCATTCTGCCACAGCTGAGTCTGCCTTCGGGACAATGGTCGATAAAGCAGCTCGGACCGTAGAACTTGAAGAGGTGCGGTGCAACCTCGCGAAGAAGCTCAAGCGCTTTCATCGCATGTGCACGGATTTCCCACTGTGCTCTGGTGCAGGTGCGAAGTCGAAGGAATAAAAGAAGCTCTCTGGCGTTCATAGTGGAGGTGATGTCCATCACATTGCCGCTGAGCAGATAATAAACCAAATCCGCCTCGCTGACGCCGAGTGCTTTCATGGCTTCATATTCCTGAACGGATTCCTCGAAAGCCGCTTCGTATTTTGCCAAAAGCTCGGGATTTGCCTTGACAGACGGCGGTAAAATATGACGGCTGTGGTCGGCTGTTGTTAGCTCCGGCACGCCGAGGCTCTGCATTCTGTGACGGGTGAAGTGTGTGATGCCGGAAAGAGAAACACCGTTGTAACGCAGGGTGTAAACCGCATTTTCAAGTGCTCTCGGACGGTCGCTGTGCACGAGCTTGTCCATAATTTCGGAAACAACAGCTTCGTCCTTGCAAACCGCTTCTGCCGCTTCGGTGGAAGCGGCGAGATTGACAATCAACGCGTTCTTTGCAATCTTCTTTTCTGCATCGGGGGTGTAGGAGAGAAGTTCTACAAGCTCTTCGCTCTCTTTTTCCTCGGGAAGCTTTACAAAAGAAAGATCCAAATGGTCTTGATAGCTTTCTGCACGAAGCTCAAAATCCTTTAAAATACCGGGGGTCATTTCCTTAGCCTGCTCTAAGAGGGAAGCACCGAGTGCCTTGATTTCGGGATACTTACTGCCTCTGCCGTAGAGCATCGCTTTTAACATGTGTAAAAACTCTCTGCCGTTCACACTGCAAAAGAAGTTGGAATACAGGCAGTAGGGGAGGAGAAAACGTGCATCCTCCTTGGGTATGCCGGCTTCTACAAATTCCGCGTAGAGGGCGAACTGCTTTGCCATATGTTTTTTATAACGCGCTTTTAAGTCTGCATTTTCAAACTGCGGAACGAAAAATCCTGCGTCGGAAAAATCAACATAACGTCTGGATTTTACTGTGAATGCCGCCAAACGGAATTCAATGAGGAATTGTTCTACAACGGCGGAAACATTTTGGAAAACCAGGTTATAATAGGTGTGTTCCACCACGGAATTGTGGCCGGATTTTGTAACCTTGTCAATTAAATTGGCATTCTTTTCTTCATCCTGGCTCTTTGCCCAAATCTCGAGCGCCGTACCGGACTGGGTGGAAACTCTGCCGCCTGCCGCGGTTACTTTTTCGCCGCAATCGGAAAGACCGACAATAAAGGCACCGCTCATATTCTTATCTATGCTTGCTATATCCATTTTCTTTCATAGCTCCCTTATCTTATTTTACATTCTTGTGTATTTTATCATATTTTATACAGCATTTCAATTTGTTTCGATAGAAATCTTCCAAGACTCTTTAAAAATCTGAAAACCTTTTGATTTTTTGGGATTTTGCATTGTAAAATGTACATTTCTTTGCTATAATAAAAACAATAATGGAAAAGAATGCTTAGAGGTGTAACTATGGCAGGAAAATTGATTGTCATTGAAGGCTTAGACGGCAGCGGTAAGTCCACGCAGGTGGAAAAATTAAAGGCGCGACTTTTAGAAGAAAACGTTTCTTTAAAGCAGATTAAGCTGCCCGACTATGAAGATCCCTCCAGCACGCTTGTTCGTATGTATTTAGGCGGCGACTTCGGCAGTCATCCCGAAGATGTCAACGTTTATGCGGCATCCTCTTTTTATGCGGTGGACCGCTATGCTAGCTATAAACGTCACTGGAAAGCGGAATATCAAAGCGGCATGGTGATTTTAGCCGACCGCTACACCACCTCTAACGCCGTGCATCAAACCGTTAAATTGCCGAAAGAACAGTGGGAGAGCTATCTTTCCTGGCTTTCGGATTACGAATATAATAAAATGGGCATACCGAAACCGGATTTAGTTATCTTTCTCGATATGCCGGTGGATATTTCTCAAAAGCTCATGAGCGCACGCTACGGCGGTGAGGAGCAGAAAAAAGATGTTCACGAAGCGGACGTGCCTTATCTCAAGGCGTGCCACGAAGCGGCACTCTTTGCCGCGGAAAAGCTCGGCTGGCAGGTTGTACCTTGCTCCGACGGTGAACAGCCTTATTCCATAGAAGCTATCCACGAAGCCGTTTACGAAATTGTAAAGAACCAAATTCAGTAATCTAGGAGATTTTTTCGTGATAGAATTCAGAACCCCGCAACTGGAAGATAAAGTTTGGGTCAGCAAAGCCATGCGCGATGCCGATGAAATGGCGTGCGAATATTGCTTTGGTAACCTCTATATGTGGTCCGGCGTATATCACAACACCATAGCCGAATTTGACGGTATGCTTCTGGCAAAAGATATGGACACCGAGAACCGTCCGAGCTATTTATATCCCTGCGGCAACGGCGACAAAAAAGCGGCACTTTTGGAACTTCAAAAATTGGCAGAAGCCGAGGGCGTACCGCTCACCCTGTATTGCTTGACCGACCAGCGTGTGCAGGAACTGGAAAGTTTATTCCCCGGCGCATTCCGAATTGAGCCGCGCCGAGAGTATTTTGATTATATTTATGATACCGAAGTGCTTGCAAATCTTGCCGGCAGAAAATATCACGGCAAGCGCAATCACGTGTCTTTCTTTAAGAAAACCTATAACTGGCAATACGAAGCCATTACGCCCGAGAATATAGAAGAATGCTACCGCATGACAGTGGAATGGAAAAAGCGCAATGCCGAAAAGAACCCCGAAGAATTAGAAGGGGAGTTTCAGGCGATCGAGCGCGGCATGGCACATTTCTTTGATCTCGGCTTTATCGGCGGTCTGCTTCGCGTAGACGGCGAGGTTGTCGCCTATACCTTCGGCGAAGCGCTAAATGAAAAGCTCTTTGTCACCCATGTAGAAAAAGCTTTTGCCGACTATCGCGGCGCCTACCCCATGATGAATCAGGAATTTACCAAAAACGCCCTAATGGGATTTGAAAAAGTCAATCGAGAAGAGGATACCGGCAGTGAAGGCCTGCGCCGCGCGAAGGAATCCTATTATCCCTCGATTTTGCTTCCCAAATACACGGCGACTTATAAAGGATAAGCCTATGAAACTTCGTTTGGCAACCGCAGAAGATAAACCGTTTTTATATGCCTTGTGGCAGGAAGCTTTCGGCGATGATGAAAAGACCATTTCCCTTTTCTTTGACCGTTGCTATTCTCCGCAAAACACGCTGATTGCAGAGCAGGCAGAAACGCCTGTTGCCGCGCTCTATCTTTTAGATACCGAGCTTTCCAGCGGCGAAAGCACCTATGCACTTTCTTATGTTTATGCGGCGGCAACGAAAAAAGAGGCAAGAAAAAATGGCGCTATGACGGCACTTTTATCCTTTGCGAAAACCTTGGCAGAAGAACGGGGCAAGGATGCCCTCTACTTAGTGCCTGCGAGTGAAGCTTTGTTTCACTATTATGGCAAACGGGGCTATCAAAACGCTTTTTTGAAAGAAACTGCCGTGTTCACGAGAGCAGAACTGGAAGCCCTTGCGACCGAGGCACCGCGCGAGTGTCCCTCTACGGTAGAGCAGTATGCGAAGTCCGAAAAAGCGGCGCTTGAAGGCTGTGCCTATATTCGCTATCCGGCTTCTATTTTAGATTTATCTTTAACCTTCTGTGAAGCCTTTGGCACAAAGATTGCCCTTTACCAAAACGGCTATATGCATTATGATTTGGAAGAGAACAGGGCAGAGGTCACGGAGTTTTGTGTCCCAGCAGGGCAGGCAAAAGCGTTCTTAGGAGCACTTCTCCAAATCCCCGCCGAACTCTATACGCTCCATGCACCGAAGGGTGTTTTGGAAACACTGGGCGATGTCCCGATAACGAGCACCCCTGTCGGTATGCTTTTACCGCTCGGGGAACGTATAAAAAAAGAAAATACAGGCGATGCTTATTTAGGTATCACTTTAGGATAGAAAGGAAGCTTATTATGGTCTATGTTTTTTTTGCAGACGGATTTGAAGAAATCGAAGCGCTGACCCCCGTGGACGTTTTGCGCCGTGCCGATGTAGAAGTCAAAACAGTCGGTGTTACGGGTAAAACGGTTACAGGCTCTCACGGCATTCCCGTGCAGGCAGACCTCGAGCTTTCCGAAATCAGCTTAGATCACGCTTTAGAAGCGGTAGTTTTACCGGGCGGTATGCCGGGCACATTGAACTTAGAAAAGAACGAAACTGTGCAAAAGACTGTAGCCTTTGCCAAGGAAAACGATATTTTGTTGGCGGCAATTTGTGCCGCACCGTCCATTTTAGGACATTTGGGTTATTTAAACGGCAAGCAGGCGATTGCTTTCCCGGGCTTTGAAACAGCTTTGGAGGGTGCAACCATTTCCGAAGCACCCGTGTGCCGTGACGGTCAAATCATCACCGGCAAGGGCATGGGTGTTGCTACGGAATTTGCTCTGGCGATTGTTTCTGCACTTCGCGGCAGAGCAAAAGCCGAGGCGGTTTTTAACACACTCCAGTGCATGGAAAGATGTGCGAAGTAAAGACCGACGCGCAAAAGAATGCGCAAAGAAAGCAGTTTAAAGCTCTGCGCCGCACGATGCCGCAGTCGCAAAAAGAAAATTTCGATTTAGAAATTTTTAAAAAGGTTTGTGCACTGCCAGAATATAAAAACGCCGATACGATTTTCACCTATGTTTCAACGCCTATCGAAATCGGCACTCTCCGCATTATAGAAGATGCGCTTCAAAACGGCAAAACTGTTGCCGTGCCGCGCTGTGTTGCCGGCACGCGAAACATGGAATTTTATAAAATAGAAACGCTTAGCGAATTAGAAGAAGGGGCATACGGCATTTTAGAGCCGCCTGCAAATCCGCAAAAAAAGCAAGAAAACTTTAAGAGCGGTCTTTGCATTGTGCCCGCTTTGTGTTATGATAAGGAAGGCTACCGTCTGGGCTACGGCGGCGGATACTATGACCGCTTTTTGCCGCAGTTTCAGGGGAATACCGTGGGGCTGACCTATGAAGTGTGCTTTTTAGATACGCTTTCGCGTGGCAGATATGACTGCGCCGTGCAAACGGTTGTAACCGAAGCGCGTATTTTAAAGATAAATTAAATTTAAGAATTTTAGTGATTCAACAGGAAAGGAGGTTCCTCAGCCAATGCGCAACGATGATTTAAAAGACTTTTTTGACGAAGAGGCTTACAATGATTTATTGAGCCTTTACGCCGAAGAGGAGACACGCAAAGCCGAAAAAAAGCGTGCCACAGCTATGGCGGAAGATGAAGATATTAAAATCTTTCACCCGTCAGCGAAAGCAAAGGAACCGACAAACCGCACACACGCGGTCCAACCTCCGAAGCCGGCAGTGCCGCAGGCACCTATTGCGCCGCCCAAACCCGCCGCGCCTCGTGCACCGAGAGCACCGAAAGCCGAAGGCGGATTTAAAGTTCAAATCGAGGGCTTAGATGAGGAATTCAGCGCACCCGTGCCCCAAAAGCAAAAAGTGGTGCCGAACCTGAAAAAAAGCAAGTTTGCCGAAGCCAAACAAGTGCTTGAAGATAAGGTTCAGGAACAAAGCGATGCTATCATTGTTAAGAAAAATGAGGAAGATGCAACGCCGTTCCAGAAATTCCAGCTGTTTTTCTTCCAGAATATTCGAGCCTTCATTGTGGTTATCGTCTGCCTTGTAGCGGCGATTACAATCAGTACCTATTCCGTTAGCTGTTTAAACGACATTTTTGCCGTTCGCAGAGACAGCGAAACCCCGATTGAGGTCAACATTCCGCCGAATGCCGACACAGGGGATGTTCTTAAAATCCTAAAGGATAATAAGCTGATTAAACATCGTTATTTCTGCCATTTCGTGGCGGCACTCGAAAAATTCAAATCCGACAACTATTTAACCGGTATTTATTATTTCACCCCGTCCATGGGCTTCGAGCGTATGCTCTTAAACATCAAACAGCCTGCCATGACCGGTGAAACCATTACCTTGACCTTCCCCGAAGGCTTTACGGTGGATCAAATCATTGCCAAGCTCGAGGAAAAGGGTGTTTGCTCGGCGATCAATATTCAGCAGACCATGAAAACGGTAGATTTCAGCAGTGAGTTCTCCTTTATTCGTGATCTCGATGATCAAGAAAGCCGCTATCACCTCTTAGAGGGTTATATGTACCCCGACACCTACGATTTCTATGTGAATGAAAATCCGTCAAGTGTCATCCGTAAGTTCTTAAACAACTTCCAAAAGAAGTGGACCAAGGAATACGAGGACCAGGCAAAGAATATCGGTATGTCGGTCGATGATGTTATCACCTTAGCTTCGATTATTCAAAAAGAAGCCTACGGTGCCGACCAGTCACCGCTTGTATCTTCGGTACTTCATAACCGTTTGGATAAGCCCTCTCTTTACCCGTCCTTACAGTGCGATTCCACAACGGAATATATCAATGAATATATTAAGAAGAATGTCGGCAGTGCCGCACAGCTTGATATGTATACCTCGAAGTACAGCAGCTATAAGTGCGAAGGCCTTCCGGTCGGTGCAATTTGTAACCCGGGTGATGACGCGATTAAGGCGGCATTGAATCCGAGAAATACAAACTACTACTTCTTCGCGCACGATGTTAACAAGAAGATTTATATGGCGAGAAACGATGCGGAACGCCGTTCCAACAATATCGCCATTCTCAACGCCAACAGCAAGGCGGAAAAAGAAAAGAATCAGTAAACCTCACGAAAAGGTGAAAGCGTCAAAGCCTTCACCTTTTCTTCTTCTAAAAGGAAGGAATTGTCATGATGAAAAAACCGGAACTTTTATGTCCTGCCGGCGACAGAGAACGTTTTAATGCGGCTCTCTATTTCGGCGCGGATGCGATTTATCTTGCCGGAACGGAATTCGGTATGCGTGCCGCTCCCGGCAACTTTGACCCCGACGCTCTGCGCGACGCGGTTGCAACAGCACACAAACAAGGCGTTATGGTCTATTTGACCTGCAATACCTTGCCCAGAAACGATGAAATCGAAAGAATGCCTGCCTTTTTGGAAATGGCACAGGATGCAGGCGTAGATGGCTTTATCGTTGCGGATATCGGTGTTCTCGCGCTTTGCAAGAAATATGCGCCGCGCGTTTCCGTACATATTTCCACACAGGCGGGTATTGTTAACTACCAAACCGCCAATGAATTTTATAATATGGGTGCCAGCCGAATCGTAACGGCACGTGAGCTGTCCTTAGAAGAGATTGCAACCCTCCGTCAGAAAACGCCTAAGGATTTGGAAATCGAGTGTTTTGTCCACGGCGCTATGTGCGTTTCGTTTTCGGGCAGATGCCTGCTCTCGAACTATTTGGTGAACAGAGATGCGAACCGCGGTGCCTGTGCACAGCCTTGCCGCTGGGAATATGCTCTCATGGAAAAGAAGCGTGACGGTATGTATTTCCCGATAGGGGAAGATAAGGACGGCACTTATATTTTGAATTCTAAGGATATGTGCATGATTGAGCACATTCCGGAACTCGTGAAAGCCGGTATCGACAGCTTTAAAATCGAAGGCAGAGCGAAATCCGCCTATTATACAGCAGTTGTCACCAATGCTTACAGAGCGGCTATCGACGGCTATTTAGAGAATCCTTCCGACGATTATCGTCCTGCCCAGTGGATTTTAGACGAGCCATATAAGGTTAGCTACAGAGAATACTGCACAGGCTTCTATTACGGCTCGCCGCAGGAGGATGCCAACATCAGTTATCAGGGCGGTTACTGCCGTTCTTGGGATGTTATGGGCGTTGTTAAAGAAAGCGACGGTCATACGCTCACGATAGAGCAGAGAAATAAATTCTCGGTAGGCGATACCTTAGAGATTTTAGAAAAGGGCAAAGCGCCCGAAAGCTTTACCGTCACCGAAATGCAAAATGCCGACGGCGAAGCGATTGAAGCCGCACCGCACCCGATGATGACCGTGCTTCTGCCCTATGAAAGAGAACTTCCGGCAGGTACGATTTTAAGAAAACAGGCAGACGCATGAGAAACGAATTTATCGTTGCATTGGCTGAAAAAATCGAGCTTCCAAAGGATGCCCTTACGGTTGCCCAAGCGGTTTTAGAGTGCGAAGAAGCCACCTTTCAGCGCATGAAGGGTGAATCCGAAGCCGAAAATCTTAAAACCTGCCTTATGGAAATTAAAAGAAACGAAGCGAAGGGCGCGGCATTCTGCCTTGCCTTTTGCCTTAGCTTCGCAGAAGAAAGCTATCGAAGATATAAAGAAAAACAGCTGCCCGACACCGTGTTTTGGGCTTCCATGCGCGACATCACCGTGTGGGTAAAAACCGCGAAGCGCGATCACGGCATAGATGGCCTTTTGGAAATCGGTTGGCTCATGCAGACCTTATATTTGCATCTTTTTAGAATTGAGCGTTTGCAGTTCCAGTTCTTCTCTGTGCAGTATGCTCTTGCAGGTCTTTCCTTTTGGCAAAGACGCCGCGCACCGATAAAAAATCACAGCGCAGTAATCAATATCCATATCCCTGAGGACGGGAAACTGGATTTTCCCCTTTGCGAAAGCTCCGTTCAAAAGGCAAGAGCGTTTTTCAAAACCTATTATCCCGAATACAGCTTTCAAGGCTTTATTTGTGACAGCTGGCTTTTAGACCCGAAAAATGCCGCGTTTATGGCGGAGAACAGTAATATCCGAAAATTCAGCACTCTTTTTTCTCCCGTTTTTGCTACCCGAAATTATAATCGGGAAATCGTGAAACGCCTTTGGGGGAAATCCGTGCCGAAGCGGGAGTATAAACAGCTTCCCGAAAACACATCCCTGCAACGCCGCACCAAAGCTTATCTGCTTTCCGGCGGCAAGACGGGCAACGGCTACGGCTTTATTGTGCCGTAAAGAGAAAATAAAACCGCTAAAAGATTAAAACACACACCTCTGTTTCATACTAAGAAGGTTAGATTTCTTAGAAACAGAGGTGCTTTTTTATGGGAAAACGACTCGTGGTTGTCTTTTCGCTTTTCGCCTTTTGCATGGGACTTTTGTGTATGAATTTAATTGCGATTAACGCGAATCCCAAAATCGCGCAAACCGCACTTTCCAAAAATTCTACAGGTGTGCTTGTCGGCGAAACACGCGGCAGTATTTACGATTACCGCGGTGCACCGCTTGTCAATGAATCCTCGGAGCTTATCGCCTTAGTAAAGCCGACAGAAGAAGCCCTCGAGGAAGCAAAGAATGCCATTTTACCAGAATCCGATGCCGAAATTCAAGAAAATTTACAAAAAGGCAAGGTCTTAAAAGTCGCGGCGTGCGCCGCCGTACAAACCGATAATGCCAAAACCGTGCGAACGGTGGAACGTTATCAAGACCGCGGTACAGCCGTGCATCTCATCGGCTATGTCAATAAGGATAAAGAGGGTGTCTGCGGCATAGAAAAAGCCTATGACAGCCTGTTAAAGCGCACCGGCGGTGAACTTTATGCGCGGTGCAGTGTGAATGCAAAAGGCAAGGTGTTAGAGGGCGCACCGCTTCTTTTGGATAATCGGAATTACCACTCGAAAGCCGGCGTCAAGCTCACCTTAGATAAGCGCATTCAGCGTCTTTGTGAAGACGCTCTTTTAGAGTTCGGTGTAGAAAAAGGTGCTGTAGTTGTGCTCGATGCCGACTCTGCCGAAATCCGTGCCATGGCGAGCGTGCCGGTCTTTAATCAAAATGCGCCCGGCGAAGCCTTAACACGAGAGGATGCGCCGTTTCTCAATCGTGCTGTTACGCCCTATGCCGTCGGCTCTGTATTTAAATCCGTAGTAGCCGCAGCGGCTTTAGAGCAGGGGATAAAAGAGGATTTTTCTTATACCTGTCTTGGCGAAGATACGGTGGGCAAAACCGTGTTTCACTGTCACAAAAGAGAAGGCCACGGCAATGTGAATATGTACAGCGCTATGGCGTATTCTTGCAACCCGTATTTTATAAGGCTTTTCGAACGTGTGGGAAAGGAAGCCGTGCTCAGTATGGGCGAAAATTTAGGTCTCGGCGCGCCGATTGAGCTTGCCGATGATTATTATACGCCGAGCGGAAATTTCCCCACAGCCGAGGATTTGCGTTCGCCGCAGGATGAAGCAAATTTAGCCTTCGGGCAGGGCACACTTTTGGCATCGCCCCTGCAAATGGCGGCACTTTATACCGCACTTGCCAATGACGGTGTTTATCGCGCCCCGTCTTTAATGCGCGCGATTGTAAATTCCAGCGGCGAAGAGGAACAACGCGCCTTTTTGCCTTATCCACGATGCACCATGTCGAAAGAAACGGCTAAAAAAGTGCAGAAGCTTTTGATTTACACGGTCGAAAACGGTAGCTGTCACCGTGCGAAACCCGCAAATTCTTCCGCCGCAGGCAAAAGCGGTACGGCACAAAGCGGCTCTCGAAATGCACAAAACGAAGAAATCAATCACTCCTGGTTTTGCGGTTGGTTTCCGAGCGAAAATCCACGCTATGTGATGAGCGTTTTAAAAGAGGACGGCGAAGGTGGCTCTACCGACTGTGCGCCGATTTTTAAATCCATTGCCGAGGGCATTTTAAAACTGGAAGCCGAAGAAACTGCCGCGCAAAAAGACAAAACCTCCTAAAAATTCCGAAATTTGTTTAATTAGAATTACACGGGCAATACTATTTGCAATGAAAATTTTGGGAGGCTCTTTCATGCAAGCAGTGATTTTGGCAGGCGGCTTCGGCACAAGACTCAGACCCTTAACCGCAACCAGACCCAAACCTTTAGTGCCGATTTTAGGAAAACCGGTACTTTCTTATCTTTTAGAATTACTTTATGCGAACGGTATTCTCGAGGTCACCTTGACCCTCGGCTATCAACCACAGCAAATTGAAGCTTTCTTAAAAGAACACATACCGCATGGCATGCATATTCACACAATTATTGAGCAGGAGCCTTTGGGCACGGCAGGCGGTGTGCGTGCCGCTATGGAAAATGTGAAAGAACCTTTCTTTGTGCTCAGCGGCGATTGTATTTGCGATTTTAATCTGAAAGCCGCGGCGGCGTATCATAAGGCACAGGGCGCGTCCGTTACCTTGCTCACGAAAGCCATGGCAGACCCGCGCGAATACGGCTTAGTGCATGCCGATGCGGAGGGCAGAGTAGAGCGTTTCTCCGAAAAGCCCGACTGGAGCGGTGTTTCCACCTCCTTTATCAACACAGGTACCTACATTTTAAATCCCGAGGTGCTCTCTAAAATCCCCAAAACCGGCGCGTTTGATTTTTCCAAAGACCTCTTTCCGTTATTGATGCGGGAAAATAAGCCTCTATATGCCTATAAAGAAAATGGCTACTGGTGCGACATTGGCGACCTTTCGAGCTATCGCCAATGCCAGCAAGATATTCTCGAGGGGAAAACCGCCTTTCGTTTGCCATGCCTTGCCGACGGTATTTATGCCGAGGGCGATTTGCCCCAGGGCGAATATACACTTTTACCGCCCGTATTTATCGGGGAACATGTCACAATAGAAAACGGTGCAAAAATCGGACCGAACACCGTGCTTTGCAGAGGCAGCTCTGTCGGTAAGCTTTCGAAGGTGCGCGGCAGTGTTCTTTTAGAGGGCGCGAGAACTGCAGAAAATACCAAGCTTTGCGGTGCAGTGCTAGCAGAACATGCGAAAGTCGAATACGGTGCAAGACTCTTTGAAGATACCGTTGTCGGTGCAGAAAGCGTCATAGATGCCCACGCCGTCATCGAGCCGCACGTCAAAATCTGGCCGAAGAAAACGGTGGAAGAGGGCAGTATCATTTGCGAAAATATCAAATACGGTGCGAAAAAACGCGGTCTGTTTGAAGAAAGCGGTATGCTCGGCACATGGGGCGCACCCTTAGAACCGGCAAAGCTTGCCAATCTCGGCAGAGCGATTTATGCCGCCTTCCTGCATCAAAAAATCGGTATCGCTTATGCACCGCATCCGCTTTGCGCTTCTGCCTTTTGTATCCTTTCGGGTGCAATGACGGCTTCGGGTGCCAGCGTTTGGAATTTCGGGGAAGCCTTTCTTTCTGAAATGACCTTCTTTACGGGCTTTTGCACTTTCCCACTCAGTCTCTTTTTAGAGGAACAAAAAGGAAAGTTGCGCATCCGCCTCTTTGCCGCCGGCGGCTTACCACTGAGCAGAAGTAAAGAGCGGGAAATCGAAAAATACTATCAAAATGCCGAATATCCGCCTGTTTCTGTTAAGGACTGCGGCGAACTCACACAAATGCAGTCTCTCGAGGCAATGTATGTGAAAGCACTGGTGCAGGAAGCCGGCGTACCGCTTTTAAGCCAAAGTGTACGCGTGCAGTGTGATAATTCTGCGGTACAGCAGTTACTTTCCGATTGCCTTTATCGCGCCAAAGCCAAAGAGGGGGATGAGCTGACTTTAAAGCTCACGGCAGACGGTACACGCGTATCGGCGTTTCACCGTGCTACCGGTTGGGTGCCTTATGAAAAGCTTCTCGCACTTTCCTGCCTTTTGGATTTTTCAGCAGGGGAGGATGTTTCCGTGCCTTTGGATGCACCTTATATGCTAGATGCTCTTGCCAAAGACAGCGGCAGAACCCTGCTTCGTTATCTCGGCACACCCAATGACAAAAGCGACGAAGCGGCACGAGAACTTGCCAAAAAACAGCTTTGCTATCGAGATGCGCTTTTGCTTTCCATGCATCTCTTGGGTGCGATTCAGCGAAGCGGAAAAGACTTCCCGACGCTTTTAGAAAAAGTGCCTGCTTTTTATGACAGGGAACTGACGATTTCCATTGCCTTTTCCCCGACCGAACTTCTGACAAAACTGGAGGGTTACAAAGCGAATCCCGAAAAAGAGGGAGTGCTTGTCACCTCCAAACACGGACACGCGTTATTAATTCCCTCAAAATCCGGCAAGCGCCTGCGGATTTTAGCCGAGAGCCATCGCTATGAATTTTCAAAGGAACTCCTCGGCAGTCTCAAAGAAACCCTTACAAAAGATTGACACTTTCGCCATTTAATAGTATTATAATAGAATCGGTAAGATTTGCTTTGTGGGGTAAATTTTTTACCGAAAAAACGGATATAACCTGCTTTTTGAATGTGAAAGCAGGTCTTACATAAAAAAATTAATGAAAAGGAGAAATTGCATGGCAGAAAAAACGAATCAGAAGCCGAAAAATTCGGCGAAGAAACCGGCAGCGAAAAAGCCTGCAGCGGAAAAAGGAAAAAATCCTTTTAAATCCAATAAGTCCAATAAAACAAACAAAAAGCAAAACCGTGCGCAAAAGAATACAGAACTCGCAAAACAGGAGACGGCAAAAGCCCCTCAAAAGCGCAACTATTATAAAGGCGGCGGTCAGAAGCGCGGTAAACAAAATCGCGCAAAGCAAAACAAGCCTCCGATTAAGATTTCCTTCTTAGGCGGTCTTAACGAGGTCGGCAAGAACATGATTCTTTACGAATGCGGCAACGATATGCTTTTGGTTGACTGCGGTCTTGCCTTCCCGGATCCCGAAATGTTCGGTGTTGACTTGGTTATTCCGGATTTCACCTATGTAGAAGAAAATGCCGACAAAATCCGCGGTATCTTAATTACCCACGGGCATGAAGACCACATCGGCGGTTTGGCTTTCCTTTTAAAGACCGTGAATATCCCCGTATATTCCACACGCTTAACCATTGGTTTAATTGAAGGTAAGCTTCGCGAACATAAGATTTTAAGCAAGTGCAAATTAAATGTCATTAAACCCGGCGACCACGTAAAACTGGGCTGCTTCGATGCAGAATTTATTCACGTGAACCACTCTATTCCCGATGCAGTGGGTATTGCACTTCACACCCCCGCAGGTGTTGTAGTGCAGACCGGTGACTTTAAGATTGATACCACCCCGATTGACGGCGGCGTTATCGACCTTGCCAGACTTTCCGAGCTTGGTAACGAGGGCGTTTTGGCGCTCCTTTCCGACTCCACCAATGCGGTGAAGCCCGGCTTTACCGAAAGCGAAAGAAAGGTCGGCGAAACCTTCGAGGTGCAGTTCAGACGCGCAGGTCACCACCGTTTAATTGTAGCGACCTTCGCTTCTAACATCCACAGAGTACAGCAGATCATCGACGTTGCCGAAAAGCTCGGCAGAAAGGTTGCCCTTTCGGGCAGAAGCCTTGAAAACGTGGTTTCTATTGCGACTGAGCTCGGCTATATCCGTGTACCCGAGGGCATTCTTGTCGGCATTGACAGCGTAAACAGCTATCCCGATGAAAAAATGGTCATCATTACCACCGGCAGCCAGGGCGAGCCAATGTCCGCGCTTTACCGTATGGCATTTTCTGAGCATCGCCGTATTGAAATCGGTCAAAATGACTATGTTATCATTTCCGCAACCCCCATTCCCGGCAACGAAAAAATGGTCGGCAGAGTGGTCGATGAGCTCTTAAAGCTCGGTGCAGAGGTTGTTTACGAAAAAATGTATGATGTCCACGTTTCCGGCCACGCTTGTCAGGAAGAATTAAAACTCATGATGAGCCTTGTAAAGCCGCAGTATTTCTTACCCGTGCACGGTGAGCAGAAGCATTTGCAAAAGCACGCCATGCTGGCGAGAACCATGGGCATTCCAGAGGAAAATATCTTGATTGCCGACAACGGTAAGGAAGTCGAAATCACCGAGCAAAAGATACGTATTTCAAGAGACGTGCCTGCAGGCATGGTCTTTGTAGACGGTATCGGCGTCGGCGATGTTGGTGCAGTGGTGCTTCGTGATCGTAAGAGACTTGCCGAAGACGGTATTATCATCATCGCGGCAACTATCGAAAGAGAGAGCGGCGACGTGATTTCCGGTCCGGATGTTGTTACAAGAGGCTTTGTCTATGTACGCGAATCCGAACAGCTTATGGCAGAATCCAAACGCCTTTGCGAAAGCGTTATGGCGGATTGCATGTTTGAACACATTCGCGACGTTGCAACGATTCGTAACCGTTTGCGCGACGAAATTTCCCGCTTGACCTATAACAGAACCAAGCGTAACCCGATGGTGCTCCCGATTATTATGGAGGTGTAAGCCTTGAATTTAAAACGGCTGATAGTTTCCTATCCGTTTACCTTCTCAGCCCTTGTCTTTTTGCTGTTGTTTTCTATAGGGACTCTGTTTTTCAGCCCTGTTATGGCAATAATAGAATTTATCATTTTCTGTGTGCTGTGCGCGCTATCCTTCTATGCGTTTCACCGTGATTTCAAGGCGATACGCAATACGGTAACGGCAATCAGTGAGGGCTTTACCGCAGGCGAAAATACCACGCTCAATAATTTCCCCCTGCCGGTTGCCGTCTTTGACGCCTCCGACCACATTGTTTGGTATAACCTTCGTTTTAAACATGATGTGTTAACCGACGAAATACCGAAAAAAAGGGATATTAAGCTTTTAACCGGCGGCGTGGGCATTGAAACCATTCGCGAAAAGCAATCGTTTAATACAACGATTGCGGGTAAGGATTATACGGTCTATTTCAGCCATATTGAGTGCGCGGGCAGACCCTCTTATGCGCTTATTTTCACAGAGGATACTGCGCTTAAAGAAACCGCGCGTGCTTATGCTATGTCTAAGCCGGCAGTGGCAATCATTGCCACCGACAGCGCGGATGAAATCTACAGAGCCTATAAAGAGAATGAATATGCACAAATTTTAGGCACAATAGAGCAGATGACTGAAAGCTGGTTCTCCAGTTATTCGGTGGTCTTTAGAAAGCTTTCGAGCGGCAGATTTTTAGCCGTTATGCCCGAAAGCGAGCTTTTAAAAATGATAGATGCCAAGTTTAACGTAATGGATGCCGTCCGCGGTTATACATATAAAGACGCGCAGGTCGGTATTACGCTTTCTATCGGTGTCGGCAGAGGCGAAAGCCTTTCCGATGCAGAAAGCAATGCACGTCAGGCTTTGGATATGGCTCTCGGTAGAGGCGGCGACCAAACCGCGCTTCGTAATGCCGACGGGCAATATGTTTTCTTCGGCGGCGTTTCCAAGGGTCTCGAAAAACGTACCAAGGTACGTACCCGAGTAGTTGCCGCGGCGATTGAAGAAAGCTTACATGCGGCGGAAAACGTCCTCGTTATGGGACATCGCTTTTCCGATTTAGATTGCATCGGCGCAGCCGCAGGTATCTGGCAGGCAGCCAATGCGATGGGTAAAAATGTCAGCATCGTTGTCGATGAAAAAAGCAGCATGGCAACGGAACTCATTACCTATTTGAAAGATGAAATCGGCGACTGCTTTGTTTCCCCGGAAAATGCAGAAAAAATGGTGCATGATAACACCTTGCTTTTCCTTGTGGATACCCACAAAGCGAGCTTTTCCGATTCTCCTGCGCTTTGCGAAAAAGCACAGAATATTATCGTGATTGACCACCACAGAAAAACAGTCGATTATTTACAGCGTGCTGTGATTTTCTATCATGAACCGAACGCTTCCTCTGCCTGCGAAATGGTAACGGAGCTGCTCGAATACATGGGGAAAAAGCCGATTATTAAATCGGCAACGGCAAATGCACTTTTAGCAGGTATTATGCTCGACACCAAGGAATTCACCCTGCGTACAGGCGTTCGTACCTTTGAAGCGGCGGCGCATCTTCGCTCCCGCGGTGCGGATACCGTAACGGTAAAGAATTTCTTCTCGAGCACCTTAGAAGATAAAAAGAAACGCGGCAAAATTGTGCTCAGTGCGAAGAACTATCGCGGCTGTGCGATTGCCGTGGCAGATTTTGAAGATAAAGATTTGCGTATGCTCTCTTCGCAGGCGGCAGATGAATTGCTTACCATCAGCGAAGTGTATGCTTCTTTCGTTCTTTTCAAAACCGGAACAACAGCGAATATTTCCGCACGTTCTATGGGCAAAATCAATGTTCAGCTCGTGATGGAATCGCTCTCCGGCGGCGGCCATCAAACCATGGCAGCCACCCAAATGGCAGATACCGATATAGACGAAGCTTACGATCGGTTAATTGAAGCCATTGATGATTATTTGCAAAATCAATCCGTTAAATAAACGGAATCTAAACTACAGTGAAATTGGAGGAATACAATATGGTAGTAATCTTAAAGAAAGATGTAAAAGGGCTCGGTAAAGCGGGCGATAAGGTAAAAGCATCCGACGGTTACGCAAGAAACTTCTTGCTCCCGAAAGGTCTTGCAATCGAAGCGAATGCACAGGCTATGACCGAATTCAAAAACAGCGAATCTTCTAAACAGCACAAGATTGATGTGGAAATCGCTGCAGCAAAGGATGCACAGAAAACCTTGCAGGACAAGACCGTAAAGCTCACCGCAAAAGCGGGTCAAGGCGGCAGACTCTTCGGTTCTGTAACCGCAAAGGATATTGCAGAAGCGATTGAAAAACAGCTTTCTGTTGCCGTAGATAAGCGTAAGGTCACCGTAGGCGAAATCAAGAACTTCGGTGAATACAGAGCAGAAGTCAAGCTCTACAACGGCATTACTGCCACTTTGACCGTCGAGGTCGGCGAAGCAAAATAAAACGGAGTGAAAAACATGGAAGATTTCCTGCTCAATAAGGTGCAGGAGCCTTATAGCATGGAAGCGGAGCAGGCGGTTCTGGGTGCCATTTTAATTGACTCGGAATGCTATGACCGTGTATCGAATCTGATTGCACGACCGGAATATTTCTATATTCCGCAGCACCGCTCGATTTTCAGCATTATCCGTGACTTAAAGCTCCTCAACCAAAAGGTCGACCCCTTAATTGTCTTGGAAGCGCTCAAAAAACAGGGCGACTATGACGATGCGGCGGGTAAAACCTATTTGGCACAGCTTGCACAATCTGTACCGAGTGTACAAAACGTGGAAGCCTATGCCAAAATCATTAAAGAAAAATATTACCTCAGAACCCTTATGGAAGCGGCAGGCGAAATGCTGAAAAATGCCGCCAATGAGGAACTGCCTGCGGAAACCATTATGGATGCCGCAGAACAGAAAATTTATAATATTCGTCAGGGCACAAGGGATAACGAGCCGACAAAGCTCTCTGAAATTATCCAGTCCGAGGTTTATGAAAACCTGCAAAAGCTTTCTTCTCCCGAAACAGCAGAGGAGTTTAAGGGCATCACCACGGGCTTTTCCATGCTCGACAAATATACAACGGGTCTTAACAAATCCGACCTTATCTTAATCGGTGCACGACCGGCAATGGGTAAAACCAGTTTCGCGCTCAATATTGCGAGAAACGTGGCGATGTTGGCGAAGAAAAAGGTTGTCTTTTTCTCCCTCGAAATGGGTAAGGAACAGTTGGCACAGCGTATTCTTTCTACCGAAGCGCGTGTAGAAAGCCAAAAAATGCGTACAGGTGAGCTTACCGACGATGACTGGCAGAGAATTGCCACCGCCACCGTGGCGCTCAATGATATTGAACTGTATTTTGATGATACCTCGACCATTACCGTGCCGGAAATGAAAGCCAGAGTTCGCAAGATGCGCGATGTAGATTGCGTGATTATCGACTACTTACAGCTCATGACCGGCAGTAAAAAGACGGACAGCCGTGTGCAGGAGGTTTCTGAAATCACCAGAAGCTTAAAGCTGATGGCAAAGGACCTTAAAATCCCGGTCATCACGTGTTCTCAGCTTTCCCGCTCCACAGAAGGCAGAGGCAAATCGCATAAACCTCAGCTTTCCGACCTTCGTGAATCCGGTTCTATCGAGCAGGATGCCGATATTGTTATGATGCTCTACCGCGAATCCTATTACGATACCGAAAACGATGAAACCGTCATTACCGACGAAAATAAGGCGCAGGTCATTGTCGCTAAGAACCGTCACGGCAGTACGGGCGAAATCGACCTCAACTGGAACGGTAGCTATACTATGTTCTCGACACCGGAGTTGTATCACGATGCTTAAAGCAGTAGAAGCCGTTATTCGAAAGTACGGTATGTTGCAAAAAGGCGACCGCGTGCTTGTCGGGCTTTCCGGCGGTGCGGATTCGGTTTGCCTTTGTCATATCCTTTGGCGTTTGCAGGAGCCTCTGGGCATTTCCGTGCGTGCGCTGCATGTCAATCACGGCATTCGCGGTGAAGAAGCTATGAGAGATGAGAATTTTTGCAAAGCTTTCTGTGAAAAATTTGACATTCCCTTAGAGGTTTATCACTGTTCTGTTCCGACGGAGTGTGAAAAAACCAAAGAGGGGACAGAGGAATGTGCAAGAAGACTGCGCTATGCGGCATTTGCGCAATATGCCGCCGAAAAGGAAAAAATAGCGACCGCCCATACCGCAAACGATAATGCGGAAACCGTGCTTTTACATATGGCGCGCGGTACAGGGCTCAAGGGTCTTTGCGGTATTCCGCCGATTCGCGGCAAAATTATAAGACCTTTAATTGAAGCCGGACGCGCCGAAACCGAAGCCTATTGTGAGCGAGAGCAACTTTCCTTTGTGACCGACAGTACCAATCTTTCGAAAGCCTATGCGCGAAATCGTGTTCGTATGGACGCACTTCCGGCACTGGAAACCGTGAATCCTGCCGCATTGCAGGCGATGACCCGAATGACGGCGCTCCTCACCGAAGAAGAAAATCTGCTTTGTGAGCTTACACAAAAGGCCTTACGCCAAGCCGAAACCGCTGAGGGGCTTTCTGTAGAGATTTTAAAATCGTATCCCAAGGGGCTTTCGCTTCGCGTGATTCAGCAAAAGCTGAAAAATACTTGGGCAGGGGAATTTACCCTTGCACATGCCGAAGCCGTTTTCGGCCTTTTACAAAGCGGCAGAGAAGTGCAAATTGCCGATGCACACATTGTTTCGAAACAAAACGGCTCTCTGATTTTTTCACAGCCACCCCAAAGTCTTTCTCCGTGGAGCGTTTCCCTCTCTTTGGATACGCTTCAAGAGGAAACGATAGAAACACCTGCCTATAGGGTGCGATTTCAGAAGATTTTTAGAAAAGATTTACAAAATTTTCATAAAGAACTCTTCCCGAATGCGGTAGATTGTGCTAAAATAGGAACAAATTTAGAACTTAGAAGCCGTCAAAGCGGCGACCGGTTTTCTCATCCGAAGCGAAAGGTGACGAAAACCTTGAAAAAATGGCTGAATGAAGAAAAAATTCCTGCCTCGGAAAGAAATGCTTGCGCGGTGCTTTCCTCGGGAGACGATGTGCTCTGGACGGCGAATTTTGGAACATCCGCACCATTTTTGCCAAACGAAAAAACAGAACAAATTTTATTTTTATCTATACTAAATGGAGGCAATACTAATGAGTGAAGCAACTTTTATGCGTGAAGATATGGAGAGAATTCTTCTTTCCGAAGAAGAATTAAAGGAAATTGTAGCAAGAATCGGTAAGCAAATCAGCGATGATTACAGAGACAGCACCAACAAGCTCATCTTAGTCAGCGTTTTAAAAGGCTCGGTTGTCTTTATGGGCGATTTAATGCGCGCGATTGACATTCCCTGCTATATTGATTTTATGTCTGTTTCGAGCTACGGTTCCGGTACAACCTCCTCCGGCGTTGTAAAAATCGTAAAGGATTTGGATACCAACGTTATCGAAGGTGCAGACCTCTTAATCGTAGAGGATATCTTAGACAGCGGCAGAACCTTGAGCTATTTAAAGAAGCTTCTTTCCGCTAGAAAGCCGAAGAGCATTAAGATTTGCACACTTCTCGATAAGCCGGAACGCCGTGTTGTGGACCTCAAGGCAGATTATGTCGGCGCCACAATTCCGGATGCTTTTGTTGTTGGCTATGGTTTGGATTATGATGAAAAATACAGAAACCTCTCCTATGTCGGCATCTTAAAGCCCTCCGTTTACGGCGGCGAAGCATAAAGTCCCTTACAGTAAATTTTAAGGAGTGAAAACTTTTTGAAGAAAATTAACTGGAAAGCTGTTGCCCCCTATATTATAATTCCACTTGCCTTTGTGCTTTTCTTAACAGCCTATCTCATGATGGGTAAGAGCCAAAAAGAGCATACAACCTATTACGATATGGTTGCAACATTCGATAACCATGAGGTTGCGGAATATAAATTAAACCTCACCAACGGCAATTTAAAATACAAACTCAAGGGCGAAACCGAAGAGCAGAAGCCGCACGAATACACCGTGCCGAATGTCAGCCTCTTTGTGGAAGACGTCCATCAGAACTTAATCGACTATAACCGTGAGCATCCGGATGAAAAGGTGCAAATGGACTATGTGTCCGGTTCCCCGAATTCTTGGTGGGTAAGCCTTCTCCCGACGCTCGGCATCACCTTGCTTCTCATTATCGCTATGGTGATTATGTTCCGCAAGATGAATCAGTCGGTGCAGAGTGAAAATAACCGCGCCATGTCCTTCGGCAAAGCACGCTATAAGAAGGGCGCAGACGGCGAAAACAAAAAGACCTTTGCCGATGTTGCGGGTGCAGATGAGGAAAAGGAAGAGCTTGAGGAAATCGTAGAGTTCTTAAAGAACCCGAAAGCGTTTAACGAACTCGGCGCAAGAATCCCGAAGGGCGTATTGCTTGTAGGCCCTCCTGGTACAGGTAAAACCCTTCTCGCCAAAGCTGTAGCAGGTGAGGCAGATGTACCGTTCTTCTCCATTTCCGGTTCCGACTTCGTAGAAATGTATGTCGGTGTTGGTGCTTCTCGTGTCAGAAGCCTTTTCGATGATGCTAAGAAGAACGCTCCCGCGATTATCTTTATTGATGAAATCGACGCAGTCGGTAGACACAGAGGTGCCGGCATGGGCGGCGGTCACGATGAACGTGAGCAGACCCTCAACCAGTTGCTCGTAGAAATGGACGGCTTCGGCGCAAACGAAGGCGTTATCGTAATTGCGGCAACCAACCGTCCCGACATCTTAGACCCCGCACTTCTCAGACCGGGTCGTTTTGACCGTCAGGTAACCGTTTCCTATCCCGATATTAAGGGCAGAGAAGAAATCTTAAAGGTACATGCCAAGGGTAAGCCTTTAGGTCCCGATGTTAGCCTTAAAAATATTGCCAGCATCACCGCCGGCTTCACCGGTGCAGATCTTGAAAACCTCTTAAACGAGGCGGCTCTCTTAGCGGCAAGACGCAAAAAGAAAGCCATTACCATGGCAGAAATTGAAGAAGCGACCATGAAAGTTTTGGTCGGCACCGAAAAGAAATCCCAGCACATCTCCGAACGCGACAAGAAAATCACCGCCTATCACGAGGCAGGTCACGCGGTTTCCTCCTTCTATTTGGAGCACAAAGACCCCGTTACCCACATTTCGATTATTCCGCGTGGTATGGCAGGCGGTTTCACCATGTACCAGCCCGAGAAGGATGAAATGCACTTAATGCGTTCCAGAATGCTCGATGACATTGTCGGTCTCCTTGGCGGCCGTGTGGCTGAAAAGATTATCTTCAATGATATTTCTACCGGCGCTTCCAATGATATTGAAAGAGCCTCCGATATTGCCCGTAAAATGGTTACCAAATACGGCATGAGCGAAAAGCTTGGCCCGATTGCCTTCGGTAAGGACAATGACGAAGTGTTCATCGGTAAGGATTATAACCACATTCGTAACTATTCCGAAGCCGTGGCTTCTGCGATTGACGAAGAAGTGGAAGCCATCGTGCTCAGAGCTTACAAGCGTACCGAGTCTATCTTGACCGAGCACATAGATAAGCTCCACACCGTAGCACAGGCTCTTATCGAGCGCGAAAAGATTTCGGCAGAAGAATTCTACGCCCTCATGGACGGCAAAACTTTACCGCCCTTGGAAGAAGAGAAGAAAGAAGCCGAAAACACAGAAAATGCAGAGCCTGCAGCAGAAGCTGAAACGCCTGCAACTGAGCCCGAAGTAAAGGCAGAAGCAGATGCAAATGCCGCGCCTGAGGCTGAGCCGACGGAAGAAGCTCCCGAGCAGAAAAACGATTCCGACGAAGCTTAACCCAAACAATCCTAAAGCAGCAAAGCGCAAGGAAAATCTTCCTTGCGCTTTTTGTTATGTAAATCGGAGTTTACAGCATTTTGCACAATTTGGAGAAAACCTGTTTGTGTATTATATAGAAATGTTGCTTCCAAGGAAAAAATAGGGTGTGAAAACGGTCGGTTTATGTTAAAATATAACTTGTGTGTAAAATACATAGATTTAGAAAAAGGGTGAAACATTTTGGCAAAAAAGAAAAAGACAATCTCAAATCTTAAAAATGCCACTGTAAGAGAAATGCTTGCATTCTCTCTTTTGCCGTTCGGTCTTTTAACCATTATTAACGTTATTGGTAATGCACTGAACGTTTACTTGGCAGACTACCTTGGCATCGGTATGGTTGGTGCAGGTCTTGTACTTTCCATTACCAAAATTTGGGACGCAATTAACGACCCGATGATGGGTATGCTCGTTGACAAAACCCGTACAAGATGGGGTAAATGCCGTCCTTACCTTATTTGGATGGTTATCCCGATGATGGTTGGTACCGTTCTTCTCTTTGCACCGGTTGACTTCAAAAATTCCGGTACATTTGCAATTTCTCAGATTGATATTGCATCCACACTTGCAACCATCGGTGACGGCTTCCACATCATTCGCACCAGTGAAGATGTAAACACTGGTAACTTCTGGTATGCTGTTGCAGCTTACCTCATTTTCTACACCTTCTACACCGCGGTTGATATTCCTTATCAGGGTCTTAATCCGCTTGTTTTCCCGGAAAGCAAGGTTCGTGTAAAGGCTATTTCTATCAGCAATATCTTCGGTTCTATCGGTACAGTTTTACCGTCCCTCGTATTCTTCCCGATTGTTTATGCTTTCGATGATCCCAGAATCGGTTTCTTCGTTGCTTCTATCGTGTTTGCGGTGCTCGCCGGTATCCCGATCGCGATTTCCTTCTTCGGCATCAAGGAAAAGGTTTATATTGAAACCAAGCCGATTAAGTACAGAAAGACTTTAAAGATTATCTTCCAGAACAAGAATATGAAAGCCCTTATTTGGACTGCTTTCTTCTCTTCTATCACCAACATCGGTGCTATGTTCTTAATGTTCTTTGCGAAGTGGAACTGCTACGGCATCTTCAACTTCCCGGCACTCAACCAGTGGTTTGTAGATACGCTTCACTTCAACCCGAACTTCACCGAAGAGGGTCTTCTCTTCCCGGTTCTCAGCATCACCAGTGGTATTTCTTACATGCTTTCCATGGCAATCGTTCCGTGGCTCCTTAAAAAGATGGACAAGAAAACCCTTTGGATTCGTATGTCCTTCGTATGCGCTATTGCAAACATCATTGTTTGGATTCTCTGCATGTTCGTATTCCCGTACACCAGCCTTGACCTCACAACCGCAAGAATCGGTTTCGTTGTTTACTGCGTATGCCGCTTCTTCACAAACTTCCCGGTTGGTATGAGCTTGGTTCTTTTAACCGCTATCTTCTCCGATACCGTTGACGTTATCGAAATGGAATCCGGCGAACGTTTAGAGGGCGCTGTATTCTCCTTCAGAAGCCTTGTTAATAAGATGGGTATTGCACTCTTCAACCTTGTCGTTATGGCAGTTGTTAACGCTTTCGGTTACGCTTCCATGTCCAAGACACTCACTCCCTTGAGAGATGCCGGCACCTTGACTCGTGAAATGATGATTTCTGGTCATAAGCCCACCTTGGATGCGATCTTCTTCATGCTGACTGTTTTAGGCTCTGTAGGCCTTATCTTACAGGCAATCCCAATGTTTGCTTATAAGTTTAACGAAGCAGAATATGAAGACAAGATTAACGCCTTCCGTGAGCAGAAGGAAGCTGAATTTAACGCAGAGCTTCAAGCTGCTGCTGCAAATGAAGCTGCCCAAGAAAACTAAGCAAAGCTTACATAAAATAAAAATCCGTCTCTTTGTGAGGCGGATTTTTTGTTTTCTATTAGATGATAAAGAAAAGACCTGCCCATTTGGACAGGTCTTTTTGTGATTATAAAATCGGTTTTACGGTAAAGGTGTAAGCATAAGGCTTGTTGCCGTGTAAGATATACGGTTCGCGAACGTGTGCATCACCGGGCATATCGCCGCCGACACCGAGCTGTGCGAGGTCGAAGTTAAAGGTTGTAATGTCACGGTGCTTCAACAGGTGAATGTGCGTGGCTTTCTCTAACTCGTCTTGGGTGTAATGCCAAGCGGAGAACTGGAGCGGTGTGCTGATCGGTGCTTCAAAGCGTAAGCCCTTGCCGTCCTTGTCGGTAATCTCTACGAAGCGAACGTCGGTACGGTTGCCGTTTTCCTGCGGACGCATGTAGTGGTGTTCGAGGTCTGTAACGGTGGATTCGTAAAGCGCAATTCTGGCACCGGTCTTACGGTCACAATAGGTTTCCTGCGGGCCTCTGCCGTACCACTTCACGTTTTCCATACTGCCGTGGAAGGCCATCTGTGTGCCGAATCTGGTCAGACGCATCATCGGCGTACCACTGGAGGAAAGCTTCAAAGTGCCGTCGGGGAAGATGAGCACGGAGGTCTTTACATCCTTCATGCAGCGAACCTTCCAAACGGATTCAATCAAGATACTACCGTCGGGATTCTTGCAAACCGTGCTGATAGTACCCTTTGCACTGTTGGTCGCTCTCTGCCACTCATAATAGGGGTGGAAGGGGATGACATAGGGTACAAAGTTGGTGTTGGAAAGGTCATTGTCGATGACCGCTCTAAAGTAGTTCGGATGAACGGGAGAAATCAGCATTTCTTTGCCGTCATAAACAAGAGAAACAATCTGACCGCCTGCAACGCGGAGGCTGAAGTTTTCACCCTCAACGGCTGCGCTGTTAAAGCCCTTAGTAACCTTTAACGGTGCGCCCTCATGGAACTGCGGCAGGGGAGTTGCCTTCTGTAAAATGAACTGGTCGAAGCTCTGTACATAGCCTTTTTCGCACCACGGATGCGCTTTCTTGTTGAGATAGGAAAGGGTGAGGGTGCATTCCTTGTTTTCGGGGAGCTTCGCTCTGTCATAAGGTACGGTGAAATCGGCTTCGGAAAGCGGAAGTGCATTGACATCCTTTAACTTGCCGCTCTCAATCAGCTCGCCCTCGGCTTCAACTTCCCAAAGAATCTCGAAATCGGAAAGGTCTGTAAAGAGGTGCTTGTTGCGGATAGTATAAAGCTGTGCTTTCGCATCCTTTTCTACGGCCTTGATTTCCGCATAAACCTTTTTAACCTCATAGTAGGAGGGGTGGGGCTTGCGGTCGGCACTGATGATACCGTTGGCGCAGAAATAGGTGTTACTACCGGTCATTGCGGTGGTGTCGGGTGCCTGAAGCGGACGGCGCGGCTCACAGTGCTCAAAGTCTGTACCGTAAAGCCAGTGGTCACCGTCGGGTGTTTTGTAGCGAAGCGATTGGTCTACATAGTCCCAAATATAACCGCCTGCCATGTGCTTGTTGGCTTCAAAGTCATCCATATATTCCTGGAAGTTACCAAGACTGTTTTCCATAGCATGTGCATATTCGCAAAGGATAACCGGTCTGGTGTAAGCTTCTGCCGGAATCGGCTTGGAGTCAGCTGCAAGCTGGTTCGCAATGTTATCATATAAAGTAATAGTAATCGGCTCTTTGTTGCAGAGCTTCTTCATGGTGTCCTCTAAGGGATACATTCTCGAAATAACATCACTCTTTGTGAAATCAAAGTCGCCCTCGTAGTGGAAGGGACGTGTAGTGTCGAGACGAAGTGCCGCTTCCTTCATGCGGGAGAAGTTAGAGCCGTCGCCAGCCTCGTTGCCGAGAGACCACATAAATACGCAGGCGTGGTTACGGTCACGAAGAACCATTCTTTCCATTTTGTCGCAAACAATGTTGGTCCAAACCGGATTATCACCCGGAACGCCCTTTCTGCGTACACCGTGGCTTTCCATGTCGCATTCGTCCATAACATAGAAACCGTATTCGTCGCAAAGCTCATAGAAGAACGGGTCATCGGGATAGTGGGAGGTACGAATGGAGTTGATATTCGCACGCTTCATCAGCTCTAAGTCCTGATAGTAGCGTTCACGCGGAACAGCCCAGCCGTGGTCGGGGTCGAAGTCGTGACGGTTAACACCGCGAATCAGCATCGGCTGACCGTTGAAGAGGATTTCCTCGCCAACAATCTCGACCTTTCTGAAGCCGAAGCGAATCGCCTTGTAGCGTACCACGCCGTCTACTTCCAAGGTGAGAAGCAGGGTGTAGAGGTAAGGTGTCTCTGCGGACCACTTCTTCGGGTTCTTAACAAGCTTCTGGAATTTTGCTGTAGTTGCCGCCTTGGGTGCTGCGTAGAAGTCAACGGCGCCGAGTTCGGTTTTCTTGCCCTTGGCGTCTAACATTTCTACGGTAATCTTGGCAATCTTGCTGTCGAGGGTATAGTTCTGAACGGTGACCTCTACTCTGGTGTCACTGTCCTTATAATCCTCATCTAAATCGGTGGTAATGAAGAAGTCACGCATGCAAACCTCTTCTTCACAGTAAATGTAAACCTCACGGTAAATACCGCAAAGCCACCACATATCCTGGTCTTCGATATAGGTGCTGTCACTGTATCTATATACCTTTGCACAAACGAGGTTTTCACCGTTCTGAACATAATCGGTAACGTCAAATTCGTGCGGGGTCATGGAGTTCTGAGAATAGCCAACAAATTCGCCATTCACATAGACTTCCATAGCGGATTTTACCGCGCCGAAGTGTAAGAATACACGCTTACCCTCGAAATGCTCGGGAAGGGTAAAGGTGCGGCGGTAATGACCGATTTCCTGCATATCGTGGTCGATGCAGGGAATTTTGTTTTTGCTCTTAGAAATCGCCTTCGGGAAGGTGCTGGCGTAGTAGTAGGGGACACTGCCTGTGCCCTCGGTCTGCCAAACGGACGGCACGGTAATATTTCTCCATGCACTGTCGTTGAATTCCGGTTTATAAAAATCGGTCGGTTCGCCGGAAAGACCTCTTTGCCAGTGGAATTTCCAAGCGCCGTTTAAGGAGTATTTGGTGTCGGGAGCTTCTCTCTTTACAGCCTTGTCGGCATCGGCATAAGAAAAAGCGATGACGTGACCGTCTTCTTTGTTTTTCTTAAAGACCGCGGGATTTTCCCAATCGAATAATTGCTTCGGCATTCTAAATCCTCTCTTCTTTTGTAATTCTAATACAGAAAAAACTGTATGACTTTTCTATTATAATGGAAATTGCATATTTTCGCAAGACTTTTTGCCGGATTGTGAGAAAAAGATGGGAATAAATGCTTCCAGCAAAAAGATAACCGACAAAAAGGGGAGGAAAGTCCAAAAAAAGGCATAAAAAAACGCGAGGAAAGCGTTTTCCTCGCAAAAATAAAGGTGATTTTTAAAAACTTCCTCGAAAAGTAGAAAAACTTTACAGAAAGCTATTGACATATAGATTTATATCCTATATAATATTAAACTGCTATTAGAGTGGTATGGTATACGTTTATGCTTTTTTCAGCATTTGCAGTTTACCATAAAAATAGATGAAATGCAAGCAAATTTTTAAATTTTTTGCCGAATTCTTCTACACCCCTTTAACCCCTGCAAACAAATATACGAACGGAGAGTGATAAGCCCTATGGTGAATGTCAAACCTGTAAAACTCGGAAAGAATACCCGTATGAGCTTTTCTAAAATCAACGAGGTTATGCAGATGCCGAACCTTATTGAGATTCAGAAAAATTCTTATGAGTGGTTTCTCAACGAGGGACTGAAAGAGGTCTTCCGTGATGTCGCGGATATTACGGACTATTCCGGAAACCTTGTTTTAAGCTTTGTCGATTACAGAATGGACGACGCACCGAAATACACGGTGAAGGAATGCAAAGAACGCGATGTTACTTATGCAGCACCTTTAAGAGTCACAGCGAGACTCCTCAATAAGGAAACGGGCGAAATCAAAGAAAACGAAGTGTACATGGGTGACTTCCCGTTGATGACCGACAGCGGTACTTTCGTCATTAACGGTGCAGAGCGTGTTATTATTTCACAGCTCGTTCGTTCTCCCAGTGTGTACTACGGCATGAACTATGACAAAACCGGTAAGGAACTTTACACCACAACCGTAATCCCGAACCGCGGCGCATGGCTCGAATACGAAACCGATCAGAACGATCTTTTCTATGTCCGTATTGATAAGAACCGCAAGATTTTTATCACCACATTTATTCGTGCACTCGGTCTTTCCTCTAACGAAGAAATCTTAGAGTTCTTCGGCTATGATGAAAGAATTCAGGCAACGCTTGAGAAAGATACAACCATTAATACCGAGCAGGCTCTCATCGAAGTTTACAAAAAGCTTCGTCCGGGCGAGCCGCCTACCTTGGAAAGCGCACAGGCTCATTTAGACGGTCTCTTCTTTGATGCACACCGTTATGACCTTTCCAGAGTCGGCAGATACAAATACAATAAGAAACTCGGCATCGCTTCCAGAATCGAAGGCTTCAAGGCAAAAGAACCGATCATCAGCAATTTGACCGGCGAAATCCTTGCAGACGAAGGCGACTTCATCAATGCAGACCTTGCTTACAGAATTGAGCAGGAAGGCGTAAATGTTGCCATTATCGATAACGAAGGCGATGAAGTAAAAGTCTTCTCCAACGGCATGGTAGACATCGCTGAATACGTCCCCATGTTCACCGAAGACGAGCTCGAGGAAATCGGCATCAACGAAAAAGTTCGCTTTGAGGTACTTCAAGAAGTTCTCGCTGCTTGCGGCGACGACAAAGAAGCGCTCAGAGAAGAAATGGCAAATCGTTGCGACGACCTCATTCCGAAGCATATCACCATTGATGATATCTTCGCTTCTATCAACTACTTAAACTGCATCGCACACGGTGTAGGTTGCATCGACGATATTGACCACCTCGGCAACAGAAGAATCCGCTCTGTCGGCGAACTTCTTCAGAACCAGTTCCGTATCGGCTTCTCCCGTATGGAAAGAGTCGTTCGTGAGCGCATGACCTTACAGGCTCAGGAGCCGGACAAGGTTACCCCCGCTGCACTCATCAATATCCGTCCTGTTATGGCAGCAATTAAGGAATTCTTTGGTTCTTCTCCGCTTTCTCAGTTCATGGACCAGACCAATCCGCTTTCCGAATTAACCCATAAGAGAAGACTTTCTGCATTAGGCCCCGGCGGTCTTTCCCGTGACCGTGCAGGTTTCGAAGTTCGAGACGTTCACTACAGCCACTACGGCCGTATGTGCCCGATTGAGACTCCCGAAGGTCCGAACATCGGTCTTATCTCTTACCTTGCAACTTTCGCAAGAATCAATAAATATGGCTTTATCGAAGCACCGTTCCGCAAAATCGACAAAGAAAAGGGCATCGTAACCGACGAGGTTATTTACATGACCGCAGACGTGGAAGATTCCTACATGGTTGCTCAGGCGAACGAACCGCTCGACGAAGAAGGCCACTTCATCCATAAAAAGGTTAACGCACGTTTCCGCGACGAATTCATGGAAATCGAGCCGGGCGAAGCAGACTTCATGGACGTATCTCCGAAGATGGTTGTTTCTGTTGCAACAGCTATGATTCCTTTCCTCGAAAACGATGACGCGAACCGTGCACTTATGGGTTCCAACATGCAGAAGCAGGCTGTTCCGCTCTTAAAGACGGAATCCCCGATTGTTGGTACCGGTATGGAATATAAGGCAGCTGTCGACTCCGGTACAGTTGTTCTCGCAAAGCGTGCAGGTCTTGTTAAGATCGCTAGCGCAGACCACATTGAAATCCTTGCAGACAACGGCGAAACCGATAAATATGAGCTCCTCAAGTTCATGCGCTCCAACCAGGGTACCTGCATCAACCAGAGACCGATCGTTGAAGAAGGCGCAAGAGTTGAAAAGGGCGAAGTTATCGCTGACGGCCCCGCAACTGCAAACGGTGAAATCTCCCTTGGTAAGAACGCCCTCGTAGGCTTCATGACTTGGGAAGGTTACAACTACGAAGATGCGGTTCTTATTAACGAAAAGTTAGTTCGCGACGATGTTTACACTTCTATCCATATTGAAGAATACGACATCGAATCCAGAGATACAAAGCTCGGTCCGGAAGAAATCACCAGAGACATTCCGAACGTGGGCGAAGATGCACTTGCAAACCTCGACAAAGATGGTATTATCCGCATCGGTGCTGAGGTTCACTCCGGTGACATCTTAGTTGGTAAGGTTACCCCGAAGGGCGAAACCGAGCTGACCGCTGAAGAAAGACTTCTTCGCGCTATCTTCGGCGAAAAGGCACGCGAGGTTCGTGATACCTCTCTTCGCGTACCGCACGGTGAATACGGTATCGTTGTTGACGTTGAAGTATTCACAAGAGAAAACAGTGATGAATTGAATCCGGGCGTTAATAAGGTTGTTCGCTGCTACATCGCACAGAAGAGAAAGCTCTCCGTCGGCGATAAGATGGCAGGTCGTCACGGTAACAAGGGTGTTGTTTCCCGTATTCTTCCTCAGGAAGATATGCCCTTCCTTGATGACGGTACTCCGCTCGACATCGTTCTTAACCCCTTGGGCGTTCCGTCCCGTATGAACATCGGTCAGGTTCTTGAAGTTCACCTTGGCTTTGCTTACAGAAAGCTCGGTCAAAAGATTGCAACTCCGGTATTTGACGGTGCACACGAAGTGGACATCCGCGCCGCTCTTACAGAAGCAGGCTACAACGAAGACGGTAAATCCATCTTAACCGACGGTAGAACCGGTCTTAAGTTTGATAACCCCGTAACTGTAGGTGTTATGTATTACCTTAAGCTCCATCACTTAGTAGACGATAAGATTCACGCACGTAGCACAGGTCCTTACTCCTTAGTTACCCAGCAGCCCCTCGGTGGTAAAGCACAGTTCGGCGGCCAGCGTTTCGGTGAAATGGAAGTTTGGGCACTCGAAGCTTACGGCGCAGCCTATACCTTACAGGAAATCTTGACTGTTAAGTCCGATGACGTTGTCGGCCGTGTTAAGACCTACGAAGCAATCGTTAAGGGTCTCAACGTTCCGAAGCCCGGCGTACCGGAATCCTTCAAGGTTCTTATTAAAGAATTGCAGTCCTTAGCTCTCGACGTTAAGGTTCTCGACAAAGACGGCGAAGAAATCGACCTTCGTCAGTCCTTAGAGGACGAAATCAACGAAGCAGGCGCCGTTATGGAAGATCCTGAAATGACCGCAGGCGACGTTGTAAACGATGCATCCTTAGAAGACGGCTATGTTCCGGATGCTGATGCAGATGACCAGCTTGGACAGGACGCATTCAACGAGTATTTAAGTGAGGAAGAAGAAGCTTTCGACGAAGGCGACTTTGACGGCGAAGAATTTTAATCACCTCAGGATTACCCGTTAAGAATTTAAGGAAGAAGGCATTTGATAGATGGAAAATATAACCTTTGAGTCAATCAAAATCGGTCTTGCTTCACCGGAACAGATCCGTGAGTGGTCTTACGGTGAGGTTAAGAAACCCGAAACCATAAACTACCGTACCTTAAAGCCCGAACGTGACGGTCTCTTCTGTGAGCGCATCTTCGGGCCCCAGAAGGACTGGGAGTGCCACTGCGGTAAATATAAACGCATTCGCTTCAAAGGCAAAGTCTGCGAACGCTGCGGCGTTGAAATTACCAAGGCAAAGGTAAGACGTGAGCGCATGGGTCATATCGACCTCGTTGCGCCCGTGTCTCACATTTGGTACTTCAAGGGCATTCCGTCCCGTATGGGTCTTATCTTGGACATCTCTCCGAGAGACCTCGAAAAGGTACTTTACTTTGCAAAATACATCGTTACCGACCCCGGTGACACCGAACTCGTAAAGAATCAGATTCTCTCCGAAAAAGAGTATCTCGATATGCGCGAGAAGTACGAGGACGACTTCAAAGCTGGCATGGGTGCTGAAGCTATCAAGGAACTTTTACAGGAAATTGATGTTGACGCACTTTGCACCTACCTTCGTGAGGAGTTAGAAACCGCCAGCGGTCAGAAGAAGACCAGAATCTTAAAGAGATTGGAAGTTGCAGAAGCTTTCAAGCAGTCCGGCAACCGTCCGGAATGGATGATTCTCGATGCGATTCCGGTTATTCCGCCCGACATTCGTCCTATGGTACAGTTAGACGGCGGCAGATTTGCTACCTCTGACCTTAACGATCTCTACAGACGTGTTATTAACCGTAACAACCGTTTAAAGAGACTCTTAGAGCTGAATGCTCCCGAAATCATCGTTAGAAACGAAAAGAGAATGTTGCAGGAAGCTGTTGACGCCCTTATCGACAACGGCAGACGCGGCAGACCGGTTACCGGCCCCAACAACCGCGCCCTCAAGTCTCTTTCCGATATGTTAAAGGGTAAACAGGGCCGTTTCCGTCAGAACCTTTTAGGTAAGCGTGTTGACTACTCCGGCCGTTCCGTTATCGTTGTTGGTCCGGAACTCAAGATTTACCAGTGCGGTCTCCCGAAAGAAATGGCACTTGAACTCTTCAAGCCTTTCGTTATGAAGCGCCTTGTAGAAACCGGTACAGCCGGCAACATCAAGTCTGCTAGAAAGATGGTAGAGCGCGCACAGACCGAAGTTTGGGATGCATTGGAAGTTGTCATTAAGGATCACCCCGTAATGCTTAACCGTGCACCTACCTTGCACCGTCTTGGTATTCAGGCATTTGAGCCGGTACTCGTAGAAGGCAGAGCAATTAAACTTCATCCTCTTTGCTGTACAGCATTTAACGCGGACTTCGACGGCGACCAGATGGCTGTTCACGTTCCGCTTTCCGCAGAGGCTCAGGCAGAAGCAAGACTTCTTATGCTCGCTGCAAACAACCTCTTAAAGCCGTCCGACGGTAAACCTGTTGCCGTTCCGACACAGGATATGATCCTTGGTTCTTACTACTTAACCATGGATAAGGACGACGACCCGGGCAACGGCAAGGTATTCTCCAACGTTGACGAAGCTACCATGGCTTACCATGAAGGCTACATCGGCCTCCATTCTAAGATTAAGGTTCGTATGACTAAGGTCATCGACGGCGTTGAGCGCACCGAGCTCGTTCCCACGACCTTAGGTAAAATCATCTTCAACAATCCGATTCCGCAGGACCTCGGCTTCATCGACAGATCCAAGCCCGAAAATGCGTTCAGATTAGAAGTTGAATTCCTTGTAACCAAGAAAACCCTCGGTCAGATCATCGACCGTTGCATCAAGGTTCACGATGTATCCATCGCTGCTAAGATGCTTGATGAAATCAAGGCACAGGGTTACAAATACTCCACCAAGAGCGGTATCACCGTTGCAGTTTGCGACGCAAAGATTCCGGAAAGAAAGCAAGAACTCTTGGATCAGGCAGAAACAAAGGTTGACGCAATCACAGCCAACTACAAGATGGGTCTTTTGAGCAACTCCGAACGCTCCAAGAGAGTTATCGAAGTTTGGGAAGACTGCACCAACAAGGTTTCTCAGGGCATTAAAGAAAACCTCGGTAAGGATAACCCCATCTACATGATGGTTGATTCCGGTGCTCGTGGTTCTGAGTCCCAGCTTCGTCAGCTCGCCGGTATGCGCGGTCTTATCGCGAATACGGCAGGTAAGACCATCGAAGTTCCGATTCGTGCGAACTATCGTGAAGGTCTTAACATTTTGGAATACTTCATTTCTTCTCGTGGTGCTCGTAAAGGTCTTGCCGATACCGCACTTCGTACCGCGGACTCTGGTTACCTTACCCGTCGTTTGGTTGACGTTTCTCAGGACGTTATCATCCGCGAAGAAGATTGTCACTGCCACGATGGTATCGAAGTTTACGATATCACCGAAGGCAAGGAAATGATTGAAACCCTTGATGAAAGACTTACCGGCAGATACCTCTTAGAGGACTTCGTAGATGAAGCTACCGGCGAACTTATCCAGTCCAAGGATGAAATCATGACCGAAGAGAGCGCAAGCCGTGTTGCAGCAATCGTTAATGCCAGAGAAAATCCGGCAGATCGCCGCATCAAGATTCGTTCTCTCTTAACCTGTGAATCCGAACATGGTGTCTGCATTAAGTGCTACGGTGCAAACCTTGCAACCGGTGACCCGGTAACCGTAGGTGAAGCTGTTGGTATTATCGCAGCACAGTCCATCGGTGAACCTGGTACACAGCTTACGATGCGTACCTTCCATACCGGCGGTATCGCATCCAGCCAGGATATTACACAGGGTCTTCCCAGAGTTGAAGAACTCTTCGAAGCTAGAAAGCCCAAGACTTATGCAATTCTTGCCGAGATCGACGGTATCCTTTCTTACCGTGAAATCAAGAAGAATGAGCATGCAGTCATCACCAATATGGAAACGGCAGAGGAAAAGGCTTACATGATTCCTTACGGATTCAGAAAGCGCTTCCCGAACGAAACCGACGCAGACGGCAAGCCGATTTTCATCAAGAAGGGTACAGCCCTTACCGAAGGTTCCCCGAACCCGCATGATATTCTCGCTATCAGCGGTGTTAGTGCGGTTCATGACTACCTCATCAAGGAAGTACAGAGAACCTACCGTATGCAGGGTGTTGATATCAACGATAAGCACATCGAAGTTATCGTTCGTCAGATGATGAGAAAACTCAAGGTTGACGAACCCGGTTCGACCGATCTTCTTCCGGGTGCAACCGTTGAAAAGACAGAGTTCAACAAGGCAAACCGCGAAGCAAAAGCTCTTGCAGAAGCCAACGGTACCGAGTTCGTTCCGGCAACCGAAGAACCTGTTCTTATGGGTATCACCAAGGCATCCCTTGCAACGGAATCCTTCCTTTCTGCCGCATCCTTCCAGGAGACCACAAGAGTCCTCACCGATGCAGCAATCAAGGGTAAGACCGACCACTTACTCGGTCTTAAAGAAAACGTTATTATCGGTAAGCTTTTACCGTCCGGTACCGGCATGAAGTGCTACAGTGATGTAGAAATTCATAAGGTAGAGGCAGAAGAAGCCCCCGAAACTGACGAAATCGACCAAATTTCCTAAAAACACTTGACAAGCTATGATTCTTCCTGTAGAATCATAGCTTGTGTGAGCAAAACAAACATCTTTTTTTGAAAAGGATGTTTGCTTTGCTGACATTTTATGTCAAAATTTATTAAAAAGGAGGAAATGAACTTGCCAACCTTTAACCAGCTTGTTCGCAACGGAAGAAAGACACTCGAAAAGAAATCGAAGGCTCCGGCACTTGGTAAAGGTCTCGACTCTATCAAGAATAAGATGACCGACACCAACTCCCCGCAGAAGAGAGGCGTGTGCACAGTCGTTAAGACCGATACACCGAAAAAGCCGAACTCTGCTCTTCGTAAACTCGCCAGAGTACGTCTTACCAACGGAATCGAAGTATCCGCTTACATTCCCGGTGTAGGCCACAATCTCCAGGAGCACAGTGTTGTTTTAATCCGCGGCGGTCGTGTTAAGGACCTTCCCGGTGTACGTTATCACATTATTCGTGGTACCCTCGACACCCAGGGCGTTAACGGCAGAATGCAGGCGCGCTCCAAGTATGGCGCAAAGCGTCCGAAGACCGCAAAGAAATAAGACTAAAGTCTTATCTTAATGAAACGACAGAATCTACTTGCAAGGTTCGCCATTGCAAGGTTATATATATATTTATTATGGATATGACCTTTCGAATGGCACCACGGGGTTTTGTCACCGAGTACCTATGATATCATTTTATTTATGAAGGAGGGAAGCGAAGTGCCAAGAAGAGGCCAGATTGCAAAACGTGATGTTTTGCCCGATCCGCTTTACAATTCCAAGCTTGTAACCAGGCTTATCAACAGCGTTATGCTCGACGGTAAAAAGGGTGTTGCCCAGAAGATCGTTTATGACGCTTTCAACATTATCGCTGAACAGACGGGTAAGGAACCGTTAGAGGTGTTCGAGAACGCCATGGAAAACGTTATGCCCGTATTGGAGGTTAAGGCTCGCCGTGTCGGCGGTGCAACCTACCAGGTTCCGATCGAAGTACGTCCCGAAAGAAGAGAAACTCTCGGACTTCGTTGGATTACCCTTTATGCTCGTCAGAGATCTGAACGCACCATGAAGGAAAGACTCGCTAATGAAATCATGGACGCTGTCAACGAGACAGGTTCTGCTTTCAAGAAGCGTGAAGACACACACAAGATGGCAGAAGCAAACAAGGCTTTTGCACATTTCAGATGGTAATTTAACCGGTAGTTTTTATGGATGCCGCCACAAGCGGCAATGGAGGATGTTATGCCAAGAAAGGTATCTCTTGAAAAAACAAGAAATATTGGTATTATGGCGCACATCGACGCCGGTAAAACAACCACTACTGAAAGAATTTTGTTTTACACGGGTGTAAACCATAAGATTGGTGAAACCCACGACGGCGATGCTACCATGGACTGGATGGCACAGGAGCAGGAGAGAGGTATTACCATCACTTCTGCTGCTACCACCTGTTTCTGGAAGGACCATCGTATCAATATCATCGACACCCCCGGCCACGTTGACTTCACCGTTGAAGTTCAGCGTTCTCTTCGTGTATTAGACGGTTCTGTTACCGTTCTTTGCGCAAAGGGTGGTGTTGAGCCGCAGTCTGAAACCGTTTGGAGACAGGCTGACGAATACCACGTACCGCGTATGATCTATGTTAACAAGATGGATATTACCGGTGCAGACTTTTATCATGTAATCGACATGGTAGACGAGCGTTTCCGCTGCAACCCTGTTCCGATCCAGTTACCGATCGGTGCAGAGGACACCTTCAAGGGCATTGTTGACCTTGTTGAAATGGACGCTGAAATCTACTATGATGACCTCGGTAAGGATGTTCGTCGTGAACCCATTCCGGAGGACATGGTAGAACTCGCAAACAAATACCGTGAGCAGCTCATCGAGCACGTTGCTGAGCAGGATGATGCACTCATGGAAAAATACTTCAACGGCGAAGAACTTACTGTTGAAGAAATTAAGAGAACCATTCGTAAGTCCACAATTGCGAATACAATGGTTCCGATCTGCTGCGGTACTTCCTACCGCAACAAGGGCGTTCAGCCGCTCCTTGATGCTATTGTCGACTACATGCCGGCTCCGACCGACGTTGAGGCAATCAAGGGCGTTAACCCCGAAACCGGCGAAGAGGAGCACCGTGTTGCAGGTGACGACGAGCCGTTCGCAGCTCTCGCATTCAAGGTTGCAACCGACCCCTACGTTGGTAAAATTTGCTTCTTCCGCGTTTATTCCGGTAAGATTGATGCAGGTTCTGCTGTATATAATACTGTTAAGGATCACCGCGAAAGAATGGGCCGTATCTTACAGATGCACGCAAATGACCGTGTAGACATCGAAACCTGCTACTCCGGCGATATCGCTGCAGCAGTTGGTCTTAAGAATACTACAACCGGTGATACTCTCTGCGATGAGAAGTTCCCGATTATCCTCGAGTCCATGGACTTCCCGGATCCGGTTATCCGCGTAGCTATCGAGCCCAAGACCAAAGCAGGTCAGGAAAAGATGGGTATTGGCCTTCAGAAGCTTGCTGAAGAAGACCCGACCTTCAAATGCTATACCGATGAAGAAACCGGCCAGACCATTATCGCTGGTATGGGTGAGCTTCATCTTGAAATCATCGTTGACAGACTTCTTCGTGAATTCAAAGTAGAAGCTAACGTTGGTAAGCCTCAGGTAGCATACCGTGAGACCATCCGCAAGAACTCCTCTTCTGATACGAAGTACGCTCGTCAGTCCGGTGGTAAGGGTCAGTATGGTCACGTTAAGATCAACATGGAACCCAACCCGGGCAAGGGCTACGAGTTCGTTAACAATATCGTCGGCGGTGCAATCCCGAAGGAATTCATCGGTCCTATCGATGCAGGTATCCAGGGTGCAATGCAGTCCGGTGTTGTTGCTAACTACCCCGTTGAAGATGTTAAGATTACACTTTACGATGGTTCTTATCACGAAGTTGACTCTTCTGAAATGGCATTTAAGATTGCCGGTTCTATGGCATTCAAGGATGCAATGAGAAAAGCAGATCCGGTTCTTTTAGAGCCCATCATGAAAGTTGTTGTTATCACCCCTGAAGATTACATGGGTGATGTTATCGGTGACCTTAACTCTCGCCGTGGTGAAATCCAGGGCTTCGAGGAGAGAACCGGTGCAAAGCAGATCAATGCTCATGTTCCGCTTTCCGAAATGTTCGGTTACGCAACCGACCTTCGTTCTAAGACTCAGGGCCGCGGCCAGTACGTAATGGAACCCGATGGTTATAAGGAAGTTCCGAAGTCCATCGCGGAGAAGATTATCGCTGCTCGTACAAAGAACGACTAATTTTTTTAGAAAAACACTTGCTATTTTGCAAAATTATTGGTAAAATAGCAAGTGCATTAAAGCAATACTAGATTATTGCATATCAAAGGAGGATTATTCCAATGGCAAAGGAAAAATTTGACAGATCTAAACCCCACGTAAACATTGGTACCATCGGCCACGTTGACCATGGTAAAACCACTCTTACCGCAGCTATCACAAGAACTCTTTCTTTAAAGGGTTATGCAAAGTTTGAAGACTATGCAAACATCGATAAGGCTCCCGAAGAGAGAGAACGCGGTATCACAATCAACACCGCTCACGTTGAGTACGAAACCGACACTCGTCACTACGCTCACGTTGACTGCCCTGGCCATGCTGACTACATCAAGAACATGATTACTGGTGCTGCTCAGATGGACGGCGCAATCCTCGTTATTGCTGCTACCGACGGCCCGATGGCACAGACCAAGGAGCACTTGCTTCTTGCTCGTCAGGTTGGTGTTCCGTACATCATCGTATTCCTTAACAAGGCTGACCAGGTTGACGATCCCGAACTCCTCGAGCTCGTTGAAATGGAAGTTCGTGAGACCCTTTCTGAGTATGGTTTCCCCGGCGACGATACACCCATCATCGTTGGTTCTGCTCTTAAGGCTCTTGAATATCAGGGCGACGACATCAACGCTGAGCCCCTTCAGCCCATCTGGAAGCTCATGGAAGCTGTTGACTCTTACATCCCGACTCCGGACCGTAAGGCAGACCTTCCCTTCCTTATGCCTATCGAAGACGTTATGACCATCTCTGGCCGTGGTACCGTTGTTACCGGCCGTGTTGAGCGTGGTCAGCTCAAGACTGGTGAAGAAGTTGAAATCGTTGGTCTTTGCGACGAAAAGAAGAAGTCCGTTGTAACCGGTATCGAAATGTTCAGAAAGACTTTGGACTATGCTGAAGCAGGCGACAACATCGGTGCTCTTCTTCGTGGTATTCAGAAGACAGACGTTAAGCGTGGTCAGGTTCTTGCTAAGCCCGGCTCCATTCATCCGCACACCAAGTTCGTTGGTCAGGTTTACGTTCTTAATAAGGAAGAAGGCGGCCGTCATACTCCGTTCTTCAACAACTACCGTCCTCAGTTCTACTTCAGAACTACTGACGTAACCGGCACCATCACTCTTCCGGAAGGCACTGAAATGTGCATGCCTGGTGATAACGTTGAAATGAACGTTGAACTTATCACCCCCATCGCAATCGAAGAAGGTCTTCGTTTCGCTATCCGTGAAGGCGGCCACACCGTTGGTTCAGGTGTTGTTATTTCTATCCAGGAATAATTTAAGTTATTCTAAATAGAACTTAAACAAACTACAAAATCCCGAAAGCTCGAAAGAGTTTTCGGGATTTTTCTTTTATAATGCGAAACAGGGGAGTGTATCCGTAGAAGCGGATTATCTTTGCCCGTATTTTAATAAATAAAAAAGGATGCTTCTTGTGTTTAAAAGAAGCATCCTTTTTATGTTGTTTAAGCTTGAAAGAGAGGAGTTGTCTCGTCCTCTTATACAATCTCCATTTTTCTGTCTTTAAAATAATAAGCCTTGTCGTGCTCGCCAATTTCACGAACCACACGGCAGGGGTTGCCATAAGCAACTACATTGGCGGGAATATCCTTTGTAACGACGCTTCCTGCACCGATAACGGTATTATCCCCAATATGTACGCCGGGCAGAATAACGGCATTTGCGCCAATCCAGACGTTATTTCCGATATGCACCGGGATGTTGTATTGCGCACCGTCTAAACGCAGAGAAGGCTCAATCGGATGCCCTGCAGTAGCAATGACCACATTCGGTGCAAACATGCAGTTGTCGCCAATGTAAATATCGTTGTCATCGACCAGCGTCAGGTTAAAATTGGCATATACGTTCTTTCCCACATGCGTATTAAGACCCCAATTCGCGTGCAGGGGAACTTCAAAATAGCAGTCCTCGCCGAGATCACCGAAAAATTGGTGTAAAAGCGCGTTCTTTTTCTCATGCTCTCCGGGCCGCGCATGGTTATAATCATATAAAATCTCAAACTGCTTTTCTTGAATCGCCAAAAGCTCGGGCGTGTCTGCAAAAAAGACTTTTTCGCTCTTCATTTTTTCATAATCGGTCATTCAAAAAACTCCTTCTAAGATGCTGCCCTTATTTTAGCAACTTTTTCATCACTTTGCAAGGGAGGTGTTCGTTCCTATAAAATAATACGAAAAAGAGGAAAAAAGACTTGAAAAAAAAGGCAATTTGCGATAAAATAATATCAAATTATGGTTCATATAAAGGAGATATAGTATCATGGATAAGAATTGGCTTAACAATAAAACCGTTATCGTTACCGGTGCATCCAGCGGTATGGGTAAGGGTATTACTGAAAAGCTCATCAAGGAGCATGGCTGCACAGTTTTAGGTGTTGCTAGAAGCGAAAAGAAAATGCAGGCACTCGTAGAGGAGCTCGGCGCAGAATATGCCGATAAATTCTCCTATCAGCTCTTCGACGTATCTGACCGTGCAAAGTGGGATGAGTACGTTACATATTTAACCGAAAACAACATTCAGCCCGATATTCTCATCAATAACGCAGGTATCTTGCCGAAATTCGACAAGTTCCAGCACTACACCATTGAAGAAATCGAAAAGGCAATGAACATCAACTTCTATGCTGCTGTTTATTCCATGCACGCTCTTCTTCCGATTATCTTGAAGTCCTCCAGCCCCGCTATCATCAACGTAGACTCTTCGGCTTCTCTCATGTCCCTTGCAGGTACTTCCGTTTACTCTGCAAGCAAGGCAGCACTCAAGTCTTTAACCGAGTCTATGCGTGAGGAACTTCGCGGCAAGTGCTATGTTGGCATTATTTGCCCCGGCTTCACCAAGACGGATATCTTCCGTAACCAGGGCGAGTCCGATGCAAGAGGTCAGAAGCTCATGAACATGGTTATGACCGACTGCGATAAGATGGTTAACCTCATCATGAATGGTATCAGCAAGAAGCATGAACTCATGGTATTCGGTCCTGACGCAGCTTTCATGAACTACTTCGGCAGAATCACTCCGGTTCTCGGCGGTAGACTCTTCAGCGCTGTAATGAAGGCTTCCAAGATTTCTCTCTTCGACCCCATCTTTAGCCAAGACTGATTCCTTTAGAACTTAAACCCTTACATGTGCACTCTCTCGATTGGTCGGGGGAGTGCACTTTTGGGCGGCTTTTCATTTCACTCGACAAACTTTTTTAAAATTTTTAAAAAAACTTTAAAAAAAGACTTGACGAAAAACACAACATGTGGTATTATAGTCAAGCGTTGGAAATGCTGGTGTAGCTCAGTTGGTAGAGCAGCTGATTTGTAATCAGCAGGTCGGGGGTTCAAGTCCGTCCACCAGCTCCATTCAACCGGATGTGAAAAATTAAATATGGGAGAGTTCCCGAGTGGCCAAAGGGAGCAGACTGTAAATCTGCCGTCAACGACTTCAGTGGTTCGAATCCACTCTCTCCCACCAAAAAAGAAGATACACTTTTGTGTATCTTCTTTTTTTATATTCAAAGAGAGTGGATTCGAAAGCCTGTTAAGAAAACAGTCCAGTGGACTGTTTTTAGGGCGTGGAGCCGATGATTAGTTGTCTCTGTTGAAGCCGTACCAATCGTGGTAGAAAGTAAAGACAATTAGAAAGAAAGCTCAAGATACACTTTTGTGTATCTTCTTTTTTTATGCTCAAAGAGAGTGGATTCGAAAGCCCGTTAAGAAAACAGTCCAGTGGACTGTTTTTAGGGCTTGGAGCCGATGATCAGTCGTCTCTTTTGAAGCCGTACCAATCGTGGTAGAAAGTAAAGACAATTAAAAAGAAAGCTCAAGATACACTTTTGTGTATCTTCTTTTTTTATATTCAAAGAGAGTGGATTCGAAA
>JAHHRN010000005.1 GCA_020025775.1 Acutalibacter sp.
GCAAACTGTTTCAGCTTGCTGATGATCTCGTAGTCGCTGGCGTAGCTGTAAGCATCTCCGCCGACCTCCCGGATTTTCTGCATGGTGTCGATGATAATCAGCTTGGTTTTCGGATGCTCCCGCACGAAGTTTTCCAGCTGCTCGTCCAGACCGCAGCCGATCTTCTCGGCTACGGTGGCGAAGTGCAGGTGGGGTGTATCGGCCACGCCGTACATCATAAACATTCGGCTTTGCAGGCGCTGGAAGTCATCCTCCAACGCCAGATACAGCACCGGTCCCTGGTGGACTTCATATTCCCAGAGTGGATCGCCGGTGCTGATGTGGTAAGCAATCTGCGCCACCAGGAAGGACTTGCCGATTTTAGGGGCTCCGGCAAGGATATATGCCCCGGAGTAAAGCAGCCCTTCGATAATGGCTGCTCTGCTCTTATAGGACGTCTGATACAGCTCCGTCATGGATACCGTGTGCAGGTAGTGCGGATCTGCGGCCCGCTGCATCCGACGGTACAGTTCTTCCATATCCTCAAAATCATCGTTGTATTTTTCCTCGGTATCGGGTATACTGTTTTGTGATAGCTTGTGATGAGACTGCCCTCCGTCTGCGCCAACAGACGGGCTCAGGGCGGTCTTTTCTTTTGCGTTAATTTCCATAGGCACTGTCCTCCTTCATACCATCCATGATTGCGGTCATCAGCTCAATGGTGTCCATCAGTTCATCGTCCACACCGGTTCCGGCCTCAATGCGCTGAAGCTGTTCCAGAACGGCGGCAAACTGATTTTTCAGAGCCTTGAACACTCTCGGATTTCCCTGCACCACCACATCCTTGCAGAGCAGGCGGCGGGTGATATAATCCTGCTTGGTCAGCCCGGACAAGCTCACGAACCGATCCAGCTGTTCGTTCTCTTCCGGCGATACCCGAAAGGCCACCGTTTTGCTTCTCCAACGGTTGTGGTTATCAAGATTTTTCATAGACATGGTTTATACTCCTTCCTCGTTTTTCAGTTCATCCAGCTTGTTTGCCATCTCCGTCTGACGGGTGGGAAACAGGTGGGCGTAGCGGTAGGTGATGTCAATGCTCTCATGGCCTACCCGGTCAGCGATTGCCAAAGCCGTGAAGCCCATATCGATCAGCAGACTGATGTGGCTGTGTCTCAAATCGTGGATTCGGATGCGTTTCACTCCGGTTTCTTTGCAGCCTCTGTCCATTTCCCTGTGCAGATAGTTCTTGCTGATGGGAAAAATCCGGCTGTCAGATTCCGCACCGTAGAACATTTTCAGATACTCCTGGATCTCCTCGCAAAGGAATTTCGGCATCTGGATCACCCGGTTGCTCTTTTTGGTTTTGGGTGTGGTGATAACATCCTGCTTGTTGATCCGCTGATACGACTTGTTGATGCTGACGGTACTCCGTTCGAAGTCAAAGTCTGCCGGGGTCAGCGCCAGCAGCTCGCCCTCACGGATACCGCACCAGTAGAGCATTTCAAAGGCGTAGAAGGAAATGGGCTTGTCCATCATGGCCTCGGAGAATTTGGTGTACTCCTCCCGGGTCCAGAACTGCATTTCCTTTCGCTCTTCATAGCCCATATTTCCGGCTCTCTGTGCCGGATTGATCTGTAACCCGTAATACCGGATTGCGTGGTTGAAAATAGCTGACAGCTGATTGTGAACCGTTTTCAGATAATTGGTAGAAAGAGGGTTTCCGTGGCAATCAGTCAGTCCACGAATCTCGTTCTGCCAGTCGATGATGTCCTTGGCCGTGATCTCCGACAGCTTTCGCTTGCGGAAATACGGAAGGATCTTCTTCTGGATAATGCTCTCCTTGGTGAGCCAGGTGTTCAGCTTGAGCTTGGGCTTGATGTCCTTTTCGTACAGAGCCACGAAACTCTCAAAGGTCATATTGATGTCGGCCTGCTTCTCCATCAGGAACTCCCGTTCCCATGCCTGGGCCTCTTTCTTGGTGGCGAACCCTCGTTTCAGCTTCTGCTGACGCTCGCCCTTCCAGTCGGTGTAACGGAACTGCACATACCAGGTGCCGTTATCCTTGTTTTTGAATGCTCCCATAATCAGTCCTCCTTCTTGTCCTGGTTTCTCGTACCATAGAACTGTTCATAGAAATACTTGCGGTCGATCCTGCCGCCAATCGTGATACAGCCGGTCTTTTTCAGCTTCTCATTCATTTCGGCAATGATCTTGTAGGCATAGGGCTTGGAAATCCCCATGACCTCCATAACTTCATCTACTCGCATAAAAATCTGTCCTGCCATAAACAAAGTACCTTTCCTTTCCTCATTTATAGTGGTTTGTTCTGCCGCTCTCTCCGAATGGGTTCCTGCCCCAGGGATCTTCCTGCGGCGTCTTTCCTGCTCTGGCACGCTCCCCTGGTGGATCATGGCGGCTGCTTCCCCGGCAGGAATATTTCATTCGGGCGGTCATTCAATTTTCAAGGTGCATTAAACATTATTGTTTAGCGTAGTCATATTCTACTATACATATCCGTTTAAGTCAATATGGATTGCAAGTAAATATTAAACAAATATATTTTATTTCTCTTGACTATATTAAACAAATATGCTATACTATCACCAAGAACCACACTTGATAGGAGTTGTTGCTATGGCAATCGGTGAAAGAATCAACTTCTTCCGCAATCTGCGGGGAATGACACAGAAGTTTCTCGGCATCCAGGTTGGCTTTCCTGAAAAGTCTGCCGATGTTCGTCTGGCACAGTATGAAACCGGGACCAGAAGCCCAAAGGCCGATGTGACGGAGGCGTTAGCAAAGGTCCTTGATGTGTCACCGCTGGCACTGTCGGTGCCGGATATTGACTCTTATCTGGGACTGATGCACACCTTGTTCACCCTGGAAGATCGGTATGGACTTCATGTGGATGAAATGGACGGCGAGATCTGTTTGAAGGTCGATGTCCGCAAAAATCGGGATGCTGCCGAACTGCACCAAATGCTTTGCGCATGGCAGGAGCAGGCTGCCAAACTGAAAGCCGGAGAGATCAGCCAGGAGGACTATGACAACTGGCGGTATCACTATCCGGAGTTTGACACCACTCAGATCCGTGCGAAGGTCCCTTCTCAGGCATTCAGTGATGCACTGGTGGAAGCTTTTGCGAAACAGTTGAAGGCTGACGATTGAAAGTAGGTATTTTATGGCTTCAAGTAAAGATTATTTAGCGTTTGTGCTTGAACAATTATCAGATTTAGATGATATTTCTTACCGAGCAATGATGGGTGAGTATATCCTTTATTTTCGTGGTAAAATTGTAGGCGGCATTTATGATAATCGCCTGCTCGTAAAACCTGTTCCTTCTGCAATTTCTCTGATGCCAACCGTGAGTTATGAACTACCATATGATGGAGCCAAGGAAATGCTTTTAGTTGATGACATAGACAACAAGGCCTTTCTCCGCAATCTATTTCTTTCCATGTATGATGAGCTGCCAGCTCCAAAGAAAAAGCGAACAACAAAATAAAAAAAGGTCTTACCGATCACAAAAATCGGTAAGACCTTTTCTTTATAGATAAGTTGTGAGGCACACTTGCAAGCCACTCGTTACCCTGAAAATAAATCAGTAAACGGCTTTTTTGCAAGTGCTATCAATCTGCTATCAAACAGAGAAGAAATCCTCGCTAAATTGCCACTTTTCCGGCTCAAGAGCCGTGTTTTTCAGCAATTAGATAAGATTTTCTTATTCCCACTCAATAGTAGCTGTGGGCTTGGGGGAGATGTCGTAGCAGACGCGGTTTACGTTCTTTACTTCTTTTAAGATTCTGTCGGTAACCTTCTGCAGGATATCCCAATCGAGTCTTTCGATAGTGGCGGTCATAGCATCTACGGTGTTAACGGCACGGATGATGACCGGATAGTCATAGCATCTTGCGTTATCTCTTACACCAACGGACTTGAAATCCGGAACGATGGTGAAGTACTGCCATACCTTCTTGTCGAGACCTGCTTTTTCGAATTCGTCGCGAAGAATTGCGTCGGATTCACGAACAGCTTCGAGTCTTTCACGGGTGATTGCGCCGAGGCAACGAACGCCGAGGCCAGGGCCCGGGAACGGCTGACGGAATACCATGCTGTGGGGGAGACCAAGCTCTAAGCCGCAAGCACGAACTTCATCCTTAAAGAGCTGCTTTAAGGGTTCAACAAGCTCAAAGTTCATATCCTCGGGAAGACCGCCTACGTTGTGGTGAGACTTAACAGTCTTAGCAGTCTTGGTACCGCTTTCGATGATGTCGGGGTAAATGGTGCCCTGACCTAAGAACTCAATACCTTCGAGCTTTCTAGCTTCTTCTTCGAATACGCGAATGAATTCTGCGCCGATGATTTTACGCTTTCTTTCGGGATCTGCAACGCCTTCGAGTTTACCGAGGAAACGGTCAACAGCGTCAACATAAATAAGGTTTGCGTTCATTTCGTCACGGAATACGCGAATAACGCTTTCGGATTCATCCTTACGCATAAGGCCGTGGTTTACGTGTACGCATACGAGCTGTTTGCCGATAGCCTTAATCAAAAGTGCGGCAACAACAGAGGAGTCAACGCCGCCGGAAAGTGCCAAAAGAACCTTCTTGTCGCCGATCTGTTCACGTAAAAGCTCAACCTGGTCTGCGATGAAGTTCTTCATGTTCCAGTTAGCTTCTGCTTTGCAGTCGTCAAATACGAAAGCACGAAGCTCGTCCTCAGTGGGGAGAGCGGCAAACTGCTTTGCGCATTTTGCTGTGGGATGATCTACAGCCATTACGGGGAAACCGCAATCATAAATCGCGGGATCTACATCAACAGCTACGCCGTCAACTACACGGTTTTCGCCGCCGTTTAAGATGACGCCGCGAACGTTCGGAAGAGCCTTGAGTGCATCGGGGGTAATGTCATGCGGATAAATTTCGCTGTAAACGCCGAGTGCACGGATTTCTCTTGCGAGTGCCGCATTTTTAGTGCTGCCAAGGTCTAAAATGACAATCATGTCTTGTTTCATAATAATTCCTCCAGTAGGATTAGAATAAACTTAAACTAAGTGTTTGCGAAGCTCTGTGCCGTCTGCCGGATGAAGGTAAGCGGGCGCAATATCTAAAACGGTCTTACAGCCGACAGCACCTTCTTTAGCAAGGCGATGCGCTGCTCTTGCGAACGCTACGAGCACGCGAGAGGTAAATTCGGGGTTGGAATCCAAGGTGAGCTTAAACTCCATGACTTCGTTATGCTCATTGTGAAGACCGGTTTTACCGGTTCTGAATACCATGCCGCCGTGTGCCATACCTGCATGGTCACGGTTCAATTCTTCTTGAGAAATGAAATGCACGGTGGTGTCATAATCTGCAAAGTAGTTCGGCATAGTTTTGATTGCCTGCTCGATGGCTGCCTTGTCTGCGCCTTCTTTGGCAACAACAAAGCACTCACGGGTGTGCTTTTCGCCGGTGGAGAGGGTGGGCTGTGTGCCCTTTCTGACTTCCTCTAAGGCTTTTTCTACCGGAATGGTGTACTGCTTCGCGTCTGCAACGCCTTCAATGCGGCGAATTGCATCGGAATGGCCTTGGCTTACGCCCTTGCCCCAGAAGGTGTAATCTGCACCGTCGGGGAGAACCGCCTGACCGTAAAGACGCATCAGAGAGAACAGACCCGGATCCCAACCAACGGAGATAATGCCGAGGGTACCGTTTTCTTTGCAAACAGCATCGACAGCGTCGAAATGCTCCGGAATATTGGCGTGGGTGTCAAAGGAGTCAATTACGTTAAAATACTTTGCAAGCTCTGCGGTCTGCTTGGGTAAATCCTTTGCACTGCCGCCGCAGAGAATCATAACATCAATATCGTCTTTCATGGAGGGCGCATCATCTAAAGAAAACACCTTAGCACCTGTAACGGTATTTACGCTTTCGGGTGCACGTCTTGTGAATACGCCGACAAGTTCCATGTCGGAAGAAGTGCTGAGCGCAAGCTCAACGCCTCTACCTAAATTGCCGTAACCGGCAATACCAACTCGAATTTTCAAATAGGATTCCTCCGTATCAAACTAACTAAAAGGGTGTGTGGGCTTAGCGATACATGATAGCTTCGCGCTCCGGACCGTTGGAAACCATGTCGATATGGTGACCGAGATGCTTCTCTAAGAAAGCAACATAGTCCTTAGCTTCCTGCGGGAGATCGTCAAAGTTCTTAATACCGCGGATGTTGCAGTGCCAGCCCTTTACGGTTTCAAAAACCGGCTTGCACTTCTTGAGGATAGATGTGGTCGGGAAATCGGTGATGACTTTGCCGTCTACCTCGTAGCCGGTGCATACCTTGATTTCATCTAAGTAGGAAAGGCAGTCGAGAGCCGTTAAAACAACCTTGGTTGCGCCCTGGCAGTCGATACCGTATTTGCTGGCTACGCAGTCAAACCAGCCGACTCTTCTGGGTCTGCCGGTGGTTGCGCCGAATTCGCCCTTGTCGCCGCCGTGGATACGAAGCTCCTGTGCTTCGTTCTCATCTAAGATTTCGGAAACGAATTCACCTGCGCCTACTGCGGAAGAGTAAGCCTTTGTAACAGCGATGATTTCCTGAATCGCATGAGGCGGAAGACCTGCACCGACAGCGCCGTAAGCGGCGAGGGTGGAAGAAGAGGTTACCATCGGGTAAATACCGAAATCGGGATCCTTCAAAGTACCAAGCTGACCCTCTAAGAGAATTTCTTTGCCTTCTTCAAGCGCTTTCTTAAGGTAAGCTCTGACATCGCAAACGTAAGGTGCAACCATGTCACGATACTTCATGCAGGTGTCGAAGAGCTCCTGCTCGTCCAAAAGAGGCTTGTGGTAAACGTGCTCTAAGATGAGGTTTTTAAGAGAGCAAATGTTTTTAAGCTTTGCCTTTAAAGCCTCTTCGTCGAAGAGCTCATTCACCTGAATACCGATTTTTGCATATTTATCACTAAAGAAGGGGGCAATACCGCTCTTGGTGGAACCGAAAGCATTCTTGCCGAGTCTTTCTTCTTCATATTCATCGAATAAAATGTGATAAGGCATTAAAATCTGTGCGCGCTCAGAAACTAAAAGGTTCGGGTTAAGACCTGCTGCCTTTACGTCAGCAAGCTCTTTGAAGAACTTGTTGATATCGAGTGCAACACCGTTGCCAATGATGCAGGTGGTGTGGTCATAGCAAACACCGCTGGGCATCAAATGAAATGCGAAACGACCCTTGTCGTTAATAATTGTGTGACCTGCGTTAGCGCCGCCCTGGAAACGAATTACGATGTCCGCTTTCTCTGCGAACATATCCGTAATTTTACCTTTACCTTCGTCGCCCCAGTTAGCACCGACAATCGCTTTTACCATTATGGTATCCTCCTTAAAATATGCTTTTCTTTTCAATAATAAAAGCATCATAAACAATACGAAAATATTATACAGTATTGCGCTTTCCTTGTCAACGAGAAACAGGGGTAAAGCGTGCAAAAACTTGTGAAATAAAAGGAAAAATGTCGACGAATTTGGGCTACATTTTTGTGCAGATTTTAAAATAGGAAATTGCAAAAAGAAAAGGCCGCCTCGTTAAAGGCAGCCTTTTGGGGATTTTAAGGGTTATGCAGTTTTTCTGCGTTTTATAAGAACACCTACGGTGACGCCGACAGCGGCAAGAACGGCAACTGCGCCGACGCTCGCACCGATATAGGTGCCTGCCGTTCTGGGAATGTCCACATTACCGCCGATGGTTTCGGTGAGCGCAAAGGTTAAGAACTTCTCTTTGCCGAACGAAACGGAAAGGGGCTTATCATCCTTGTCTGTGGCTTCGGTGTCTTTAAAACGGAAGGTTACCGTGTCCTCGGCACCTTCTTTAATGTTAAAGGTTAAAGTGCAGAGCGTGGCAGGTTCTTCTTGTGCTTCCTGCCAAACGGCACTGAGCTTTACTTCGCCGGCTACATCGTCTTTGACAACGGTCATATCCCCGGTTTCGAAGTGGACGTCGGTGAGCGTTAATTTGTCTTTATCATATTCCATTGTGGTTAAAAACGTGGCAAGAGAACTGGTTTTCTCCATGGGAAGGGTGACAGTTAATACAGATTCCTCGCGTGCATAGCGTGGCTTAATCAGGACCCCGGCCGCAAACGCAGGCACCGCGCAGGAGAAAAGCAAAAGTACGGTTAAAAGAAGAGAAATATGTCTTTTCATACTAAAAAGTCCTTTCTATATGTACTTTTTCATTTAGAAATATATTAACAAAATTTTCATAAAATGTCAAATAATTTTGTACAAAACGAGAATACACAAAAGAGATGAGAAATGTCTAAAAACAGCGAAGCGGGGAAGATTTTCGTGCCTTTCCCTTGACTTTATTCAAAAAGAAAGCTAAAATACCTTATACAATTTGGGCAAAAATTTTGCTCATGAATAAGAGAATTTGGGGGAAAAGACAGGTGAAAAAATCATTGAAAGTATTTCTAATTGTTCTTAGCGTATTCATTGTAATTATCCTTTCCGTACTTTTGGTTGTATCGCACAACTATAAGGACCCCGTGGAAAAAGTGCCGGTAGAGGATGCAACAGGCAACCGTAATCCTTATATTATGCCCTTCGAGGAAACGATGGTTTCCGCACATCGTTCCGGCGGCGGTATCGCACCGGAAAACACCTTAATGGCATTCCAAAACTGTGTGGAAAACGGCAAATTCTCCATTGATATTTTTGAATTTGACCTGCATTTAACCAAGGATGACCAGCTCGTTTTGCTTCATGACAAAACCTTAGACCGCACCAGTAATGCGGTAGAAGTGTTCGGGCATGAGGATGTGTATCCGCATGATTATACCTATGAGGAGCTTATGCAGCTCAACATGGGCGAGGGCTTCGAAACTGATGACGGCGAAACCCCGTATAAGGGTCTCAAAGGGGAGGAGATTCCTGAAAACTTACATATCATGCGTTTGCAGGATATTTTTGATTACTTAAAGCCTTACGGCGACCACAACTTCATTATCGAAATTAAAGACAGTGACGACATCGGCAGAAAAGCAACCGATAAGCTGTATGAAACCTTAAAAGAAAATGACCTTTTACAAAGAGTAGTTGTCGGTACCTTCCACGGCGAAATCAGCCAGTATATGGATGATACCTATCCCGATATGCTGCGCTCCGCCGGCATCAAAGAGGTTGTGGATTTCTACTTCTCCAGCCTTTGTGGCATCCACCATGCGCCGGATTATTACAAGTTTAAGGCTCTGCAGATTCCGGCAAATCAGTTCGTCATTCATCTCGGCACCTCGAGACTTTGCAACTATGCGCACAAGTACAATATCGCCGTGCAGTATTGGACGATTAATGACCCCGAGGATGTAGCCTTCCTCGCTTCTGTCGGTGCGGATGCCGTTATGAGCGACAATCCCGATATGGTCTTTGAAACGCTCCGTGGCGATGAAACCGAATAAAACGAAAATTTTAAAAACGGGCTCCCTTTTCGGGAGTCCGTTTTCTTTTGTCATATCAATGCACTATAGATGAAAACTTTCCGCTTTATTAGAACAAATGCTGATTTTTTCGATTCTATGACTTCGAAATTGACACCTGTCGACTTTGGCTGTATAATATAGTATATATTTAGCGGCGTAATTCACCGAAAAAATGTGTTTCATATTGTGCCGAAACCGGTCATAAGAACCGGGAATTTCCGCGCAATCTCTGCTCCGAACGGGCACTTCTCTACCCGTATTCGGACGTTCTTTAGGACTTTTGAGAAAATACAATAGGTGAGGTGTAGTATGCATTCTGACAGAAGACATACCGAAGACCAAGAAATTCGCTTGGAAAAAAGGCTGGACGAAAAAACAAAGAAAAAAATGAAAAAAGAAGCCCAAAAGGCAGAAAAAAGAAAAAACAGCAAATTCAGAAACAGTGCATTCGGTAAAAAATGGTTTGGCATGAAAAAATGGAAAAGAGTCACTATTTATGTGGTTGTGGCTATTTTGCTTCTTGCTTTAATTGGATTTTTTACGGTATATGGCGTTTACAGCCGTATGCAAAACAAGGTAGATGAGAGCAATCTCGGCATTTCCTCCAATATTGAAGACAAATACGGTAAAACCGAAATCTTTAATATCGCCCTGTTTGGCGTGGACTCGAGAGATGAAAATTCCTTTAAGGGTCGCTCCGACACCATTATGATTGCCAGCGTGAATAAGGGTACCGGCGAAATTAAGCTGACCTCCATTTTACGCGATAGCTTTGTTTCTATCGACGGGCACAAGGATCAAAAAATTACCCATGCCTATATGTTTGGTGGTCCGGAGCTTGCAATTAAAACCATTAACCAGAATTTCCACATGAATATTACCGACTACGCTACCGTAAACTTCAGCAAGCTTGCCGAAGCGATTGACTTTGTCGGCGGTATCGACGTAGAACTTACCGAGCGTGAACGCGTGCATATAAACGATATCGGGGATGATGATGACAAGGATTTCCCTTATATTCAGTCAAGCGGCGTAGCACATTTAACCGGTAAACAGGCGGTTGTATATGCCAGAATCCGTAAGCTCGATTCCGACTCTAAACGTGTAGAACGTCAGAAAAAGGTCATTGAGCAGGTCATTAAAAAAGCCAAAGACATCAGCCCTGCCAAGTACGGCGAAATGGTAAAGGTAGGCATGAGCCTTTGCGAAACCTCCCTTTCCTTTACCGAAATTATGTCCTTTGCACCGATGCTGAGTAAGGACATTACCCTCGCGGCACGTGTAATTCCGGCAGAACCCGAAAACCCTGTAGGTGGTATGTATAACGGTGCATGGGTATGGCGCTATGACTTAGATTTGGCGGCTGAGCATATACACGAATTTATTTACGGTGAAGCACCCGATCCCGAACTGATTCAGACGGATAAGAAGCCGAATAAGCCGAATAATAAGACGGAAGATAAGGATTCTAAACCGCAAAAACCGCAGAAGCCGCAAAAGCCGCAGCAAAAACCGCAGCAGAAGCCGAAGGATCCGCCTGTGACCACAACACAGCCGAAGCCTACAGAGCCTCCTGTACCGACAGAGGCACCGAAGCCCGTGGAGCCGACGCCGACGGAAAAGCCTATGGAGGAAACACCGACAAAGGCACCGGTAAAGCCCGATGAGGGTGAGAAGCCGAAACCGGAGGCAGAGCAGAAGCCTGCGGCATAAGGAAGTAAAATATAAAAATACCCCGAATTCATTTCCTTTGAATTTGGGGTTTCTTTTTGCTTCTCAGCGGTGGATTTTTAGGAAAGAATATGATACAATAAAGTGATTTTTAAAAAGGTGAGGGATTTTCTTGAAAACAAAGATTACAGCAGTATTGCTTTTGCTTTTTTGTTTTGCATTTTCGTTTTCCGGCTGTGGTAAGCCCAAGGCGGGAAAAGCTTTTGCTATGCCCATTTTAGAAGAACCCGTGAGCCTTGACCCGCAGATTGCCCATTCTTCGGCAGAGCGTTTGATTGTATCCAACTGCTTTGAAGGCTTAGTTTCTATCAACGCCGAAGGGAAGCTTGTGAACGGTGCCGCCGAATCCTATACAGTTTCGCCGGATGGCTTAACCTATCGCTTCACGCTTCGCCCCGATACAGAGTGGTTTGTTTATTCAAAGCACGCCGCGCTTTTAAAACCGATTTACGGAAAAGATTATAAGGACAACTTCCCCCAAAAGATAAAGGCCGATGATTTCGTGTTTGCCCTGCAACGTGTGTTAGATCCGCAAACCGCCAGTGAAGATGCTTATCTGTTTTCGGCGGTAAGCAGTGTTTCGGCACCGAATGACAACACTTTGGAAATCACCCTTTCCTATCCTGACGAAAACTTCCTGTATGCGTTAACGTCTCCCGGTGCGATGCCGTGCAATCGAGAATTTTTTGAATTGACCGGCGGTAGATACGGCTTGGAAACAGGCTATCTTCTTTGCAATGGCCCGTTTTATGTTTCCTCGTGGCTTGAAAAAACTTCGATTAAGCTTTCTAAAAATGAGGGCTATAAGGGTGAAGGAGAGGTAAAGCCCTCTTCGGTGACCTTATACTATAATAAAGATAAAACACAAATTCCCGAAAAAATGGCAGATGAAGTCTATGATGCGGCTTTCCTGAGTGAAAAAGAATGGAATGCTCTGCCGCGTCAAAAGAAATACAATGCCGAGAGCTTAACGGATACCACCATGGCGTTCCTCTTTAATCAAAGAGATACTGCACTTGCCAATGAGCTTCTGCGTTCTTCTCTTTGCCGCGCCTTGATTTTTGAAAATACACATTTGCCGGGGGACATGCCCCGTGCCGGCAGTCTTGTGCCGCCGTTCTGCAAAATCGGTGCAGAGCCGTTTCTAAAGGAGGGGGAAGCCTCCAAGGGCTTGCTTCCTTACAGCGCGAAGCGTGCAACAGAAGATTTTGAAGAAGCCCTGTTAGAACTTGGCGTTACCTCTGTGGATGTGAATATTCTTTGCACGGAAGAAAATAAAACCTTTGTGCAGGAGGTTTTACAGCTTTGGCAGAGAACGCTCGGCGTAAAATTCGTCGGCAATGTGACTGTACTGCCCGACAATGAACTGGAAACCGCCGTGCGCGACGGCAACTACCAAATCGCCCTGTATCCGGTTCGTGCCGCTTCTGCGTTTACCCCGGATTTCTTAGAGCAATTCGGTGCAGGCAATTATATGGGCTTTGAGGATGCCAAATACACGGCGTTCTTAGACCGCATGCATCGCGAAAAATCCGATTTCTCGAAGCTTCGTGCGGTATGCACCGAAGCGGAAAATTATCTCTTACAGCACGCCGTGCTTCTGCCCGTACAATACGAAAACAATTACTTTATTACCAACCGTGACACAGACGGTATTTATTTCTATTCTTCGAGGGACTATGTGTACTTTATCAATGCCGGAAAAAAATAAAATCTCGTTTGTGCCTTGGAACAAGCGTACAAAGAAGCAAAAAGCGGCCGTAGTGCTCAGCTTTTTGGCACTCTTTCTGTGGATGGGCCTTATCTTTTCTCTTTCGGCACAGCCGGCAGGGGAATCCTCCGAACTCAGCAATGGATTTCTGGATTTCTTTTTGCGGATTTTGCCCTTCCACGTCAGTTCGTTTTTTATAAGAAAAGCGGCACATTTTACGGAGTTTATGCTCCTTTGCGTGCTCTTTTATTTAGCCACCTTTTCGTGTGGCTTTAAAAAGCGCCCGTGGATTTCGTTCTTCTGCGCCGCGGTTTATGCAGTGTCTGATGAGGTGCACCAGCTCTTCGTGCAGGGCAGAGCCTGCCAGTTTCGCGATATGCTCATTGATATGAGCGGTGCACTGCTGGGCGTATTGCTTTGCGAAGCGGTTTATTATGTTTTTAAAAAATACAGCGATAAAAAAGTGAGGGAACAACATGGCAACCATTAAAGCATTTAAAGCTTATCGTCCGACGGCGGCACTTGCCGAAAAGGTCGCGGCACTGCCCTATGACGTCATGAATTCAGACGAAGCACGCGAGGAAGTAAAGGGAAATCCTTATTCTTTTTTGCATGTCGATAAGGCAGAAGTCGACTTGCCACGTGATGTGGATTTATATGACAGTCGCGTTTATGAAAAGGCAAAGGAAAATCTGCAAAACATGATTGCGGAAAAAACCTACGTGCAGGATGAAGCACCCTGCCTTTATATTTATGAGCAAACCTTCCGCGGCAAAACGCAAACCGGTCTTGTTGGCTGTGCTTCTGTGGATGAATATCAGAACAATATCATCAAAAAACACGAGCTGACCAGAGCCGATAAGGAAGCCGACCGTATTCGCCACGTGGATACCTTGAATGCGAATACCGGCCCTATCTTTTTAACCTATCGCAAGCAGCCGGTAATTTCCGCTCTTTTAGAAAGCTATAAGACTTTACATGAGGCGGTTTATGACTTCGTTTCCGGCGATGTTCGCCAAAGAGTCTGGGTGATTACCGAGGCAGAAACCTTGGAAACATTGACTTCTCTCTTTGAAACCGTGCCTGCCCTCTATATCGCAGACGGTCATCATCGCGCGGCTTCTGCTGTGCGCGTTGCAGAGAAAAGACGCAAGGAAAAGCCCTATACAGGCGACGAGGAATTTAACTACTTCTTAGCGGTTTATTTTCCCGCCGAAGAGCTTACCATTTTGGATTATAACCGTTTGGTTAAGGATTTAAACGGCCTCGATGCCGGTGTATTCTTAGAAAAGCTCGAAGAAAAATTCAACGTGCGCCTAATCGGTAAAGACGCCTATCATCCCGAAAAGCGCCACGAGTTCGGACTTTATCTCGAAAAGAACTGGTATGCGCTTTCGTTAAAGGACGGCATTGCCGACGAGCAGAATCCTGTTGCTTCTTTGGATGCCTCCATTTTACAAAACGAGGTGCTCACACCGCTTCTTGCCATCGGTGACCCGAGAACCGATGCACGTATCGACTTTGTCGGCGGTATCCGCGGCTTAAAGGAACTCGAAAACCGTGTAAACAGCGGCGAAATGACCTTGGCATTTTCCATGTGCCCGGTTTCCACCGAGGAGCTTATGGCGATTGCCGATGCCGGAAAAATCATGCCGCCCAAGTCCACTTGGTTTGAGCCGAAGCTTTTAAGCGGTCTTTTCATTCATTTTTTGTCTGAATAAAATTTTATAAAAGCAGCCTTTAAAGCAAATGACTGCGCCACTTTCCACTAGCTCCCGTACATTTTACGTGGGGATTAGGCACATTTTAACAATCTTATCCGAATATTGATTATAATATAGGATAGAGTAAATGTGGGAAGTGGTTATATGACGAAACAAAATGACCTTGGCCTCAGAATGAAAACCGTACGCAAAGCGAATCGCTTAACACAACAGCAGGTGGCGGATATTTTAAGTATCGACCGTACCACCTATACGGCATATGAAATTTCAAAAAATATGCCCGATATTATGTTGCTTGATTCCTTTGCCAAGATTTTTTCCACCACCGTGGATGCGATTGTAAATCTCGATTTAAAAGACCTTTACAAATTGCATGACGATGTGGAGGAATATGACCCCAAGGGCAAACGCTATACCAAAGCAGAGCGCGAGGAACGTATCGAAACAAAGCTCAAGAACGATGACCGTATTTTTCTTTCGGAACTCAACAAGGAAGAAAAGGCACTTCTTGCTGAATTTCGTGTGCTTTCCGAAAAGGATAAGAAAAAGATTATCCGCTCGGTAGAAAAGAAAAATCCCTTCCGTCAGGAAGCCGAGCGCCGCGCCAAAGCTAAGGAAGAAGCGGCAAACGCAGAAGAAAACTAAACACAAAAAAACGGACCGTCCAAAAGGGCGGTTCTTTTTTTTATAAAAAATTACTTGACAAAATGCAAAACATCGGCTATACTCAAGGTGTAATAACTGTGATAGCACAGATAGCACAGTTAAGAAGGAGGCGAATGCGTGTATATTATGATTGATCCCCGCAGCCGAATCCCGATATACGAGCAAATTGAGCAGGATATCGTGATGCAGGTGCAAAAGGGGATCTTAAAACCCAATGAACAGCTTCCGTCGCTTCGCCAACTTTCCGCACAGCTTTCTTTAAATATCAACACCGTAAAACGCGCCTTTTCGGAACTCGAGGCGAAAGGGGTCACGTATTCGGTGGCTGGTAAGGGCATATTTATCAGTGCAGAAGCCCAAAACGAAAACAGCTTTTTAAAGGATGCTATGCACAATGCAGAGGAGGCCATGGCGGCGGCGAAAGCACTCGGCGCAAGCTATGAAGAAATGCAGGCTCTGCTTTTAAAACTCTATAAAGGAGAGAACGAACATGATTAAATTTGACCACGTCACCAAAAAATTTGATGATTATATCGCGGTAGAAGATATTTTCTTCACCGTGGAGCCGTCCTCCATTTACGGACTCATCGGCTATAACGGCGCAGGTAAAACCACGCTTTTGAAAACAGCGGCAGGCATTTATCGTGCTGATTCGGGTTTGGTTTCCTTCGACGGCACACCCGCCTTTGACAATCCCGATATTCGTAAAAATCTCTTTTATGTACCCGATGATTTGTATTTCCCCATGAATGCAACGATTAAAAGCATGGCGAAATTTTACAGCGATTATTATCCCGAATTCAGCATGAAAACCTATCAAAATCTGTTAGAGGTTTTTGGCCTCGATGAAAAAAAGAAAATCCGCGGCTTTTCCAAAGGCATGCAGAGACAGACGGAAATCCTTCTGGCACTCGCCTCTAAGCCCAAATATCTTTTACTGGATGAAACCTTTGACGGCTTAGACCCGCAGAAAAAGGATATTACCAAGAAGCTCTTTATGGAATACATCGCGGAAAGCGAATGCTCCATGGTGATTTCCTCCCATAACCTTTCCGAGCTCTCTGAGCTTTGTGACCATGTGGGACTGCTCAACGGCAAGCATCTTACCATGGATTGCTCCGTTTACGACATCAGCCAAAACTATTCTAAAATCCGTCTCATCTTCGACAGACCGATTCAGGAATCCGATTTTAAAGCGATTCACTATAAAAACATCGAACTGGACGGTCAGGTGGCAACGCTCGTGTTTGAGGGCAATGCCAAGGAAGAAAAAGAAAAACTCAACGCACTTTTACCCATTGCGATTGACGAATATCGCCTCACAATGGAAGAAGTATTCTTAAACGAAATGGAGGATAAGAAATATGACATCACAAAAATCTTTGCGGAATAAAGTGAATCTTAAAGACTTTGAAAGAAGCTTTCAAGGCGCATGGCTCTTTCCTCTGATTGCACTTCTTGTTTTATTCTTTTCTATGGTAACACCCGTGATTTCTCTTATAGGCAAAGAACTCGGCGCACAAGAGAAATTGAGCACTATTTCTATTTTCTTCGGAAAAAATCCATTTATTGTAGACTATAATCTTTTAACATGGGGCATGCTCATTTGCGGCTTCATGGTTGCGGCAAGACAGTTTAATTTTCTGATGAGTAAAAAGAGCGTTAATGTTTATCTCAGTATGGGCATTTCACGTACCACGCTTTATGTAAACCGCAGCGTTTCTTCTCTCCTTATGTTGGCTGTAGCTGTTTTACTACCGATGACGGTACTTTACGGCGTCAATGTCTCTAACTTCGGCACATCTGCCCATTTAACACAGGTGTATTTATATGCCATGACCACCCTTTTTGTCAGCGCGCTTGCCGGCTTTTCTCTCGGCGCATTTTCGATGATGATTTCCGGCAATATCGTAGAAGCAGTGATTACCGGTGCCGGCATTTCCGCTGTACCTGCGCTTGTAGATATCTATTTTAGGGATGTCATAGTTGAAAGATACTTAAACGGCTATGTGACTAAAGCAGCCTTTTCCTCCGGCAACTGGAGCCCACTTCTGTCGCCTTGGACGTTTGTAGCTTCTTTGGCAGCCAACAACGGACAGAGTGGTTATGATTACTATTCCACCCGTATTATCCCGGAAACAATTTTAAGCTTGACCAGTAGTACAGAACCGCTTTCTAAGGTTGCACCGGAGAATCTCGCCGTGAATAAAAATTTCTGGATTCCCATGCTTGTTTGGGCATTGGTCTCCATTGCCTTCCTTATTTTAGGCGGCGTTTTCATGAAGCTCCGAAAAGCCGAGCACGCAAAATCCTTCGGCAATTTTGCCGTATCTCGTGCCATTGGCACGATAACCGTCGTGACTTTATCCTGTATGTTTGTTTCCATCGCTTGGGATAACTCCGACAAGGGTTTACCGAAAAATCCCGTGATTCTTTGGATTGTTCTTTTGCTTGCCAGCGCAGTGGCTGTCTTTTTGGTGCAACTTCTTTGGACAAGAAAACTCAAAAAAACACTACGCTCTTTGCGTGTTTTTGCAATTGTTTTTGCTTTGTTCTCGATTGGATTTTTTACAGTTTCCAGCGACCTCTTCGGTACATATAACCGCACCCCCAAGCTGGAGGAAGTGGAAAGTATGTCCATGGATGTTTATTGCCCGGAAACCTATTATCGAATTCAACCCGATGCGATACAGGAACTCATTGAAGGCAAGGGCGAAAAAGATAAAGACTTAGCCCTTCGTCTCTTTGACCTTTTGAAACAGGAAGAGGCGAAAAAGGAAGAGAGAAACGAATATCTCACAGAGGTTACCTTTGCTTTCAAAATGAAAAACGGTAAAACTCTAATTCGCCGTTTCTCAATTTATAATCCGGCAACCTATGAAACCTATTTGAAAGAATCCATATCTTCTGCTTACTTTGATAAGGTTTTAAAAACACAGCTCTTAGAAAAGAATTATGATGAAAAAACAGGAAAAAGCACGTCTTACTACAAGGGTGTCCTTCGCGCAGACTATGTATCCAATGATCGTTATGTACCGTATGCGGTCGCTGCAGATAAGGTCGGAAGGCGGGATAGCTGGTACTTGGTAGACCGAACCGGTGTCACACGTGCGGAAGGAGAAAACACCTTACCGCTTCCTACCGAGGAAGCCTTCTACGAGGCACTTTATAAGGATTTGTCCCAAAGAACCTATGAAAGCTTCTTTAAAAATACAACGACACCCGTGGCTATGCTGAGCAGAAATGTAGCAAGTCGAGACTTTGAATCTTTTTTAAAGGATAGACAACTGATCTCATGGCGTTGGGATGAGGTACAGCAAGAGCCAAAACGAGAATATGTTTTGGCAGAAATAGGAATTTATCTTTATCCCGAAATGCAAGAAACCCTGCGCTACTTACAGGAAAATGATTGCGAAATCACAGACGATATGCACGCAAATATTGCAGAAATTCTGTACACAGATAAAAAAATCTCTTGTCTTGATGCAGAAACCCTTTATGTAAAGAAGCATGAAAGAAAAGATAAAGATTATCAAATCCGATTCGACTATTTACTCGCAGGCGCAAGAAATAACCAGTTAACCTATAGAGAAGGCTTAAGCCTCAATGATGAGCTTTGTGAAGTCGAAGAAAAGCGTATGTCACAGTACGAGTGGCTTTCCTATCTCTACGAAAGCGCAGAAGCTCCCCTCAAAAAAGCCGACGCCAAGAACTTTAAAGCCATTGAAGAAGCTGCCGCGGTGAACTTCTACCATTTCAATGATGACGGCAGATATGCTTATATTATCTATGATAATGGCTATATGGAAACGGTTTATATTCCGGCTTCCAAGTGCGATATTTTAAAATAATCAAACGCTGTAAATAAAAACAACCGGGCTCTCCAGGGGGGCTCGGTTGTTTTTTTGCTACTTTAAGAGAACGGTATCTGCTTTACCATAAGAAAGAGAAAAGCAGGAGCTAAAACATTTGCAGATATCGCTCGGCTTTTTCTAAAAATTCGTTTAAGCTGAAATATCCGCTTTCCCACAAGGTGAGCTTGCCCTCTGTAAAGAATAAAAGGGTAGGGGCAGAGAAAATACCTTCTTCTGCCGCGAGTGCAGAGAACTGCTCTAAGGGAATATAAAAGCTTTGGACTGCGGGCTTTTCCTTGAACCACGCGTCGAGCCTATGCTGAATGGCGTGGCAGGGTGCGCAGGCATCTGTGCCGAATTGCACGAGCAAAAAGCGACTTTGGGCACGTGCTTTTTTGTAAGCTTCTATGGATTCTAAAATTTTCATAAACTACCTCAAAAAAAGAAAAGACGGCAAAGAATTGCTTCTTTACCGCCCTTTGAAAATCTAAAATTACATTTCGTCTGCAAGGATTCTTGCTACGTGTACGCCACTTGCGGAAGCGTGGGAGAGGGAGTGGGTGATACCACTGCCGTCACCGATGACATAAAGACCGTCATACTTGGTCATGAGCTTGTCATTAACCTGTACTTCCATGTTGTAGAACTTAACCTCTACGCCGTAAAGTAGGGTTTCGTCATTGGCTGTACCGGGTGCAACCTTGTCGAGCACGTAAATCATTTCGATAATGCCATCGAGAATACGCTTCGGAAGTACAAGGCTGAGGTCGCCGGGGCTTGCGTTGAGGGTGGGGGTGATGAAGGATTCATCAATACGGCTCTGCGTACTTCTCTGACCACGAATGAGGTCGCCGAAGCGCTGTACAATAACGCCGCCGCCGAGCATATTGCTGAGGCGTGCAATGCTTTCGCCGTAGCCGTTGGAATCCTTAAACGGTGCGGTAAAGTGCTTTGCAACCAAAAGTGCAAAGTTGGTGTTACCGGTCTGCTTTTCGGGATCTTCATAGCTGTGACCGTTAACGGTTACGATGCCGTTGGTGTTTTCATTTACAACTGCGCCCTTCGGATTCATGCAGAAGGTACGAACCAAGTCGCCGTATTTCTGGGTGCGGTAAACGATTTTGCTTTCGTAAAGTTCATCGGTCAGGTGAGAGAATACCTCTGCCGGAAGCTCTACACGAACGCCGATGTCTACACGGTTGGATTCGGTGGGGATGTCTAACTTCTTGCAGATTTGCTCCATCCACTTACTACCGCTTCTGCCGACAGAAATAATGCACTTCTTGCCGGTGTATTTGGCGTTGGGGCAGGAAACCTCGTAGCCGTCCTCAATCTTGGAAACGGTTTCTACCGGGGTGTCGAAGAAGAAATCGACCTTGTCCTTTAAGTAAGCGTAAATGTGCTCTAACACAACGTAGTTAATGTCTGTGCCGAGGTGACGAACCGAAGCGTCTAACAGGTGCAAGTCATTCTGAATGCAGATTTTCTTGAACTTGGAGCCGCTGGTGGAATAGAGCTTAGTGCCATCGCCGCCGAAGCGCATGTTAATGTCGTCTACATATTTCATTAAATCGAGCGCTGACTTCTTACCGATATATTCGTAAAGCGTGCCGCCGAAATCGTTGGTGATGTTGTATTTACCGTCGGAAAATGCACCCGCACCGCCGAAACCGCTCATAATGGAACAGCTCTTGCAATGAATACAGGATTTAATTTTGTCACCGTCAATGGGGCAGTGACGTTTATCAAGTGCGTGACCGCTTTCAAAAACAGCTACCTTTAATTCAGGTTTTAACTGTGTAAGTTCATATGCTGAATAAATACCGCCGGGGCCGGCACCGATAATGAGTACATCATAATTCATAATTGTTTCCTCCGTTTTGTCTTGACATTCTAAAGGATGTGTACACATATTCATACAAAATAGAATTATAGCACAAGACTTGTCAAATTACAATCTTTTTCAGAGAGATTTTTAAAAACTACACGAAAAAGAGGGATTGCAAATCAGGGGCAAATGCGCTATTATAATAGAAGCTTTGAATTTTTGAAACTGCACCCGTAAGGGAAAGAATAGATAGATTCGGAGGGCTTATCCATGAAAACTTTAAAAAGAATCGGTGCCGCTGTTTTAATGTTGGCTTCCTTTTTTACAACCGTGCTTTGCATGAAAGATGTGCTTTCTGTGCGCGAGGAGATGCAAAAAGAGGAAAATGCAAAGCTGTAAAGATAATTGCTTTACAAAAACAACGGTTTCTTTCGCAACCGCGATATAATAAACAGTAGAAACTATATTTGTGCAATAACTGGCTAAATGCAACCCTATGTAACCCGCCCGCAACCGTCTCGCAACCGACGGTTGCGGGCTTTTTTTGTCTGCAATCTCCGGTTGGTAGAAAAATTCCTCCAAAAAAGGTATCCTTTAAGACGTCATTACGAAACAAATTCGGAATTTCTTTTAGGACTTTACATAAAGTTAAAAGATGAGAAATGAAAAATACAATATTATATAAAGGAGAATTTTCTATGACCTTAGCATCCGTGAAACTTGCAGATTATACACGCACAGAAGACTGGCTTAATTCGATTTCCCACATGGTCGGCGCCGGTTTCGGCGTGATTGCTTTTGTACTTTTAATGATACGTGCCTATGTTGCCCAGCGTGTGGATTATGTCTTTTTAGGATTTTTATACAGCTTTTGTATGATTGCCATGTATACCTGCTCGGCAGTGTATCATGCGCTTTTACCGAATGACGGCAAACGTGCGATGCGTATGGTAGATCACGCCATGATTTTTCCAATGATTGCCGGTACGATTTCTCCTTATGCTGTTTTGGTGATTGCACCTGTAAACCCCGCCTTGGGCTGGACCTTCTTCGGCGTTGCCTGGGCTGTCGTTGCACTCGGTGTACCGCTCACCATGACCCTCTTTAATAAGACCAAGGTTTTGCAAATGGTTTTATACTTGACCCTCGGCTGGCTCGTTGTTGCCTTTTTCGGTATTCTTTGGAATCATTTTTCCAGAACCGGTCTTTGGCTGCTTCTTGCAGGCGGCATTGCCTACACCGTCGGTGCTATTCTCTACGGCATCGGTTCGAAGAAAAGATATTTTCACTCCGTGTTCCATTTCTTCGTACTTTTCGGTTCCATTTTCCACTTTTTCTCTTTATACCTTTACGTTTTCAAATAATTTTGATTGAAACAAGAGAAGAAAACAAAAGGGCTTATACTTATATATAATAGTATAGAAATAGCCCTCCTTTTACACAGACCACCCGTAAATTTACACACAATACAGGGAAAAAGACAGCTCGGTTTTAGAAAGCCTGCTGTCTTTTCCCTATTTATAGAAAAATAGCGAGAAAAATCCCCGAAAACATTGACAAATTAAGGATTTTCTGCTAAAATATCATCTGCCGCATATTAGGGGCGATGCAGAACTGCATCACAAGGCGCAATAGCGACGCCCGAAAATAGCGAGTCTATATTAAGGTAGGTAACTTTATGTACGCAGTAATTGAAACAGGCGGCAAGCAGTACAAGGTTGAAGCCGGCGACGTGCTTTACATCGAAAAGCTTGCAGTAGAAGAGAATGCGGACGTCACCTTTGACAAGGTCGTTGCAGTTGGTGCTGAAGATGGCATCAAGGTTGGTACTCCTTACGTTGAGGGCGCAACCGTTAGTGCTAAGGCATTAAAGAACGGCAAGGCTAAGAAGGTCACTGTATTCACTTACAAACCCAAAAAGAACGAAAAGCGTAAAATGGGTCATCGTCAGCCCTATACCAAGGTTGAAATTTCCGCAATCAACGCTTAATGATTGAAGCTGTATTTTATTTTGACCAGGCGGAGGTTCCGGTCGGTTTCTCGATTGAGGGCCATGCAGGCTACGAAGATGCAGGCAAAGATATTGTTTGCGCTTCCGTTTCCTCTCCCGCTTATATGGTAGCAAATACCATAACCGAAATTTTACGGCTTACTCCGGAAATCACTGTAGATGAGCAAGAAGGCTTTTTGAAACTTCTTCTCACGAAGAAAGAGGAAAGAGCCAAAGCAAAAGAACTTTTAGAAGGTTTCTTCTTGCACTTAGAAAGCTTATCTCAAATGTATGCAGATTATATTCAAGTTGAAAGAGGTGCTTTTAATGCTTAAGTTAAACATCCAGTTGTTTGCACATAAAAAAGGTATGGGCTCCACCAAGAACGGTCGTGACTCTGAATCTAAGCGTCTCGGCGTTAAGCGCGCAGACGGTCAGTTCGTTTTGGCTGGTAACATCCTTGTTAAACAGCGTGGTACTCACATTCATCCCGGCGAGAACGTTGGCAGAGGTTCTGATGATACTTTGTTCGCAAAGATCGACGGCACTGTTAAGTTCGAGCAGTATGACAAGGGCCGCAGAAAAGTAAGCGTATACCCTGTTGAGCAGTAATTAAAATTGTTCACAAAGAGACAGAGGTTTTTCCTCTGTCTCTTTTTTTGTAAACTTTTGTTTAATTCTTGAAAAAATGGGCTTTGCTTTCTTGCAATTTTGATTTTTTCCATATATACTTAGTAAAGACTGAAAAGAAAGTGGTTTAGAGAATTTATGAACATACAATTTGCAGCACCCTGCCTGTTTGGTTTGGAAAGTTTAGTGGCAGAGGAACTCCGGGAGATGGAGGCGCAAAACGTCCGTGCAGAAAACGGCAGAGTTTTCTTTGAGGGCGATGAGAATATGCTCGCGCGTGCCAATATTTGTTCCCGTTATTCCGAACGCATTTTGCTTGAACTGGGGCATTTCGAGGCACACACCTTTGAGGAGTTATTCCAGGGCGTGAAAAATCTGCCGCTCGAAAACTGGATTGGCGTTTACGATGCTTTTCCCGTGAAAGGGCACAGCTTAAAATCCGATTTGTTCAGCGTGAGCGACTGTCAGGCGATTATCAAAAAAGCGGCGGTCGAACGTCTGAAATCCGTTTATAATATTTCGTGGTTTGAGGAAACCGGCGCAAAGCATCAGCTGATTTTCTCCATTATGAACAATATGGTGCATCTGTTTATCGACACCTCGGGTGAGCCGCTCCACAAGCGTGGCTACCGTCCCGAAGCGAATGCGGCGCCCCTGCGTGAAACGTTGGCGGCGGCACTTTGTGCGTTCTCGAGACTTCGTCCGTATCATACGCTCTATGACCCGACCTGCGGCTCTGGCACAATTTTGATTGAAGGCGCTATGCTCGCCAATCACATTGCACCGGGCTTAAAACGCCATTTTGCGGCGGAGCGCTTCGAGCAGCTGCCCGAACGCATTTGGGAAGAGGAAAAGGAAAGAGCGAAATCCTTGGAAATCGAAGCCAACGGCTTTATGGCTTACGGTTCGGATATTTCCAAAGCGGCACTTCGACTTTCCCGTGAAAATGCAATTCGCGCCGGCGTTAGCGATAAGATTGTTTTGACGCACTGGGATTTGGCGCATTTTAGACCCGAAACCGAACGCGGCACAGTCATTTGCAATCCGCCCTACGGCGAACGTATGCAGGACCGACAGGAAGCGGCGAAGCTCATTGAACTCATGGGCAAAATGTTCCCGCAAAAACGTGGCTTTAGTTATAGTATTATCAGCCCCGAGGAGACTTTTGAAGAGCTCTTCGGCAGAAAGGCAGATAAGCGCAGAAAGCTGTATAACGGCATGATTAAGTGCCAGCTTTATATGTATTTTAAGTAAGATTCGAAGAAAGAAAGGATTCCTGAAAATGAAGCATGTATTTATCGTTAACCCCAATGCGGGCAAAGGCAGAGCCGCCGAAAAAATCATCCCGCAGATTCATGCTTATTTTGCAGAGCATCCCCAACTTTCTTATGAGGTTTATGTAACCCAATCCAAACGCGACGGCTTAAATTATGTAGAAACTCTCGCGAAAATCGGTGAGCCGATTCGCTTTTACGCTTGCGGCGGCGACGGTACTTTGTTTGAAGTCATCAACGGTGCCTACCGCTATCCGAATACTGAGGTTGCTCTGTTGCCCTTAGGCTCGGGCAATGACTTTGCACGTATTTTAGGCGATAAGCATAAGCTTTGCGATGTGGCGGCGCAGGTGGAAGGCACACCGCGTAAATTTGATTTAATCAAATGCGGCGACCAGGTGGCAATCAGCCAGTGCTCTATGGGTCTGGATGCCGAGGTTTGCGCGAAGCAGGCAGCGTTTAAAAAACTGCCCTGTGTCGGCGGTGAATTTGCCTATACGCTTTCCTCCCTCTATTGCCTGTTCCGTCGTCTCAACAGCAATTTCCGTATTTTAATCGACGATAAAGAGGTTTATAACGGCCCGATTCTTTTTGCGCTTTGTGGCAATTCCCGCTGGTATGGCGGTGGCTACAAGGGCGCGCCGAAGGCAGTGCCGACCGACGGCCTTTTGGATTTCATTATGATGAAACGCACCGTTGGTAGATTCAAGCTGTTAAGTTTACTTCCGACCTATAAAAGGGGCGAGCATTTAGACAATCCACTGACGATTTTCATGCGCGGCAAAAAAATGCAGATTTTTAGTGATAGTCCGCGTGCTGTAAACGTAGACGGCGAATGCGAATACGTTTTAGAAAGCACCTTCGAGATTTTAGAAAGTGCCGTGAATTTCGTGATTCCCACCACCTCGACCTATGATGAAATTGTAAAATCGTAATTTTAAAAAATTTTCGGCACAGAAACGGACAAAAACGGGTTCTGTGCCGTCTTTCTTTATGAAAGGTCCTTTTAAAGCAAAAAGGAAAGGAAGATTTTTATGAAATTAAAAAATATGGCAGTATGTGATTTGAGAAGTTACAACACTTTGGAAGCGATGCAAAGTATCCAATCTATCAGCAATGTAGCTATGCTTCTTGTGCCGAAAGATATGGACGATGCGGTTCGTGCGGCTTATGCTAAAATTAAAACGGAAAATATTGCCGCAGTGGTAGAAGCAAAATCAGATGCAACGGTCAATATTTACAATGGGTATACGCATTTATCAGATGCGGATCTTCCAAATGACGATGCAGTTTATTTGGTAAACGGAATTTTGTGGCTCTATCCGCTTTCTGAGGGAAAGCATGTATCTGTGATTGTCAACGGAGAAATGTTCAACGATGTGCATAACAAAGACAAGGTAAACCTTGTGACTGTAAACGGTATTGTAAAAGAGGTAGATTTTGAAAATACGCAAATTGTACCGAGCAATACTGTTTTAGGCGCAGAGAAATTTACAGACACGGATAAACAGTATATGTGTGACGGTGCTATATTTTTAGGCGAAGTGCCGCCGACGGCTTGTGGGAAAGTGATCGCAGACACTATTTTTGCACATCCAAGCGTGCAGAAAGGTCAAATCTTTTTAGATGCAAAAGAAGTTTTTTATACAGATACTCCGGAAAATATCCTTGTGAAATCCACTCTGCCGCAACTTTATATTGGAAAAGAATTTTTAGAGAGTGTAGAAGGAAAGCTTTTTGTTTCCAATGTCTCTAAAGTGCAAATCGGTAAAGACGTTTCTCCCGAGCTCCTTCGGGAAAAGGTGTTAGCCCTGCATCAAATCGGAAAGATTTGTACGCCGCGGAAGGATTTTGAAGCCGTCCAGCTTTTGGCACACACGGTCGCCAAAATCAGCAAAAAATGGCTATGAACAGAACGGCGGCATTTCAGGCGGTTTATGAGGAACTCTTTGACGATGTGTATGCCTATTTTAACCTTTGCTTCGGCGTCGCGGAAGCGGAGGATTTAGCACAGGAGATTTTCTTAAAGGTTTGGCAGCAGACAGAAAAAGAAGAACCGCCGAACAATTGGCGCGCTTTTGTGTTTCGCTGTGCGGTGAATTTAAAAAACGATGTGCTCCGCCGAAAATATGCGAAAGCAAATGCGACAGAAGCACTTTTAAAGCAAACCGCAGAGCCTATGGCAACGGACGATTTAGAGCATATCGGTGTGCAAAATGCACTTACCATGCTGCCTTTAGAGGAGCGGGAGCTGCTCGCGCTGAAAAGCTTTGAATTTACAAGTGACGAAATCGGTATACTGCTCGGCATTACGCCGTCCACGGTGCGTGGCAGATTGCAAAAAGCCAAAGCGCATTTTAAAGAAGCTTTAGAAAAGGAGGAGGTGACACAGCATGACAGATAAACAACTGGAAACGGCAATGCAGGCTTTTAAGCCGAACGAAGCGATTAAGAAACGAGTGCTGCGTCGTATTCTTCCGACAGAGCCGAGCGTGACGGTGCTCTTTGTTCATAAAAACAGCCGCGAAATTATAGAACGTGTTCTTAAAAAAAATCAAAAAGTTATAGAAAATACGATGTGCCACTGGCACTAGAAAAAGAAAAGGTATTGTCTCTTTAGAGGCAATACCTTTTTTTATGCTGTATTTTAATTTTGTGCTTTATTTTTCTAAAACCACGTCATAATACGGGTCTTCTAAAATCATTTCGGCGCACTTCATGCCGTCCACTGCGGCGGAAACAATGCCGCCGGCGTAGCCTGCACCTTCGCCACAGGGGTAAAGACCGTTTGCCTTGAGGCTTTGGCGGAATTCGTTACGCAGAATGCGAACGGGGGAGGAGGAACGGGTTTCGGGTGCGGTTAAAATCGCATCGGGACACGCAAATCCCTCGAGCATACCATCCATTTTTACGAGTGCATCTCGCATGACCTCGGTCACGTGGTGGGGGAGGAGGTCGGCAATGTTGCCGAGCGCAATACCGGTGGTAAAGGTAGGTTGTACACTGCCGAGCGCATGACCTTTAGAGGAATTGCCCTTTAAGAAATCGCCGACAAGCGTTGCCGGTGCGGTGTAATCTCTGCCGCCCATTTCGAACGCTTTCTTTTCGATTTCCAGCTGATAATACATACCGCTGAGCGGATGCTCCGACGGGAAATCCTTCGGCTCGATGCCGACAAGCACGGCGGAGTTGGCGTTTAAACCGTCACGCGCATAGGTGCTCATGCCGTTGGTCACGATTGTGCCCTCTTCACTCGGGGAGCAAACCACCGTGCCACCGGGACACATGCAGAAAGTGTAAGCTCCTCTGCCGCCGTAGGGGTGGCAGGAAAGCTTGTAGTCCGCCGCCTTGAGTTTCGGATGATTCCAAAACTTGCCGTACTGCGATTTATTGATATTTTCTTGTAAATGCTCGATTCTTGCACCGACGGAAAACGGCTTCTGTTCAATGGGCAGACCCTTTTTATAGAGCATTTCTACTGTGTCGCGTGCGGAATGACCGATTGCGAGGACCACGGCGTCGGTTTCAATATCCTCTCGCTTGCCGTTTAAGGTTTCATAGGAAACGCCCTGTACTGCGCCGTTATAAATCATAACGTCGGTGAGCTTGGATTCGAATAAAACGTCGCCGCCCATAGATTTAATATCTTCACGAATCGAGCGTACCACAAGGGGAAGCTTGTCCGTGCCGACGTGCGGCTTTGCACTGTAGAGAATCTCCTCGGGTGCACCGTGCAGTACAAATTGACGAAGTACCTCACGCTGGCGGAAATCCTTTGTGCCGGTGTTGAGTTTGCCGTCGGAGAATGCGCCTGCGCCGCCCTCACCGAACTGCATATTGGAATGCTCGGAAAGCTTGCGGCTTTGGAAAAAGCCGTTAACGGTTCTTTGGCGGCTGTCTACATCCTCACCGCGCTCCAAAACAATCGGCTTTAAACCGGCTTTAGCGAGCACCCATGCGGCAAACATACCGGCAGGGCCGAAACCGACAACAACCGGACGTAATTTAGATTGACGTTTGCATTCGGGAAGCTCATAGGATAAAACCTTCGCTTTGGAGACTTTAGGATTATGAATTTTGGAAAGCAAGCTGTCTTCCTTGCCGTTCACGGTGACGTCCACGGTGTAGACAAAATGCAAATCCTCTTTTTTGCGGCAGTCGAGCGATTTTTTTACAATCGAGAGCGACTGCACATTATTTTTTGAGATTTTTAATACCTTGGCGGCACGAGCGGTAAGCTCCGCTTCCTCTGCATCCAAAGGCAGTTTAATTTCTTGTATGCGTATCAAACGAATTCTCCTTTACTATGGCTTCACCGACCAAACGACCCGAACTCCAAGCCCACTGCAAATTATAACCGCCACAGCCGCCGTCTACATTCAGGGCTTCGCCGCAGGCGTAAAGATGCGGGATTCTTTTACATTCTAAGGTCGATTTGTCGAAAGCACGGCAGTCTGCACCGCCGGCAGTCACTTGCGCGAAGTCAAATCCGCGCGGCTTGTCTATATCGAAAGTCAGATTTTTTATGATTTTTAAAAGTAGTTTAGAATCCTTTTCCGAAAGGGCTTTTAAGGGCTTTTCTTTTTGGATATGCGCACGAAGCAGCAGAAAATCGCCCAGCGCCTTGGGGAAAAATCCGGCTAAAAGCGTCTCGGCAGAGAGCGTGGGACGCTGTTTTTGCATGCGGAACAGATAGGCGAGTAAAGCTCTGTCCTCTATCTGTGGCAAGCAGTCAAGCTTTACAGAGATAGGCTCCTTTTGCGCATCTGCCGCAAGGCGCGAAAGCTGCATAATCGGTACGCCGGAAAGTCCGTAATCGGTGAACTGCACCTCTCCGATGATTTCATAAATCGGCGCACGGTTTTTGAAAAGCGTAATTTTAGAAACATTGCGCACGCCCTTTAAATGCTTAGGGAAATCCTTGCACATTAGGGCTGTGAGTGCAGGTTTTGGTTCCTGCATCGGAATGCCAAGCTGCCTGAAGAGTGCATAAGCACTGCCGTCTGTGCCCTGCTTCGGTGCGGCTTTACCGCCGAAGGCAAGCACTGCAAAATCGGCAGGGATAGAGCCGTTCAAAAGAAAAGTGCCGTTTTTTTGTCGCTGGATTTCTTTGATTTCTTCGGCAGTTTCTATTTTAATATGCAGGGCTTCAGCTTCCGAAAGCAGAATATCCCGAACGGATGAGGCCTGTCCCGAAAGGGGATAGACACGGCCCAAATCCTCTTCCTTGCACAAAAGACCCATACTTTCAAAAAAGGCTATATTGCTTTGCGGCGGGAATGCCGAAAGCAGTGCCGAAGCGTAGGAGACATCCCCAAAGTAATCCGCTTTCTTGGCACTTGCATTGGTTAAATTACAGCGACCGTTGCCGGTTGCCAAAATCTTTTTGAGCGGCTTTTCCAAACGCTCATACACTGTGATATGCATATTTTTGGCTTTTCTTGCCACGGTGATTGCCGCGGCAAAGCCGGATGCACCGCCACCGATAATAGCGACTTCTTTCATGGGGATTCACCTCCTAAGCTTTTGTTCGATTTTCTTATTCTTTATTTTCTTTGTCTTCGGATTCGGGCTTAAAGCTACTGCAACCACTGCAATGGGAGCAACCACTACAGCCGGAAGAACAGGCTTCGCCCTTTTCGGCGGCTTCTTTTGCCTTTTTAAAGGAACGAACCTTTTTAACAATCAAAAGTACAACCGCAGAAATAGCGAGTATTAAAATAATAATATCAGCAAGGGACATAAGAATAACCTCCTTAAAATACGAGACGCGCGATGTTATATACTATGAAGGTAACGACCCAAGCGATACCGGTTTGTAAGGCTAAAGCAATAGCGGTCCACTTGCCGGAGTTCATTTCTTTTCTCAGTGTTGCGATAGCTGCCATGCACGGGATGAAAAGAAGAGAGAAAACCATGAAGGAATATGCCACAGCGGGGGTGTATACGGAAGATACAATGCCGGTGAGCGCTGCTGCATCGCCTGCACCGTAGAGAATACCAATGGTGCTGACAATAGATTCACGCGCAACAAGACCCGAAATCATGGCAACGGAGGATTTCCAATCGCCAAAGCCAAGAGGCGCAAATACGGGCGCGATGAATGTACCGATTGTGCCGAGAATACTGTCTGCGGAGTTTTCTACATGGTGAAGGGAGAAGCTGAAGTACTGGCAGAACCAGATAACGATGCTTGCACCCAAAAGAATCGTACCCGCTTTTGTGATGAAGTCCTTAATGCGGTCATAAAGATGCAAGCTCAAGGTCTTGAAAGTAGGTAAGCGATAGGGGGGAAGCTCCATAACAAAGGGGGCATGACCACCTTTTAAAATCGTTTTTTGTAAAAGGAAGGCTGTACCGATGGAAACGAGCATGCCGAGTAAATAGAGACTTGCGACCACCAGCCCTTTGTGCTTCGGGAAGAATGCCGAAATGAACAAAGAATATACGGGCATTTTTGCACTACAGGACATGAAGGGGATGAGCATCATCGTAATGCGTCTGTCCTTTTCATTTTCGAGGGTGCGTGTCGCCATAATAGCGGGAACGGAACAGCCGAAGCCCATAATCATCGGAACGAAGGATTTACCGGAAAGACCGATAGAGTGAAGGGCTCTGTCCATAATGAATGCCGCTCTCGACATATAACCGCTGTCTTCCAAAATAGAAAGGAAGAAGAAAAGTAAAAGAATCTGTGGGAAGAACGAAAGTACCGCGCCGACACCGGCGAGCACACCGTCACAAACCAAACCGACTGCCCAGTCAGAAGCACCGACAGAAACAAGCGCCGTGCGAAGCCAACCGGAAAACTGCTCGTTAATGAGTGTATCCATAAAGTCGGTAAGACCTGAACCAAATTTACCGAATGTGATATAGAAAATCAAAAGCATCAGCGCAAAGAAAAGCGGAATTGCCAAATATTTGTTGGTAACCACGCGGTCGATTTTATCGGAAATCGTGAGATGCCCCTCTGCGTGCGCTTTCTTTACGCACTTTTCTGTGACAGAGCAAATATATTTGTATTTTTGGTCTGCAATGACCATTTCGCGGTCAATGTTTTTGCTTTCCAGTTCTGAAACGATAGATTCAATGCAGTTGAGCTTTGAATCGCTGAGGTCGAGTGCTTTTAAAGTCGGTTCGTCACCTTCCACAAGCTTTACAGCAGACCAACGAAGCGGAATATTCTTTTCGCGGCATTCGTCGGCAATCAGCTCTTCAATACGCAGAATCGCTTTCTTGGTAAGACCTGTGTAAATGTCGGGCGGTTCGCACATATTGCTGTGCTTATCCATGTGCTTGCCTTCAAGGTCAGCACCGTGGGTGGCTTCGTGATTTGCCACGTGCAGGAGTTTATGTATACCCGTGCCCTTTGCAGCGGAAATCGGCACGATTTTAATCCCGAGGAAGTTTTCGAGCATTTCTACGTCGATTTTATCGCCACTTTTTTCGACCATATCAATCATATTGAGTGCGATGACAACAGGAAAGCCGAGTTCAGCAACCTGCAAGCTTAAATAGAGGTTACGCTCTAAGTTTGTTGCATCAACAATATCAATAATGAGATCGGGCTTTTCGTCAATCAGGTAATTTCTAGTGACGATTTCTTCCATGGAATAGGGGGAAAGTGAATAAATACCCGGTAAATCCACGATGGAAGCATTCATATTGTCGTGTAGAATTTTGCCCTCTTTCTTTTCCACCGTAACGCCGGGCCAGTTGCCGACATATTGGTTAGAACCGGTTAAGGCATTGAACAGTGTGGTTTTGCCGCAGTTGGGATTACCCGCGAGCGCATACCGGTAGGCTGTTTTCATGCTTCGTCCTCCGTTTCTACAAGAATATCCTGTGCTTCGGATTTGCGAAGACTGAGTTCATAGCCTCTAATGTTGATTTCCAACGGATCGCCAAGAGGTGCCGCTTTACGCATGATGATGACAGCACCGGGCGTGATTCCCATGTCAATGATGTGGCGACGGACAGCCCCCGTGCACTCGAGTGAAACGACGTGACTTTTCTGTCCAATCTTAAGCTTGGTAAGCGGAATTTGCATTTCCATTTCCCTTCCTGTGTATCTATTCTATACAATTATAATATAAGTTTTCACAATACTATATTTTATCGCAAAAAGCCCTGCCTTGTCAATAAGATAAGCCTATAGATTTGCTAGGGGGGAAGCGATGCTTTTCGTGCAATTTTAAAATAAAAAAGTCCCCAAAAATCGAAAAGATTTTTGAAGACTGTAGTTACAAAATTTATAATAAAAAACTTTAAAGGCAAAGACATAAGAGGCTTTTTAGCTTGCACCCTTCACAGGTTCGTTTTCTTTTTAAAAATAAAAAAGCTCTCAAGTCAAAGACTTAAGAGCTTTTTGGCAGCGGTAAAAGGCTCGACCGACGGCGTCGCTTGGCTTGCCGTCTTTTTCGTTCGTCGACCCAAACGCTTTGCGTTTTGGTACCCGACTCACGCTGCAAGCTAAAAAGGATTCTGAAAATCCTTTTCTAAACGCTTGCAGCCTTCACAGGTTCGAATCCTTTTGTATTTACAACAAAAAAAGCACTCGCAACCTAAAGGTTACAAGTGCTTTTTGGCAGCGGTAAAAGGATTCGAACCTCTACATACGGAGTCAGAGTCCGCTGTGCTACCATTACACAATACCGCTATGTGCTTTCTGAACTGCAAGAGCTATTATATAACGATAGAGCCACAATGTCAAGCTTTTTTTCTCTTTTTTCTGAAATTTTTTCGCGCAATTCAAAATTTGCCTTTTTGAAAAAAGTGGACAATCCTTTTAAAGATTGATTGCGAAAGAGAGCCCTATGTGCTATACTGTAAATTAGAAAATAATGGAGGTTGATTTTATGCAGAATTCCAAAACAGACTTAAGTCTGGGGCTTATGACAGAGATGCTGGAATTTTCTCTGGCAGACGCTTATATTTCCGCAGGTGTCGAAGACACCGTTGCTTGTTTTGATTTGTTTTTTAGACGCATACCCGACCGCGGTGGCTTTGCGATTACCGCAGGTCTTAGCCAGGTAATTGAGGATTTGCAGAATCTGCATTTTTACGAAGCAGACCTCGATTATTTGAGAGAAAAGGGTTGTTCCGAAAAACTGATTTCCTATTTGCGCGACTTCAAATTCAGCTGTGACGTTTGGGCGATTCCCGAGGGCACACCGGTGTTCCCGAATGAGCCGATTGTAAAGGTTCGCGGCCCGATTATCGAAGCACAGATGATTGAAACCCTGCTTTTGCTTTCTATTAACCAGCAGAGCTTGATTGCCACAAAGGCCAACCGTATGGTGCGTGCGGCGCACGGTACGGCGGTTGTAGAATTTGGTACCAGACGTGCACAGGGCTTTGATGAAGCCATCTGCGGTGCCAGAGCGGCTTATATCGGCGGTTGCAGTGCGACCTCCGGCGTCCTGCCGGCCAAGAAATTTGGCATTCCGACCGCAAAGACCATGCCCCACAGCTGGGTGCAGATGTTCGATGATGAATACGAGGCCTTCTGTGCCTACGCCAAGGCCAATCCCGAGGATTGCTCTTTGGTTGTAGATACCTATGACACCTTGAAATCGGGCATTCCCAATGCCATTCGTGCCTTTGACGATGTCCTTTTACCGCTCGGCAAGCGACCGCGCAGTATTCGTATCGACTCCGGCGACATCACCTATCTTTCCGTCAAAGCTAGAAAGATGCTCGATGCGGCAGGCTATGCGGATTGTGCGATTATGGCTTCCAACAGCATGGATGAAAATATCATTTCCGAAATGGTTTCGCAGGGCGCAAAGGTCGATTGCTTCATCGCCGGTGAGCGTCTGATTACCTCTGCTTCCGCTCCCGTATTCGACGGCGTTTATAAGCTTTGTGCGATTGCGAAGGAAGGCAGACTCATTCCGAAAATCAATCTTTCCGAGAATGTGCACAAGATTACCATTCCGTCCTCGAAGCAGGTCTACAGACTGTTCGACATGGAAAGCGGCAAGGCGATTGCCGACCTTTTGGCAACGGACAGCGAAGAAATCGACGAAACCAAATCCTACGAGCTGTTTGACCCGGATTACACATGGAAGCGCAAGGAGATTGAGCATTTCGTAGCGCGTCCGTTATTACAGCCCATTTTCAAGAAAGGCGAGCTTTGCTATAAAGAGCCCTCTCTTGCGGCAATTCGTGAATACTGTGCTGAGCAGATTGACACGCTTTGGGATGAAGTTAAGCGCTTTGAAAATCCGCATAAATATTATGTGGATCTTTCCCCGAAGCTTTGGGATTTGCGCAATTTACTCATCGAAGATTATAAAGGAGTTAGAAAATAATGAACATTTGGCACGATATTTCTCCTGAGAATATCACAAGAACCAGTTTTGATGCCGTTATTGAAATCAGCAAGGGCAGCAAAATGAAATATGAGTTGGACAAGACAACCGGTATGCTTCGCTTAGACCGCGTTTTACATACCTCGACCCACTATCCGGCAAACTACGGTTTTATTCCGCGCACCTATGCACTCGACAACGACCCGCTCGATGTTTTGGTGCTTTGCTCGGAAAAAATTGAACCGATGTCTCTTGTCAAGTGCTATCCGATCGGCGTAATTTCCATGCTCGACAACGGTGCACCGGACGATAAGATTATCGCCATTCCGAAGGGCGATCCGACCTATAACGGCTATTCCGACATCAATCAGCTCCCGAAGCATGTCTTCGACGAGATGATTCACTTCTTCAGCGTTTATAAAACGCTCGAAAATAAGACCACCGTTATCGACGAGGCTAAGGGCGTTTTGGATGCGCTCGATATTATCGAAGCCTCCATTCAGCTCTATGAAGAAAAATACGGGGCAAAAAAATAAGGGATTTTTAAAAGAGATAAAGGGGATTTATCATGAAACAGAAGGGTGTAAAGGTATTCTTTTCTGTTGTTTTGGCAATCGTTTTGGTTTGCGGCACGGTTGCTGTAGTGAAAACCGTGAAAAACGGCGGAAAGAATCCTTTTGTGAAAGAGCCTGCAACGAAGCAGGAAGAAAAAATCGAGACACCGGCAGAAAACGAAACATCGGAAGCTCCGGTGGAGACGCCGACACCGGCTAAAGCGCAAAGCGTGCGCTTTGTTTCGGTCGGCGACAACTTGATTCATGACGGCATTTATGAGCAGGCGGCAGGTCGTGCCAACAAAAAGGGCTATGACTTTTCCTTTTGCTACAGCCGTGTAAAGCCGATTATTGAAAAGGCGGATATTGCCACGATTAACCAGGAAACGATTGTGGCAAAATCCTTCCCGCCGTCTGGCTACCCGATGTTCAATTCCCCCGAGGAATTGGGCAAAGAAGTGGTAAACACGGGCTTTGATATTGTCAATCTCGCCAATAACCATATGCTCGACAAGGGGGCAAAGGGTTTAAAGGAAGCCGTGGAATTCTGGCGCGCGCAAGAGGGTATTTCCGTAACAGGTGCTTACCTCAACGAGAAAGAGCGCGACAGCATTGAAATTCGCGAATGCAACGGCATTAAAATCGGTCTGGTCGGTATTACGCAGTATTTAAATGGGCTTTCTCTTCCGAAGGACAGCCCCATGAAAATCATTTTAACCACCGACCAAAAGACGATTGAAAACAAGATTAAAAAGGCAAAAGCGCAGTGCGACGTGGTGCTTGTTAATGTCCACTGGGGCACAGAATACAGTACAACCCCTACGCAAGACCAAAAGAATTTGGCAAAGAACATGGCGGACTGGGGTGCAGATATTATTATCGGTCACCACCCGCACGTTTTGCAGCCCGTGACTTGGATTGACAGGGCAGACGGCGGCAGAACGCTCTGCGTTTATTCACTCGGTAATTTTATTTCTCAGCAGAATACCGCACCGCGCGTCATTGGCGGTATGCTTCATTATACCGTTGAAAAGGATGCGACAAGCGGTAAGGTAACTGTTAAAGATGTTTTGTTCGAACCCACCATTACTCACTGGGTACCGAATGCACACGACGTACAGATTTATCCTCTTTCGGCGTATTCTGATGAACTTGCAAAGAAGCAAGCCTCGAGAATTAAACAGCCCGATTTTAGCATTGCCTATATTAACGAGTTCGTAAAGAAGATTGTGCCCGAAGAATTTTTAAAGAAAGCCTAAAGGCAAACTTTCAGAAAAGAGGAGATTCTTTTGAAAACTTCTACAGAAATTCAGTCTATTGTGGATGTTGTCGGCGAAGAAAAAGCGATTGAAATGATTGCGAAAGCCGGCTTTGATGCGTGGGACTTTTCTATGTTTAACATGAAAGGTGGCCTGAATCCCTTCACGAGGCTTTTTAAAAAGAAATATGCGCTTTTAACGAACGATTATCTTAAATTTGCAAGGCATTTAAGACAAATCGGCGAAGATAACGGCATTGTTTGCAACCAGTCTCATGCGCCGTTCCCGTCGCTTTCTAAAAACCGTGCGTCCATATTTACAGCGCGCGATTGAATGCACCGCAGAGGCGGGCGGCAAGATTTGCGTTATTCATCCCGGCAACCGTTTGTCGCCCGAAGAAAATGCCGAGTTCTTCTCGGAACTTTTGCCTTTTGCGAAAGACTGCGGCGTGAAAATTGCAACAGAAAATATGTGGAAATGGAATGTACAAAAGCATCAGGCAAGCTTTGCCGCTTGTTCCAATCCCGAAAGCTTCAATGCGCATTTGGATGCCATAAATGACCCGTATTTTGTAGCCTGTTTAGACCTTGGACACGCCGAAATGCGCGGTTTAGATACCAGCTCAGTAGAAATGATTCATAAGCTTGGCAGCCGCTTACAGGCACTGCATATGCACGATAATGATTTGCGCCACGATTCGCATCAAATTCCGTTTTCTATGAAAATAGATTTTGAACCGATTGTGAAAGCACTCAAAGAGATTAGCTATGACGGCTATTTCACTTTGGAAGCCGACCGGTATATGAAAGCTTATAAAAAGGACAATGCCTTTGAGGGCGTAAAACACCTGTCAGAAGCCGCAAGAAAGCTTGCCGATATGTACGAGCAGGCATAAAACAAAAGAAAAACAACAACCGCTGTCTTTTCAGACGGCGGTTTTCTTTTGGAAAAAAATACTTCCTTCGCTTATATTTTCCTAAAAACAGGGGCACACTACCTATAGCACCGTACTGTACATAACAATTAAAAAGGAAGATGTTTGTGCAGTACAGTAAAGTGGAAATTTGCGGTGTCAACACCTCAAAACTGAAAGTTTTAAAAGAAAAAGAAAAAATAGAGCTTTTAAAAGCTATGCATAACGGAGACCCTTATGCGCGCGAAAAGCTCGTAAACGGTAATCTGCGTTTGGTTTTAAGCGTGATTCAGCGCTTCGCCGGCAGAAACGAAAATCCCGATGATTTGTTTCAAGTCGGCACAATCGGGCTTATCAAGGCGATTGATAACTTCGATATTTCCCAAAATGTGCGTTTCTCGACCTATGCCGTGCCCATGATTATCGGCGAGGTGCGGCGGTATCTGCGTGATAATAACAGCCTGCGTGTGAGCCGCTCGATGCGTGATACAGCGTACCATGCCATGCAAGCGAAGGAAAAATTACAACGAAAACTCGACAGAGAGCCGACTGTGGGGGAGATTGCCGAAGAAATGGAACTTCCCGAAACCGAGGTCGTTTTGGCACTCGAAGCGATTGTCGAACCGGTTTCTCTTTATGAACCTGTTTATTCCGATGGCGGCGATACCATTTACGTGATGGACCAGGTTGGTGCGTTGGAGTCCGATACCGATTGGCTCGACGAGCTTTCCATTCGCGATACGATAGGGGATTTGTCGCCGCGTGAAAAGAAAATACTTTCTCTGCGTTTTATGGCAGGCAAAACCCAAACCGAGGTAGCCGACGAAATCGGCATCAGTCAGGCGCAGGTTTCAAGGCTCGAAAAAGGCGCGATTCGCAAAATCAAAGGGGAATAAATCCGCACAAAAGGAAAAAAGCACCTAGCCCGTCATATACTGATAGGGGAGGTGCTTTTATGCATTGCTGTTTAACGACCTTACAGGAAAAAGAGGTTATCAATCTAAATGACGGCGCAAGGCTTGGGCATGTGGGCGACGTGGAAATTGACTCCTGCTGCGGCAAGGTGGTTGCCATTGTGATTTTTGGAAAGTCGAAGTTTTGCGGTATCGGCGGCAGAGAAAAAGATATTAGAATCCTTTGGGAGCAAATCGAAGTCATCGGTGACGAAACCATTTTAGTGCGCTGTGAATCGGTTTGCCCGTGCCAGCAGGGCGGGAGAGAAAAAAAGAAATCTCCACTGGAAGGGCTGTTTCGCTAAAAGAAAAACGCGGGAGAACAAATCTGCTCTCTCGCGCTTTTTTATGATTAGATTACAGCACAACCGCTGTGCCGGAAGCGGTGACCATGAGCATATTGCCGTTTAAAACCTCATAGTCAATGTCGATGCCGACCACTGCATTGGCGCCCATCTGCGCCGCACGCTGTGCCATTTCTTGAAGTGCATCTTCTCTGGCGGCGGTAAGTTCTTCTTCATAGGAACCGGAACGTCCGCCGAAAATGTTCGTAAGGCTTGCGGAGAAATCCTTGACGAAATCCACGCCGTTAATCACTTCGCCGCAAACTAAGCCTAAATAGTTTTGAATTGGTTGCCCTTCTACGGTGGGGGTTGTGGTGAGTAGCATAAACATCGCTCCTTTTTATTTGTATTTTATTTTACTTCCTCATACATTTCGGATGCGGATTGCTTGGTGGCATATTCGGTTACGTTTAAAACCTTATATTTAGAAAGCTTTTCGCCGAAACGAATTTCCAAAACATCGCCGGCCTTTACGTCATAGGAAGCCTTCACGGTTTTGCCGCCGACACTGACGTGCCCTGCGTCGCAGACCTCGTTTGCCACGGTGCGGCGTTTAATAATACGGGAAACTTTTAAAAATTTATCTAATCTCATAGGGTACTCCTTTAAATGAAAACGGGGAGATAAAAAGAAAAACCGAGGGATGCTTCCCTCGGTTAAACTTCAAAAAAGCTTATTTTGCAACAGCGTTCTTGAGTGCGTTACCAGCCTTGAATGCCGGAACCTTGGAAGCTGCGATTGTCATTGCTTCGCCAGTCTTGGGGTTACGACCCTGTCTCTCAGCGCGCTCGCGTACTTCGAAAGTACCAAAGCCGATGAGCTGAACCTTATCACCGTCTGCAAGAGCTGCGGTAACTGCATCTAAAACTGCGGAAACTGCTGCGTCTGCATCTTTCTTAGAAAGCTCTGCTTTCTCTGCAACTGCTGCAATAAGTTCTGTCTTATTCATTTTGTTTTCCTCCGTTTTTTAAATATATCTCCGATAGCTAAAGCTATTTGGATTCTTCCTCTTTGACTTCATCCCAAAGCTTGTCGAGCACTTCTAAAGGCTCGTCCTCCATGGAAATGCCGCGCGCTTTGGCGAGGGCTTCCACCTTAGAAAATCTTCTTTGAAATTTGTCGGTTGCGCGTGTGAGCGCTTCTTCTGAGTCAACATGTAAAAGTCTTGCGGCGTTGACTGCGGAAAAGAGCAAATCGCCGATTTCCTCTTCTAAGTTTTCACGGTCATTCTTTTGAATGGCAGCTTCCACTTCGAGCTGTTCCTCGCGGATTTTTTGAAGCGCGCCGTCGGGGGAATCCCAATCAAAGCCAACCTTGGCGGCTGCCTTTTGAATTTTGTGGGCACGCATCAGCGCGGGGAGCTGACGGGGAACGGCATCCATTTTTTCGCTGACGGTGTTTCTCTGCTTCGTTTGGGATTTAATCTTTTCCCAATTTACAGCCACCGCCTCCGGTGTATCGGCAACTACATCGCCGAAAACGTGGGGATGTCTTTCTACCAGTTTTTGTGCTATGCCGTTCACAACGTCGGCATAATCAAAAACGCCGTTTTCCGCTTCTATCTGCGCGTGGAAGACCACCTGCAAGAGCACGTCGCCGAGCTCTTCGCAAAGAAGCGAGGCATCTTTTTTATCAATCGCTTCAATAACCTCATAGGTTTCTTCGATGAAGCTTTTACGGATGCTTTCATGTGTTTGCACCTTATCCCAAGGACATCCTTCGGGACTTCTCAGAAGCGCCATAATGCGAAGAAGGTCGTCGGTATTGTATTTTTCTTTTCTTTGAAAATCTTCAATCATTGTGCGTACACTACTCCTTATTTTACTCTATAAATCCATATTTTGCAAGCATTTTTGCAATTTTTTCTCCCTTGGGAAGCATTAAAACGTCATCTTTTGCGATTCCGCCAATCAAAAGCATAGCGACGCCATAAACGAGAATTGCAAAGAGAACGGCAATGAGTGTAGCGATAATATTGGTGATGGATAAATTGCCGCGGTTGAGGTTCGGTAACAGGTGCATGAAGAGCCCGTAAGAGGTAAAGGCGGCAACGGTTGAGAGGACGCTCGCAAAGAGCGGCTTTAAGAAAACGGATTTAAAATCAATCTTGACCTTGGTGGTGCGCACGAGGGCAATGTAGTTGTAAACCACGATAATCGTGTAGCAAATGACCGTGCCAAGCACTGCACCGTTAATGTTTAAGGTCGGGATGCCGATGAAAATGTAGTTTGCAATGACCTTGGCAACTGCGCCGAGGGTCAGGGATTTTACAGGTACATTTTCCTTACCGATTGCCTGGAGCATATTCGTCATAGGCTGAGAAAGTGCCATGAGGAATGCTGTGTAGCCGTAGGCCGCCATAATGGGTGCCGCGGTGGAAATCGCCGGTGCGGATTTACCGGTGGAGAACATCATGTCGAGAATCGGGGTGGAGAGTACCGCCATACCGAAGCCCGCAGGCAGGGAAATCATTAAGGTCACGCGTAAAACCGATTCCACAGAGGTTTTTAAAAGCTTCTGGTCCTTGACTGCCCAAGCGGCGGAAAGAGCGGGAATCGCGCTGACACCGAGGGACATGGTAATCGAGGGAATGAGGTTTTTGAATTCCAACGACATGGAATACGCGCCGTAAAGATATTTTGCAATATCCTTATCGAGAATCTGCGACGCCAAAAGCTGGTCGCCGTAGACGGATTTGATATAATCGAGATTGCCCATAATCATCGTGTCCAAGCGGTTCTGCACGGTGATAGAGTCAATGAGGTTGGTGATGCTGAACACGAGGGAAGAAGCTACAACAGGAATGGCGATCGCGATAAGAGACTTTGCAATCGCAGAGCCTTGCAAGGGCTTGGGGGAAGACGCAAGCTCCTCTTTGGTGAGACCGTCGCCCTTGACCTTGTGTAAAATCATCATGTAAATCATGCCAACAATCGTACCGGCGGTAACGCCGATTGCCGCACCTGCCGCCGCATAGGGGTAAATGTGGCTCATGGCTTCGGCTTCGTCAGCAACGACATGGCCGTAAACGGGAAGACCTGCCGCGAAACGGGACATGCCGTAACGCATGGCGAGATTGGCGCATAATAGACCAACAACCACTTTGCCGAGCGCTTCGATGACCTGTGACAGCGCCGTGGGGGTCATGTTGCGCATACCGTTATAATAGCCGCGATAAATGGACATGATACAGCAGAAGAAAATGGAGGGGGTAATCGCTAAAATAGACGGGATAGCTTCCATATTCTTTGCGAAGAAAGCGTAAGGGTAAGCAAAGGCGAGCATGACCACGGTACCGATTGTACCGGTTAAAAGAAAGAGCCTTGCCGCTACTTTGAAAATCTGACGCGCATCTCGATATCTGCCGAGGGCAACCTGTTGAGAAACCATTTTAGAAACGGCAACAGGAAGTCCTGCCATAGAAAGCGTGTAAATCGGGATATATAAATTGTATGCGGAGTCAAAACAGCCTCTGCCGACTGCGCCGACGGCATTGGAAATCGGTACTTTATAAAGAATACCGATGATTTTGACTAGAATTGTGGTAACGGCAAGCACCATGGCGCCGTTTAACAGAGATTGGCTTTTGCGTTTTTTTTGTGTCTCCGCCACAACAACATCTCCTTTCCTGTGAAACGAATGAAAACAGCAGAAAGGCTTCTGCCGGAATGTGCTCTTTTTAAGAACGTGACATACAGAATAACAAAGTTTTTAGAAAAGGTCAATCCTTAATTTGTTTTCAGACTGTCACCGCGACCTACAAATTCGCGAAGCAGAGAGTCTTCGGGCACGAGTTTTAAGTCAATCGGCGTGAATGCCGATAAGGCTTTTAAGAGAATATGGGTTTCCTCTTGAAACGCTTCGGAAATGGGCTCTTTTTCCAAAAGCTCTTTGACAAGCGGCGCAAAAAGACAGGGCTCGTAATAATGGGTGGAGTTGATTCGAATATCGGCTAAATGCGAATAGGGGAAGAGATAGCGATCCTCACCCCGTCTTACGTTGACCCAAAGCTCCAAGGTGTTTTGCGCGGAGCTGGCACGGAAGAGATAATCGCGCACAAGGCGGCGCATAAAACGCAGCTGCCGTTTATTTAAAATCGTTTCTCCGCTTTCCTTATATATACGCGAAGAAACGCTGATATACATCTTGAGCAGGGATTCCTGCGGCAGGGGGTCGGTGATAACCGGATTCAAAGCGTGCAGACCCTCTACGATAATAGCATCCTGCTGCATGAGCTGTAAGGTTTTGCCCTTTTCTGCACGTCTGCCGACCGTAAAATCAAATACCGGCAGTTCGGTTTTCTTGCCCTCTAAAAGACTGGAAAGCGAAGCGCGAAGCAGGGGTAAATCTAAGGCATATACGGTTTCGTAATCGGGCTTTCCCTCTGCGTAGCCGGGCACTTCACAGCGATTCAAATAGAAATCGTCTAAGGAAAGCACATAGCAGTTGATGCCGCGCGCACAAATGCTTTGCGCAAGCTTGTGCGCTGTGGTGGTTTTGCCCGAAGCGGAAGGACCGGCGAGCATGATAATCATGCGGCCTTCGGTGGCAACGATTTTGTCTGCCGTCGCGTCGATAATATTTTTAAACCGTTCCTCTGAAAGAGCAACCAGCTTTTCGGGATTCGTTTTTGCATAGCCGTTGATGGTTTCGACGGTGTTTTTTTGTGTTTCCATGAAAAAACTCCTAAATCTTAAACTCTTTATAAAATTCGGGCAAACGTGCTTTTCGCTTTAAAAGCTCATCGAAGCCCCGAATATATTCATACGGATATTTGTAGTTGAATATGCGTTCGATTTCTTTGCCGTGGGGTGCTTTGAGCTTGGTGACCGCTCCTGCACCGACGGCTAAAACGGTGTGACATTCTTCCATCATGAAGATATTGTAAAGACAGTCTGTGCCGGATTTTGCATAGCCGGTGTTTTCTAAGTTGCCGAGCGTTTTGGCTTGGCGATACATATAATAAGGACCGTAGCCGTTTTCGGTCAAACGTGCATAGGCGTAGTGGAGCATTTGGTCGGCACAAATCCCGCGCTCAAATTCAATGCGTTCCTTCTCTGTACCGAGATTCGAGGAACGCTTTAACGAAAGCGTATGTACAGTAATGTTTTCGGGGTCTAAAGCGATGGCGGTATCGACCGATTGGCAGAACGATTCGAGCGTATCGGTCGGAAGCCCGGCGATTAAATCCATGTTAATGGCATGAAAGCCGAAGCTTTTCGCCATGGTATAGACCTCTTTTGTCAAATTCGCAGAATGACATCTGCCGACTTCCTTTAAAACAGCATCGTTAAACGTTTGGGGATTGATGCTGATGCGTGTAACGCCGCCCGCCTTTAAGGCTTCGAGCTTTTCACGGGTAATGGTGTCGGGACGACCGGCTTCCACGGTGTATTCGCGCAAATGCGAAAGGTCAAACGAAGCGGCAATGGCATCCAAAAGCTGTGTAATCTGTTCTGCACTGAGTGTGGTGGGCGTGCCGCCGCCGAAATAAACGGTTTCCAAACGAAGCCCTAAGGCCTTGGCCTGTTTGCCTGTGTATTCTATCTCTTTAACAAGATATTCCACATATTCGGGCAGCATTTTCTGAATGGTTTTGCCCGTCATGGCGCTCGAAATAAAGGAGCAGTAGCTGCATCGAGTCGGGCAGAAGGGAATGGAAACATAAAGGCTGAACGAGTCGGGGCGCGAGGTTTGGATAATCGCATCCTCGCGGCGTGCTACGGATTTAGCCAGTGCTGTTTTTTCTTCGCTGACAAAGAATTTGTCTAAGAAGTAGCGCTCTGCACCTTCTTCGCCCATGGTTTCTTCTAAACGAAGCAAAAGCTTCGACGGGCGGATGCCCGTTAAAACGCCCCACTTCGGGGTGTAATCCGTCATGGATTTTAAAACTTTGAAGAGGAGGGAGGCTATCAGCAGTTCTGCATCTGCTTCGCTGGAAAGCTCGGCTTCCTCTTTATAAAGGCAAGCGCCCGTTTCATCGTAATAAGCCGCTAAGGCGGTAGTATCGGTAATTACGGTGGTGAAAAAGGCTTCGCCGTTTTGTCTTGTTTCTGTTTCAAATACAACATGGATTTGCTCATTCGGGAAAAAGAGCCGTGTGAGCTTTTCCATTTCGTATTGATAGCTGTGACCGATGATTTCTAATCTCATTTTGTAAATCTCCGCAGGTATCTGTTGTGTGTGCGTTCTCTCTCTAAAGTGGTGTCACGGTTGTGACCGGGATAGACGATGTAATCCCCGGAAAGTCTCGAAAGACGGAAGAGAGAAGCCATAATGTCCTCGGCATCGCCGCCGATAAAATCGGTTCTGCCCGCTGTGATGCAAAAGAGGGTGTCGCCGGTAAATAACAAATGATTTTCACTGTCCATATAGGTAACGCCACCGCGGGTGTGTCCGGGGGTATGTAAAACCGTCAGTTCACTTTCGCCGAAGCGGATTTTGTCGCCCTCTTTTAAAAGACGGTCGGCATGAATCGGCACGTGCATTGGATTGCCGTCCATTTCGGAGAGATTCCACTCGTTATCCCGCAGGCAAATTTCATCCTTTTCGTGAATGAAAACCGGTGCGCCGGTTTGCTTTTGCAAGGCCTCTACGCCTAAAATGTGGTCAAAGTGACCGTGCGTTAAGAGAATCGCTTCGATTTTTTTATCCTTGATTTTTTCTAATAGCTCTAAATTGCAATCGCCTGCATCAAGGATAACCGCACAGCTTGTGGCTGTGTCGGTTACAATGTAGGTGTTGGCACTAATCGGGCCTTGAATAACTCTTTCTACTGTAACAGACATAATTAGTTCTTTCTCCAAATTTCTGTATCATATAAAATCGTAACCGGGCCGTTGTTTAACAGCTCTACCTGCATATGTGCGCCGAATACGCCTTTTTCTACCTTTTTAACGCCGTTCTTTAAAAGCTCGTCACAATAGGCTTCGTAAAGGGCATTGGCACTGTCGGGTGCGGCGGCGTGTGCAAAGGAGGGGCGGTTGCCCTTCTTCACGTCGGCGCAAAGGGTGAATTGCGATACCGCTAAAATTTCGCCGTCAATATCTAAAATCGACTGGTTCATTTTGTCGTTTTCGTCTGTGAATACACGCAGGTTAGCGGTCTTTTTCGCTAAGATTTGCGCGTCCTCTAAGGTGTCGCCCTCGGCAACGCCGACTAAAATGAGGTAGCCCTCTGTAATCTTGCCGACAACATTTTCCTCCACGGTCACGCTTGCGTGTTTTACTCTTTGAATAACTGCTTTCATAGTTTCTTCCTTATCTTCGGTTTAGCGTTCTACGTTTAAAACGCCTTTGATTTTTTGAATTTTATTGATGAGGTTTTTAAGGTGGTCTACATTGTTTACGGTAATGGTCAGCATTAGGTTGTTTCTGCCGTCCTTACCGACGTGCGAGGAGATTTCGTTGATGTTGACGCGCATATTGGCGAGAAGTACCGAAATATCCGCCATAAGACCGATGCGCGAAAGAGCGGTGATTTGCAGGGTCGCTTTGAAATCCTGCTTTACATCCTTGTTCCAAGTCACCTTGACCCAACGCTCTGGCTCGGCACAGGTGGCAATATCCTTCGGCACGTTCGGGCAGTCTCTTTTGTGCACCGAAACGCCGTGACCACGGGTGATAAAGCCGATAATGTTATCGCCCGGCAGGGGATTACAGCAACGGGAGAATTTAATCAGCACGTTGTTGATACCCTCCACGTTCACACCGTCCTTGCCACCGCGGTTGACGGTGGTATTTACCTCATCCGGAATGATTTCCGGTTCTTTCGGGCGGTAGTCGCGGTTATAAACCTCTTTAATGTAAGGCATCAAGCGGATGATCGAAGCACCGCCGAAGCCGATAGCCGCATAGAAATCTTCTACGGAGTCGAAACGCTGACGCTCCGCAAGGTGCATAATAAAATCTTCGTATTCGTCATCGGTCAGGCGAATGAAGTTGCGCTTAAATTCGCGCTCCACTTCTTCCTTACCTTCTACGATGTTTTCATCGCGGCGTTCATTCTTAAACCAGGAACGGATTTTGTTACGCGCCGAACTGGTCTTAGCAATCGAGAGCCAGTCTCTCGACGGACCCTTGCCGACCTGCGAAGAAGTCAACACTTCGACGATTTGACCGGTTTTTACAACATAATCGAGGGGGACGATTCTGCCGTCTACCTTCGCACCGGACATCTTGTGACCGACCGCGGTGTGAATGGCATAGGCAAAGTCGATGACGGTTGCGCCGGCTGGCAGGTTAATCACGTCACCACGAGGTGTAAAGACGAATACGTCGTCGGGAATAAGGTCGCTCTTAATGGCACGAACCAACTCCTGCACGTCGCCGGATTCCTTTTGGTCATCCAGCATTTGACGCACCCAAGCCAAACGCTCGTCTAAGCTGGTTTTGCCACCCTTGATGCCGAGCTTGTATTTCCAGTGCGCCGCGATACCGTATTCCGCCGTGCGGTGCATTTCCCAAGTACGGATTTGCACTTCAAACGGGATGCCGTTTCTGCCAATAACGGTGGTGTGCAAAGACTGGTACATGTTCGGCTTCGGTGTGGAAATATAATCCTTGAATCGACCGGGCATGGGTTTAAACATATCGTGAATGATACCGAGACAGTTGTAGCAGTCGATGACGGTATCCACGATAATACGAATGGCGTAAATATCGTAAATCTGGTCGATGTTTTTGTTTTGCATATACATCTTGCGATAAATGCCGTGTACGCTCTTCACTCGACCGGAAATCGACGGGTTCTTGACGACCGTTTCAATTCGCTCACGGATTTTTTCTTTGTTTTCTTCTAAGAATTCAATGCGAGAACGGTTTACCGCATCGAGAGAATGCTCAATATCGGCATAGGCAATGGGGTCGAGAAAGCGAATTGCCAAATCTTCGAGTTCTTCTTTTACGGCACGAATACCGAGACGGTGTGCAATCGGCGCATAGATTTCTAAGGTTTCCTGCGCGATTTCACGGCGCTTTCTGTCAATCATGAAATTGAGGGTACGCATATTGTGGAGCCTATCCGCCAATTTAATGATGATAACACGAATATCCTTGGACATTGCGAGCAGCATTTTACGGATATTTTCCGCCTGCCGCTCTTCTTTCGTAACCAGCGGCACCTTGCCGAGCTTGGTAAGACCGTCTACAAGGGCTTCTACCTCGTCGCCGAACTGCTCTTTAATATCCGCTAAGGTAACCTCCGTATCCTCTACGGTGTCGTGCAAAAGCGCGGTTTCAATGGAACGCGCATCCATACCTAAATCTACAAGAATTGAGGCAACGGCAATGGGGTGGATGATGTAGGGCTCACCGGAATGCCGCTTTTGGTCTTTATGTACGCGTGCGGCGAGGGCATAGGCTTTGTCAATTTCCTGTAAATCCTTCTCTTCCAGGTGCATTTCCTCGATAAGTCTTTTACGAAGCGCAGCATACTGCTCTTCGGGGGTTTGATCCTTTACTTTTTCTTCCATTTCGTTACGCTCCCTTCTCTTTTAAACCTTTTAGAATTTCAGAGTTTTGAAGATCGGCTTTTTCGGTTCGCTTTGCATTCGGCAACCGATAAGCACCGTCCTTATATTCTAAAAGCTGCAATTCCAGTAAAACGTCCAAGGCAACCAGCACTCTGCCGGCGTGCGCCTCTTTACAGCCGCTTCGCTTACAGAATACCTCTGCATCGAAGGCGAACGGGGCGTTTAATTGGATAAAGCGATAGACGCTCAGTAAAAATTCACGGCTGGGCAGTAAAAATACTGCTTCCTTTTCGGAAAGAGTGTCGCCGTGTTTATATTTTTCGTAAAGACGCAGACTCTTTACGTAGTTTTCTTCATCGTTCTCGGAAAAGCGGATTTCCCGAATCTGCACCGACGGTTTTATAACGCCGCGGAACTCGTTTTTTTCAATCTGCACCGCTAAATCTACGGTATCTCCGATATGATAGGGGAATTGTGCAAGCGACGTGCTAAACAGCATGGCGGTCAGCTCCGTCAGCCCTTTCTTTAAGGTGAGCCGCAGGTGCTTGCCCTCTCCTACAGGCTGTACGCCAGCAAGCGTCATGCGGTAAAGCCCGAAGAGCGGCGCCGGATTTTCACAGCCGAACGGCTCGAGCAGAGCGAGGGTGTCTAAAAGCCCTGTGTTGACCGAAGCGGGATTCAGCTTAAAATCAATATCTACATATAAAAACGGCAAAGATTTTTCTTTTGCCTTTTGGTCTAAAGCCGTTCTAAAGGCATCAATTTCTGATTTTTTGATGCCAAGACCTGCCGCACCGGGATGACCGCCGAAGCGCAGCAAATGCTCTTGTACCTCGGAAAGGGCGTCGAACATGGAATAGCCCTCAATACTGCGGCAGGAACCCGTGCCCTCGTCGCCGTTTAAGGAAATGACTACAGCGGGCTTTCCGTAACGGGAAACAAGCCGTGCGGCAACGATGCCGATAACGCCGGGATGCCAATTTTCCTTTGCCACAACGATGACCGAAGAAAAACGGATTTCGGGATGCGTTTCGATTTCTTCAATCGCTTCCTTTAAAATATCCGCTTCAATCTGCTGGCGGCTTTTATTGAGCGCATCCAAATTCTGAGAGATTTCGTTTGCAATGCTGAAATCGTCAGCCAAAAGAAGATACAGTGCGTGGTAGGGGTTGCCGATTCTGCCCGCGGCGTTGATGCGCGGTGCTAAGGCGAACCCGAGGTTGGAAGCATTTAAATTTTTGCCCTCTAAGCCGCAAACGGCTTTTAAAGCGGCAAGACCGAGGCAGGGGTCACGGTTGATTTTTTCTAAACCGGCTTTTACGAGCATGCGGTTTTCCGAGGTGAGCGGTACAATATCCGCTACCGTGCCGAGCGCAATGAGGTCGCCGTATTCCTCGAGAATTTCCTGAAAGTCGCCACCCTCTAAAGCACAAAGCAATTTGAATACAACACCCACGCCCGAAAAATCTTTGTATTCCGACGGGCAGTCCGCGCGGTGCGGATTCAAAACCGCATAGGCGGCGGGGAGCGTTTCGGAGGGTCTGTGGTGGTCGGTGATGACGACATCTATGTTTGCTTTCTTGGCTTTTTCGCAGGCGGCAAAAGCACTGATGCCGTTATCTACGGTAATGATGAGGGTAACGCCGTCTCTCGAAAGCTCCTGCACGGCTTCTTCACTGATGCCGTAGCCCTCTTTTTGACGGTCGGGAATATGATAGGTCACATTCGCACCGTGCGAAGCCAAATAACGATATAACACAGCGGTGGAGGTGATGCCGTCAGCATCGTAGTCCCCGAATACCGCCATTTTTTCAAAGCTCATGAGCCCCTCTTTAATGCGCGACACAGCTTTGTCCATATCGGCAATTAAAAAAGGGTCGAAGAAGTCAAGCTCTTCACTTAAAAACATTTCGGCATCTATATCGGTTAAAATGCCGCGGGAGACGAGCAAAAGCGCAAGAGTGGGGTCAATCCCACAGTATTCGGCAAGCTCTGCGGCGGCGTTTTTATTTAGGTCGGCTACGCGCCATAACTTTCTTTGCATTTCACTCTTCTCCTTTCTAATATATGTAACTTTTCTATTTTACCATTTTTACAGCGCTTTTTCAAGCACTATACGTAAGGAAAGCGGGAATAAAGGGGGACAAAGTCTACAAATTTTAGCCGTTTATTTCTACACTGGGAAAGCCCGACCTTTGTTGACACTAAAGTTGGCGTAGAGTATAATATTCATTATGCCGCGCTTAGTCTTGAAAAGCGCACTTTTTCAAAAGAAAACGGAAAGAAAAAGGGAGTTTACACGTTGAAAGAGCACAAATTCAGGTTCAGCCATTCCGCGGTGGTGATTTTACCGCTCGATATTCTCATCATCAATGCCATTTATTTTTTGATGATGTTTTTTTATGGCAATTTTTATATGTCTCAAACGACTTTGATTCGCATGAGCTTGCGTATTCCGGTGGTTACGCTGGTCTATATCGGGCTTTATGCTCTGGGGCGTATTTATAATATTATTTGGAAATATGCCGGGCTTTACGATGTGCTTCGTTTTGGCGCGTCCACACTGCTCGCTACCATCTGCACTTGGTTCTTCGATTACCTCGGCTTTTGGATTTGCATGTCCCTGCGCGACAAAAACTATATCAGCACGCTGTATTTTAAGCCGCTCCCGGTTTCCGTCTATTTAGATTCCACACTGTTGATTCTCGGCATTTGCCTGTTTATCCGCATCCTGCACCGCTCGGCAAAGCTTCTTTCCAGTGAGGGCATTCGTCATGGCAAAACCGGTTCGAAAACGCAAAAGAAGATTTTGATTGTCGGCGCAGGCACGGTAGGCAGTGCGCTCGTTACGGAATTGCAAATGACCGACTATCGCTTGGGCGTGCCGGTCGGCATTTTAGACGATGACCCGAAAAAATACGGCCTTACCATTTTGGGTACGCCGGTTCTCGGCAGCTGTGACCGTGTGAACGAAGCCGTTGAAAAATACGGTATTGATATTATCTATTTTTGTATTACCCGCATTGATGAAGCGCGCAAACGTGACATCTTAGAGCAACTGGTTGAAACAGGCTGTACCGTAAAAATGGCCTCCGATCATCAGGAAATCAAAAACGGGAAATCCGCGATTAAAGATGCCCGAAGCGTCGATATTTTAGATTTGCTTTCCCGCGCACCGATTGAACTCAATCGCGATGTTTGCCATTATCTCGAAAACGAAGTGGTTTTGGTTACCGGCGGCGGTGGTTCTATCGGCTCCGAGCTTTGCAGGCAGATTGCCAAATACAATCCCGAAAAGATTGTTATTTTCGATATTTACGAAAACAACGCTTACGCGCTTAAAAATTCTCTCGATTTAAAATACTTCGGTGTGCCGAAAATCGAAATTCGTATCGGTTCGGTTCGCGAAGAAGAGAGACTGCGCGAGGTGTTCGAGGAATTTCATCCGACCAGTGTGTTCCACGCCGCGGCGCACAAGCACGTGCCGCTGATGGAGGACAGCCCCTACGAAGCGATTAAAAACAATATTTTAGGTACTTATAATACTGCCAAGGTTGCCGATGAATTCGGCGTGAAAAACTTTGTTTTACTCTCCACCGACAAGGCGGTAAACCCCACCAATGTTATGGGCGCGACCAAGCGTTGCTGTGAATTGGTGGTACAGCATTTCTCCAAAATTTCTAAGAACACCAAGTTCGCGGCAGTACGCTTCGGCAATGTTTTAGGCTCTAACGGCAGTGTGATTCCGCTCTTTAAAGAACAGCTTGAAAACGGCGGCCCTTTAACGGTAACACACCCCGACATTACCCGCTATTTCATGACGATTCCCGAAGCGGCACAGCTCGTTGTGCAAGCAGGCGGTCTCGCAAAGGGCGGCGAAATTTTCGTGCTCGACATGGGCGAGCCGGTGAAAATCGTTTCTTTGGCAGAAAAGCTCATCAAGCTTTCGGGCTTTGAGCCTTATGTGGATATTGATATTCAGTTTACAGGCCTTCGTCCCGGCGAAAAGCTTTATGAAGAATTGATTCTGCCGTCTGAAAAAGAGGGCATGCACAAAACACAAAATGATAAGATTTTTGTAACAGCGCCCTATGAATTCGATGAAGATTTCTTTATGAGCCAGCTTGGAAAAATCAAGAATTTAAACCCCGAGGATTCCAAAGAATTCTTAAAAACGATTGTGCCGAATTTTAATTATGAGAAAAATTAAGCACGTTTGAGCCTATATGTCCCGCAAGTTAAATTTTTGACAATATTTCATAAAAAGGCGGACTTGTGTCCGCTTTTTTTATTGATTTATTATATATAATATGGTAGACTTTAGGCATATGCAAATGAATTTGAACGAAAGGGTGTAAGAATATGAAAACGGATACAAAAGCATTACCCCGTGCCGCATTCCCCGAGGAAGTCGGCGTTCAGGCGGATGTTTTAAAAGAATTTACCGTATTTGCAAAAGAAAATGATTTAGAAATGCACAGTCTCATGGTTGTGCGCCACGGCAAGGTGGCACTCGAATGGTACAACGAGCCGTTCGATGCCGACACACCCCATGCGCTGTATTCTATCAGCAAGAGCATTACCGCTACGGCTGTCGGTCTTGCCATTGACGAGGGACTTTTCTCCTTAGACGATTTGGTGGTGGATTTCTTCCCCGAATATGCGCCGAAGAAAGATCATCCCTATTTTAAAAAGCTGACCGTGCGCAACCTCTTGACGATGACCTCCGGCAAGCAGACCGATATGCTCGTTTCCAAGGGCAAAATCGACTGGATTGAAAACTACATCAACGCACCGTGGATTTTTGAGCCGGGTACAGATTTCTTATATGTAAACGAAAATATTTTCATGCTCTGCGCGATTATCGAACGTCGTGCCAATATGTGCGTGACCGATTATTTGATGCCGCGTCTGTTTGAGCCCCTCGGCATTGAACGCCCGTTCTGGGAAACCGACCAAAAGGGTATAGAGGCAGGCGGTTGGGGCTTACAGCTCAAGACCGAAGACCTCGCCAAAATTGCCGATTGCTATTTGCACGAGGGCAAATATCAGGGTAAACAGATTATTCCGAAATGGTGGACACAGGAAGCGACGCACAATCAGCTCGGCGAAGTCAAGCAGAGAAGCCTCGATTCCGGTTACAATAGCGGCTACGGCTATTGCTTCTGGGTGAATGATACCGAGCAGTTCTCTTACCGTATGGACGGCATGTTCTCTCAGTTTGCGATAAACTTCCCGTCCTACGATGCAACAGTTGTTTTGACGGCGGCAGTGGCGGTTGAAAAACGTGCCAGACTCGCACTTTGGCATTTCTTCCCGGCGGCATTTATTGAAGAAGAGAAAAAAGAAGTGCACAAAAAGCCCGACAACGCCCACGTCATCGAAGCCGTGCCCTCCTCCAACCGCTCCACACTGGAGCAAAAGATTGCAGGACGCACCATTAAGATGAACCGCAAAATTTTGCTCAATATCATCGGCATGCCCGTGAGTATGCTGCCTTTGTCGGTCACTTATATGATGGCAAACAGAGCCGGCAATATCGACCACATTTCGTTCCGCTTCGGCGAGCATGACTGCACTATGGATTGGGATGAAAGGAAAGAACATAATTCCGTCGTTTGCGGCATGGACGGTCACTATCGCTACGGCAAAATGACCCTCGGCGGTCAGACCTTTAAGGTTTGTGCAAATGCCTACTGGCTCTCGAATGATACCTTGAAAATCTCGGTAAGACCGATTGAAACTGTCGGCAAGAGAACCCTCAAATTCCACTTTAAAAAGTGCGGCAGAGTTACCATGAAGCCCGGTCAAACTCCGACCACAGTGCAGATTTGCGAGACCTTAAAGGATAGCATTCCCGAAATCATCGACAATCCGATTATTGCAAAAATCGGCGAACGCATTATCGGCTATGCACCGATTTTGGTCGATGCAAAACATCGTGGTAGATTTATGGATTAAAATGTAGTATACTAAGAAAAGTAAACAAGAATAAAACAGCGGTTTGTAAGGCATGAAAGCTTTACAGGCCGCTGACTTCTACCAAAGGAAATCGAAAATTTATGACCTATTATGAAAATGAAATCCGCCCGGAGCGTGCCCTTTTAATCGGTGTGAACACGGGAGAATACGACTGCGAAGCCTCTTTAGAGGAGTTGAAAGCCCTTGCCGAAACCGCAGGTGCTGAGGTGGTGCTTTTGCTTTCCCAAAAGCTCGAGAGCGTGCATCCGACCTCGTATATCGGTACGGGTCGATTAAAGGATTTAGAGGGAATCTGCCGACAGCAGGAAATTGACCTCGTCATTGCGGACGGCGAGCTTTCACCGGTGCAGCAGAGAAATATCGAAGAGGTGAGTGGCGCTCGCGTCATTGACCGAACCATGCTGATTATGGATATTTTTGCGCTCCACGCCAGAAGTAGTGAGGGCAAAATTCAAGTTGAGCTTGCACAGCTTCGCTACTTGTTGCCGCGCCTTGGCGGTAAAGGTACAAGCCTTTCCAGACTGGGCGGCGGTATCGGTACCAGAGGCCCCGGCGAAAGCAAATTAGAAACGGATAAACGACACATTCGTCGCCGTATCGGGGCGCTCGAAGAGCATTTAAAGGAAATCGAAAAGCGCCGCAAGGCGATGCGTGAACGTCGCAAGAAAAACGGCGTGCTGTCGGTTGCCATTGTCGGCTATACCAATGCCGGCAAATCCACACTCATGAACGAACTCACCGAAGCGGGCGTGCTCACCGAAAATAAACTGTTTGCAACGCTCGACCCCACCGCACGTGCCTTAAAACTGCCGAGCGGTACGGAGGTTATGCTGGTCGATACCGTAGGCTTGGTGCGCCGCCTGCCACATAAGCTCGTGGAAGCCTTCCATTCCACCTTGGAGGAGGCAAAGGAAGCCGACCTCATTTTGAATGTTTGCGATGCTTCCGACCCTGCCTGTGCAGAGCATTTGCAAGTGACCCGTGACCTTTTAAAGGATTTGAATGCAGGAAATACGCCGTGTATTACGGTTATGAACAAATGCGACCTTGCGCCGCAATGGTATGATATGCCTTCTATCGGCAAATCTGTCGCTATCAGTGCCTTGCACGGAGACGGCATCGAAGCCTTGTTAAAGGAAATGGAAGCCGCCCTCATGGGCACAAAAACCAGAGCAACCTTGCTCATTCCGTTCCAAAACGGCAACGTTCTTGCCGAAATCCGCAAAAACGGTCAGGTGCTCTCTGAGGAATATGAAGCTGAGGGCATCAAAACCGAAATCATTATTGATGCGGCTTATTTAAATAAGTACAAAGATTTTTTGCTGTAAAAAGAAAAAAGAATAAAACGAAAAAGGGTGGATGCAAAATCCACCCTTTTCTTTTGCAAAATTCTGCCGCGGTTAACCGCTTTTGGCATTCGCCTTATAAAGCGTACCGCTGGCTTTTAAGAATTTTGCCGTTTCTAAAGCGGAAAAGACTATTATCGCAACCGTCAAGACCGCCTTTAAAAGATACAAAATCCGAAAGGCCATAGCGCTGTATTTTAAAATGCGTAAATCGGAAAGTAATGCTTGCATTTTTCTCTTCCTTTACTGAACAATGTCGGGTTTGGAAACTAAAACGGCATGGGCAATGCCGGGGATGCTTTCCCCCTGTAAGCTGGAGGTCGGGGACATGAGTGCACCGGTGGCGACCAAAAGCACCTTGGAAAGCTCGCCTTTTAAAAGCTTTTGCATAATATAGGAATTGAATACCGATGCCGCACAGCCACAGCCCGAGCCACCGGCGTGCACGTCCTGCGCTTCGCAGTCAAACAGTAAAAGACCGCAGTCGTTGTGCCTGTCTTTTATATCTATATGGTAGTCTTTTAAAAGTAATTCTTGTAAAAGCTCTGTGCCGACCTTGCCGAGGTCGCCGGTTAAAATCAAATCGTAATCGCTGGGCAAAGTCTTAGTATCGTTTAAAAAGTTGGCAATGGTTTCTGCGGCGGCAGGTGCCATGGCGGCACCCATGTTGTTGGCATCTTTAATGCCGAGGTCTTGAATCCGCCCAAAGGTGACCGCCTCCAGACAGGGTCTTTGCGGTACGTGCTCGGCGGAAACAATACTTGCACCTGCGGCGGTGGCGGTTCGCTGTGCCGTGGGGGTGCGTTGACCGCCGTATTCTAGGGGTAGGCGAAACTGTCGCTCCGCAGAGCAAAAATGCGAGGAGGTTTCAGCGATAACCAAATTTGCCGCCTTGCTGTCGGTTAAAATGCCGGCAAGCCCAAGCGAAAGAGCCATGGTCGAGCAGGCACCGTAAAGGCCCAAAAAAGGAATCTTGAGGTCGCGGAGCGCAAACGAAGTGCCGATACATTGGTTTAAAAGGTCACCACCGAGAATGTATTGCATATCCTCGGGCTTCTTTTTCGCCTTTTGCAGAGCCAAAGTGACCGCTTCCATTTGCAGAGCACTTTCTGCTTTTTCAAACGATTTCTGCCCTAACGTATCATCTTCAAAAATGCGGTCAAAATAGTCTTTCAGCGGTCCTTCGCCTTCGGTTTTGCCAACAACGGCGGCATTGCCGATAATGGAAGGTCTTTCTGTGAATTTCAGGGTGTAAGTCCCGATTCTTTCTGCCATAGTTTGATCCTTTTCTTAATATAATTTGAATAGATAAGCAATCACGCCGTAAATCGAAGCGGCGGCAGTGCCGTAGGCGATTACAGGTCCTGCAATCGAAAACAGCTTTGCACCTGTGCCGAGAATTCGACCCTCTGCCGAAAATTCCATGGCAGGGGAGACAATGGAATTTGCAAAGCCTGTAATGGGCACAAGCGTTCCTGCACCGGCGTGCTTAGCGATTTTGTCAAATACACCCGTGCCGGTTAAAATCGCCGTAATCACGATAATCGTCATGGGCACGAGTGCCTTTACTGTCGTTTCGGGAAGCTCTAAATAGGTATAAAGCAATAAAAGAGCCTGTCCGAAAGTGCAAATGCCGCCGCCGATGAGAAAGGCGCAAAGAAAATCTTTCGCTTTCGGCGAAGGGGGAGAGGCTTTTTTTGCCATTTCTCCGTAATCTTTTTGATTGGTTGCCATATTTACCCGCTCCTTTTCGGTTCTCTTTTAACAGTATGACCGATTAGTTTCGGAAAATTCACAAATTATATATTGAAAATACATAAAAAAAGAGGTATTCTATAATATGTATAAAAGAAAAAGAAACGAATTTTGAATTTTTTGTGAGGAAAAACCATGAGCTTGATTGAGGTTAAGGATCTTTATAAAATCTATAATCCCGGTGAAAATGAGGTGCACGCTTTAGACGGCGTGTCGCTTTCCATGGAACGCGGGGATTTTATCGCGATTGTCGGGCAGTCTGGCTCGGGTAAATCTACCCTCATGAATATGCTCGGCCTTTTGGATGTTCCGACAAGCGGCACCTACACTTTAGACGGTGAGGATGTTTCGGAAATGACCGACGACCAGCTTTCGGAAATCCGCAATAAGGAAATCGGCTTTATTTTCCAGGGCTTTAACTTAATCAACAGCTTGACTGCACAGGGTAACGTGGAATTGCCGCTTGCCTACAGAGGTATGCCGGTCGCTCAGCGTCACGAGCTTTCTTTGGATGCTTTGCAGCGTGTGGGCCTCGGACACAGAATCCACCATTTACCGAAGCAAATGTCCGGCGGTCAACAGCAGCGCGTCGCGATTGCAAGAGCCGTCGCCGCAAAACCGCCGATTATCTTAGCCGACGAGCCGACCGGTAACTTGGACAGCCATTCCGGCGAAGATGTCATGCGTATTTTGCATGAGCTCAATGATGAGGGCAGAACGGTGATTTTGATTACCCATGACAACGGTATTGCCGATGAAGCGAGCCGCGTAATTCGTATTCAGGACGGCAAAGTGGTGGAGGATTATCGAAACAAACCGCTTCCTGCGGCGAAAAACTAAAATTCCTCCACAGTTTCTATTGTCATTCGGGAAAAATTAGTGTATAATAGTCCTAATTCATATATTTTGGGTGCCGTTTTTGGCATAGGAGGTGTTTGCTGTGCTCGACCCCAATAAAACGATACAGTTTTCCATTAAAGATGAACGCGAAGAAGAAATGCGGCAAACGATGGTGACCGTGTATAATGCATTGCGCGAAAAAGGCTATAATCCCGTGAGCCAAATTGTCGGTTATATTTTGTCAGAAGACCCGACCTATATCACCACACATAATAATGCGCGCAGCCTCATTCGACGTTTAGACAGAGACGAGCTCTTGCAGGCGCTTGTGAAAAATTATCTGCGCTTGCCCTCGAGCGAGAAATAAGGAGAAATTTAAGGTTATGGCAGAAAAAGAAAAGTTTTTAATGTATAAGGGTAAACCGCTTGTACGTAAGGATGACACCATCTACTACGGCGACATGAGAGACCCGTTCGTCATTATGATGCAGATTTTAAGCAAGAAGGATTTTAAGGGCTACGATTTAGCTTCTAAAATTTCTATCCGCTTACTTTCCACCGACCCCAACGCCAGCGCAAAGGAAAAGGTTGTTAAGGTCAGCGAGAAAAAAGGCTTCTTTGCCGCTATGGATATTGCCGAAATCTGGCTCGAAAGAGCACTTCGCGATGCAAAAGGCGAATAATTTAGAATAAAATTACCAAAAGTGCGAGTCAGGCGACCCGCACTTTTTGCCTATCTATAAGACTTTTAAAAAAGAACGGAAAGTTTTCTCAAAATGCTTGACGAATACGCAAAGCTATGTTAAAATACTTGTACCTCTCTAAGAGGGTTCTTTTTTTGTGCCCAACTTTTTGAGGTAGGCTATGAAAAGGTGATTGCAAATCACTTAGTAACGGAGGTGCCGAAATGAGAGTCAAAATCACACTCGCTTGTACAGAATGCAAGCAACGCAACTACAACACCAAGAAGAACAAGAAGAACACGCCTGACCGTTTGGAGATGAACAAGTACTGCAGATTCTGCAAGAAACACACACTCCACAGAGAAACGAAGTAAGACGGAGGAGTTAGAAATGGCTGACGAAAAGAAAACTAAGTCTGTCGAAACCTCTAAGTCTAACGCAAAGAAAAACGATAAGAAGGCAAATTCTCCTGAGAAGAAGGAGAATTTCTTTAAGCGCATGGGCAAAAAAATTGCCAAGTTCTTTAAAGATGTTAAGGGCGAATGCAAGAAGATTGTATGGCCCGATCGTAAAACTGTTTTAAAGAGCACATGGGTCGTAATCGTTATCGTTGTTATTTTCTGTGCCGTGCTTTGGCTGGTTGATACCGGTCTTTCCGCGGGCGTTAAGGGCCTTATCAATCTTGCAGGTAAAGTGGGCAGCGAAGAAGCTACCACAGCTGCAGGTATGATCGTATCCGGCTTGTTCGGATTTTAACGGAAGGGGCTTAGAATATGGCAGATACTGCAAGATGGTATGTTGTCCATACCTATTCCGGTTATGAAAACAAGGTTGCAACAAACATTCAAACTGTTGTTGAAAACCGCGATATGCATGACCAAATCCTTGAGGTCAGCGTTCCCACCGAAACAGTTACCGAAATCCGCGAGGACGGTACCAAAAAAGAAGTGGAACGTAAAATTTTCCCCGGCTATGTTCTTGTCAAGTTTGCTGTCTTTGAAAACGAAGACACTGACGAACTGAAGATGACAGACGAAGCATGGTATGTCGTTCGTAATACACGCGGCGTTACAGGCTTTGTAGGTCCGGAAAGCAAACCAATTCCGCTTTCGGAAGAGGAAGTCCTTAAACTCGGCGTTGAAAAACGCGTGGTTGAGGTAAATTACGAAGTGGGCGATATGGTTACCATCATCGACGGCGCTTTTGACGGCGTTATCGGCGTTGTGGACGAAATCGACACAGAGCACAACTCTGTTAGAGTTACCATTTCCATGTTCGGTAAAGAAACACCGGTTGATTTGGAACTCGATCAGGTAGAAGCTCAGAAAGATTAATATTGGTAAGAGGCGGCAAGTCCGCTTTTTATAGCGTGTCCCCTTTTGCGGCGCGCTGTGGGAGGATCAGTCGAAGTCAACTGTTCCGCCACTACCACGAATTTTGGAGGTGCAACAAATGGCTCAAAAGGTAGTAGGCTTTATTAAGCTTCAAATCCCCGCCGGTAAAGCAACACCGGCTCCGCCTGTAGGACCGGCTCTCGGTCAGCACGGCGTTAACATCATGGCGTTCACTAAGGAATTCAATGAACGCACCAAGAACGACATGGGTATGATTATCCCTGTCATCATCACTGTATATGCAGACCGTTCTTTCACTTTCGTAACCAAGACTCCCCCCGCGGCAGTTCTTATTAAGAAAGCTTGCGGCATCGACAAAGCGTCCGGTGTTCCGAACAAGGACAAGGTAGCAAAGATTACGAGTGAGCAGGTCAGAAAGATAGCTGAACAGAAGATGCCCGACCTCAATGCGGCAGACGTTGAAGCAGCTATGCGTATGGTCGCCGGAACCGCGCGTTCCATGGGCGTTACCGTCGAAGATTGACGCTCCTTCGTGGGAGGAAAAATCCGATTAACCACTTTATAGGAGGATTATAGAGTTATGAAACATGGTAAGAAATATGTTGAGAGCACCAAGCTCATCGACAAAGCAAAATTATATGATGCTCCGGAAGCTCTGGAGCTTGCAGTAAAGACTGCAACCGCAAAGTTTGACGAAACCGTTGAAATCCACGTTCGTTTGGGCGTTGACTCCCGCCATGCTGACCAGCAGGTTAGAGGCGCTGTTGTTCTCCCCAACGGTACCGGTAAAAAGGTTCGTGTTGCTGTTTTCGCTAAGGGCGAAGATGCAAAGGCAGCTGAAGCTGCTGGTGCAGAAATCGTCGGCGCAGAAGACCTCGTTCAGCAGGTTCAGGGCGGCATGATGGACTTCGACGTTTGCATCGCAACACCCAGCATGATGGGTCTCGTTGGTCGTCTCGGTAAGGTTTTAGGCCCCCGTGGTTTAATGCCCTCTCCGAAGGCTGGTACTGTTACTCCCGACGTTGCTAAGGCTGTTACTGAAGCTAAGGCTGGTAAGATCGAGTACAGACTTGACAAGACCAACATCATCCACTGCCCCATCGGCAAGGCATCCTTTGGTGCTGAGAAGTTAAACGAAAACTTCGACACCCTTATGGAAGCTATCATCAAGGCAAAGCCCGTAGCAATGAAGGGCCAGTACATTAAGTCCTGCGTTATTGCTACCACCATGGGCCCTGGCGTTAAGGTTAACGCTAACAAGCTCACAGGTCCGGTTGCCTAATTAAAAACACTTGACAAATTCATAAGAGTATGGTATCATACTTTCTGCTTGCCAAAGACAGTAGGTGCACTTTTGCGTAAGGATGTTTCATCCGCCTACCGAGGAAAAGTAGTTATTCTTTTTAAAGTGTAACGAGCCTTTTTTCTATCTTTGGGAAAAGGCTCGTTTTTTTGTCGAAACGCAAGCAGTAATTCATTTTGGGAGGTGAATTCGTTTGCCCAGTCAGAAAGTATTAGAACTCAAACAAAAGCAGGTTGCTGATCTTAAAGAAAGATTAGACGCAGCTTGCGCAGGTGTAATCGTTGATTACAAGGGTATCTCTGTTGCTGATGATACAAAGCTTCGTAAAGAGCTTCGTGAAGCAGGTGTTAAGTACACCGTAACAAAGAACACCCTCATCCACTTAGCTATTGACGGTACCGAGCTTCAGGGCTTGGACAGCGCCCTCGAAGGCACTACCGCAATTGCAACCTCTGCTGATGACTATGTTGCAGCAGCTAGAATTCTTGGCAAGTTCGCTGAGAACAATAAGGGCTTCGAGCTCAAGGGCGGTTTCCTTGACAGAGAGGTAATTGACCTTGCGAAGCTTCAGAGTCTTGCAAAACTTCCGTCCAGAGAAGTTCTTCTTGCAACCGTACTCAATGCGTTCAACGCACCGATCGCTTCTTTTGCTCGTGCTATTCAGGCCGTTGTTGATAAGAACGGTGAAGCAGCTGAGGAAGCTCCCGCGGAAGAATCCGCACCGGCAGCAGAAGAATCTGCTGAATAATTTTATTTAAAAATATTCAATTTGGAGGAATACAAAATGGCATCTGAAAAAGTAACCGCTTTGCTTGAAGAAATCAAAGCTATGTCCGTTCTTGAGCTTTCCGAGCTCGTACACGCAGTAGAAGAGGAATTCGGCGTATCCGCTGCAGCAGCAGTTGCAGTAGCAGCTCCCGCAGAAGGCGGCGCAGCAGCAGCTGAAGAAAAGACCGAGTTCGACCTCGTTCTTGCAGAAGTTGGCGACCAGAAGATTAAGGTTATCAAGGTTGTTCGTGAAATCACCGGTCTCGGCCTCGGCGAAGCTAAGGCAGTTGTTGACGGTGCTCCCAAGACCATCAAAGAAGCTATGCCCAAGGAAGAAGCTGAAGCTGCTAAGGCTAAGCTTGAAGAAGTTGGCGCAAAGGTTGAACTCAAATAAGTTTTTCCTTCGGAAAAGCGGTTTGAGCACGAAAGCTTTAAACCTAAACAAAAAGCGATACAGTTTCGGCTGTATCGCTTTTTTATTTTGCCTTTGGAAATTATAGAAATAGACAGAAAAAAGGACAGGGGAGAACCCTGTCCTTTTTGTTTTATTTACGTTTACCTGTTTCGTCAAAATGCTGCTTTAGAGCGCGCTCTACAAAGTAAATAGGGATGCAAAGAACAACACATAATATACCGCTGAGCCAACCGCCCACAGTACCAACTGTGGGCATATCTTTTCCTAAGACAAAGAGCATCAGCAGAACAGTAACGGGTAAAAGCACGAGTCCCCAGCGAAACCAGAGCTTACCAAAATAAGTCTGCGCAAAATCCCACATTTCCTGATTCTGCATCGAACGGCTGGTGCGGTATCCGTATGCGCCGTTAATTTCTTTAGGTGGATGTTTTAAAAACAGCCCGCCAAAGCCAATCATCATCAGCGGAAGCAATAAATTCATGCAAAGCATAAAAATCCAAAATCCCATGGCAATTTTGTCCTCCTTATAGATAGGAAATAGGAAAAAGGCAGTTTGCAAGAGTGCGTTTATATTGGTCGTTACACCGTGGCGACCGGACAAAGATGCTTTTTTTCGTGCAAAAAGCATCCTCTTTAGGGCTAGCGCCCTAAATTCACCTTTAAAAAGGCGTTTCTCAGAATAGGAGATTTCGCTTTCTGCGGAAAGCGCTTTAGGGCGTTGCCCTAAAAACCCACCGCTTTTGAAAAAGCGGACAAAACTTTGAAAGACTGCTCCAAAAGTGGGCTGAGGCGAATGGCGGGCGGATAATATCCGCCCCTACGGAAAGCTGCTTACACCTATAAAATGCATACACAGTCCGTTGTGCGAACTATTTCTAAAAAGTCTGCACTAATTCTCCCGTGATTCGGAAGCGACCGGCGTCGGCTGCGCGAACTATTTGTAAAAAATTTGTACTGGCTTTCCCGTGCTTGCCCGTCGAGGCTTCCCGACAAGGAAACTTTTTTTCTTGTAAAAAGTTTCCTCTTTGCGGCAAATGCCGCAAATTCACCTTCAAAAATACGCTTCTAAGAGTGGGTATTCCGTGCTCTGCGGAGCACGGCTCGGGACGCTGTCCCAAGACCCTGCCACTTTTGAAAAAGCGGGCAAAACTTTGAATACAAAGTCTGCACTAATTCTCCCGTGATTCGGCGGGCGCGCCGCCGCGCCCTGTGGAGCCGAATCCGCCGTTGCCGCGTTCGGTATCGGAAAGCTCAGCGACCTCTTCAATCGGCATTGTGCTTACCGGCATAAGAATCATTTGGGCAATGCGCTCGTTCGGCTGAATGGTGTAGGGTTCTTTCATTTGGTTGATCACACCAACCTTGATTTCGCCTCTGTAGTCGCTGTCAATGACGCCGACAGAGTTCAAAAGACCAATACCATGCTTAATGGAAAGACCGCTTCTGGGGAACACAAAGGCCCCGTAGCCGCAGGAGGGAATCTCAATGGCAATGCCGGTCGGAATCAGCGCGGTGTCGCCGCCCGCTAAGGTGAGGGGCGCGTCGATGCAGGCGCAAAGGTCAAGCCCTGCACTGCCTTCGGTGGCACGCTGAGGGACAATCGCCTGCGGAGATACTTTTTTAATTTTTAAAACTTCCATTATTCTACACCTCTGTAGTAAAGTCCGCGTGTGTAAGCACCCACGGGCTTTTTTTGTTCGTCATAAGCGGATAAAATTGCCTCTATTTCTGTTTCAGTCTCAACTGTGAAGTCAAACAGGTGGAAATCCACGTTCCGAACCTCACGCAGACGGTCTGCCATGTAGGTCGGCTGGGCATTAAAGATTTCGGAGAAGCCGTTTTCGCATCTTACAGGGAATTCCATGTGCTTTCGGTCGGTCAGTACACTCTTTCTGCCGCATTCCTGGCAGGTTTTACCGTTCTTAATGGGGCAGTTTCTTGTTAGCATTAAAGGCGTGCGCCCATAGATGCAAAGCCCACGGGGGAGCTTGCCGCCCAGTGCTTCCACCTGAGACAGCGTACATTCAAAGGAGAGTGTCGCTTCCTCAACACCGAGGTTAGCGGCTTCTTCTAACGCAAGGGTGTTAAAGAGATTCAAAAACGGACCGCCGATCACTGGAATACCGCATTCAAGACAGATTGCTACGGCATCTAAAGTGTCGCAAAGCGCGTAGGGCGGTTGCTTTTCCAAAAGCTGTTTTTTGATTTTTTCTTCCGTGCCGAAAAGACCGCGCGGCAGATAAACACCGGCGCCGAATTGTTCTAATTTTGACTTGCTTGTGGCGAGCGGCAGGAACATTTTGTCGCATTTTACGTTTTCGGGGATAGCATTTACATCTCGAAAACGAATATATCGTTTCGGCACGCCTGCTATATGCGGCTCAAAAGTAAAGTTAAACGGCTTTACTTCTAAGACTTCTTTTGCAGTGAATCGGCTTTCTAAGGTTTCAAATGCCGCACGACGCATCGCATTGATAGAGGAGACAGGGAGCGCGGGATTTTCCTTGATTTCACAGGCTATATCGCCTGCATAGAAGACGGTTCCGCCGCATTTTTTGAGCTGTTTTTGTACCGATTCCGCATCTAAGGCGCGGTGCTCGGCAACCGCACAGGGCATTTCGGAGAACACCGTAACCTGCTCTCCACAGCACGTCGCAGTAAGGCTTGCGAGCTTTACAGGCTCTGCAGTGAAGAAAAAGTCGATTTTGCGTACACCTTGCGGTTTTTCATAGAGCTTTGCGTAAGATTTTAACAGTTCTGTCGTCGCGCTTTGCACATTTTCTTTTTGTCTTGTGCCGAACATGGCGCGCCCGAGCTTTTCTTCAAAATAGCCCTTGGTAAATCCAGAGCGAGAAAAGAGGGCTTCCAAATCGGATTTGCGTTTTTGGGTATAAGTGCCGTCCAAGCTTTCTTTGGCGGCTGTGACTGCCGCGGCAACATATTCGGGACGCTTCATTCTGCCCTCAATTTTGAAGGAGAGCACACCGGCATCGGAAAGGGTTTGCAAATCCTCTAAAAGGGATAAATCCTTTAAGCTCAAATCGTGCCCTGTGCCGTTTTCGGCGGCAAAGGGTAGACGGCAGGGCTGGGCGCACAGACCACGGTTGCCGCTTCTGGAGCCAAACATGGCGCTGAGTAAGCATTGCCCCGAAACGCACATGCAAAGGGCACCGTGCACAAAGCTTTCAAATTCCAACTGCACCTGCTGTCTTACAGCCTTGGTTTCGTTTAAGGAAAGCTCACGGGGGAGCACAGCACGTTCAAAGCCCATCTTTTCTAAAAGATGAAGCCCTGCGGCTGTTCCGACCGAAAGCTGGGTCGAAGCGTGGCGCGGCAGGGCAGGACAAACGGTGCGTGTTAAGCGAATCGCACCTAAATCCTGCAAAATAATAGCGTCTGCTCCGAGTGAGCAGGCGCTTTTCAGAGCCTCCCGAAATGCGGCAAGCTCGCTGTCTTTTAAAAGAGTATTGAGCGTAATATAAATTTTAACGCCGTAGAGGCGGCAAAGCTGTGCCGCACGGTACTGCGCTTCTTGATCGAAGTTTGACGCGTTTTTACGCGCATTAAAATCGGTTAAGCCGAAATAAACGGCATCTGCACCACTGCGGACAGCGGAAACTAAGGCTTCCTCACTGCCGCAGGGGGCTAAAATTTCTTTATTCTGCATCATCGTTTTTGGGTGCTACAGGAGCTTCTTCTGCTTCTTCTGCTTTTTCTGCTTTTTTCTCTACTTTAACTTCTGCTTTGACTTCTACCTTTTCTTCAGGCTGAGTGAAGAAGTTGATCTGGTCGGATTTTGCTTTTTCTTCTGTACGAAGTCTATCCAGCTCACGCTTATAGAAATCGCGTTCGGTCTGCATCTCAGAGGTATCCTTTAAGTAATCCTTAATCTGAGAACGGTAGGTCTCCACAAGCTGCTCTGCTTTCTTTGCCTTGTCGATATATTCGATAGCGAGAAGCACAGCTGCCTGATTCGAGGAAATAAAGGGATTCGAACCCATGAGTTCTTTCATGTGGGTGTCGATTTCCTCTGCGATTTCGTGGGTGTATTCTGCGGTTTCGTCGGTAATTAAAGAATAACTGATGCCACCAATGGTGACTCTTACCTTTTTCTTTTCTTCCATATCTATCCATCTCCATTTTCGCCACCGAAACGTGACGATATTTTTATATACTTCACAGCTCCATTATACTAAAAAAGAAGCAAAACTGCAAGAAGCGATATTTTACTGCAATTTTCGATAAACGAGTAAATGAAAATCGGTTTGTACCGAAAGAGATTCGAGCTTCTCTAAACGTTCCTGCTCTTTTTTACCCGTTTTATAGTAATAGGGGGTCATCTTAAAAAGATTTTCTATATCGGCATTGGAGGAAAGCTCAATTCTGTTTTCCAAATGTCGGGATTCCAAAAGCTCGTAGCCTTCGATTTCAAAGGGCGTCGGCGCATTTTCATAAGGCTCATCATAGACGGCGGCTTTTAAATCAAACAGATGCCGCTTGCCCGGGAAGATTTCTATAAAAATGCCGTCTTTTTGAAGCACTCTGCCGAATTCCTCCATACAGTGCGGGGAGAAAATCTGCAAGAGCATTTGCACGCTGTTGTCCTCTAAGGGCAGGTGAAATGCTGAGCCGACCGCAAAGGCGGCGGTTTTGCTTTTTTTGGCGGCAAGCGCTACGGCATTTTTGGAAATATCAATGCCTGCAATTTGCATTTTATCGCCGACGGCGGAAACTACGCCTGCCGTATAATAGCCCTCACCACAGCCGCAGTCGAGGATAAGGCCACCGGCTTTGCCGTAGCTCTGCACGGCTTGCATCAAGGCTTCGCGCAGAGGCGCGTAGTAGCCTTTTTCTAAGAAATCGCGGCGCGCATTCACCATAAGGGGATTGTCACCGTGAAATTTCTGCTTGCCCTTTTGGGGGAGCAGAAGATTATAGTAGCCGCTTTTGGCGCGGTCAAAACAATGTCCGTTTGTACAGTGCAGACCACTTTCCGTTTTAAAAAGCGGCTTGCCACAGTTCGGACAGCAGAACGGGGAACGCATTTCTTTGGATTCTACTTTACACAAAGTTCAGCCCTCCGCCGGTTATTTCACTTCATCAAAGGCGAGTGCACGGTCATAAACGGTAAATTCGGAAACACTGTCATGCTTCTTGACTTCGCCGAAGTCCAAATATTCGAAGAGATGCTTTTCATCGTAAGCACCGCCGGAAAGGGTGCCGTCTACATAGATTTTCAGCATACCGTTCTTTTCGCGAACTAAGTCTACACGTGCAAAGCGATGCTCCGCTACGGTGTCGTCGGAGCGTACCTTTAAGCCCTTGCAGTTGAATACAAGCTTGCCGTTCTGTAAGGTGGCGGAAAGCTCACTGCCCTGTGCCCAAAGAATACAATCTTTGGGGGCGTTGTCTACGCGCATATGTACGGTGAAATCTTCCTTGCCGAGCACCATTTCTGTCTCAAGCTTATGGTCTACATGATAGCTTGCCGCAGCGGTGATAGCGGCTTCATTACCGTAAATATCACGAACATGAGCTGTGAAAATCTGCGCCAAGGCTTCTTTTGCAGTTGCGGGTTCTAAGGCTTCGGGAAGCGTTATTAAAATATCGCTGTAGTTTTCTAGAAGCTCATAAGTATAGCCTTCGGGGAAGCTTACCGGAACGACATGCTTATCAAAGCTCAAAAGCACGTGACGGTCATCCAAGGTATTGACATGTTCTAAAACAGGTGCTTCTGTTTCGCCCTTGCCGAAGCGTAAAATACGTACTTCATGCGGTTCGAGCTCGACAGTAAATGTGTCACCGTAAGTGTAATGCTTTTCTTCTGCGGATTCGGTGTAGGGGAGAATCACAGCACAGGTCAAATCATTTGCATCTTCTGCAACGCCGATGAGTCTGTCTAAAGTAACCGAGAAAGACTGCGGTCTGTTTAAGGGGTTACGCACAGAGAGAATACCCTCTGCGCCGTCCCATGCGGAATAGCCGTAGGGAGAACCGGTCTTGGGCGACTTACCGAGCAGTTTTGCATTTCTTAAAATGTGGAAATTTTCCTTTAAGAATCTAAGTACGTCGGCATTGATGCGCCACTTCGCTTTATTGAACATATTGAAACTGTAGTAAAGCTCCCAAAATGCTGTGCCACGTGTTGCAATCATATATAAGTATTTACGGAATTCATCATCCGTCATCTTGATTTCTGCTGTGTTACCGTAAATCGGTTCGTGGTTGTAAATGTTAGAAAGCGGGAACTGATAAGCACGCGTTTCGATGAAGTCAAAATAACGGTCATCACGATAGGTAAGCATACGGTCAAAGTCTGCACCTTTCATTTCTTCACCGCTGTCTGTTTTGTCTAAGAAACCAATATCCGTGCAGTTTTGAAGCCAAAGACTCTCCGAGAACTGTAAGTACCACGGGCTGGCATTGCAGTAGCTGGTTTGGTTAATCCAAAGAGATTTGCCTTCCTTGGTGCGTGCATCACGCATCTCTTTTAAAAGACGGGTCCAGTTTTCCCAGTGGTCGGTAAAGCAATAAATATCACGATAGCCGCCGGTAGGGTGACCGTGCTTTTTGGAGTGGCAGGACTTCAAAAGGAAGCCGTCTAATTTCCAGTAGTTAATGTCAAAGCGCTTCATATAATCGAGGAAGAGCTTTGAAAGATTCTGAATATAGCGGTGGTCTGCGGTGCAGACATCCTTTGCCTGACGGTTTGCACCGCCCATTTTTGCCTTTTGCATACGTCTGGCAAAGGGATAAGTTTTTAAGTTGTAGCCGCCGCGCGGGCCGAGCCAAAGACCAAAATCGGAAGCGAAGTGCTTCGCGAGTGCAGAGCTTTCATAAAGCTCGTTCGGGAACTTTTCATTAAAGCACCAGAAGGGTTTGTCATAGTCTGTCCAACCGTCATCCACAACATAGGAATGTAACGGAGCAACACGGGTGGCAGTTAATTCTTTTTCAATCTCAAAGAAAGAGTCACGAATGTTGTCCTTATTGATGTCGAGCATGTGGTCGAACCAGGAGTTATACTGGGTTCTTAAATAAATCGGCTGAGAAATATCGCGGATATATTCTAAAAAGTCGGCACGAATGACTTCGTATTCGAGACTTCTTGCCGCACCGACTACGGTTTTCCAAGTGCAGTAGGCACCGTTTTCGGTGTTGATGTCTGCAAGCGCTTTGCCGGAATAATAGGTGATATGGGCAATGCCGTCTTCGATGTTATTATCGTTGGCGGGGAATTCGTTACCGAAATACATACCGTTTAAGTAAATCGGCTGACCGAGCGCAGAGTGGTATTTGCTGAGGTATGCTTCGTCCATATCGGGGCGGCTCCACTTCTGTTTGAGGTCACGCGGAAGAGAAATAAATTCCGTGTCAATGGAGTCGAGCATTACGCTGCTATCGGAAGAAGCCAGACGCAAGGTCTTGTAAAGATAAGGCTTGTCGTTTGTGGCTTCATAGAAGAGGGACACCGTATAGGTAACACCGAGTGCCTTATAAGGCTCAAAACGGATTTCAAGACGCTTTTTACCGTCTGCTTCGTTTGCTAAAATGTCCGCAACGCGGAGCATTGAAGCCTTTAATGTGGCAACCTTCTTTTTGCCGTTCATAAAGCGAAGAACAAATTCTTCGGAGCAGGCACCGAAAACGAGGTCTGCTTCCTCTTCTAAACGGCAGTTACGGATAAAAGATGTGCGAAAAGAGCCGTCTTTTGTCAGCTCAAACACACGAACAATATAACCGTTGCCGATAGAAACCTGATTTTCTCCTGCTTTTACAAAAGCTTCCATTTGCATAGTGTTTACTCCTCTTCGTTTGAAAATAAGACTTTTTCTGCCGCCTTTGCCGCATCTTCGACAATTTGCGCGCAGGGTCGTTTTTTATAATAAGCCGGGGTACGTGCATCGGGGGTGCTGGTAATGGGTTGGGTTTTAGAAAGCATCAACAGCTCTCGGCAAATAATAGAAGGATTCGTTTTTTTAAATTCCTCTGCAATTTCCTGCACCTTTTTATAGGTGAGGGCCTTCGCTTCTCTGTCTGCGCCGTCGGTTGCACCGTGCACCATGCCTGCTAAAAGCGCTGTGCCGCAAACCGCACCGCAAACCTCTCGCATTCTGCCGACACCGCCGCCGAGACCTGCCGAAACTTTTAACGCCAGCTCCTCGGGCATATCGAATTTATCACAAAACGCCGCAAAAACCGATTGAGAACAGTTATAGCCGCTCTTAAACAGCTCCACGGCACGGTCGGAATATTTTGACATGTGCTCACCTGCTTTTAAATTTACATACCAATCTATTGTATCATATCGTTAATTGAATAACAACAGATTTTTCTTAGATTTTAAAGGAAAAAGTCGGCTTTTACGTGCCGTTTCGCAGACAGAAAAGGAAACACTTTAAATTTTTGATTTTTCGGTGTCTTTCTTGACGAAGCGGGGGAATAATGGTAGTATAAAAAGAAAAAACTCCATGAGGTGGATTATGCGCGTATTTGATTTTGACAGTACGATTTATGACGGCGAAAGCGGCGTCGATATCTTTCTGTATTACTTAAAAAAAGAACCCAAGCTCATTACAAAATATATTCCGAAATTTGGCGAGGGCTTTATTCGCTATAAGCTCGGTAAGGTTACGATTGAGGATGTAAAAAACGAATACAGCTATATGCTCAAGGAATGCTGTCTCCAGCTGCCGCATATTCAGGAAGACATTAAGGAATTCTGGGATGAGCACGAAAAAAAGATGAAGGATTTCTATTTGAAGATTCAAAAGGAAGATGACGTCATCGTTTCGGCTTGCCCCGAGGTTATGCTTTCGGATATTTGCGCGCGCATCGGCGTAAAGAATTTTATCGGCAGTGAAGTGGATTTAAAGACCGGCGAAATCGGCAGAATCTGCTACAAAGAAAATAAAGTTCCGGCGTTCTATGCCCGTTACGGCGAGCAGGAAATCGACGAGTTCTACACCGATTCCATGAATGACCGTGCCATGATGGATATTTCGAGGGATGTGTATTATGTTACCGGCGACCGCATCGAGAAAATCAAGGCGGACGGCGTCTGGCTACGCGAAATGAAATAAGTTTGCGCTTCACAATCGAATAAAACGGCATACCTCCTTTTCCGACTGCATAAAGATGTAGGGAAAAGGAGGTTTATTTTATGACGGATAACAGCTTACAAGGCATCAAAGCACCGCACAACGCAGTATTAGAGGACAGACACCACTTAACGCTTTCGGGGGTTAAGGATGTGGACACCTTTGACGAAGAGAGCATCTCTTTAGTTACAGAGCTTGGGGATTTGACCATCAAGGGGGCAGATTTGCACATCAGCCGCCTGAGCCTCGAAATGGGAGAAATGGCAGTGGACGGCGAAATCTCTGCCTTAGTTTATTCCGAAACCCAAAAGCCCAAAGAAGGCTCGATTTTCAGTAGGATGTTCCGCTGATGACCTATATATTGAACATGGGGGAGCAAAGTAAAATCTTTGCGCTCTCTTTAGGCTTCGGTTTTTTAATCGGTATTTTTTATGACGTTTTGCGTCTGTTTCGGCTTCTTTGTTCCGATTCTAAAAAGGTCTTTTTCGTGTTTGACCTTGTTTACACCGTTGCCGCGGCAGTGGCGACATTTCTCTTTCTGCTCACGGTCACAGGGGGCAGTGTGCGCGCCTATGTTCTGCTTGGCGAGCTTTTGGGTTTCCTCATTTATTTTGTGACACTCGGCACCCTGCTTTCCACCTTTTTTGAACGGATTGTCGCCTTTTTAAAAAGGTCTTTTTCTAAAATTGCGACAGGCTCTAAACGCTTATTTCATCGAATCTTTGTCCCTTTTCGTCGGCTTTTCTTGAAAAAGGCAAAAAAAGCAGAGAAAAAAGCACAATTTTCCATAAAAAAATCAAAAATTCACTTGAAATATCTACATGGATTGTTGTATAATCAACATAATATGAAGTCTGCGAAAACGAATCCTGCAAAGGGGAAGGAAAGCGAAGTTAGAAAAAATGGCAAAGAAGGCAAAAAAGAAAACTAAAATGAAACCAAAGCATAGTTTCATTCTGTCTTTGGCTCTGCTGCTCGCAGTAGGGTATTTTCTTATTAGCTTTGTTAGCGCAACGATTGACATTCGTGAAAAAGAAAAAGAGCAGGCAGAGGTCCACGCACGTTATGAAGCGCAAATGGCAGAAAATGAACGCTTACAGTCTGTTGTGGACGGCGGCGACGAGAAAGAATACATCGAACGCGTTGCCAGAGAGAAATTAGGCTATGTTATGCCGAATGAAAAGGTATACTATGATATTACACCGAGCAACTAATTTTCAGTAGCTCACTGGAGGACTATGCTTCAATGGTAGAAGTAGGCGCAATTCTTGAGGGTAAGGTGACAGGACTTACAAATTTCGGTGCTTTTGTTAGCTTGCCGGACAACGTGACCGGTATGGTACATATCTCCGAAGTTTCACACAGCTATGTCAGTGACATCCACGAGTATCTTAAAGAAAATCAAACGGTTAAGGTCAAGGTTTTAGACGTTACGCCCGAAGGAAAGGTTAGCCTTTCTATTAAAAAGGCGATGGATCCGCCGGCACGTCCCCAAGGCGAAAGAAACGACAGGGGAGATAGAGGTGACCGCGGCGACAGAGGCGACAGACCGCAGAGACGTCCGAAGCGCGGAACCCCCAACGTTTGGAAAGGGAATGAACGCCGTGAAGAGCCGCAGTCCTTCGAGGATATGATGGCGCGCTTTAAACAGGTTAGCGACGAAAAAATGTCCGACCTCAAACGAGCAAACGAAGGCAACAGAAGAAATTCCTATTCTAAAAAGAAATAAAACCGAAACAGACTGTCTTTTAGACGGTCTGTTTTTTTGTTTGCCTAAACGATATGGCTTTTTAGACCTACCGTAGGGGCGGATATTATCCGCTCGCTTTTGTAAGCGGTTATATACAATCTTTAGGTAGATACGCAAAGCATGGCGTTTCTGCTTTGTGACGATGCCTCTTTCTATCCGACAAAAAATTCAAAATCCAACTTGCCCCGCAACCGTAAATGCGGTATAATACATACAGTTAAAACCATTTGGGAGGATGTTCATGCGTACAGTTGATGTGAAAGAAATCGAAGAGGCGGTTGCCTCTCTTTTTATAAAGGCGAATAAGGAAATGCCCTGTGACCTTTTATCCTGCGTGCAGTGCGGCGAAAAAAATGAAACCGAAGAACTGCCGAAAAAAATTATGGGCGCCCTGTTAGAAAATGCCGACACCGCGAAAGAACTCGATATTCCGATTTGCCAGGATACCGGCATGGCGGTGCTGTTTGTAGAGCTTGGGCAGGAAGTACAGCTGGTCGGCGGTGATTTTGAGGCGGCAGTAAACCGCGGCGTAGCGAAGGGCTATACCGAAGGTCTTCTGCGTAAATCCGTGGTTAGTGACCCGCTCCGCAGAGTGAATACCAACGATAATACCCCGGCAGTGATTCATTTGAGAATTGTTCCCGGCGATAAGATTAAGCTTACCGCCGCACCCAAGGGCTTCGGCAGTGAAAATATGAGTCAGCTGAAAATGATGACCCCGAGCGTTTCCAAGGAAGATATTATGGATTGGATTTTGCAGGTGGTCAAGGATGCCGGCGGTAATCCGTGCCCGCCCATGGTTTTGGGCATCGGCATCGGCGGCGATTTCGAAAGCTGTGCTTATCTTGCTAAGAAGGCCCTTTGCCGCGCTGTATCGAAGCGCAATGAGGACCCATTTTATGCAGAAATGGAAGCGGAGCTTTTAAAGCGCGTCAACGAAACGAATATCGGTCCGCAGGGCTTCGGCGGTAAAACCACGGCACTTGCCGTCAATATTGAAGCCGCACCGACCCACATTGCCGGTTTGCCCGTTGCCGTGAATGTCGGCTGTCATGTTACCCGTCACGCGTCTTGCGTGTTATAATTTTAAGTTTCGAAAAGCTGTTTTGCTCTAGAAAAGCGAAACAGCTTTTTTTAACATTATTTGAATTTTTTAGAAATCGCTTGACTTAGGCTCAGAAGTATGTTAATTTTTACACAATCTCAAGGCGTATACCTTAAAATAGGTCGGAGGATACAGAATGAATCATATCAAAAAACAAGGTAAAACGATAGGCAAAAAGGTGGGGAGCTTCTGCCTGATGCTCACCATGCTGCTTTCGATTTTTTCGATGGCACTTCCTGCGTGGGCAATGGGCGAAACAGCGAATGACGAGCTTTTAAAAATCGACCCTTATTTCCCGACAACCCCTGCTGATGTGCCCTATACCTTTTCCGTGCCGACACTGGAGGACCGTTTGACCCTCAGCGCTGACGGCAAAACCGCTACGCTTTTTGCACCTTATGTTACTAAGGAAAGCGGCTGGTACGATGCCAATAAGAATTTCCAAAATGACTGGAACCTTTGCTGGGCAGCGGCATCCTCAAATTTGCTCGCTTGGTATTTAGATGTCTGCGACAAAACCGGTGCCAATTCCACCGTGGGCTATGAGCGTGACGTACAGCGTATTTTCGACAATTTCCGTACATCTTGGGACCCCGCCGAGGGCTTTGACCCTATGCAGGGTCTCGCTTGGTATTTTACAGGCAACACCCTCAGCGGTAAACCGAGCAACCTTGTGAAGCCGAACAGCGGCGGCTATTTACCGAATATTGAACACAATGGCACTTGGTCCGTTTTGGATGCGGTCAATCATTATCCGATTGTTGGCAATTATAGGGATAGTTTTCCGTTTATCGATGAAGAGTCCGGCCTCTATTATCCGGATTCCCCGTTCTATAATCACGAAAGCTTTTCGAAAACGATTATTACACAGCTTCATTACGGCGCATCCGCTCTGTCGGTGCTCCGTGAGCAAGGTCCAACCCGTGCAACGGGTCACGCGATCACCTTGTGGGGCTGTTCCTATGATGTAGCAACCGGCCTCATTTCCAAAATCTATGTAACAGATTCCGACGACGAAGCCTACAGAGGTGGTTCGTGGCTGAAAGAAATCACCGTAAAGGCGGCTGTTCCCGATGAACAAGGCATCTGGCTGGAGGGCTATACCTTACCGGGTAATGCCACTCCATTCCGCAAGGTGGCAAGCTCTACCATGCTGTTTGCACCGGGCGTTGTCAAGGTAGCTGGTGACAGAGATGCCTATATTGATGCTGTGCCGACCATTTCTTCCGTGACAAAGCAGGGGAAGGAAGCCGTAGTAAATGCTTCTCTGCCCTCGAAGCCGCAGGAACAGTTAGAATACGGCTACAGCACGCAAAAACGCAGTTCCTCGGTGACCAACTGGCAAACGAGCAACCACTTTGCCCTCCCCACCGAAGAGGAAGTATATTTCTTCGTTCGTGTCCGCGAAACGGCGGAGCACAAGGCAGGCGGCGTGTCGAAGCCTTATGTGTTCCGTTTAAGAGCGAAGCCGACCAAGCTTCCCGAATGTCCGCTGATGTACAAGCCGTATTTGGAGGGCATTGCCGCGAAATATCCGAACTGGCAGTTTGAATTTTACGATATGGGCATCACCTTTGATGAAGCCCTCGAATTAGAACAATCCGCGCAGAAAAATCGACTGGATGCCAGCTTCCCCGCCTCTTACCGCACAGGGAATGCACAGGCGGATGGCACATACGGCCTTACCAAAGAAGCCCTTGCTTATTTCATGGACCCCAGAAATGCCATGACCGAAGAACGACTTTTCGTCTTTGCAGGGGACAAGGCTCTCGAGGAGAGCTATTACGCGCAAAAATTCACACTCTCGAAGGAGCAACCGCAAAAAACGAATGTGGATTCCATTTATAAAGATGCACAGAGCCGTTATAACATGATGGCGAGCATCTCGGGGAATTTAGCACGTGCCCGTGTGTTCCGCATTCCCGTTTATCGGGATATGCCGAGCGTTTGTCATTTGCCCGATTATAAAACAGGGGATGCCTACCAAAGCAAATACGGCGATATTGTCGTAGACGGCAACTGCAATCTTGCGGATTATCAAGCCCTTTTGCAAATGGCGGCACAGAATCATTTCGTTGCTGTAGACGGCGCGGCTTTGATTGCCGCCGACCTTAACGGAGACACCGCTGTAGATGCCTTCGATGTTGCTTTATTAGATCGCGCAATGTAAAAATTAAAAATGCAGAAAGCACCGTAAAAAATACGGTGCTTTTTTCTTTTGCGATTTCCCGAAAAGCGGTTTACGAAAGGGGAGAAAAATGGTATACTGAAAAGCAGAATAGGAGGCTATACAGTTATGAATTTTACACCGCTTAACCAGTTCGGTCAGTGTGAGGGCTTCGCCATGATTACGAAGTCCGACAAGAAAGTGACCGCCAAGGGTAAGGATTATTTAGATTTAACCCTCTCGGATGCTTCGGGAGAAATTTCTGCAAAATATTGGGATTACAATGTCGCTGTAGACGGCGAATTTCCGACGGAGTCTCTCGTTAAGGTGCGTGGTACAATTTCTCAGTACAACGGTGCAGACCAGTTTCGCGTAGAAAAAATCCGTCACGTCAGAAGCACTGACAATGTGCGCATTGAGGATTATGTCCGCAGTGCGGATTATGACAGCCAGTATATGTTTAACAGCTTATTGGACTGCGTACAGCAGTTTCAGGATGAAGATATTAAAAAGCTGGTGCTTTATCTCTTAGATAAGCACAAAGAGGATATGCTCAAATGGCCGGCGGCGTTTAAACTGCATCATGCCATTCGCGGCGGCCTTTTGCTCCACACGCTTTCTATCGTTCGTCTTTGCGAGGGCGTTTGCAAGGTTTATCCCTTTGTCGATGCCGACTTGCTTTTGGGTGGCGCCATTCTCCACGACATTGCCAAAACCATGGAATATAATGTCGGCAACAGCGGCATTGCTTCCGGCTATACGGCTGAGGGTAATCTCATCGGGCATCTCGTAAAGGGTGCTATGTATGTTTCCGAAGCGGAACAGGTTTTGGGCACACCACATGAAAAGAGCGTGCTTTTACAGCATATGCTCCTTTCACACCACGGCAACCCCGAATACGGCGCGGCGGTAAAGCCTGCCTTCTTAGAAGCGGAGCTTCTCTCCATTTTGGATAACATGGATGCTGAGGTTTACCAAATCAAGGAAGCGGTCGGCGCTGTACAGCCGGGTGCATTCACCAACAGACTTTGGGCACTCGATGAGCGCAAGATGTATAATCACGCCCTTGGGGATATGACGAAAAAGGTGAATTTAGAAAAATAAGGCTCAAAAAGCCTTTTAAAATCGAATAGGAGGATTATGGTATGCGCAATCACGAAGTTACAGAAGTGCAAAAACTTTTAACAGTCAACGGTACACTCAAAGAGCCAGGCTGGTCCAGACAGCTGGTACAGATTTATAACCGTGAGGATATCAAGGCGAAAAAGTTTCGCATCAAAGAGTGGGATTATTATCTTGCTATGAGCAAGGATTTTGCCTTGGCGTTTACCATATCGGATGACGGCTATATCGGCTTGCAGTCGGTTTCGTTTCTGGATTTTAGAAAGGAACCTTGGGAACACACCGAAACGATTTTAAAGCCGTTCCCGATGGGCAAGCTTCATATGCCGCCGACCAGTGAAAAGGGTGACGTGCAATATGAGGATAAACGCCTGTCCCTCATTTTCCGAAAATGCGAGGGCAAACGCCACATCTCCTGCTATTTTAAAGATTTCTATGAGGGCAAGCCCCTTTCCTGCGAATTGGAGCTGAGTCAGCCGCCCATGGATACTATGGTGATTGCGACACCGTGGAAGGAAGACCCCAAGGCATTTTATTATAATCAAAAAATCAACTGTATGCGCGTCAAAGGTACGGCACGATTTGGGGATGAGGTTTTACGCTTTGACCCCGAAACCGATTTTGCCACTTTGGATTGGGGCAGAGGTGTTTGGACCTATGATAACACGTGGTACTGGGGCTCGGGCAATACCGTGATTGACGGCAAGCCCTTCGGCTTTAACATCGGCTACGGCTTCGGCAATACCAAGGCGGCAACCGAAAACATGATTTTCTATGACGGTGTAGGGCATAAACTCGAGGACATCACGTTTTGCATTCCGTCGGATTCCTATTTGAAGCCGTGGAAAATCACTTCGAGTGATGACCGATTTGAAATGGATTTTGTACCGATTTTAGACCGCGCGGCAAAGCTCGATGTCAAATTCATTTTGACCGATCAGCATCAGGTATTTGGCAAAATGAGCGGCAAAGCGGTTTTAGATGACGGCACGGAATTGCAGGTCAAGGATATGCTTTGCTTCTGTGAAAAAGTACATAATAAATATTGAGAGGATAGACTATGGATTGGACCGAAATTGTAATTGAAATCGCCGCTGAGCATATTGACGAAGCGGCAGACATTGCGAATATGGCAGTGCCTTACGGCATTTATATTGAGGATTACCGTCACTTAGAGGAAGAGGCTTGGGAGATTGCAAACATCGACCTCATCGACGAGGATTTGCTGAAAAAAGACCGCACAAAGGGTCTTGTGCACCTTTATATCCCGCAGGAGGAAAATCCCACCGAAGCGATTGCGTTTTTAAGAGAACGCTATAACGCGGCGGGCATCCCCAGTGAAATCCACTCCGCACAGTGCAAAAATGAGGATTGGGAAAACAACTGGAAGGCGTATTTTAAACCCATGCTTATAGGCGAAAAGCTTCGCATTCAGCCGGCTTGGATTCCGCTCGATGAAAACGAAGAGCACCGCGCGGTTTTAAATATTGAACCGGGTCTCGCGTTCGGCACAGGTGGCCACGACACCACCCGTCTTTGCCTCGAAACCTTAGAAAGATATATTACCCCCGGTTGCTCCGTGCTCGATACAGGCTGTGGCAGTGGTATTCTCTCCATTGCAGCCCTCCTTTTGGGTGCAGGCTCTGCCGTGGGCGTGGATATTGACGAATTAGCTGTCAAAACCGCCAAGGAAAACGGTGTAAAGAACGGCTTTACCGAGCCGCAGTATAAGGTTTTAGAGGGCAACCTCGCGGATAAAGTCAGTGGCAAATTCGACGTCGTTGTTGCCAATATTGTTGCCGATGTGGTTATGCTTTTTGCATCTCAGGTCGGTGCCTTCATGAAAGAGGATTCCGTTTTCATCAGCTCCGGCATTATCGACGAGCGCGCCGATGAGGTTGCGGCTTCGCTTCTTGCCAACGGTTTTAAAATTAAAGAACGCCACGAAGAGAACGGCTGGGCGTGCTTTGTGTGCACGTTAAAATAAACGGCACGCTTTCGTCAAATTGTCAAATGTTTTTATTTTGTCCATTGACTTTTTGGTGCTTTATAGGTATAATTAGAGTAAACCATAAATAAATAAGGAGGATGTTTTCTTATGAAAAAAGTTTTAAAGATGATTGCTGTTATCGTAGCTGTTGCAGGTGCCGTTATCGGTGTTGTAGCACTCGTTAAGAAATATGTAGACAGCAAACGTGTTGTAATCGGTAACGATGCTGAAAACTATGTTTCCTGCTCTTGCTGCGACAATGATTTTGTATCTGAGGTTACAAAATAAGAGAGAAACATCTTTTAAAATAAAAAGTAAAGCGCAACCGTTTCGGCTGCGCTTTTTCTTTTGCATATTCTTTATTTGCTTTTGGGCCTTGCACAGAAGGAAACGGCAAGACCGGAGAGAATGGCGGTCATGATACCGGCGGAGCCGGCTTTTAAAGGCCCTGTGACTACGCCTAACAGACCGTCCTGTGCAATGGCTTCCTTCGTACCTTGCACAAGGGTATTTCCGAAGCCGAACAGCGGGACGCTTGCGCCTGCGCCGGCAAAATCCACAAGCGGCTGGTAAAGACCGATGCCGCCTAAAACTACACCAGAAACTACAAAGGTGACAAGGATTCTTCCCGGTGTGAGCTTCGTATAATCTAAAAGAATCTGTCCCAAAAGGCAAATGAGACCACCGACCAAAAAAGCTTTTAACAGTGATAAAAAAACATACAAAAAGCATCCCTCCAAAGCTAGTGTAACTCACGAAGGGATGCTTTATACATGCCGAAAAGGTTTTATTTTACATTGCGCACGCTGTTAATGGTTTTGGGTTTGCGCTTTTTCTTTTGACGGTTGTGATTCACAATCAAAAGAATATAAACCAAAAGCACCACTAAAATCGCCGAAAAAACAATGCAGAAGATTTTGGATTTAAAGACCGATTTGATAGAATAGCCGACAAAGGCGAGGGGACTTACAGAAACATCCTCCGCGGCAACTAAGTTTACCGTGGCGATTTCATCTCCGGCGTAAAGAATACGCGCCTTGCCGAGCACATCCCCTTTTTTAATGGGCGCCTTGACTTCTTTTGGCGTCTCCTCGGGAATGGCTTCAATGAGCACACTGTTCTCGCTGTTGCCAATAGGCACAAGCGCCGTGATTTCGGTTTCGGGCACGAGACGAATATGGTCTGTGTTTCTGGAAAGCTTTACATCGGAAACCGTAACAATCTGCGTGGGGTCGGAAACCTTTGTGAGACGTAAATTTTTAAAAGCCCACTGGAAAACTTTCTTGCATTCCAAAAGTGCACAGTTGTCGGGATGTCCGTCGCCGGTTACATCCTCATAAGGTGCACCCATGACAACCGCCAAATAATTGTAACCGTCCTTTTGCGCGGTCGAAATGACGCACTTACCGGCGTTTGCGGTTGTACCGGTTTTTACACCGTGTGCATATTTATAATAGTATGTTTTATACTGATTATTCAAAAGCCAGTTTGTGGTGTAGAGGTTCAGCTCTTCGGATTTGTTGCTGGCTGGAAGCGTATAGCGAGCAGTGTCGGTGATTTCCACGAAGAGCGGCAGAGAAAGGGCGTAGTGTGTAATGCGCGCCAGGTCATAAGCGGTGGTGTAGTGCCCCTCTTGGTCTAAGCCGTGTGGATTCATAAAGTGCGTGTTTTGACAGCCGATTTTTTGTACGAATTCGTTCATCATATCGACAAAGTGGCTCACATCTCCGCCGCCGACATAATCGGCTAAGGCGACGGCCGCTTCGTTCGCACTCTTGACCATTAAGCAGTAAAGCAGGTTACGAATCGAGATTTCCTCGCCGGGCTTGAGTCCTGCTGTGGAGCTGTTTGTACCGCTGATGGCGTTGATTGTGGATTGCTTAATGGTGATGACTTCATCTAAGTTTTTGCAATTCTCTAAGGTTAAAATCGCTGTGGTGATTTTGGTCAGAGAAGCGGGTGCGGCAACCTTGCCGCCGTTTTTATCAAAAATGACCGCGCCGTTGTCGAGACTTACGAGCAAAACAATGTCTGCCGAGGTTTCTAAAGAGGCATTATAAGCGGCACTGGAAGGAATTACAAATAATGGACAAATGAGTAAAATCAGTGAAAGAATACAAGAAAAAAACTTTTTCACTGTAAAACCCCCTTGAAAAGAATCGTTAAAACGTGTATACTCAAGTATAACAAATTTTTTGCATAATAGCAATAAGACAACGAGAAAAACAGAGGAGTGAAACCGCTTGGTTTACATTACAGGCGATACACACGGGGAAAAAGAAAGACTTTCTCCCGCAAAGCTTCGCGCCCTCAAATCGGGAGACACCTTAATCGTTTGCGGCGATTTCGGCTTCCTGTGGGACGGCGACAAGCAAGAAGAGCGCTTTTTAAAGCAGCTTGGTAAGCGCAAATATAATATCTGCTTTATAGACGGTACGCACGAGAATTTTAACTTACTGAAAAACTACGAGGTCAGCGAATTTTGCGGCGGTAAGGCGCAGAAAATTTACGGCAACCTCTACCATTTAATGCGTGGTCAGGTGTTCCATATAGACGGTATGTCTATCTTTACAATGGGCGGCGGCGAAAGCCCCGACATCGACATCAGAACCGAAGGCGACAGCTGGTCGAGAGATGAAATTCCGACCCGTGAGGAACTTTTGGAAGGCGCGCACGCCCTTGCAAAAGAAAACTACAAGGTGGATTTGGTTGTGACCCACGAGCCGCCCCTTCGCATTAAAGGCTTTTTACAGCTCAAGGATTATGATTCCCTGCGCGTGACTGCCTTAAACGCTTATTTTGAGGAACTTTCCGATTCCTGTACCTTTAAGAAATGGTATTTCGGTTCCATGCACATGGACAAGCATATTTCCTCCACACATACGGCAGTGTTCCGCAACGTTTTAAGAGCGGACACGGGCGAAAAAGTCTAAGCGTGCCAAACTATATAAAAAAACCGCTGGTTTTCATCAGCGGTTTTTATTTTTACTTTCTTTCGTCGAGCGGAACATAATCGGTTTTCTCAGAAACGCTCTTATATGCCGGACGAATGATTTTATCTACGTTGGTAAGCTCTTCGAGCATATGTGCGCTCCAGCCGACCACACGAGCCATAGCGAAAATGGGGGTGTAAAGCTCCAGCGGAATGTCGAGCATGCTGTAAACAAAGCCACTGTAGAAGTCAACGTTGGTGCTGACACCTTTATAAATTTTGCGCTTTTCGGCAATAACCTGCGGCGCTAAGCGGTCTACCATGCTGTAGAGGGCGAAGTCTTCTTCTCTGCCTTTTTCTGCGGCAAGGTCTTTTACAAAGCCCTTAAAGACTTCGGCTCTCGGGTCGGAAACAGAGTAAACTGCGTGACCCATACCATAAATGAGACCCTTCTGGTCAAAGGCTTCCTTGCCGACCAATTTTTCAAGGTAATTCTTTACGGCACCTTCGTCATGTACGTCGGGAACATGCTCTTTGAGATCCTGCATCATCTGCACAACCTTAATATTCGCACCACCGTGTTTGGGGCCCTTTAAGGAGCAAAGCGCTGCTGCGATTACGGAGAAGGTGTCACTGCCCGAGGAGGTGACCACGTGCGTGGTGAAGGAGGAGTTGTTACCGCCGCCGTGCTCCATATGGAGAATGAGGGCAATATCCAAAACTTGCGCTTCTAAGGCAGAGTATTTCATATCGGGACGAAGTAATCTTAAAATGTTTTCCGCTGTGGAAAGCTCCGGATCCGGTCTGTGGATATAGAGACTGTCGTATTTTTCATAGTGGTTATATGCCTGATAGCCGTATACAGCGAGCATCGGCAGACAACTGATGAGCATTAAGCACTGGCGCAGTACGTTTTCCTGCGTCATAATGCCCGTGCTGTCATCATAAGCGGCAAGAGTTAAAATACTTCTGGTTAAGGAGTTCATAATATCCTTGCTCGGCGCTTTCATCACAACATCGCGAACGAAGTTGGTCGGCAGGCTTCTGAGGGTAGACATAACGTCTTTAAATTCCTCAAGCTCTGCTTTGTTGGGTAACTGACCGAACAAGAGAAGATAGGTCACTTCTTCAAAGCCGAAGCGCTTTTCACGAATGCAGCCGCCAACGAGGTCATGCACGTTGATGCCGCGATAGCGAAGCTCACCGGGGCAGGGTACTTTGCCTTCAGGGGTCATTTCATAAGATTTAATATCGGAAATGGTGGTAAGACCGGCTAAAACGCCTGTGCCGTTCTTGTCGCGAAGACCGCGCTTTACATTGTATTCTGTAAAGAGGTCAGCGTCAATTTGGCTGTTCTCGCGGTTCACAATGGCTTTTTCTTTCATGTAACTTGCAATTTCTGCAGATTCTTTTTTCATAGCTGTTCCTTTCTTGCAGGGAGCTGCATTTATAATGTATATCCAATCCTTTTTTTCGTTTATTTTCTGTTAAATACAAATTATACCAATAACTATACTAGATATTGCAAGGAAAAGCAACGCATATTTTGTAAACAATATATAAAATAGCAAAAAATTCGGATGCAAAGCCTAAAGTTTGCATCCGAATTAGACAAATCAAAGTGGAATGTTTATTTTACGGGAACTTCCGCTTCCTGCGGTTTTTCCTCGTTTACATGAGCTTCAGCATCACGCTTTTTTTGCAAGGCGTCTTCTACTTCCTTGCGTTCTTTTTCGGAATATTTCAAAAGAAGCATCGGAATAAGATAGAGTGCAGCACCGATTGCCGGACCTAAAATGAAGAGCGGCCACTGCCATTTGTAGAATTCTGCCGGCTGACCGGTAATGCCGGGCAGGGTGTTGTCGAAATGCAAAGCACTGAGCACCAAGCCGTTGATAAGAGACTGGAGTGCCGAGGTGATTTTCGCTACAAAGTTCTGCATGGAGCTGACGATGCCTTCGGTACGCTTGCCGGTTTTCCATTCCATATAGTCTATGGAGTCGCAGAGGAAGGAGCGGTTTACAATACCCATGATGCCTGTCGGTACAGAGGAAGCCGCCATAAGTAAGGCGACAGCAAAGAATTTCGGCAGGGTGTCGAAGCCGATGAAAAAGCAAATCAGGCGGATGCCGATTGCGGTAAATTGTGCAAAAATCAACGCACGCTTGGGACCACCCATTTTCTGCATGAGCTTTGTGGCAACCAGCATGCAAAGACTGCCGGGCAGACCCGAAATAATTGTGAAAATCAGCATGGCGGTTTCGCCGTTTAACACAGTGCCGCCGATTTGGTAGGAGACACAGTATTTAAAGAAGTAAATCCACGGTACGGTGATGCTAAGACCGCTGAGGGTCTGTGCAAAAATGAGAGCAACTAAAATCTTGTTGTGGCGGATTTCTGCAAGCTGCTTCCAGAAGGATTCCTTTTCGTCTTGCGGCGGATGCACAATGCGTTCCTTGGTTTTGAGGGCAAGCATGGAAACTGCTTCGCCGCCGAAGCCAAAAACAAGTGCACAAATAAAGAACAATGTCTTTTCAGACATACCAATGCGCGAAGAAATATCCATAAGAGCCGGCATGATGCCGACAATGCCGGCGCCGATGGAAGCACCGATGGTAACCCACTGGGAGGCACGGGTGCGTTCTTTGGAATGTGGAGAAATGAGGGATAGCGTACCCCAAAGTGCAACGTCTTGGAATGAATAGGTCATATCCCATAAGATATAGATAACCAAAACCCAAATAATTAAAAAGGTTTCGTTAAAGCCGGGGTCACAGAACAGGAGCACGGTTAACACGCCGATGATTAAGGCCAATTTGCCGAGATAGCGATGTAGCTTTGAGCCGTTCTTCGGCGGGATTCTGTCAATCAGTGTGCCAACAATCGGGTCGTTGACGCCGTCCCAAATTCTCGAAACGGACGTGATAATGCCCACGTGCAGAGGATTGATTTTAAGGACATTCGTACAAAAATAAAACATCCAGTTGGCAACTAGATTATAAGTCAGGTTTTGCCCGGCGAGAGCGGTGGAAAAGTGGATCAGCTCGCGATTCGGAACATACCCGTCTTTTGCGTGCGTGTCAAAGAAATAGCGAAATGGATTTTTTGTTTTTATCCGACCTTCCTCTGTGAAGACTTCGGGCTCGCTTTTTCTTTTCATTATATATTCCCCCTAATAAAATGATAATTCCATTGTAGCAAAACAAATTTTGAAAATCAATTTGCGAAATACACAAGATATACCCCCATATATAGTGCGATATGCAGAAAGAGGGGCGTTTTAGAAAAAAGGCAAAAACCTTGAAGCAATGCGGAATACCGAACGAAAATGAACAAAACGTCTAAAATTTCGGTTGTGCAGAAATGTACAAATGCTACAATATCTTGTGGCGAAATTCGGCATAAAAACTACTTGCATACTACGTTTAGTGGTGGTATAATCATACCCACACTACGAAAAAGAGGGGAGAGACCAAACATAAATATCAGCGGTTTACAGAAATTAACGCTTTTAGACTTCCCCGGTAAAGTGGCGTGTACCGTGTTCACCAGCGGCTGCAATATGCGCTGTCCGTTTTGCCAAAACGCATCGCTCGTTTTGGGGCACGAACACGAAAGTTTTATGAGCGAAGAAGAGTTTTTTAAATTCTTAGATAAGCGAGAGGGTATTTTAGACGGCGTTTGCCTCACAGGCGGCGAACCGCTTCTGCAAAAAGACCTTCTTTCTTTTATGGAAAAGATAAAGCAAAAAGGCTTTACAGTGAAGCTCGACACCAACGGTTATATGCCAGAACGTCTCGAAGAAGCCCTTCACAGCGGGGTTTTGGACTATGTAGCGATGGATATTAAAAATTCCAAAGAAAACTACGCAAAGACGGTCGGCGTAAAGGATTTAGACCTTACACGCATTGAAAGAAGCGTAGAGCTTCTTAAAAACGGCACGGTCGATTATGAGTTCCGAACCACGGTTGTAAAAGAGCTCCACACCGCCGAAGATTTTAAAAGTATCGCCGAGTGGCTCAAAGGCGCGAAACGTTATTATTTACAGTGCTTTAGCGATGCCGGCGACATCTTAGAATCCGGACTTTCGGCATACAGCAAAGAAACTTTAGAAGAATTCAGGCAAATATTACTGCCCAGCATTCCTCATACGGAGCTTCGCGGTATTTAAATACAATAATCTATAAATAAAAATAAAAAAAGGAGTAACACTACATGTACAAGGTCATCAAACGTGACGGCAAAGAAGCCGAGTTCAATCTTTCCAAGATTACAGAAGCCATTCGTAAGGCTTTTGAAGCACAGAATAAAGAATATAATATGGATATCATCGAAATGCTGGCATTAAAGGTTACAGCAGATTTCGAGAAAAAGGTAAAGAATGGCGTTGTCGGCGTGGAAGATATTCAGGACAGCGTAGAGCATGTTTTAATCACCGCAGATTATGCAGACGTAGCAAAGGGCTACATTCTTTACAGAAAACAGCGTGAAAAAATCCGTAACATGAAGTCCACCGTGCTCGACTATAAGGAAATCGTAGACAACTACGTGCACCTTACCGACTGGCGTGTAAAGGAAAATTCCACGGTTACTTATTCTGTCGGCGGCTTGATTCTCAGCAACTCCGGTGCAATCACCGCAAACTACTGGCTTTCCGAAATCTATGACCAGGAAATCGCAGATGCACACCGCAATGCCGATATTCACATTCATGACCTTTCCATGCTCACCGGTTATTGTGCAGGTTGGTCTTTAAAACAGCTCATTCAGGAAGGCCTCGGCGGCATCCCGGGCAAAATCACCTCCGCTCCGGCAGCTCACCTTTCCACTCTCTGCAACCAGATGGTAAACTTCCTCGGCATTATGCAGAATGAATGGGCAGGTGCACAGGCTTTCTCCTCCTTCGACACCTATTTAGCTCCCTTCGTTAAGGCAGATAACCTCACTTATAAGGAAGTAAAACAGTGCATCCAGTCCTTCGTTTACGGCGTCAACACCCCGTCTCGTTGGGGCACACAGTCTCCGTTCACCAACATCACCTTAGACTGGACCGTTCCGAAAGACTTGGCAGAGCTTAACGCGATTGTCGGCGGTAAGGAAATGCCCTTTAAGTATAAGGACTGCAAAAAGGAAATGGATATGGTGAACCGTGCTTTCATCGAAATCATGGTTGAGGGCGATGCCAACGGCAGAGGCTTCCAGTATCCGATTCCGACCTACTCCATCACCAGAGATTTCGACTGGTCTGAAACTGAAAACAATAAGCTCTTATTCGAGATGACCGCAAAATACGGTACGCCTTATTTCTCCAACTATATCAACAGCGATATGGAGCCCAGCGACGTTCGTTCCATGTGCTGCCGTCTTCGTTTAGACCTTCGTGAGCTTCGCAAGAAGTCCGGCGGCTTCTTCGGCAGCGGCGAGAGCACCGGTTCTGTCGGCGTTGTTACCATTAACATGCCCAGAATTGCTTACATTGCAAATTCTGAAGAAGAATTCTATCAGAGACTCGATCATATGATGGATATTGCCGCTCGCTCCTTAAAGATTAAGCGTGATATTATTTCCAGACTTTTGGATGAGGGTCTTTACCCCTACACCAAGCGTTACCTCGGCACCTTCAACAACCACTTCTCCACCATTGGTCTTATCGGTATGAACGAAGCTTGCCTTAACGCAAAATGGATTGCTAAGGATTTGACCCACGAACAGGCACAGAAGTTCACAAAGGACGTTCTTAACCATATGCGTGAGCGCCTTTCCGACTATCAAGAAGAGTACGGCGACCTTTACAACTTAGAGGCAACTCCGGCAGAATCTACCACTTACCGTCTTGCAAAGCATGACTTACAGCGTTATCCCGACATTATCACCGCAGGCAAAAAGGGTGAAACTCCGTTCTACACCAACAGCTCTCACTTGCCGGTTGACTTCACCTCCGACATCTTCGATGCTTTGGATATTCAAGATGAATTCCAGACCCTTTACACCTCCGGTACCGTATTCCACGCCTTCCTCGGTGAAAAGTTACCGGATTGGAAAGCCGCTGCAAACCTCGTTCGCAAGATTGCAGAAAACTACAAATTACCTTACTATACTATGTCTCCTACCTACTCTGTATGCAAGACTCACGGTTATATTTCCGGCGAGCACTTCACTTGCCCTGAATGTGGCGAGAACGCAGAGGTTTACAGCCGTATCACCGGTTACTATCGCCCGGTTCAGAACTGGAACGACGGTAAGACAGCAGAGTATAAGAAGAGAAAGCTCTATGATGTTGCAAACTCTAAGTTAAGACGCAGCCACATCCTCCTTGCAGAAGAAGGTAAGGCAGAAGAAGCGACTGCAGCACCCACTGGCGAAACCGGTCTTTACCTCTTCACCACAAAGACTTGCCCGAACTGCAAGCTTGCAAAGGCTGCACTCGACAAGAACGGTATTGCTTACACTGTTGTAGATGCAGAAGACAATGCAGAGCTTACCGCCCAGTATGGCGTTACACAGGCTCCGACCTTGGTTGCTGTGGATGCAGAGGGCTGCACCCTCTATGCAAATGCTTCCAACATCCGTGCATTTGCAGAAAGCAAATAATCAACGAAAAGAGAAATTTTAATGAAAGATATAGTCATCATCGGCGCAGGTACGGCGGGTCTTACCGCTGCTATCTATGCGTGCCGCGCAGGCAAAACGGTGGACTTCGTAGAATGCGAAGCCATCGGCGGTCAAATCAGCACCTCCCCGCGTGTCGAAAATTATCCGGGCTTTGAAAGCATCAGCGGAGCGGCGTTTTCGGATGCCCTCTTTGAGCAGGCGACCAAGCTCGGCGCAGAGCTTCACTTCGGCAAGGTGATTTCCGTCACCGATAACGGTGAAACGAAAACCGTAGTCACCGACGGCAACGAAGCCTTAGAAGCCAAAGCTGTGATTATTGCCGGCGGTGTGAAGCACAGACACATGGGCATTGAAGATGAAGCTAAGTTCATGGGCAAGGGTGTTTCCTATTGTGCGGTTTGCGACGGCGCGTTCTATAAGGGCAAAACCGTAGCTGTGGTCGGCGGCGGCAACACCGCAGTCCAGAGCGCCGTGCTTTTAGCAGAAGGCTGTGAAAAGGTCTATCTTGTGCATCGCCGGGATGAATTTAGAGCGGAAAAAGCTGTTGTAGAGCAGTTAAAGAAATTCCCAAATATCGAATTACAGCTTTCCAAAACGGTGAAGGCACTGGCAGGCGACCCGAAATTACAGGAGATTACGCTTACCGATACTAAAACCGGCGCAGAAAGCACACTTGTGGCAGACGGCTTGTTCGTTGCTATCGGTCAGGTGCCGGACAACGAAATTTATAAAGAGCTTGTCGATTTAGACGAAGCGGGCTTTATTAAGGCGGATGAAACCTGTCTTACCAAAACCGCCGGCGTATTCGTCGCAGGCGATTGCCGTACCAAAGCGGTTAGACAGCTCACTACCGCCGCGGCAGACGGCTCCACCGCCGCGCTTGCCGCTTGCAATTATATCAATTCCCTGTAAACAGAAAAGAGAACCTTTTTAGGTTCTCTTTTTTATTGTAGAAGCAAACTTTTGAGCATAAAATTTTGCCCGCCTTTTTAAAGACGGTGGGCTTTTTGCACGAAAAAAAGCCTGCTTGGATTCCCATAAGAAACCTATAAACAATTCACAAAATATTAAAGAAATATCTTTATTTTTTAAACACATTGTGCTATAATACAGGTGAAAACAAAAATAAATCTTTTAAAAGATTTGTTTTTGAATATATACAAAGGGGATGTCCTTATGACGATTACTATTGTTGGAAGAAAATGTTCTCCGAGAGAAAGCTTCAAAGCCCGTGCGGAAGAGAAACTGCAAAAGGTTGAAAAGTTTTTCGGCCCCGATGCCACTGCCAAGGTGACCGCCACGGTAGAAAAGAATGCTAAAATTGTTGAAATTACGCTCCAAAAGGGCGGCTTTATATTCCGTGCACAGGAACGTTCCGATGATCTCGAGGAATCCCTCGACGTTTGTGTAGATTCCTTGATTCGTCAGATTCGCAAGAATAAGACCAAGCTCGAAAGAAGACTGCGCGAAGTTTCCTTCGATGAAGTTTTCGCCGTGCCCGAACCCGTGGAAGAAGAGGAATATGAAGTGGTTCGCACCAAGCATATCACCTTAAAGCCGCAGAGCGTGGACGAAGCGATTTTGCAGATGAATATGTTAGGTCACAGCTTCTATATGTTCCGCAATGCCGAGACCGACGGCGTGAACGTGGTTTATAAGCGCAGAGACGGTGGCTATTCTGTCATTGAGCCCGACGATATGGATTAATCTTCGGTATAACAAAAAGTCCCTCACCGCAAGGTGGGGGGCTTTCTTTTCTGTAACCCTAGGTAAAAGAAAAGCAGACAGCGGATTTTTTCCACTGCCTGCTTTTGTTATTCGTTTTTTAAAACGTATCTCAAAGTTTTTAAAAGTTAAACCTTTACCGAAAAATCCTTGCCGCAACGGGGGCAACGGACGGTGTGCTTGCCTTTACGCTTGGGCAAACGAAGGGTTGCGCCGCAGGTGGGGCATTCTCTGTAGACATGGTCCTTGTCTTGCTTTCTTTCCTTTTCAACCGCTCTTTTGTGTTGACGCTCCTCGTTTTTCATCTTTTCATTTCGACCGAATTCCTTTAAACGGTAAAGGAACTCTCGAATCTTTCTGTCCTCATTTTCACGTGCAGGAATATTTTTGGAAAGCATACGGAAAATTGTGGTTAAAATAAACGCCCATTCAATGAGGTTAATGACTCTGGAACGTGCAAAGAAATTGATAATCACTAGTACAAGATATACAATCGCCAGTGCAAACTGCGGTGCATCGGAAAGTGCACGAAGACCGTAACGGCCCTCAAAGAAACGGTAAAATTTGTCTCGGAATCCTCGCAAGGAAGAACCCTCCTTCGGTATTTTTGCATAGTATAACAATAGCTTGTGAATAAAGCCAAATAGATTTGTAAATAAGCTGTAAATTAAACGTCTTGCTTTGCGGCAAAAACATCCTTATCCTCCAAAACCAGCTTCGGCGCCTTAGAGGTTGCCCACGAAAGAAGCTCCGGCGTAATCTCTTTCGGAAAATCTTCGATGTGGTCTAACAGGTTGTTGGGACGCCAGTGCGGGCGGTGTGCATCGGTGGCGATGAAATCTGCCGTGCCGCTTAGAAGCAGTTCTAAAGCACAGGCCTGCACCTCTGGGCCGAACTTGCCTGCCAAAGAGGGGGCATTGACCTGCATCAGTACACCCATATCGGAAAGCTCTTCTAAGAAATGCGGATGTTTATAGGTGGTCTCGTAGCGCTCGGGATGCGCGATAATCGGCACAAGACCGTGCTCCAAAACCTCTTCTACATAGGAAAGACCGCGGCGCGGTGAAAATTCGGGAATCGAAAATTCACAAAGGAAATACCGCGAGCGGTTCAGCGTTAAATCGTGCAGACCCTCGGCAGAGAAAATCTTATCATTTAAATATACCTCTGCGCCGGTGTAAATCTGTAGGGGAATGCGCAGTGCTTCCAGTGCGTTGCGCAGTTCTTTCGTGTTTTCATCCCGGCAAAACAAAAAGTCATCGAGCCGGTCCAGGTCGGTCATGTGCGGGGTTAAAATAAGGGTGTCGAGATTATTTTCCAGTGCCGTTTTGCAAAGCGACTCTGTTTCCTCAAAGCTTTTCGCACCGTCATCCATACCCCACAGCACGTGACAATGCAAATCAATCATTTTTCTTCCGCCCCTTCTAAAGCCTCATTCTGCTCAGTGGATACACTGATTTCTACAGCCTCCTGCGCTTCTGCCTGTGCACTTGCCTCGGCTTCTTCTTGCTTTCGGCGTGCTTCGGTTTCTTTGGTTTTGAATACATGAATAACGCCTTCGTCGTTTAAGACCTTTAAGAGCATGAGTAACATCGGTAATAAGAAAAGACCGATGAAGCCGAAAATCTGTGTGCCGACAAACATCGCCATAATTGTTAAGAACGGCGGTAAACCGAGCTGTGCGGCAACGAGCTTAGGCTCGACAATCTGGCGCACAATGCTGATAATCGCATAGAGCACCAAAAGACCAATGCCGAAGCCGACCTTGCCGGTGCAAAGTGAAAAGACTGCCCATGGAATAAGTACCGTACCTGTGCCGAGCACCGGAACAATATCAATGATTGCGGTGATTAAACCAATCGCGAAAATATAGCCGCCGTCATAGAGCTTAATCAGTTTTAAGAAGTAAAGACCCAAAACCATTTCGGCAAGAGTGATGCCGATGATTATGGAATAGGTTTTAATCATTTTGCCGATGGTTGAAAAAGTGATTTGCTTGGCGCGAACCAAAGCCTTTTTCTTTGTTTTAGGCAACTGGAATAAAATCATATCGCGGATATTATTGTAATCCGCTGCCATAAAGCAGGAGGAGACAATGCAAATCAGCACGCCGACGGCAAACATCGGAATCTGCTTGGCAGTACCCCAAACAAAGCCGAGCGGGGAGGAGAGCATCGAGAAATCAAAGGAAGGCGCGGCAGGTAAGTTTGCCGTAACCTCTGCCTGAAGACCCAAGAGCTTATTTAAAAATCCTTCTGCGGCAACCGAAGCGGAAGCGGAAAGGCGTTCGGGCAGGAACGAAAGCAGGTTACGCACCCAAGTGGATACTTGCTCGACAAAAGAGGGCGCATCTTCGATTTTCATCATTAAGAAATTGAAAAATCCCTTTAATTCTACGCCAATTTTAAAGAGAATCGCACCGACAATAGAACCGATAATCAATACGATGAACAAAACAACGAGCACGGAGCTGAAGCCTTTGTTGATATGGGCTTTTTGGTGTAAGAATCGGATGGGACGCTGGATGAGCATCGCCAAAAAGAAAGCGACTACAAAGGGCCACATAATAGAAAGCCCGTATTTTACAGCCAAATAGAAAAGGCCTACCACAATGATGTAGTATACGGCGTTGGTGATAAAGGCACGCCGCTTGTCTAATTTTTCGGGTTTGGTCATTTTATTTTCCTCCAAAATCTTTGGCTTTTTTACAATTCAAACCGTGCGAATCCCAAGAAAGCAAGGGAAAACCGCATACTTATTTATATATATTATACTATTTTAGTAGAACTTACAATCAATTCTGTAAAGTTTTAAAAAAAATTAAGGTTTTTAAAAAGTTTTTCTTTATTCCGGGCGGAGTTTGTGGTAAAATAGCATTTGTATTATTATAATTTAGGATGTGAGAATATGTATGTTGCCGTAATGGGCTACGGAACGGTAGGCTCCGGCGTTGTCGAAGTTCTTTCCAAAAACCATGATAGCATTGTAAAACGCAGTTTGCAAGATTCTTTGGATCTCAAATACATTTTAGATAAACGCGTTTTCAAAGGGGATCCCAATGAGGATAAGTTCACCACGGAGTTTGATGACATTTTAAACGATGATTCCGTAAAAATTGTTGTAGAGACCATGGGCGGATTACACCCGGCTTTTGAGTTTACCTCTGCCCTTTTAAAGGCTGGTAAGAGCGTTGTTACCTCCAACAAAGAATTGGTGGCGGCAAAAGGTTACGAGCTTTTAGAGCTTGCAAAGGAACACAACACAAACTTCCTTTTCGAAGCTTCTGTCGGCGGCGGTATTCCGATTATTCGTCCGATTTCGCAGTGCCTTGCAGCCAATGAAATTGATGAAATCGCCGGTATTTTAAACGGTACAACCAATTTCATTTTAACCATGATGATTGAAAAGAATATGGCATTTGACGATGCACTTCGTCTGGCACAGGAAAACGGCTTTGCCGAGCGTGACCCCTCTGCAGATATTGAAGGCCACGACGCCTGCCGTAAGATTTGCATTTTAGCATCTCTTTGCTTCGGCAAGCACGTGTATCCCGAATCGGTACACACCGAGGGCATCACCGGCATCACCTTAGAGGACGTGGCTTATGTACACGACTTCGGTGCTGTCATTAAGCTTTTAGGCTGTGCAAAGCGCATGGAAAACGACAAGATTTCCGCATTCGTAGAGCCGGCAATCGTTAAAAACGGCAGTCAATTAGCTTCCACCAGCGATGTATTTAACGCCATTTTAGTTCGCGGCAACGCCATCGGTGATGTTGTATTCTACGGTAAAGGCGCAGGCAAATTGCCGACCGCAAGTGCCGTTGTAGCAGACGTTATCGACTGTGCAAAGCACACTGAAAGAAGAAAGGCTTTGGGCTGGGAACAGAGCGAAGACAATTATATTGTCGATTACAGAACCATTGCAGCACCGTTCTATGTTCGTGCGGCTGTTGAAAATAAAGAAGCGGCTCAAGAAGCCATTGCTTCCACAATGGGCGAGGTGCAGTACTTACACAGAGACAATGCACCCGAAACCGAACTCGCATTCGTTGTTGGTACGCAGACCGAAGAAGTGCTTTCCAAGGCACTCGAAAGCATCGAGGGCTTAAAGGTGCTTTCTACACTTCGCGTAACCGATTATTAAGCTAGGTATACACTTCGGCACTGTAGCCGATAGGAGGATTATATGGGACTTATTGTACAGAAATTCGGCGGCAGCTCTGTTGCAGACGCCGCAAAGGTCTTAAACGTTGCCAAAATTGTTACGGATACCTACCGTGCAGGTAACGATGTTGTGGTTGTTGTTTCCGCACAGGGCGACACCACCGATGACCTTATCGCAAAAGCAAATGAAATCAACCCCGCAGCATCCAAGCGTGAAATGGATATGCTCATGACCGCAGGCGAGCAGATTTCTATTTCTCTTTTGGCTATGGCAATCGAAAGCCTCGGCTTCCCGGTTGTTTCGCTCTTAGGCTGGCAGGCAGGCTTTAACACCAGCTCCGCTTACGGTTCGGCTCGAATCAAAAAGATTGAAAACGACCGCCTGCGTGCAGAACTCGACAGACACAATATCGTTGTTGTGGCTGGCTTCCAGGGCATTAACAAATATGACGACGTAACCACCCTCGGCAGAGGCGGCTCCGACACCAGTGCAGTAGCGATTGCCGCTGCTATGCACGCAGACCGCTGCCAAATCTACACCGATGTAGAGGGCGTTTTCACCGCTGACCCCCGTAAGGTCTCACATGCCAAGAAGCTCAAGGAAATCACCTATGATGAAATGCTCGAGCTCGCAACCCTCGGTGCACAGGTTTTAAACAACCGCTCCGTAGAAATGGCGAAAAAATATAATGTAGAAATTGAAGTTCGTTCCAGCATCCAGAAGGATGTTCCCGGAACTATCGTTAAGGAGGTCGCAAAAATGGAAAAAATGCTCATTAGAGGTGTAACAAAGGATACCGACGTTGCCCGTATTTCTGTAAAGAATATTTCAAATAACCCCGGCGAAGCTTTCAAAATGTTTGCAAAGCTTGCACAGAAGAAGATTAACGTAGATATTATTTTACAGTCTGTCGGCAGAAACAACACAAAGGATATTACCTTCACCGTTTCTAAGGCAAACGCACAGGATGCTGTTGCAGCTATCCTCGACACCTTCGATATGGACGAATCCGACATCGTTTGCGATACCGAAGTTGCAAAGATTTCTATCGTAGGCGCCGGTATGGAATCTCACCCGGGTACAGCTTCCAAGATGTTCGAAGCTCTTTACGAGCACAACATCAACATTGATATGATTTCCACCAGCGAAATCAAAATCTCCGTTCTCATCCCGCTTAAGGATGCTGACAAGGCTGTTTCCGCTGTTCACGACGCATTCTATCCCGCATAAGGAATCAACTCATCAAGAAAAAGAGCCGCTGTACATTTTGTACGGCGGTTTTTTTGATTTACAGGAGAGAAAACTTGTGTTAAGATGAAAGCAACAAGTTAGAGGAAAAGGGCGATGCTATGCTGCAAGATATTTTAGAATTTAAAGGCGAATGGCGAAGCTATCAAGCGGATGTGCTGGCGCATTTTGCACAGTATGCAGAAAATGAGAAGATTCATATTGTTGCGGCACCGGGTTCGGGCAAAACTACGCTCGGTATTGAACTTTTTCGCCGTAAAAATAAACCGACACTGATTTTAGTGCCGACCGTACCGATTCGTGACCAGTGGGTCAGCCGCATTAAGGAAGCATTTTTAAAAGAGCCAAAAGATGCAGAACAATATATTTCTGCGAATTTGAAAGAACCTAAGCTCTTAACTGTTGCAACTTACCAAGCCTTGCATAGTGCGGTTTCCCAGTATAGCGGTGCACTTGGTGCAGAGCAAGATGCTTTTGCGCCCAACGAATTGGTCGATTTTACAAATTTTGACCTCGTGCGTGCGATGAAAAAGATAAAGCTCGGAACGATTTGCTTAGATGAATGTCATCATTTGCGTCGAGAATGGTGGAATGCTTTGGAAGCTTTTAAAGCCTCTTTTCCGAATCTTTTCACTGTCGCGCTTACGGCAACGCCACCTTATGATGCAGAGCCCGAGGAATGGGCGCGCTATATGCAAATGTGCGGAGATGCGGATGCACAAATTACCGTACCGGAGCTTGTGAAGGCGGGTGTACTTTGTCCGCATCAGGACTATGTGTATTTTAATTACCCGACCCTCCTCGAAAATGCCGATATTTTACGCTTTTATAAGGTGAGAAATCAAAAAATTCAAGAGCTATTAGGGGACAAACAGCTTCTTTCCCTCGTTCAAAGACATCGCTTTTTTGAAAAACATGCGAAAGCAGATACCCTGCTAGAAACCCCGGAATATCTTTCGGCGCTTCTGATTTATTTAGAAGCAAACGGTATAAAAACGTCTGCGCGATATAAAAGAATGCTCCGCGCCAAGCACTTGGAACGCATGAATCCGAAGTGGATGGAAATTCTTTTAAATTATCTTCTTTTTGAAGATAGAGAAAATCTGGAATCGGAGAAAGCGTATTTAAATGCGCTGGAAAAGGATTTAAAGGGGTGCGGGCTTCTTTCACAGCACCGCGTTACCTTGCAAATGACCAAAGCTTTAGAAAAAACGTTGGTGCAATCTCTCGGAAAAATAGAGAGCGTTCAAACGATTGCTGAGCACGAATATAAGACGATGGGTTCTGCCCTGCGGATGCTAATTTTAACAGATTACGTCTATAAGGAATATGAATCGGCTATCGGAAACACCGCTGTGCCCATTCAGAAAATGGGTGTTGTGCCGTTTTTTGAGGTATTACGCCGTGACTTTGCCAAAAAAGGATTGCCGCAAAAGCTGGGCGTTCTCTGCGGCAGCTTTGTGGTTGTTCCAAAAGCGGCGGCAGAAAAACTGGTACAGTCTTCGGAATTTGCGGAAAAGTTGAGCTTCCATTCTGTCGGAACGGTTACAGAGTATGTGGAGATTTGTTTACAAGGGGATAAGCATAAGCTTGTAAATTTAGTGACCGCGCTTTTTGAGGCAGGCGAAATCGAAGTCTTAATCGGCACAAAGGCATTGCTCGGTGAAGGCTGGGATGCGCCGTCGGTGAATACACTTGTTTTGGCGAGCGTGGTTGGTTCTTATATGCTCAGTAATCAAATGCGTGGCAGAGCTATTCGCACAAAGCAAGGTCAGCCGCAAAAGACCAGTAATATTTGGCATTTGGTGACCTTACAACCGGAGGATACGAGTATAAACGCAGACTTTAGAGAAAATCCGGATTTTGCAACTTTGTGCCGCCGCAGTGAACATTTCTTAGGGGTGCACTACGAAAACGATACGATAGAAACCGGTATTGAACGTTTCTCGACGATTGAATATCCGTTTTCTCCCTATCATGTGGATAGAACCAATCAAAAAATGCTGTCGCTTTCTGAACATAGAGAGGCGCTTTATGCGCATTGGATGCGTGCACTTCCCAAAACGGAAAAAATGGAAGTGGTGCGTGAAAATGAACTTCGGAGGAAAACCATACCGCGTTTTGTTTTTTGGGATGCGGTGCGAGAGTTCTTAGGCTTGTCGGTTTTGGATTTTTTAGGAATGCTCGCCAATAAAATGCTCTTCGGCAACCAAAGGTCCGTTTATATTTTAGGATGTATAGGTCTCTTTATTTTATTACCTGTTTTTTTGGTCCGCTTTCTGCGCCTCGGTAATTCCGAAAAAAGGCTTATGCGTTGTGGAAACGGCTTGCTGAAAGCCTTGCAGCAAAGTAAAAAATTACAAACAAAAGAGGTTTATTTAGAAACCCAAAAGGAAAAAGATTTTGCTTACAGCATTGCTCTGCGCGGCGGAACGAGTCGAGATAAGCATTTGTTTGCTTCTTCCATGCAGGAGCTTTTTGCCGTGATTGAAAATCAACGCTATATTTTATATGTGCCAAGACACAAATACGGCAGAGATGGCTATTTTGCCGTGCCTACCTGTTTTTCGAGCCGCAAGGAAGATGCAAACGCCTTTGCGGCGTGCATGAAGCCTTTTTTAGGAGAATGCAAGCCGATTTACACGAGAAACGAAGCGGGTAGAAAACTTTTGCTTCGAGCCAGAAGATATGCCGTTGCCAATGAAGAAAACCGCTGTAAAACACGAGAAAAAATAAAGGGCGCTTTGGAATAAAATCTGTCTTTGAAAAGACTGCTTCCTCGGTACGTTATGTCATGACGCCATGGGCGGTACCATTCTCTTTAGACTTGTTTCGGGACACTTTATTTTAAATAAAAACAAAAGGCGTGTATGGAATTTTCCATGCACGCCTTTTTGTCTTTTCCTATGTTGATTTAAAATTTCATTGTGTAGCAATATAAATGTAAGCCGTATTCCTCGGTCATGCCGATGCAGGAAAAACCCATGGAATCGTAGAGATGCAGGGCATTATCGTTGCCGGAAATCACGTGGAAAAATACGCCGTCATAGCCCATGGCTTTCGCCTTGTCTAAGCTCAACTGCATGATGCGGCGACCAAGCCCGTGTCCCTGTAAATCGGGCGAAACACAAAATCTGCCGAGTGCCGCCGGATTCTCGAGTCCTAAATCCAAATTCTTGGTGTCTTCGTTTTCTTCGCCTTTTAAATAGTCGGCAAAATCACGGATTTGCATAATCGAAATAATTTTGCCGCCCTGCATGACCTTATAAAGCGTTTGCGATTTTAAATCTTCGGTGTAGATTTCGGGGGTGGGGTAGTTGTCATTCCAACCCGAGGTGGGCACTTTTTCCTTAACCTCACAGCAGAGCGCCCAAATTTCGTCCAGGTCCTCGAGGGTGGCTTTTGTCAGCTTTAATTCTTCTGTTTGTTGCATGTGTTTCGTTCCTTTTTATAAAATTTCTTTTAGAATCAGCGGTTCTTTTTTGGGGACTTCGTTCGTATATGCCAAAGCTTCCTCAAACCTTGCCTTGCCGAGCGGTAGTTTGTCTTTATCGGTCGCATAGAGTGTTGCGATAAGGTCTCCACGGCGAACGGCATCCCCGGTCTTTTTCGCAAAGACGATGCCGGCGTAGGGATCGATTTCATCGGTAATTTTGGCTCTGCCTGCACCGAGCAAGGAGGCACTTTCCCCGATTTTTTTACAGTTCATATGTGCAATATAGCCGTCACACGGCGCAAGAATCGAAAGGGTAGGGGTTTTATCCTGCATCAATTTTTCGGGGTGGTCTACATAAGAAACATCGCCGCCCTGTGCCGCAACGACCGCACGGAATTTTTGCAGGGCTGCGCCGCTTGCGAGGGATTCTTTTGCCTTTTGGTAAGCCAAATTATAGTCCCAATCGTAGGCCATTTTTAAAAGATGCGCTGAAAGGGTCAGGCAAAGGGTGCGTAATTCTTCATCGCCTTCGTTTCGTAAAATCTCAATGGATTCCTGCACCTCTAAGGCATTGCCTACGGTTTTGCCCAAGGGAATATCCATGTTGGTGAGGAGTGCCGCTGTATTTCTGCCACAGCTTTGCCCGATTTTCACCATACGGTGCGCCAAGGCTTCGGCATCCTTTGGATTTTGCATGAGTGCACCGCTGCCGCATTTGACGTCTAAAATCAAATTTTTCGCGCCGGCGGCAAGCTTTTTGCTCATGATGCTGGCGGCAATCAAAGAGATATTATCCACCGTTGCCGTCACATCGCGAAGCGCGTATAATTTTTTATCGGCAGGGGCGAGGTTGCCCGTTTGCCCCATCATGCAGATGCCAATATTCTCTATCTGTGCACGAAATTCTTCATTAGAAAGCCGGATTTTATAGCCCGGAATACTGCTGTATTTATCGACCGTGCCGCCTGTGTGCCCGAGGCCTCTGCCGCTGAGTTTCGCCATTTTTAAGCCCAGTGCGGCACAAAGGGGAGCTACGATGAGGGTGGTTTTGTCGCCCACGCCACCGGTCGAATGTTTATCGGCGGTCACACCGTTTAAAAAAGAAAGGTCGAGCATTTCTCCCGAGTGCGCCATGCAATCGGTAAGGCAGGCAGTTTCGGCTTCATCCATACCCTTTAGGCAAATCGCCATTAAAAGGGCAGAGGCTTGATAGTCGGGAATCGAGCCGTTTGTAAAGTTCTCCACGAAAAAGGCGATTTCCGCTTCGGTGAGGGCTTTGCCTTGCTTTTTCTTTTCGAGAATTTCCGTCATGCGCATAAAATCCACTCCCTTTGTTTTCTATACTATATAGTATATGTTTCGGTGCGGTTCGTCAAGCAAATTGCATGTGTTTTAAACGTTTAAAAAATTTTTTCTTGAATTCCTAGCGTTTTTGTATTATTATAGCGTGGTATGGAAAATCTTATAGAGGAGGTAGCGTACAAATGAAAATTTCTACAAAAGGACGCTATGCACTTTGGCTTATGCTCGACCTTGCAGAACATGCAGGCGAGGGTGCCGTTTCGGTGAAATCTATTTCGCAGAGAAAGGCCATTTCCGAAAAATATTTAGAGCAGATTATTAAATCCTTAGTCGAAGCTAAGCTTGTGGACAGCAAACGCGGCAAGCAGGGCGGCTATTCTTTAACAAAAGCCCCAGAGGAGTATACCGTGGGTGAAATCCTGCGCGTGACCGAGGGCAGTCTTGCGCCGGTTTCCTGCTTAGAGGATGAAAACGCCTGCGAATACTGTGGGGATTGTATCACCATGGATATCTGGCAGCAGGTTTTAGAAGCCATCAACGACGTGGTCGACCACATTACCTTGGCGTCCTTAGTCGAGAAGCAAAAAACCAAAAAGTGCGGCAGAGGTATCCACCCTGCGGCCACAGAAGAAAATAATTTTTGAATTTTAAAAAAATATATTGACAGCGCTTCCTTCGTGATGTAATATAATACTGAAATTCATAGCAAAGCACTATGAATTAAAAACAGCCTTTCGACCGAATCGGTTCGGTGCGAAAATTAAGGAATGAAAGAAAAGAGTTGGTAATAGAATGCAGGTTTATGCAGATAATGCCGCAACAACAAAGCTCTCGAAAACCGCGTTGGATGCGATGATGCCTTATCTTACCGAAACCTTCGGTAATGCATCGAGCCTTTACTCCATTGGCCAAGAGGCACATCACGGCGTAGAAGCGGCAAGAGAAACCGTTGCAAATGTTTTAAACGCAAAGCCCGAAGAGATTTATTTCACTTCCGGCGGCAGCGAAGCAGATAATTGGGCAATAAAGGGCACAGCAGAGCTTATGGCGAAAAAAGGCAAGAAGCACATTATTACTTCTGCTTTTGAACATCATGCCGTTTTGCACACACTTAAAAAGCTGGAACAATATGGCTTCGAGGTCACTTATCTTCCCGTTTACGAAAACGGGATTGTGAAACCCGAGGATTTAGAAAACGCCATTCGCGAGGATACCGCGCTGGTTACGATTATGTATGCGAACAACGAAATCGGCACAATTCAGCCCATTCGTGAGCTGGGTGCCATTTGCCGCAAAAAGGGCGTATGGTTCCATACCGATGCTGTACAGGCGGCAGGGCATCTCCCGATAGACGTTGAAAAAGATAATATCGACATGCTTTCCATGTCCGCCCATAAATTCCACGGCCCCAAGGGCATCGGCGCACTTTACTGCAAAAAGGGCATCCGCCTGCCGAACCTCATCGAGGGCGGCGCACAGGAGCGCGGCAGAAGAGCGGGCACAGAAAGTGTTTATGCCATGGCAGGCATGGCGGCAGCACTCAAAGAGGCCAATGACCATTTAGAAAAAAATATGGTGAAAATGACAAGCCTTCGTAATCGCTTGATTGACGGACTTTTAAAGGTGGATTTGAGCCGACTCAACGGCGACAGAGAACAGCGTCTGCCCGGTAATGTAAATATTAGCTTCGAGGGCGTAGAGGGTGAATCTCTTTTACTCTATCTCGATATGCAGGGCATCAGTGCTTCTTCCGGTTCGGCTTGCACCTCCGGTTCGCTAGACCCGAGCCACGTGCTTTTGGCTATTGGACTCAAGCATGAGGTTGCCCACGGTTCGCTTCGTCTCTCTCTTTGCGAGAGCAATACCGAAGCAGAAATCGACTATATCATCGAATGCGTTCCCCCAATCATCGAACGTCTTCGCAACATGTCTCCTTTGTGGGAGAAAATTCAGAAGGAAAGAGGAATTGCTTAATGGAATACAGCGCAAAGGTTTTAGAGCATTTTGCAACCCCGCATAACGTCGGTAAAATGGATGACGCAGACGGCGTCGGCGAAGTCGGTAACGCAAAATGTGGCGATATTATGAAAATGTATATTAAGGTAAAGGACGACATCATTACCGATGTGAAGTTCAACACCTACGGTTGTGCATCGGCGATTGCAACCAGCTCGATGGCAACCGATATGATTAAGGGTAAGCCGATTAGCGAAGCGATGAAGCTCACCAATAAGGCGGTTGTCGAAGCCCTCGACGGTCTGCCGGCAGTTAAAATCCACTGCTCCGTTTTGGCAGAAGAAGCCATTAAGGCGGCAATTAAGGATTACTACGAGCGACAGAACATTCCCTTTGATGAGAATATGTTCAAAGAGGACACCTGCCACTACTGTTATAAAGAACATTAAAAAGAACCCCCCCCCGAGAGGTTTTAAATGCCTTTCAGGGGGGGGTTATGCTTATACGTTTACGGTTTCTTTTTCCTTGTTCTTCTCTTTGCCTTTGTCTTTCTCTTTTTCTTTTTCCTTTGACTTCTTGGAGCGGAGACGGATTTTATGTTGATATTCACCGCCGTTGCAGTTTTCTACAATGGCGAAGAACATGGTCACGATGAGAAGATAGGGAATGGGACTGAAGATGCCGGGGTTTACAAGCGACATCAGCTCTAAGCTGATATAGGAGAGGAAAACCGTCATGTTAAACATGGTGGGTTTTCTCCAAAGCAAAATCAGTCGTGCAATAAACTGGTAGGAATAAGCGAGAATACCAAGTGTACCAAAGCTTGCGGCCACTTGAATCGGTTCACAGTGATACCAGCCGATCGCGAAATCCGCCGCATGATAGACATCTTGGTTGCCCATGTAGCCGATACCTGTACCGACGACGGGACTGCTCAGAAAATCATGCACACCGCGTTGATACTGGAAGAATCGAACCTCTTGATGCTCTCCAACTAAGACGTTGTTAATCGCGGAAAGCAGTCTGTCTAAGGTGGAGTTGAAGAAGCTGAAGAACTCACGGGAGAAAATCATCACCGCAAAAATCAGGCAAAGACAAATAGCGATATAGGTGAGACGGCGTCTCTTATCGTAAAGAATGAAGAGAATACAGCACATGATGATTTCGATAGCACCGAACACCATGCCACCGCGAGAGCCGGTCAATAAAATACAGAAATAGAAGAAAAAGCCGAGCATAATGGAATAAGGCTTTTTGTGACCTAAGAGGAAAGCAAACGGAATGGAAAGCATTAAGAAGGTGGAGTAGTTGTTGCGCCATTGCATATACAGCAAATCGTGCGTGGTCAACACCTCGTTAATGTTTAAAGCGTAGAAGGTGATGAGCACAAACGAAGCAAAACAGCCGCTTAGCACCATAATGAGGGTGATTTTCTGAATCAGCGAATAGGCACGGTTCGTGGTTAAATACGCCTTGAACATAGCGTAGATAATTACCATGCCGAAGCCGAGCGAAGCAATATAAAAGAGAGAAAGCGGACTGAAATATTCCTTCGCACTGATGAAGCCGACACCGCCTAAAATGACGGTCACGGAAACCAAGCTCATTGGAATGGTCAGTGTGCCGCTGAAATCCAGCTTTTTGTGGTACATACAGAAATGGAACACTAGGCAAGCCACTAAAGCAATGCCGAGCACCTTGAACTGTATGAATGTGGAAAAGGAATTGTAACACTTGGCACCAACTAGGCAAATGAGCATGAACGGCATGAACGTTGCCAAAATATCGTCGCAAAGGACCAAGGTCACACCAACGATGCTAGCCAAAACCAAAACGCCAGCCACGTTCCATTCAAAGGTGGAAAAGAAGGCGGCAATCGCAAACAGCAGGACCATATATTGCCCCGTCATCATGAAATTGCGTAGACGATCTAGCTTTTCTGAATGAAAAAATTCTTTCATAAAATAACCCTTAATTCTTTTTTTGTTTTTATAAAAAGCATTTGAAAATAGATAATCATAATTATACTAATTATACAGTATACTGGATGAGGCCGCAAAAAACAAGATTTGTGACAAAATTATAATATTATTACAAAATGGTTAAAAAGAGAAAAATAGGGAAAAACAGGCTTTTTCGGAGGAGCTTTCCTATAAATATCAAAAAAAAGTTTGCCCGCTTCTCTTGCTTTTCTCCCGTAAATTGCTTATGATATAAAGGATAAAAAGATTTTAAAGCAAAGGAAGACTTTTTATGTTAAAAGATATTCAAGCAGAGATTTTAAGGCTCAAAAAAGAAAACGATATCTGCATTTTGGCACATAGCTATGTGGCGCATGAAATCTTAGAGGTTGCCGATTTTACCGGTGACAGCTATGCACTTGCCCTCAAGGCAAAAGATGTAAAGCAGAAAACCGTTTTAATGGTCGGCGTTCGCTTCATGGCGGAAACCGTTAAAATTCTCTGCCCCGATAAAAAAGTGCTGTTAGCACATCCTCAGGCAGGCTGCCCGATGGCAGAGCAGATGGATAAGGCGATGATTTCCGAAATCAGAAAGGAACATCCCGAATATACCGTTGTAGCTTACATTAATACCACAGCTTCTTTAAAAACTGTTTGTGATGTTTGTGTAACCTCCTCTTCTGCCGTAAATATTGTAAAGAAAATCGAAGGCAAGGATATTCTCTTTATTCCCGACTGCAATCTCGGTTCCTTCGTAAAGCAGGAAATTCCTGAAAAGAATGTTACTCTCTTAAACGGCTGCTGCCCGATTCACGCAAGCGTGGAGGAAGAAGAGGTGCTCGAAGCCAAGAAAGCCCATCCGGAAGCACTTCTCTTGGTGCATCCCGAATGCAAGCCTTGTGTTGCCAAGCACGCAGATTATATCGGCTCTACTGCGGGTATTATGAAATTCGCCAAAGAAAGCGACCAAAAAGAATTCATCATCGGTACAGAAATGAGCATTGCCGAGCATTTGCAGTATGAATGCCCCGACAAGAAATTCTATGTGCTTTCTAAGAAACTCATCTGCCGCGATATGAAGCTTTCCACACTTATGGATGTTTATAACGTTGTTCGCGGTGAGGGTGGCTTTGAAATCGAGCTTGACGAAGATACAATTACAAAGGCACGCCACTGCATTGACGAGATGATTCGTCTGGGTGGCTGACCTTTCCCTTTTTGAAAGGAAACCTATGAAAGAAACACAGCAGAAATTATTTGCCGCGATGAGCGGCGGTGTAGACAGTGCCGTAACTGCGCTTCTCATGCAAAAAGAGGGCTTTGTGGTTGAGGGTGCTACCATGCGCCTGTTTCATCCACAAACCGATATTAAACTTGCAGAACGCGCCTGCGGTACCCAGCAAGATATTGACGATGCCAAAGCGGTTTGCGATGCCCTCGGTATTGCACATCATGTTTTGGACTTCAGCGAAGCGTTTGCAGAAAAAGTGATTCACAGCTTTACAGAAGCCTATGCGAAAGGCCTTACGCCGAATCCCTGCATCGCCTGTAACCGCTATTTGAAATTTGACCGCTTTTTAGAGGCGGCACAACAGAGCGGCGCGCAGTATATGGCGACCGGGCACTATGCTAGAGTTGAAAAGCAAGGGGTCCGATATCTGCTTAAAAAAGCCAAGGATGAAACCAAGGATCAGACCTATGTGCTTTATGCCTTGACGCAGGAACAGCTCAAAAAGATTCGTCTTCCGCTCGGTGATTACCGTAAATCGGAAGTGCGCGAGCTGGCGGAAAGCTATGGGTTTTCCAGTGCAAAAAAACGCGAAAGCCAGGATATTTGCTTTGTACCCGACGGCGATTACGCTTCGTTTATCGAACGCTTTTCGGGGATTACCTTTCCGCACGGCAAGTTCGTGAATGCAAGCGGCGATGTCTTGGGAGAGCATAAAGGTATTATCCATTATACTGTGGGGCAAAGAAGAGGCCTCGGGCTTGCTTTGCCGCGACCGATGTACGTCATTGGCAAGGATGCACAGCAGAATTTGGTCACACTCGGTTACAATGAGGATTTGTTTTCCCGCGAGGTGACGGTTCGTGACATTCGCTTGACCGCGGCGGATCGCTTAGAAGCACCCGAACGCTTAGAGGTTAAAATCCGCTATGCGCATAAGGCACAGCCTGCGACAGTGGAGCAGGTGGGTGAGGATGAAATCCGTATTCTTTTCGACGAACCCCAGCGTGCGGCAACGGGCGGTCAAGCGGCGGTTTTCTATGACGGCGACACTGTAGTCGGCGGCGGCACCATTGTTTGATGCGACCGAAAATGCGCGAAAATAAAAATATAAGCTAAGGAAAAAGCGGTTCTGCCAATCTTTTGTCAGACCGCTTTTCTTGACATTCTCAACACTTTTTGGTATCATTATCTAGTTAGATAGATAAAAATCAGTGACTTTTCGGAGGCACAATTATGAATTATGATTCTTTATGTATGGGTTGCATGCAGGAAATCGGCGATGCACAGGAGTGTCCGCATTGCGGTTTCTCAAAAGAGGCTATGCAGCTTGCGCCGAAGCTTCCTTTCAGAACGCTCATCGGCGGCCGTTATTTGGTCGGTAGAGTTTTACTTTCCGGCGGCGACGGTGTGACTTACATGGGCTTCGACTGTGAACGCCATGTAAATGTAACCATTCGAGAATTTTTACCGGAACAGCACATTCTCCGTGAGGCGGATCATACAGATGTTCGCGTAAAACGCGGCAGTGAACTGCTTTATCGAGACGGCTTAAATGCTTTCTTAGAACTGTTCAGAAAGCTGGCTCGTGTTCGCTCTCTCCATGCGGTGATTCCGGTTTTGGATATTTTAGAAGAAAACGGCACCGCTTACGCGATTTCGGAATATGTTGAGACCATGAGTCTTCGCGATTTCCTTTTAAAGAGCAGAACCGGCACGCTTTCTTTTGAACAGACCAAGACCTTACTTATGCCCGTGGTTTCCACCATGTCTCAGCTTCATGAAATGGGTATTTTCCACGGTGCTATTTCTCCTAATACATTAAGACTCGGCAGAGACGGTAAAATCCGCATCACCGAATTTATGATTCCCGATGCACGTGCTATGGGCAGTGCCTTGGAAGCGGAACTTACACCCGGCTATGCCGCAATCGAGCAGTATAGCAGAAATACCGAAATCGGTGCATGGACCGACGTATACGCGTTTGGTGCTGTCACCTACAGAATGATTGTCGGCAGTACACCGCCCGAAGCTTTAGAGCGTGTCACCAACGACAAGCTGCTCATTCCGGCGAAAATTGCCGAGGAGCTTCCCGCCTATGTCGTAAGCGCCATTCAAAATGCGCTGGCGATTGAGCCGAAGTACCGTACAAAATCCATCGACGAATACAGAGAAGAACTTTCTGGCTCACCGAAACTAATTGAAAGCACCAAAGCGGCGGCAGCTGCTGCGGCACATGCCAAAACCAGTGAAGAGGAAGAAAAGGAAAGAAAGCGCAAGGAGCAAATGCGCAAGGAAATTTTAAGAAAAGAAGAGCAAACGAAAATTCTTATCATCTCCTTTTGCGTGTGCTTGGCACTCGGTCTTTTAGGTCTTGGTATTTATCTTTTCGTCACACGCGAACCGGCTGATGCCAATGCCAATGTGCCCGACACCGAGCAAGTGAATGCACAGGATGAGCTTGTGGATGTTCCGGATTTTAAGGGGCAGAGCTACCAGAGAATTTCGGAAGATGAAGTTTTAAATGAACGCTTCCACTTTATTGTATCCTACGATTACAGTAAAGATATTGAAGAGGGCTTCATCCTTTCGCAGGGCACAGAAGCAGGTAAAAAATTACCCAAGGGCTCCGATTTAAAGATCACCGTCAGCAAGGGTATTGAGTATGTAACTTTGCCCGATGTTTCCGGTATGCAGTATGATAAGGCAGTTGAAACTTTGGTTTCCGCCGGCTTCAAATGCACAAAGGTTGTGAAAGAAAACGACGGTTCACATACCGCAGATATTGTCATTGCAACCACACCGGTACACGGTAAGGAATACGAAAAAGGCAAGGAGATTTTCGTTCAGGTTTGGGGCGAAGCTCCCACCGAAGCACCGACCGGTATCGGCGCTTGGATGCCCGGAATTTTCGAATAATTCCTTTTAAAAAATAAAACATAAAAAGAAGCAGTAAGATTTTTCTTACTGCTTCTTTTTTTACGCCGAAACCGCCGAAAGCCTTGTAAAATCAAGGATGCAACCGTCGGTTGCGACCGTAATTGCTACCATTTTGCAACCCAAAATCGGCAGACAAAGCGAAAAAAAGCAGGTATACTAAGGCCACAACAAAAGACACGGGGCACAAAAAAAGTCCCCCTAAAAAGGAGAAAAAATTATGAACTTTCAAAAATATATCGATAAATCCTTAAGAAACTGCCCGTCCACCGAAGCCCTTTTACAGTTTAAAAAACACATGGCAAACAAGATGGAAAAACGTGCCGAGGAAATTCGCGCGGCAGGCCTTAACGATGAAAAAGTGCTTTACGATTTAATCCTTTCCCTCTATCCGAATTTAGAGGAACGCTTCAGAAGCTTCGTCCCGGTGGTTCGCTCCAATGTCAGCATTTGGGATATGACCAATAAGAGAATGGGATGGTACGCTATATGAATAAAATCCAAAAAGCCGAGCTTTGGGATAACATGCATTTTATGTTCCGCGAATACAATGACCGTATGGTGCATGTCGATCTTACCTACGATTATGTAATTGACCCCGAAAGCTTCAAAACGGTTTTGATTTGCTTTTTGGAGCGCGCGCCGATTTTACATGCTTCCTTTCAAAAAAATGCCTTGCGCAATTTCTGGGAAGTCGCTAAATACCGTATTGACGATGTGGTCATGGTAGCAGAACCGAAAAATATCGAAGAAGCCAAAACGGAATTTTTAATGCAGTACATTCCGCCCGAAAGCGAACTGCAAATGAAAATTGCCCTCTTCTATGAGGGTAAGACTACACACCTTTGCCTGGTAGTGAATCACATGTGCATGGACGGCGGCGACCTCAAATATTTTCTCTATGCCCTTGCCAAAGCGTATTCGGATTATGTGGAACGAGGCATCAGCCCCGTCAAGCTTCGTATGGGTGACCGTGCCTTCGAAACCGTTTATGACGGCTTCGAGGAAGAAGACAAAGAAGAGGCGAAGCATCTTTATAAAAATGTTTGCAGTAAGGACGACCATAAGTTCCCCTTAACACCGCCAAGCGAATCGGATACCTCTTTCCTTGTAAAACGCAAAATTTCGAAAGAAATGTTTTTGAAGCTGAAAGAAAACGGCAAAGCACACGGCGCAACTATCAATGACGTGTTGGTTGCTGCCTATATAGACAGCCTCTACCGACTTTTGTCTTTGAATGCCAACGAAGCACTTTCCGTTGCCTGCGCTATGGATCTTCGCCGTTATAAGAAAGACAGAGAAAGCGACGGCTTAACCAATCAAACTGCGTTTATGCAGTGCGGCGTTTCTCAGCGTGGCGTGGATATTTGGGAGACTCTTGCCGCAGTTACAGAAAGCAGTAACGAGGCGAAGCAGGATAAATTTGCCGGTCTTTACGGCTTGCCGATTTTGGCGGCATGCTATAAATATCTGCCCCACGCCTTGAGTGAAAAAATCATCAAGCTCGGTTATCGCAACCCCTATATCTCCATGAGCAATATCGGTGTGTTAGATGCCAAAAAGCTGGCGTTCTGCGACGTTATGCCGAAGGACGGCTATATGTCCGGCGCAGTAAAATATAAACCCTTCATTTTGCTTTCCGCCACCACCTTACAAGAGGTGTTAACCCTTTCTATGTGCACGAAAGGTAGCAAGCAGGACCGTCAGCTTATCGAACACTTCTTTGACCTCTTAGAAGAAAGTCTGCAAAAGCTTGCGGCTTGATTTGCAAAAGTCTCTTAAATTTGGTATACTGTGAAAAAACTTAGATGTGCTTTCTAAAGAAGAAAGAAGCGGAGTTTATGCAGAAAACCACAAAACAGCGTTTATTTTATGGAGCGATTTTTGCCTTGCTCCTTGTGATAGAAGTCCTTATCGCCCTTTTTTCGCACAATACGTTTATCCGTTCTTATTTCGGAGATGTTTTGGTGATGCCGGCGATGTATTTCTTTTTGCGGATGCTCTTTCCGAATGCCTGCCGGCTCTTACCGCTGTATTTGTTCCTTTTCGCCGTTCTGGTAGAGGTGGGGCAGTATTTCGATTATGTTACTCTGCTCGGGCTTTCCCACATTCGCTTTTTTCGCATTCTTTTAGGTACATCCTTTTCCTGGGGCGATATTGCCTGCTATGCAGTGGGCGGCGTAGGCTGTGCTCTGTTTGAATGTTATAAATCCAAAATAGAAAAGAGACTGTTTTCATGAATCCCTATGCGATTGAAACCTATTATGGGCATTTTTTTGACCCGACCGAGCCAACGGCGGAGGATATAGACCTGCGTGATATTGCACATGCGCTGTCGCTTTTAACCCGTGCCAACGGGCACTTTAAAGAATTTTATTCCGTGGCGCGCCATTCGCTTAACTGTGCCTATGAAGCCAAGGCGAGGGGAGACTCTCGGCGCATCCAGCTTTTTGCGCTTTTACATGACGGGGCAGAAAGCTATATCGGGGATTTAACCAGACCCCTGCGCCGTCATTTGCCGCAGTTTACACAATACGAACGTGTGCTGCAAGCTTTAATTTTCGAAAAATATGCCGATACGGCTTTAACCGAAGCGGAACAGGCAGAGGTCAAGGCGATTGACGATGCCATGCTCTATCATGAGTTTTTGACCTTCCGCGGCATGGCACTGTTTGAAACTGTCCCGCCGCTTGCTATTTCCCTGTCTTATGATTCCAAAACACCCGCCGAAACCGAAGCGGAATTTTTAGAGGTTTATGCTTCTTTAAAGGATGCTCTTTAAAAAGCATAACAGAAAAAACATAAAAAATGCTCTATCCTTTTTCGGACAGAGCATTTTTTTTTCGCAAAAAGAAAAGACTGCTCTTTTGAGCAGCCTTTTTATCGTTTTTATTTTGCGGCTTCCATGGTAATGGCTTTCATTTCGTCCATCTTGTGTTCAATGTCGGCTACAAGGGTAAACTGGGTGTGGCAACGAACTAAGTTGTGCTCGGGATAGAGCGTCTTGAAGTAAGTGTCACCGCTTAAGTAGTCGGTTAAGAAACGCATACCGCATTCAAAGGTCATCAGCTTTGCGGAGAAGGGGAGATTCTCGATTTCTGCAGAGGTGAGGCTGTTTTTAGCGGAGCTTAAATAGCCCTCAACATAAGCTTTGTAAAGCGGAAGGCTTAAAGAAACCTTAGAAAGGTCTTTTTCGTCCTCGCTTGCAGTGTTTGCACCGAAACGAATACTGTCACCGAAGTCATACAGTGCGGAACCCGGCATAATGGTGTCGAGGTCGATTACGCAAACGCCTTCGTTGGTTTTGTTGTCAAACAAAATGTTGTTGAGCTTTGTGTCGTTGTGGGTTACACGAACCGGAATATCGCCGGAAGCGATTAAATCTAAAATTACATGGGTGTCGGCTTCTCTGTCTAAAACGAACTGAATTTCTTTTTGAACAGAAGCACGTCTGCCGACCTTGTCTTCTTCCACGGCCTTTTTGAAATCCAAGAATCTGGAATAGGTGTTGTGGAAATTCGGAATGGTTTCGTAGAGCTTGTCTGCCGGATAATCGGATAAAGACTGCTGGAAGGCACCGAAAGCCTTACCGGCATTATAGAAAACTTCTTCGTTTTCTATCTTGTTGCAGGTGTAAACATCACCGACATGGCGATAGCAGCGCCATGCTGCACCGTCCTCATCCAAAACATAATATTTACCGTCAGCAGTGTTTTTGAAATGTAAGGTTTCACGGCTGGGGTCGCCGCCTCTTTCTTTAATACGCTCACGAAGGAAGCCGGTTACACCGGAAATATTGCTCATTAAACCTTCCACGTTTTGGAAAACGTTGGTGTTAATCTTCTGTACAACGTAATCTTTGTCACTGCCGTCTGCCTGTTCAAAATGCAGGACGCAGGTAAAGTTGATAAGACCGTTATTTATAGTCTCTGAGGAAGTGAATTTTCCATCAAGCTGAAAACTCTTTTGGATAAACGCAATTTTTTGCGCATTAAGTTCCAAAATTTCCCCCACCTTTCTTATTTGATTTTAATTATTTAAGCATTATACACGATATTTTTTAATTCGTCAACTAAAACGCGATTTCTGCCTAAAAACTCACCCTTTTTTCGGAAAATATCTTTACATATGCCCCGTTTTGGGCTAGAATAATAATATCTATAAATATGCTCGAGAAAAAGAATTTCTCGACGAAAATGACGGAGGTAAAATAGAGTATGGAACCCGCTTATAAAAGAATTTTATTAAAGCTTTCCGGCGAAGTATTGGCCGGTGACCAAAAGAAAGGCATTGATTTTGATACAGTTCAGGAAATCTGCAAATGGGTAAATGAAACCGCAAAGCTCGGCGTACAAATCGGCTTGGTTGTCGGCGGCGGCAACTTCTGGAGAGGCCGTTCTTCCGGCGAAATGGACAGAACCCGTGCCGACCATATCGGTATGCTTGCAACCGCGATGAATGCTTTGGCACTTGCCGATGCACTCGAGCAGTACGGCTTAGAGGTTCGAGTACAGACCGCGATTGAAATGCGTCAGGTCGCAGAGCCCTATATCCGCAATAAGGCAATCCGCCACATGGAAAAGGGCAGAGTCGTTATCTTCGGCTGTGGCACAGGTAACCCCTTCTTCTCCACCGATACCGCAGCAGCGCTTAGAGCCGCTGAAATTGATGCTGACATCATCTTCAAGGCAACCAACGTAGACGGCGTTTACGATAAGGACCCCAACAAGTTCGACGATGCTGTGAAGTTCGACACCCTCAGCCATACCGAAGTTTTGAGCAAGGGTCTTGCGGTTATGGATGCTACCGCAGCTTCTCTTTGCCGTGATAACGAGATTCCGATTTTGGTCTTCGACCTTTCCGACCCCGAAAATATTTTAAGAGCGGCAAAGGGCGAAAACATCGGTACAATCGTAAAATAAAGTAACCCCCGCAAAAGATTCCCGAAAGCACATGTTATATGTGTATACAGAATAAAATAAAAATAAGAAAGGGCGAAAGACTTTCGCCGATAAAGGAGAACACTATGCAGGAAATTTTTAACTTTGCAGAGCAGAAAATGGAAAAATCACTTCAGAGCCTTCACAATGAGTTTGTAACCATGCGTGCAGGCAGAGCTTCTGTTTCCCTTTTAGATAAGGTTCAGGTAGACTACTACGGTGTGCCCACACCCATACAGCAGATGGCAGCAGTTTCCGTTTCCGAAGGCAGAATTTTAGTGATTCAGCCGTGGGACGTTAGCACCATTGCAACGATTGAAAAAGCCATTCAGGCTTCCGACCTCGGTGTAAACCCGCAGGATGACGGTAAGGTAATCCGTCTCGTTTTCCCGCCTCTCACCGAGGAAAAGAGAAAACAGCTTGCAAAGGAAGTTAGCAAATACGGTGAAGAAACGAAGGTAGCTGTTCGTTCTACCCGTCGCGATGCAATCGACAAGCTTAAGAAGCTCAAGAAGGATAACGAAATCTCCGAGGATGAGATGCATGACGGCGAAGACAAGGTGCAGAAAATCACCGACAAGTTCATTAAGAAGATTGATGAAATGGTAGCCGAAAAAGAAAAGGACATCATGGAAATCTAAGGGCGTTTTGCCAACAAGGAGAAACGATGGATAAAAAAGATTTACCCGAGTTTTCCGTTTTACCGCGCCATGTCGGCATTATTATGGACGGCAACGGCAGATGGGCAAAAAAAAGAGGTTTACCGCGCTATAAGGGGCATATTGAGGGCGCGAAAACCTTTCGTAAAATCGGCGAATTTGCAGGCGACCTCGGCATAGAATGTTTGACATTCTATGCCTTCTCTACAGAGAACTGGAAGCGTCCGCCCGAAGAGGTCAAAGCCATTATGGATTTGTTCCGCGAATACTTAAAGGAACTCGATGACCGCAAAGCCGAAAACGAAGAAAAGGGGATTAAGGTCAATTTCATAGGCGACCGTACCGGTATTCCTAAGGATATTTTAGCCATGATGAAGCACAGCGAGCGCATCACGGCGAAAAAGGACCACGTGATTTTGAATATCGCCATTAACTACGGCGGCAGACAGGAAATTTTACACAGCGTAAAAGAACTCGCGAAGGATGTGGAAAAAGGCAAGCTCAAGGCAAAGGACATCACCATGGATATGATTGATGCACACCTTTACACTGCCGGAATGCCCGACCCCGATTTAATCATCCGTCCGAGCGGCGAATACCGTATTTCTAACTTCCTGCTGTGGCAGTCGGCGTATTCTGAATTTTGGTATTCTGATGTTCTTTGGCCCGACTTCACCGAAGAAAACTTCGTGGAAGCTTTGCGTGCTTATGAGCACAGAAACCGCCGCTTTGGTGGGGTATAAAAGAAAATATGGAGGCATTTTAAATGCTTAAACGAATTGTAGTGGGCGTAATCGCCGCACTTTTGATGATTACGGTTTTGATTTTTCGCAACACACCCGTGCTTTCTATCGCACTCGCCTTCTTGGCTGTGGTTGCTGCGTATGAAATCGAAAAATGCGTGCAGGTGAAGAACAAAGCCATTAAGGCCGTAAGCCTTGTGTTTACCGCACTCGTGCCGTTTTATTATGAATATGCACCGGAACTTGCCGCAAGAGGCATTGTTCTTCCGATAACGGCAATTTTGAGCTTTTACGTTGTGCTTTTGTTCATCTTAATGCTCACCAATTACGATAATACGAAATTTGAAGATGTAGCAACGGTCATTTTGGCAACTACCTTTGTGCCGTGGGCATTTTCTATTTTAATTCGACTCAACGATATTGATGCAACGAATCCCGAGGCCTATGACGGGCATTACGCCATGTTCTATATTATTATAGGTCTTTTCTGTGCATGGCTCACCGATACCTTCGCTTACTTCAGCGGCAAATTCCTCGGCAAGCACAAGCTTTGCCCGAAAATCAGCCCGAAGAAAACCGTGGAGGGTGCAATCGGCGGCATGCTCGGCGCAGTGCTTTCCTGCGTGATTGCATTTTTTGTATTTGATAAGTGCTATTTCACCGTACATAGTGTAAGCCTTTGGGAAGTGATTGTGCTTTCCGCTGTTCTTTCCATTGTCGGTATGTGCGGCGACCTCACCGCTTCCGTCATGAAACGCAACTTCGGCGTAAAGGATTTCGGCAATCTGTTCCCGGGTCACGGCGGTGTTATGGATCGTTTTGACAGCGCATTATTTGTATTAACCGTGCTCTATGCGGCGGTTATGATAAAGGGGATTGTGATGGCATGACCAAGTCACTTGCAATTTTAGGTTCTACCGGTTCTATCGGTGTGCAGAGCCTCGACGTCGCCAGAAAATGCGGCTATCGGGTGGAAGCACTCACCGCGAACCGCGATGTAGACAAAATCGAAGCCCAAATCAGAGAATTTAAACCTGCTATGGCGGCGCTCGCCGATGAGACTGCCGCGGCAGAATTAAAACAGCGCGTAGCGGATACCGACACCAAGGTTTATGCCGGTAAGGCAGGTGTTTGTGCCTGTGCCGCTGAAAGCGAAGCCGACACGGTGCTCAACTCCATTGTCGGTATTGCCGGCTTAGAGCCGACCCTTGCCGCACTTCATGCACACAAGAAGCTCGCTCTTGCCAATAAAGAAACCTTGGTAGCTGGCGGTCAGCTTGTCATGCAGACGGCAAAGAAAGAAAACGTAGCTATTTTGCCGGTGGATTCCGAGCATTCTGCGATTTTCCAAGCTCTCCAAGGCAAGCCCACGAACCGTGCGCTCAAGAAAATCATCTTGACTGCTTCCGGTGGCCCGTTCTTCGGCAGAAGCAAGAAAGAACTCGAAGCTGTTACCGTGCAGGATGCCTTAAAGCACCCGAACTGGGACATGGGCGCCAAAATCACCGTGGATTCTGCTACCATGATGAATAAGGGCTTAGAGCTGATTGAAGCCGTTTGGCTTTTCTCGGTTCGCCCAGAAGATATTGAAATCGTAGTACACCGCGAAAGCATCGTCCATTCCGCTGTGGAATACGATGACAATTCCGTGATTGCGCAGCTCGGTCTTCCCGATATGCGTATTCCGATTCAATATGCCTTAACCTATCCCGAACGTTTTGAGTCTCCCGTTGGGGAATTAAAGCTTTCCGAAATCGGCAAGCTGACCTTCTTCGAGCCGGACTATGAGGCGTTTGAGTGCATAAATCTCTGCAAAGAGGCTATTACTAAAGGTGGGCTTTATCCTGCGGCGGTCAATTCTGCCAACGAAGAAGCCAATGCCCTCTTCAGACAAGGCAAAATTGGATTTTTGGATATTCCCAAGCGCGTGGCGCATGTGTTACATACAGCGCCGAACGTGCAAAATTATAGCTTAGAAGATATTTTGGAAATGGATCGCTTTGCCAGAAAGGCGGTTCTCTCCCTGTAAGAGGTGGTAGCAATTTTACTGAAAATGACCGCATCCGCTGTTTGGAGTAAAACATGGACGGTGCTCGTGGCGCTTTTGATTTTCGGCGTCATCATTATGATTCATGAATTCGGGCATTTCATTTGCGCGAAGCTGTTTAAAGTTAAGGTCAACGAATTTTCCCTCGGTATGGGTCCCTGCCTTTTCAAAAAGCAAAAGGGCGACACCCAATATTCTGTAAGACTTTTCCCCATCGGCGGCTATGTCTCCATGGAGGGTGAGGACGGCGAGAGCGACGACGAAGGCGCATTCCATAAAAAAGCCGTTTGGAAGAAAATGATTATCGTTGTAGCCGGTGCGTTTATGAACATCGTTCTGGGCATCGTGCTCTTAATGGTAACGCTTTCCTGCTTTACAGACTTAATCGGTACCAATACCATTAAGGAATTCTATCCGAATGCTGTCAGCCAGCAAACCGGATTGCAAGAAGGCGACCGTTTCGTTAAAATCGACGGTCACAGAGTTTGGTCCGAGCAGGATTTAAACTTCCTCTTAACCAGAAGCACCGACGGCGTATTTGACTTTGTCGTAGAACGCGACGGCGAAAAGGTTGCCTTGAATGATGTAAAATTTGAAACCGAAGAGGTGCAGGGCTTGACCCTCATCCACTACGATTTCGTCATCATCGGTGAACCGCCTACCTTCTGGAACGTCTTAAAGAACAGCTTTACTCAAACACTTTCTATCGGACGCATGGTTTGGCTAAGCCTGTTTGACCTTGTGACCGGCCGCTACGGTATGTCCCAGCTGGCAGGTCCTGTAGGAACAGTCAATATCATTGCCGATATCACCGCAGAGGCGGCAACCAGTAAAAATCTTGAAACCTTACTTTCGATTATTATCTTCATCACAATCAATGTCGGCATTGCAAACCTTCTGCCGATTCCTGCACTCGACGGCGGCAGACTCTTCTTCTTAATTATCGAAGCGATTCGCAGAAAGCCCATCAATCCGAAATACGAGGGCTATGTGCATGCCGCAGGCTTTGTGCTGTTGATGATTTTGATGCTGGTCGTTAGCTTTAACGATATTTTACGCATTGCGCGCGGCGGTTAACGGCGCCAAAGACTACATTTGGAAAGGACGCAAAAGGAAATGATTGAACGCAGAAAATCCAGAAAAATTAAACTCGGTAATACCTATATCGGCGGCGATTCCAAAATTACCGTGCAGTCTATGCTGAGTGTTCCGGCTGAAAATGTAGAGGGCAATGTCGCACAGGCGAAGGCTTTGGAGGCCGCCGGCTGTGAAATTATCCGTCTGACCGTACCGAATGTTGAGGCGGTCAAAACCCTTGCCGCAGTCAAAGAGGCCGTTTCTGTGCCGATTGTTGCGGATATTCATTTTGATTATAAATGTGCCCTCGAAAGCGTTGCGGCAGGTGTGGATAAAATCCGCATCAATCCCGGCAACATTGGCTCCGAGGACAGAATTAAAGCGGTTGCAGATGCTTGCCGCTTACATAATGTGCCGATTCGTATCGGTGTAAATTCCGGCTCTTTGGAAAAAGACCTGCTCGCAAAATATGGCTCTCCCACACCGGAGGCTCTTTGCGAAAGTGCCCTGCACCATGCGGCGCTCTTAGAGAAATTCGATTTTAATGATATTGTGATTTCCATTAAATCCTCGAATGTGCAGAGAATGGTAGCAGCTTACAGAAAAATTGCCACCATGTGCGATTATCCCTTGCACCTCGGTGTTACTGAAGCGGGCACGGAGCATATGGCAATGGTGAAATCCGCGGCAGGTATTGGTTCCTTGCTCTTAGACGGCATCGGCGATACCATCCGTGTTTCTATGACAGCCGACCCGGTGAAAGAGGTCTATGCTGGCTATGATATTTTAAAGGCAACCGGCATTAAAACGGATTGCCCGCAAATCGTTTCTTGCCCGACCTGCGGCAGAACGAAAATTAACCTCATCGGTCTTGCCAACGAGGTTGAAAAGAGACTGCAAAACTGCCAAAAGCAAATCACGGTTGCCGTTATGGGCTGTATTGTAAACGGCCCTGGCGAAGCCAGAGAAGCCGACATCGGCTGTGCCGGTGGTGACGGTTGCGGTCTGATTTTCCGTCACGGTGAAGTTCTTAAAAAAGTGCCGGAAAACGAAATTGTAGATGCCTTAATGGAAGAAATTGAAAAACTGTAATTTTACATAAAGCGAGAATAGAATGAGCAAGTTTTTAGAAGTTTTCAGTATGTGTAGGGAAGCTCTAAAAGATTTTGAGCCTGTGCTGTTAAATGCCGAAGTTCTCTCTATGTCGGTAGACAAGGAACAAAAGGATCTGACAGCACAGGTCTCTTTTGACCGTTTGGTTGGTGAGCGTTCCTTAAAACAAATCGAGCAAAAAATCACTGCGTACCTTATGGGTACAGCGGGTTTTCATATTGCGCCCAAATTTTCCGACAATCTCCTTTCCGAGAAATATGCGCCCGAGCTGGAAAAGCTTTTAAAGCAAAAGATTGCTGTAACCAATGGCTTTTTAGAGGGTGCTGCATGGGAGTTTACCGAGGATAGTGTTACGGTAACTTTGACCCACGGTGGCAGAGATATTCTTCTTTCCACACCGTTCCTTACAACACTGCAAAATATTATTGAAGAACGCTTCGGTTTGCGCCTTCGTGCAGAGCTTTTAGAACAGCAATTCGATGTTGAAAAAGCGCTCCAAACTGCACAGGAAACGCAGGACAAGTTCGATAAAGAACATAAAGCCGAGCAAGAATTAAAACAGAAATATCCCGAGGGTGCAAAAATTGTGAAGAAGCCGAAAAAGGCAGAAGACAGTGGCGACAGTGCCCCCCGTGAACATATTATCAAAGAAGGCGTCGGTTATTATTTAGAAAGTGTGAAGCCGGTCTATGGCAGTAACATTAAAAAAACACCGATAGCGATTGCGGACATCCAACTGCCCGAGGATGAATACACCGAAGTGCCCGTGGTTGTTTGGGGACGTGTCTTTAATTTTGAAGAACGTACCAGTAAAAAGGGTAAGCACAAGATTATTACCTTCTTTTTAACCGATAATACCGACTCTTTCCTGATTTCCATGATTGTAAAAATCGAATACAGCGATGAAATTTTGGAAAAGGTGAAGAACGGCGCGCACATTTTGCTTTCGGGCGATGTAAAGTACGATAGCTTTAAACGAGACTACATCATTGACCCCAAAGCGATTAGCACAGTAGAGAAAATTAAGAAGGAAGACAACGCACCCGAGAAGCGTGTGGAGCTTCATTTACATACCAATATGTCTCAGATGGACGGTATGACACCGCCGAAAGAACTCGTACAGCGTGCGATTGAGTGGGGACATAAAGCGATTGCGATTACCGACCACGGCTGTGTACAGGGCTTCCCCGAAGCGATGAATACAGCCAAGGGCAAAATCAAGATTATTTATGGCGTTGAGGCGTATTTTGTCGATGATGTCGGCAATCCCGGCAAGACCTATAAGGAACTGCCGTCCTATCACCAAATCATCTTGGTTAAGAACCATACAGGTCTTAAAAATCTCTATAAATTGGTTTCTTATTCTAACGTTAAGCACTTTTATAAACGACCGCGTATCCTGCGTTCAGAGCTGGAGGAACTGCGCGAGGGCTTGATTGTTGGCTCTGCGTGTGAAGCGGGTCAGCTTTACAGAGCTATCCTGGAAGAAAAGCCGGAAGAAGAGATTTTAGAGATTGCTAATTTCTATGATTACCTCGAAATTCAGCCGAACGGCAACAACCGATTCATGATTGAAGCGCACAGCGACCCCAATTCCAAGCATCCGGAACGCAATAAGATTTACGATAAGATTACTTCGGAAGCAGATATTGAAAACATTAACCGCAAGATTATTGCGATTGCCGACAGACTCGGTAAACCCGTTGTCGCGACCTGCGACGTGCATTTCATCGACCCCGAGGATGCAAGATACCGTGCCATTTTGATGGCATCACAGGGCTTCTCCGATGCCGACAAGCAAGCACCTCTCTATTTTAGAACAACCGAGGAAATGCTCGCGGAATTCTCTTATCTCGGGGAAGATACAGCAAGAGAAATCGTCATTGAAAATCCCAACAAAATTGCGGATAAAATTGAAGTTATGCGTGCTTTCCCGGATGGCGTTTTCCAGCCCTCCATCGAAGGCAGTGAAGAGGAGCTTACCCGTATTTGCTGGGATAAGGCAAAAGAATGGTATGAATACGAGGGCAAGATTCCGGATATCGTTTCCGAGCGCCTGGAAAAAGAGTTAAAATCCATTATCGAGCACGGTTTCGCAGTTTTGTATGTTATTGCACAAAAGCTGGTTTGGGACTCGGAAGCGCACGGCTATTTGGTTGGCTCCCGTGGTTCTGTTGGTTCCTCTTTCGTTGCAACAATGGCGGGTATTTCTGAGGTTAACCCCTTAGCCCCGCACTACAGATGCCCGAAATGCAAATATTCCGAGTTCTTTACCAAGGGAGAATACGGCTCGGGCTTCGATATGCCGAAAAAGAACTGTCCGCATTGTGGTACAGATATGATTCGTGACGGTCATGAAATCCCGTTCGAAACGTTCCTTGGCTTCCACGGCGACAAGCAGCCCGATATCGACCTTAACTTCTCCGGCGAATATCAGAGCAAGGCGCACCACTATACAGAAGAGCTTTTCGGTTCGTCACACGTTTTCAAAGCAGGTACAACTGGTTCGGTTGCGGAGAAAACCGCTTACGGCTATGTACGCAAATACTTAGAAGAACGCGGTCAAACAAAATCCAAGGCGGAAATTCAGCGACTCACCGAAGGCTGTACCGGCGTAAAGCGTACCACCGGTCAGCACCCCGGCGGCATGGTTGTTGTACCGAACGAATATGAAGTATACGACTTCTGCCCGATTCAGTATCCGGCGGATGATGTATCGAGCACCATGGAAACCACGCACTTTGACTTCCACTCCTTGCACGATACCATTTTGAAGCTCGATATTCTCGGTCACGATAATCCGACTCTGTATAAGCACTTAGAGGATTTAACGGGCATCCCGGTTATGGATGTCGATGTTTGCGACCCCGAAATCATTCGTCTTTGCACCACGCCCGAACCGCTCGGCGTTACGGCGGAGGACATTGACTGGCCGACCGGCACACTTTCTATCCCTGAAATGGGTACGTCCTTCGTATGTAAAATGTTGCTCGAAGCACAGCCGAAAACCTTTGCCGACCTTTTACAGATTTCCGGACTTTCCCACGGTACGGACGTTTGGACGGGCAACGCGCAGGAGCTGATTAAAAACGGCACCTGTACCATTTCCGAGGTTATCGGTACACGTGACAGCATTATGATTTATTTAATGCACAAGGGTGTTAACTCGAGCATGGCATTCAATATCATGGAAAAAACGCGTAAAGGTATCGTTGCAAAAATCGGTTTCCCCGAGGGCGCAGAAGAAGAAATGCGTAAATGTGGTGTGCCCGAGTGGTATATGGATTCCTGCCGTAAGATTAAATACATGTTCCCGAAAGCGCATGCGGCGGCTTACGTTATTGCGGCGCTTCGTTTGGGCTGGTATAAAATTCACAGACCGGTAGAGTACTATGCGGCGTATCTTACGGTGCGCGGCGGTGATATGGATGCAGCGGCGGCATTGCAGGGCAAAGAAGCCGTTCACGATCTTTTAGGGAATATTAAAAAGAAAATGGCAGACAAGACCGCCACGCAAAAGGAAAAAGACCAGTACACCATTATGCAGATTGTGTATGAAATGCAGGCGAGAGGCGTGGAGTTTTTAGGTGTGGATATTTACAAATCCATGGGTACGGACTACACGATAGAAGACGGTAAAATCCGTCTGCCGTTCAGTGCACTTTCCGGCATCGGTGAAAACGCGGCAAAGCAAATGGAAGCCGCCCGTAATGACGGCGAAGGCAAGTTTATGTCGATTGACGATTTCGGCAGACGCGCCAAGGCGGGTTCCAGCACCTTAGACCTCTTAAAAGAAGTTGGTGCATTCGGTGATTTGCCGAAGTCTGAACAAATCTCCTTCTTCTAATCTTGTGTCGCCGCAGGGCAACGCCCTAAAGCGCTTTCCGCAGAAAGCGAAATCTTATCCTAAGAAACGTATTTTTAAAGGTGAATTTAGGGCGTAAGCCCTAAAGAGGATGCTTTTTACACGAAAAAAACATCCTCTTGCCGTAAGGCATCAAGGAATATAAGAGATACCATAGACACAGAAAAGTCCGCACAGATTTTATTTTCATTTTCTATTGTAACAGAAAAAAGGAGAACCAAAACGGTTCTCCTTTTTGTTTTATAAACTATGTGCGGGTGCTTTTTTATCTTTCTTTCTAAACACAAAATCACCGCAGAAGCCGAAACTTCTGCGGTGATTTGCTTTAAAAAAGGGGGAGAAATGAAAAGGCGAATTGAGTTAGCGGATCAGCTCTTCGATTTGAGCTTTGCTCCTGCCGCCGACATTTTGGCTGATGGCCTGACCGTCTTTGAATACGACGAGGGTCGGGATGCTCATGATGCCGAACTTCTGTGCAAGCTCGGGCTCTTCATCCACATCTACCTTAACTACCTTAACGTCGGGATTGTCGTTTGCAACTTGCTCTAAAATGGGAGCAAGCATTTTGCAAGGACCGCACCAGGTAGCGAAAAAGTCGATTAAGACAGTACCTTTCTGGTCTAAAACTTCAGCTTTAAAAGAATCATTTGTAATGTGTAAAACGGACATTTTGTTGCCTCCTGTTGCCGGATTACGGCGTTATTATTTTTAGTTAGTATGTTCCGGAATCTTTTATAACATACGGGTTTTGCGCGTTTTTGTTTGCGCTTCCCGTTTGGATTGTCTAAAGTATAACTGAATAAATGACATATGTCAATAATAAATTTGTGAACATTCTGTAAATTAGAGTTAAAAGGTAGGAATTAAAGAAAAAAGCGGTAAAATCGGGCAGAGGAGGGCAAAAAGAAAAGGCATCGCACGAAAGCGTGCAATGCCTGAACTTTTCTGTTTTTAATCGTCTTCCCATTTCTTGGCATGTACTTCGTCCCAAATTTCGGGATTGCCGACGCCTGCCTCCTCGGCACGGAAAACAGGATTCTTACCTGCTTTCTTTTGACGCATATAGTCTTTCAAAGCGGCAATCGCTTTGTTGCCGAGCAGAAGAATCGCCACAAGGTTAACCATGGCCATAAGACCCATGAGAATATCGGAGACCGTCCAAATGGTGGTGAAATCCAAAAGTGCACCGACAAAAACTGCCGCAATACAGGTTAAGCGGAATACGAACAGCGCTTTTCTGGATTTGGTAATGAATTTGAAGTTCGCTTCGGTGTAGAAATAGTTGCCTACGAGCGAGCTGAACGCAAAGAGGAAAATGGAAATCGTAATGAAGAGCGGACCGAACTTGCCGACCTGATTGTAAATCGCTGCCTGTACGAAATCCATACCTTTTAAGTTTTCGCTGATCGGAACGCCCGAAAGAAGCAGCATAAAGGCGGTGGTGGAGCAGATTAAAAGGGTGTCAATAAAGACGGAAAGCATCTGCACAAGACCCTGTTTTACGGGGTGAGAAACATCTGCGCTGGCGGAAGCATTCGGTGCAGAGCCCATGCCCGCTTCGTTGGAGTAAAGGCCGCGCTTAATGCCCTGCATCACGCAGGAACCGGCGAAGCCGCCGAAGATAGCTTTAAAATTGAACGCCTGTTTGAAAATCAAACCAAACATATGCGGCACTTCGTTTACATTCTTAAAGATGATATAGAGGCCGAGTGCCATATAGCCGACCGCCATAATCGGAACAACCGCAGAAACGAGATTACCGATACGCTTAGTGCCGCCGAAAATGGTAATGGCGGTTAAAACGGCTAAAATGCCGCCGACAACATAACGCCAATAAGAGGTGCTGTAGTCGGGAATGTAATACTGCAAGGAAGAACCGGCGTTAAAGGATTGCAAAGCATTGAAGCCGTAAGCAAAGCAGAGAATCAAAAGAATCGAAAATAAAACGCCCATTTTGCGGTTGCCGAGTGCTTTCTCAATGTAATAAGCTGGACCGCCGACATATTCGCCGCGGATTTTGGTTTTGTACATTTGCGCAAGTGTGCTTTCAATGAAAGCCGAAGCCGCACCGATGAGTGCCAAAAGCCACATCCAGAAAATCGCACCGTAGCCGCCGATCGCGGTGGAAGCCGCAACTGCGGTTGCAACGCCTGCGATATTGCCTGTGCCAACACGGCTTGCGGTGGAAATCATCAGCGCTTGGAACGAAGAAATATCTTTGCCGTCCTTTTTCTTTTCACCGAGCACGCGCAGGGCTTCGGGTACCATGCGGAACTGCACAAATTTTGTGCGGAAGGTGAAATAAAGACCTGCACCGATTAAAAGAATGATTAAAATGTAGGTGTACATAAAGTCGGATATGTTGCCGAGTATGAGGTTGAGTGTATCCATAAAACGCTCCCTTTTCAAAATTTTGTCTGCTGAACGGTAAGCTCTACAGCTGCCTTTTTATGCAGACACAAAGACTTCAATATTATACCATAAATAGTCCACCTTGTCGACAAAAAATTAACGGGAACCTGAGCACATTTGAATGCAGTTCTAAAATCTACAGAAGAGGAGACGTAAGTGAACGGAACGATCGAATTTTTTCTCCCATAAATCATGTATATTGCCGCACGAATCGGGGAAAAACGAAAAGGGGCATGGAGAAAAAGCAAGTTTAAAAAAAGTTCAAAATTTTCCAGTTGACTTATAGAAAAGTCTGTGTTATCCTAAGAAACCAAAGAACAAAGGCTGTGAAGGGAAAAATTATATCCCCCCGACATTGCAGAGAGAAGCCGTTAGGTGTAAGGCTTCATGTCGCGATATAAAGCCGTCCCAGAGCTGTGCCCCGAAATGCAAAAGCAAAAGTAAGCGGCACCGGTTGACTTCCGTTATAGAGTGAAGATTTTTTTAAATCTTCAGAGTGCAGATTTTTCTGAATTTAGGTGGTACCACGGATTTTATTCGCCCTAAGTCCTTAAAGGACTTGGGGCGTTTTTTTATGCCGTTGGCAGAGATAAAGGAGCAATTTTTATGAAAAACTTCAAAAAGGCAGACAGATTATGCGGTGTAGCTTATGATATTCGCGGTCCGGTGATGCAGCAGGCGGCAAAAATGATTGCCGACGGACAGGAGGTTTTAAAATTAAACCTCGGCAACCCTGCACCGTTTGATTTCCGTGCGCCGAAGGAGATTATTGAAACTTTAAAGGCGAACCTCGAAAATACAGAAGGCTATTCTGCCTCCAACGGCTTGCAGGAGGCGAGGGAAGCCATTGCGCGTTACTGCCGCCACAAAGGTATACCGAATGTGCGTTTACAGGATATTTATACTGGTAACGGCGTCAGCGAACTGATTATCATGTCAATGCAGGCATTTTTAAATCATGACGATGAGGTTCTGGTGCCTGCACCGGATTATCCGCTTTGGACGGCTTCCGTCAAGCTGGCGGGCGGCAACCCCGTACATTATGTTTGCGATGAAAACAGTGACTGGATGCCGGATTTGGAGGATATGCGCCGCAAAATCACCCCGAGAACCAAGGGCATTGTTGTGATTAACCCGAACAACCCTACCGGTGCACTTTATCCGAAAGAGGTCTTACAGCAGATTGTGGATTTAGCGAGGGAAAAGAACCTTGTGATTTTCGCCGATGAGATTTATGACCGCTTGGTTATGGACGGAGAGAAGCACGTGGCGATTGCCTCTTTGGCGCCGGATTTGTTCACCGTGAATTTTAATGGCCTTTCCAAATCCCACCTTATCGCTGGTTTTCGATGTGGCTGGATGTGCCTCGGCGGCGATAAAAGCTATGCGAAGGATTTCATCGGCGGTTTAGATTTGCTTTCGACCATGCGTCTTTGCTCCAATGTGCCGGCACAGTCCGTCATCCCGATTGCCTTGCAGGATTTCGATACTGTAGATCCGCTTTTCCTGCCCGGTGGCAGAATTTATGAGCAAAGGGAATATATCTATCAGGCGCTTTGCAGTATTCTGGGCATTCAGGTAAAAAAACCAAAAGCAGCCTTTTATATTTTCCCAAAAATGGATATTCAGAAATTCGGCATTGTCGATGATGAACAGTTTGCCCTCGATTTCTTGAAAGAAAAGAACGTGCTTTTAACCCACGGTACCGCATTTAACTGGGCAACCCCCGACCATTTCAGAATCGTCTATTTGCCGAAAGTTGAAGAATTAAAAACCGCCATGGAAAATTTAGCCGACTTCCTGCCCACCTATCACCAAAGCCAAGGTAGATAACCCCTCCAACGAAGCGGAGAAAACAGCTTTGAAAATAAAACACACCGCAAGAAAATCCCTCTTGCGGTGTGTTTTTGTTTGCTATAGCCCATAGAATGGCTGAAATATAGATTTGCATGTGTTTTCAGAATTTTATAACTAAGAAATTACACTACTCTCAAACATGCCGGTTGGTTTCAAAAGATTATTAACGTTTTACTACCTTATGAGATTACACTACTCTCAAACTCTGCTGTCATGTTTAGCTCTCCTTTAAAAGTTTTACTACCTTATGAAATTACACTACTCTCAAACAAAAAACCGTTTTGCTCTGCTGCGTCCGTGTTTTACTACCTTATGAAATTACACTACTCTCAAACTACACCTTGCATATACGAGAAGTGCTCTAAGTTTTACTACCTTATGAAATTACACTACTCTCAAACCTCAAAGAAGAGTAAAAACGGCACTACATTCCGTCGGTTCTTTCATAAAGCTATTTATAGCATAGCACAGTTAGGCTTTGCTTTCAAGAATTTCACATAAATCCTTATCTAAAATATACAGCTTTTCTTGGTTTGCTTTTTCAAAATGTACGCCACTTTCTATCAGCAAAAGTGGAATTTTGCGATAGAGAAGTTCTTTGAAAAACGGCTCTAACTCAGATTCACTGAAATATTGGTGCAGATTTAATAGGATGAAGCAACGCATGGGGCAAAAGGAGGAGAAGAAACGAACTTCTCCCCCTTTTTAGATTTAATCTAACAGCTCTGTTTCGGTTTCATAAAGACCGGTTATGGATTGATGAATGAGTTTAAAGGATGTAAGTTTTTTACTTTTTACAATTTTATTACTGATAGAGGTTGTGCCGCTCGTTTTGCCTTCTCCGAGTAGCGTAAGGTCACCGGTACGCACGTCGGCGTGAAGAATGGCTAAAATCTGCATAAGAACCGTGAATTGCTCGTATACGGTTAAGGCTTTAAACCCATCCTCTTTATCATTTAAAATTGCACCGAGCTTTGCAAATTTTTCTTTAAATATCGTTTCCGTTATTTTCTTGTAAATGGCTTTGTAAAGCACTTCGTTTTCTGCTTTGCTTAATTTGTCCAAAGGTGTTAACTCGGGATTACGCTTTTTGTCGGTACATTTTTGAAAATAGGTACGGATGGATTTAATGTATTTTTCTTGCTCAGAATTTAAAATCAACTGTACGGCAGGTTTACAAGTGTATTGTGAACCACCACTGCTTTTGCAACTGATATGCATTCTAAAGCCGTTTACGCTGATGAGTGCATTGTATTTTACCTTGGGGATAAGGATTTCTACGGTGTCGGGATTCACTTCGCTATACACATTTTTACGAAGATAGGCACTGACATAGTTTTTAGGGCTTTCAAGATACTCCTTTTCGCGGTAAAGGTCTACGGGAACAATAATTTTAGTCGTTTTCTCTTTTTTATCTGCGTAGGAAGCAATGCAGAAATAAGTAGCCGTGGGACGGTTATATCCGCCGTATTTTTCAATATCGGCACGAGGGGAATTGACCTTGATAGAAACCTGCCCATTGCCCTTTTTCAAAATGTTTTGGTCAAATAAACCGCCTTTTTGGCAGTATGCATAGCGCGTAAAGCGAATGTTGTTCTTGCTCATCATGGCACGAACGGTAGACATAGAAGTATCCTGCTCTGCAATCCATGCACCTTTCACAGAATGACCGAACATACACTCTGTTTTAACACTACTGGTGCCGTCTTGCAATCCCTTTATGTAAACGGCTTTGTTATGGTTAAACTGCGTATTATACACATTGCCGACAACAATGTTTAAATAAGCATCCTTCGCATGGTGCAAGTCGTTGATATCACGCGATTTTACAAATTTAAATTTGTGTCGGAAGTCGGAAACCAAACCGGCTTTTACATAAACGATTTCAGAAGATTCATATCTCCTTTTTAAAAGCTCTGCAATCGCTTTGGTGGACTGTCTCGTTTCCACAAGCTGACGGCTGATAAACTGTGAAAGCTCCTCGTCGGAAAGTGGCGTGGTGCGCATTAAACGCTCATATTTCGGGCTTTCAATCAATCCTTTGTCTAAAAGCATTTTCCAAAAGCTCTGCATTTTTGCACGAATTTCTGCCTTGATGGGGTAAATGTTGTCTTTGGCTTCGTTTTCGGTTTTTAAAACCAAAACACGATTGTTTAGGCTGTCATCCTTAATTTTGGACTGCGGAAAGATGTGGTCGATGTCGCAGATGTTGCGATTGTTAATTTCTTCAAGGTCTAAAGCCTTTCCACTGTACATACATCTGCCGAACTGCGTGAAATAGAGATAAAGTGCGTCTCGGCGCAAATCGTTTTCACTAAAGCTCTGCAAAAGCTTATAAAGCTCCGGCTCTTGCTTTTTGGCAGTTTTATAAAGTTCTTCTAAGCGCTGCTTTCTGGAGGTTGTGCGCATTTTTATTTCTTCCGGGCCTCTGGCTACCTCCACAAAAATTTTAGTCGGCGCCGCACCACGAAGCTTTACAAGTTCTTCTACGATTTGCATGGATTGATAAATCGGACGTTTCACTTTCGGTGAAACATAAAGTGCTTCGACTTCCTCTTTCAATGAGGCAAAGGGTATCGCGCCGTTTTCTTTTTCAACGGCTTCGGAAAATGTATTCTCAGCACTTAAAATCTGCATTAAGTTGTTTTGCGATTCCCAAAGGGCGTGCATAATATTGCAGACTTCACCTGTTTCTTTTAATGCACCCTCAATGCCGACTAAAAACTGCTTAGAAAGTCTGCTCCAGCCGCTGTATTTCAGGCGGCAAACACTTTTAACCTGCTCGGGAGAAAGCGCGTTTCCAAAAGACGCTTGTAGGCGTTTCTTTAAAAGCTTTTTATCCTCCCCGAAAATCGTAATGGCTTTGATGATTTCCTCTTTTTCACTTTCGGTAAGCGGGAGCCCTTCTAAATCTCGATATGATTTCAGATTCGCCTTGAAATCACCGTCTATGCCGGAAAGTAAAATGTCTTTGTAACCCTTGCTTTCCAAGAATTTCAAAAGTCCCTTTTGGGTGACCTTGTTTCGTTTTAAAAAGAGTTCGTTGTAAATTTCCTGCTTTAAGGCAACAGGAAGCTTTTCACTGTTTATTCTAACGTTGTTTAGTTCGTTAAGTACCATAAAGCTGCTGTAAAGCAGAGAATCTTTCGGAATAACATCCTCTTTCGGCAAATAGGTGCATTTGCTTGTGAGATTCCGTATAAACTGCTCAGCGCTTTTGTCGGTATCGACTACGGATTCGAAATTCCAAGGATAAATTTTTTCACCTGTTCTGCAAATCCAGCTCTTGTCGCTGTGCGTATTCAAAGGCCCGACATAGTAGGGGATGCGGAACGAGAAAATATCTATAATCTTTTGACTGACGGATTTTCCACTTTCATCCACGTCTTTTAAGAACGGCAAATAGTTTTCAGCATTCTTTAAAATAGCGCAAAGCTCGGCCTTTTGAATTTGCATCGGGATAACAGAATTGTCCTTAGAAACGGCTTTCGGCAAAAATGTGCCTGTTTCAATTTGGAGATACATATCCTCATACTTTGGTGCACCGCAGGTTTTCGGCAGTTGTTTCTTTAAAAATTCACAAAACTTTTCCTGTGTGCAGCCAGTTTCTTCGGGAGACCCTTTTTTGCTGTGACCGCTGTAAGCTAAATAGTTTGGGGTTTTGTCTTTATTTTCGTCAAAAATCAGTGCTTTCTTTTCCGGACAATAGGTCTTTACATAGGCTTTCAGTAGCTGTAAATCCTGCTTGTGCTTTTCGTAGGTTTTAACCTTGGCGAAAGAAAGATATTGTTCTCCCTTTAAAATGTTGGAAAGCACAGCCCAATCATAAATGGCCTTAATTTCTTCTAACAGCTCCGCTTTCTCTCCAAAAACACTTTCGTAAATCGGCGCATTTTCATCGTATCCACTGCTGATGCAAACATTTTTGCATTCCGAATCCTTGAAAGCTTCGTCTTCAAAGAGCACAGCGGCAGAGGCTGTACCACCGGTCAGCAAGGTAAGTATGGCATATTTTACGGGTTCGCTTTTTTTGGATACCGAAAGTAATTCGGATAAAAGTTGTTTTTTCTTTGTTTTTGTGGCTTTGGAATCTTTTAAAATTTCCGCAATTTTTTCTGTATCCTCGAAAAAAAGGTCAATGCTATAATTATCTTTACAATAGGCGCTGAAAGCCTCCCAAGCCGCTTTGAAATCCAGCCCGCTTTGCTCACTTTCAAAATCGGAATCAAAAAGGAAATGTCCTCTGTGCTTGATGATATGTGCTAGAGCCAAATATACCAAACGAACGTCGTGCGGTGCTGGATTGGCAATCAGCTCCTTTCGCAGATGATATACCGTCGGGAAGGCCTTGTGAAAATCTTTGTCGGTATAATCGGCATCTGCAAACAATGCATATTTTGAGATGGAGGACTTGTCCTCTACATAGAGATTGCTCTCTTTGAGCCTTTGAAAAAAGGCGACATCCTTTTGGGCGATAGCTTCACTAAACAGCATTTGCAGGCAGGAAATGCGAAACTTGTTGCGTTCGGTTCTCCGACGACCGGAACGAAAACTACGACGCTCTTCTGCTGTTTGGCCGCCCTCCAGAAGTCGAATGCCCCACATGGCGTTACCCTTGCATTTCAGAATGCGGTAAGCCTCGTTTGTGACGGCCCAGCCAATAGAATCTGTGCCAATGTCTAAACCAATGTAATAGTTTTCCATTTTCCTCTCTCCTTATATTGACAGAATCGAATTCTTGTGCTACTATATAGGCAATCTCAATACCTTATGAGATTTACACTACAAGTTCAAATAAAGATTTATCCAAATCGCCGCTTTGCGGCATCACAGTGTGTGATGAAAGACCTGCATTTTATGTGGGTCTTTTTTGTTTCTTTTTATGACAAGTATAGCATATGACAAATACTTTTTCAAGAAAAGTAATCAATTAGGAGTCCGAAATATAGGACTTTAAATAAAACTTAACAGGACTATTGTAAAAAACAAAACCGAATAGAGGTGGGCTCTATATGAAAGAGAACTATGTGTTCCCAACTCTGGAGAATACGGAGCTGAAACCGATTTCTATTCGTAGTTCTGGCGAGATATTGGATTTAAACGATACTGTGAACATAGCCGATAGTATCGTTTGCGTGAAATCTCATACGGATTTTACTTCGCATTTGCCGAAGGAGCATCAGCAACGCTGGAGCAGACTCTATTTCAAATATAAAGATTGTCCATTGTATGAATGTGTGGCGAACGATGAAAATGAGGAAATCCTTTTGGAGAGCGGCAGCACGCCGTGATTCAGTCAAGAGGATGTAATTTTAATAAAAACACCCTATCTGCCTTGGTTAGATAGGGTGTTTCTATTATGTGAACGGAACGTTATGATATCGGTTCTGTAGACAAACTGTGGCTTTATTTTGCATCGGATAATTGCAAATGCCCGTTTGTAATTTTATAAGTGCTGTCACAATATTCCCGAACATAATCCAGCGCATGCGAAACTACAACAATACTTGCACCGCGTTTTTTCTGCTCTAATAGTAATTGTTTTACTGTTTCACAGCTCGTTTCATCTAAAGCGTTAAAAGGTTCATCCAGTAATAAAACATCAGGATTTTCCATAATGGCTTGTGCAATACCGAGCTTTTGTAGCATGCCCAGGGAGAATTTCTTTACTTTGATATTGCTGCTATCTACCAATCCGACCTTTTCCAGTATTTCGTTTATTTCGGGTTTTCCTATTTTTTTGCGAATATCTGCAAGATATTTTAAATTTGCATAAGCCGTTTCCTGAAACATAAATCCGGGAGTTTCAATTAGTACACCAAAGGTGGTTTCTTTGTCAATGACTACTTCTCCACTGCTTGGTCGTATCAAATCACAACACAGCCTGAGAAACATGGTTTTCCCAGAACCATTGGGACCTTCTATCCCATACATTTTGCCTGGCTCCGTTTGAAAAGTAATGTTTTCTAAAATCATTTTTCCTTTGATTTTTTTACTTGCATTTTTTATCTTAACCATACAGTTACTCCTTTATTTTGGTTGTCATAAAATCCATCTTTTGAAAAATCAAATAAATGGGCAATAGAAGCAATACGGCTAGTGCAAGGGGATAAAAATATGGCGTTGGTATTTGCTTCGATGATGGTATGCACAAATTTTTTTTGGTAAAGATAAGGGAAAGTACGGTTAGAAATGCTATGCCAACTAAAAAAGAGGAATTTGTGCTTTTGAATAGCGAATAAGATAAAATGCCGATTTCCATACAAGATAAGAAAATCCCAAACGATAATAACAGGATGATGCCGTATTCAGCTAAGGAAATGTTTATGTTAGAAATTTTATGACAAAGAAAACTTTGAAAAACAGCGGTGAATGCAGTTAGAAAAGCAAAAAGCACACTGGAAATCAGTTTGCCCAATGCATATCTTGGTCGCCGGAGGCGCACAAGATAAAATACACCGTATTTTTGGTTGTCTTCAGCGATGCGATGAATGGATAGAAAAAGAACAAAGCTGTAAAGACTAATGTAAAGAATATAGGACAGTAAGCTGATTTCGGTACAAAAATATCTGTCAAACACGCTATAAATTTCTGCATTGGATAGGATTTGCGCTTTTCTGTTCCAAATCGTAGAAACAGAGATTATATCATTTACTGCATTTAGGGCGAGGAAAAGAAATATGCGCTTGATATTCAAAAGTCTTCGTAAATCCATTCGTGTAACCATGTTGTAACCCAATTTATTTAATATATTGTTTTTTGTTTTGAATATATAAGATTCCAATTAAAACAGCTGCCGGTATAAGCAAACACAGCAAGTGCAGAAAAATGGTTGCAGAGACAGGCAAATTAGTATACCAAAAATCATTACCGATAAATGCACCTACTGCATAGTTTGGGAAAATCCATGCTAGGTATTTGGCAATCGGTGCTTGTATGCTAAATAATTGCGGAAAAAGCGTGCAAAAAATATATATCGCGAATGGCGAAATACTGATTAAAAATCGATTAGAAGTAAACGCGCTCACGCCCATACCAAGAAGTGCATAGAATCCGCCTTGAAACGATAAAATCAAAATTAATAAAAAACAAGCTACCCAATAATGTGAAAAGAATAATTTCGTTGCCGGATTATCTTCCATCATGGAGAAATTAAAAGCTTCTGTGGGGGGCTGAAAAGAATAAGAAAACAGGGAAAAAAGCAATACGCAGCACATGGACAAAAAAAACAATACAAACGGTACCAAAAATGTGCAGCTTAGCTTGCAAAAGAAATACTTCTTAAATCCGCTTCGCGAGATGGAAAAATTCCCGAATCCGCTGTTTTTATCATAAGTAAAGGATGCGGAAGCAATAATTCCCACAAGAATTGTAATAAAACAAGATATATAAAATTCAGAAGCGCCCTCCATGAACATCATAAATCCGTTTTGGGCATTCAATTGTGCTTCGTATGTTTTTGTAATAATCGGATTTAGATTTGACATTTCTGCAAGACTTTTACTTAAAAATTGAATGTTCAATCTTGCTGCTTTTGTCCCTAAAAACCAACCCAACGGCAAAATAAGAAAGAAAAATAGGTTTAGAGGGTTCTTAAACATTCTTTTCAATTCTTTCGATAACATCCTATTCACCTACATTTATGGCTGACCTTTTGGCTAATCTTCCGCCTTTGCATAATCTATAACGGTTCCTTCCGGTACTATGTTAAAAGATTGTAATGCAGTAAATTCGTTTGTATTCTTGCGTGAACAATAGTAGGCGACAATCCAATAATCTGTTCCGTCATAATCTGTATAGGCAAAATAAATATCATAATCTGTTGTTTCTTTAAAATCACCTAAATTGATTGTAACATGATTTTTAGCATCCTCGTTTTTGCTTGAGCCAAACATGGCTTCCAATTCGCGCCTAGAGTAAAGGCCCAAAAAATCTGGATGTGTTTCTTTAGAAACATCGTCAACGCTTAAATTGTAACGAGTGGATGCGTAACAAAGGGACTGACCCATAAGCGGACGTAGTTTTGGGTGCGCCTCCCACTTCGGAATACTGAAGCTGCAAAGACTTTTCACGCCTATAATACAAAGCAAGGAGAGAATAAGTGCGGTAGTCCACATTGCTTTTGAAATCGCTTTTTTATCAAATAAAAGATAAACGACCAACCACAGCACAAATAAAATTATGCTGATAATAATGGATAGCTTCTTTGAAAAACTTTGAATATAATCTATTTCCATCTCTAAAGTAACAGCCGTTACAACACTGCAAACAGTTAAAAGGAAAAGAATTTTACTCATAAGTTTCCAAAAATTTGTTCCTTCTTGCTTTGTAGTTATAGGGTTCATTCTTATTACTCCTTTTCAGAGGGTGTGTCTGTTCCGGCAACCGGTCTAGGTTCCTCAGCATCTAAATCGAAAGAAACAATCATGGTATCTTCTCCGTGCTAATTTGAGAAGCCAAATATGTTATATAACTAAAAAAATACTTAAAGCATATTTCAAACTATAGATTGAAATACCAGCAAAGTAAAATTAAACTTCAATCTAAATATTTTTACTAAGGATTGGTACTGTATAATTATATTTTAACATTAAACTATTTATAGTCAATATATTCTATATAAAATATATAAGTTTTTTGTGCATTTTAAAAGGAGAAGGTTATTTCTCTTTTGGTGTATGAAATTTCATTTGGAGATATAGAAGAAAAATTTCTTTATTCCCAAAAACGAAAAGATACATCAACACATAAAATAATGCCTACTATAGCGTAGATTTTTGAGCCACAAGCAGTATGTCTTCTGTGAAGCGCTGTAAAGATGGTCAAAAGAAGTTATTTGGGCGAATATTACAGTGCTTATTTTTAGTTTGGATTAGAATGAAATGGGGTACAATTATGAGCAAAAAACAAAAGAAAAATCAGAAAAAATTCTGGTAACTGCTTCGATTATTTTAGCCGTTTTATTGCTTTTTGCACTTGTGTTTTGTTTGTATGACAGTCCGGCTAAATATATGCCGACAAACACAGAAAAAGTGGCTGTAGATGCAAACGGCGAGCCGATGTTGTATTATACGGATTTGTTCGGTTGTACCTTCTATATGGAAGACGGCAAACGGCTTTATGCCGCTGTGCTGAAACCGACCGGCGAAAAAAGTGCAGGAAAATGGAAATCCCGATGCAGAATCCAAATTCTTTGCGGAAACAAGCCAAGAATAGAAATGGTTTATCTATAGGTAAAAAGGCACCATACACAAATTTGTGTATAGTGCCTTTTTCAATCCAGTGAGTTTCTTTGGGGTTTCCGTATAAGATACAGTTGTTTTGAATATCAGAAGTTTGTTCAGCATTTCCAGGACGTACGTTTGCGTGCCCAATATGCAAAGGCAGAGCCATATGAACAAGGAGTGCGTATTATAAGTTACCAAAAGATACTTAACTTAAAGTGAAAAATATAATTTTATAAAGAGCATGAGATAGAACTCAGAAGCCTATCGTTTCCACCTCTGACCGGGTTGGATTACGATAGGCTTTTAAAAATCAAGTGATTTGTTTTGCCGCAATATCAAAATATTCATTCGGCATAGGCATAGCATTTTTATAATTTAGTATTATCTCGATTTTAGTTTCAAAAATATTATTTGTCGTTCTGTTTAAATAGGTTTGTAAGCTGTTTAATTCTTTTAGCAGATAATTATTTTTTGAAAAAATCCATTTACAAAGAAATGTGCAATTCCCTTCGCGACATTGTTTGCCTTCTCCCAGTTGAACAATAATTTTATCTTCTTTCTTTTGTAAAGATGCCTTAGTATTTTTACACTTTAGACTTTCTACTTTTGTCAAATTTGAAGCGTTAAGGTTAATTTCAACAATGATTTTTTCGGAAAGATTTTTCCTATTTAAAGAAGTGACGAATTTGCCTTTTTCTTGTTGAGAAGGTTCAAAATGATAGGAAGAGAAAATTTTAAGTTCGTCTGTTATAGCATGTGTTACCCAATGGAATTGTGATATTTCTGGCATGTTTTTGATGTTTTGCTTTAAAATATTTAAGCTAACTCGATCTTTGGAAACATCTAAAAGGTCGGCTAATCGTAATAAAATCATCATATATTTTTCACTTACGTTTTCCGTCTTCGCTTTTGATTTTAAATCATAAACATCTTTAACATTATAACCGTGTGCTTCTGATACGGATGCGACAAAATGTCGAATTGTGTTTCCTAAAAAATCTAAGTCGCCGCTGTTTCGAATAAATGCAGCGCTTTCATAGGCGTGGCTATCACGAGTGATTTTTTCAAAATAAGTCGCAAGTTGTTCAAACGCAAATTGCATTAAACGTTTTACATTTTCTTTATCGTCAAAGCTTTGAATTGTTTTCTCTTTTTCTAAACAGAAATCCGAATATATTTTATCTGTTTCGTAGTTTTCATTTGCAAAACGGTCAAAGCTGGGCTGCAAAACCATAGATATATCATGTAAATAGCAACTTAAAAATAGAATATAATAATCAGATTTTTTGATTTGTAAATAATCTATAGTTTTGCATAAATTAACAGTTGATTTTATCAATTCTATAGAATGCTCTTGGTTATGTAATGTGTAAAAATATAGAAACTGTGAACCGTTTTTCCAGATGCCGCTAACATATTTGTGAACTAAAATAAGGTCATCCACTTTATCTGGATCCTTTACATACTTTATAAAATAATGCAAGACATCATAAATATTCGGATCGCTTTTTCGGCTTTCCCATTCGCTTACATTGATTTCTTGTAAAAATTTCAGAAAATCTGGAATTTTACAGTTCCTATTACGAATATAGCATAAAATTCTTAACTCATAATAGTTTACGCAACGGTTATCTTTCTTTTGTACACGCACATCATCAGATAAGTCAACGTGCAGCACCTTGGAAATATATGCATTTAGGAGCTTGCGTTGATACTCATTTGAAATGTTATAAATGATGGAATCGTAATTCCCATTTTCTCCATAACCATAAAAAGGCTGCTCGGTCATTTTTTGATTGATAATGTCTTTTAAACGGTTGACTTGGATTTCGGTTTTGCTGTTTGAAAAATTGGGTAACTTTTTTTGCATGGTTTCTTTTAGAGATGTATAGATATTATTTGATATAGTATCTATATTCTTAAGATTTTCATGGAAATATAGATTCTTTCGATCGACATCAGCTACTAACGCACTTTCAAAGATTAACATGTTCGTTTTAAAAATTTTTTTAGCTTTATCGTCAACTAAATTTGAGTAAATCAGTTGTGCTTCTGCTAAAAAAACATCTTCTTCAAAATTTTTAAAGATTTCTGCGCGTTTTTCATCTGACATTGAACTATTTTTGACAAAGTAAGTTTCTTCAAAAGCTTCTTTTAATTCTTTGATGTCCTTTTCTGATCTGAACTCTAACAAATTCTTTCTGTAGGTGAAGAATTTCATGTATCGTTTTAAAGATTTTAAATAGGACTGAAAGATATTAGCTTTGATATCTTCTGGAGAAATTTGCTCTAAGTAAATTTGTACATTTTTTATTTCTTGCTCGATTGCCTTAAGAATTGCATTAACTTTTTCATCCAGAATATCATCTTCCGTACTGCTAAGTGTATTATGAAGCTCAAAAGCGATACGCGAAGCAACGAGTGCGATCGGCATAAGGTGCAGTGTATTCATTTGCGGTGTGTTTTTTATATCAAACGTTAGACTTTTATCTTCTTTATGTACTTGAACAACATAATCTGGTGAAGATACCGACAAAAGTTCGCAATTGCTTTCGCCTTCAAATTTTGCATAAGTATTTAGACTTTCTTTAATTCTTTTATTTAATTTTAACAAGCTTTGTTGAAAGTTTTTTGGAGCAGCATTGTCTGAATTTGTGTAAATAACAGAATCGTCTACGTAAAAAAAGGATTGCCCCGGGAAAATATTATCAAATTCTTTAGCTACTAAAACCATACAGATATTTCCGAAATAGTAGGATTGGGGTAATCCCTGAGGAATACCAAGATTAAGATTATATTCGGCTAGCTCTGGATTGCTGTTTCCGTAATATTTTTTTATTGATTTTTTGTCTTTTAGATTGGTAATTCTAAAATACAACAGTTTATTTAAAACAACCTTTAAAGCCATCAATTCATTTGAATCTAATAATGTACAGAATTTTTTTAGAATATAATTGTAAATAATTACAGGATCTATGGAGGGGAAAAAGTTTTTTAAATCCAAAGCAACTTGATATTTGTATGTGTTATCTTTCTTGGCAGCATCATAAGAAGAAATAACGGCTTCTGAATATTCTTTGTATTTTTCTTTCCAATCGAAAAAAATGCGTTCCGGCGATGTGCATGGAATATTGCCATAGAAATTTGAGGGGATTAGTTGGCTTAAATCGGATAATTGACGTATACCTTTTTTATCGTTTTTGTATACTAAAACATTTAATAAGCAAACAATACAGATTTGCGTAATTAAGGAGGCAGTATGCATTGGCCTGCATTTAACAATTGTTTGCGCGTCCGATGACTCAGTTTGATCTTCGCTTATATCAGTTTCCAGCTTCTTTGCTTTAAAATAGACTTGGATTTCAAAGAGATTTTCACTGCATAAAATAGACTCCAACATCTTTTGACATTCATTAATAGTAGTTTGTATGAGTGTTTGGTTGTATTTATCTTTTAATCTATAATAATAGGTTAAATCTTTTTTTGATAAAAGATTCTTTTCGAAAATATAAGAATCAAGACTATAAATTGCGGAGAAAATATTTTGGGGAGAGAGAATTTCTTTATATAATTCCGTTTCACGAATAACAAACATTTTTATTTGTCCTCCTTTTTTTTATGTTCTAAAGTCTTTGCAACAAGATCAAAAACGGGTATTGTGTTTTTGGGCGAACAGGATATTGCAAAACTGGCTTTCGTTTCATGGTTAAAAAATATTAATTGTACTATATCACGATCTAACGAAAAAAGATTAAATGTTTCAAGTATTTTATAAGCGTTTTGCTGTTGACTTTCAGAAACGCTGCAGCTGTCAATAATTAAAGAAGTATGAAACGAAGAATCAATGACAAAGGCATTGTCGACGAAAACTACCCAGTCATTCAATGATGTATACTTTTTTTGCCATGCTTTAGCGAGTTCTTGGCAAAATGTTCTTTTTTTTTGAAATGTATCGACATGCTCCCAAAAGTCTGGAATGGAATCGAGTAAATAGGAATGATTGTATTTGAAATCTCGATTTGAGGATATAAAGGTACTAAATAGTTTTAATAAATCATCATTCTGTTCGGTTAAATCTAAATTTAAAAGTGTATGCATATATAAGTAAAATTCTTCTTTTTGCTCAGACATAAAATCTACCTTTCCTGAAAATATTATATCTTATTATAGCATAAATGTGCTACATTTCAACATATTGCGACACTGAAATTCCATAAAATAGATAATTAGTGAACAACCATCCAGGTTTATAAATAAAATGCTTCTGAAGGTGATATTGCATAGATGTTTTACAGGATTTTATAGAACAATAAAACTCGTTGTGGCAATAAAACCGTTCTTTAATATAAGAAAGAGGCGATAGTTGGCGGAAAAAGAACAACTTAAAGCTGTTTCGGTTGCGCTATTTAAAATGCAACCAAATGCAATCTGAAATTGGCAGACAGGAGATTTAAAATATGCTATACTGAAGGCATAAAACGAGGGGAAACCTCGAAAAGGAGAGGGTAAAGATGCTCGAAAAACGTATTTTAAATCCCGTAACGAAAGAACAGGCACAGCAGTATGCGGTTGCCGTGTTAGAAAATAAACTGACTTGTCAGGTGAAAAATATCGGTTATGTCGGCGGAGGCTCTTTCGGCTTTGTTTTTAAAGCAGATATAGATAAAGCACCGTATACAGTGATTATCAAGGCTTGCCGTACAGAGGGGATGTGCAAGGAAGAAACAGCGGATTTGCAGAGACTGGGTATGGATTCCCTTTTGCCTGTGCCGAAAGTATACTTTTCTTTCCTACAAACTGCCGATATTCCTGTGGATTTTATTTGCATGGAATATGTAAAAGGTAAGGATTGCTTTACAAATCATACCTTCCTTTTGAAATCCAAAAAGCAAAAACAAGCTTTTGCAGAGAAAGTTACAGCAGCAATGTATCATTGGCATGAGCAAACCAATGCGAAATTCGGTACATTAGAGCAACCGAAATTTGACGAGTGGTTAGATTTTTATCAGCCTTTCGCTTTGGATATTTTAGAATCTGCGAGAATACTCGTGAAACAGGGTAAGCTTGAAAAATTTGTTCTAAAATCTATGGAACGTGCATGGTTGGCATTTGACTATATTTTCAGTGAAAAAGTTGAAAAGGCTAGCTTGATTCACGGAGACTTAAATGTAATGAATATTATGGCGGATGAGAATTTACAGCCGACGGCCATTATCGACCCGCTGGAAAGCAAATGGGCAGACAGAGAATTTGACCTCTTTCAGCTTCGAAACTTGAGCGGAAATGCGTTTAATCTTTATGAAACCTATAAAAAGAACTATCCTGTATCCCCAAAATGCGATTTGAAAACGAGCTTTTATGCGCTTTACCATGAGGTGTATTGCGCGATTATTTCAGGTAATAAAGTGAATGTGATTTTATATCCGCTTGTCTATCGTATGAATAAGGAACTCAGAAAGGTTGGAATGTAATGCAGTCTTTGTCGGGAAAATTGGTTTCGGCTTTGCTTTGTGCTGTGTTCCATTCGCCGCTGATTCATAATGCGGAGTTTTCCAACAATGTCGGCAAAAAGACAAAGCACAAAAAATCACACTATAAACCACCCAAAGATTTTTTGCACAGTGTACACCCTTGCGGTAAAGCCTCTTATGAAGTATTTGAACCGAAAACAAAAGAAAATGATTTAACGGTTTTCATGTTCCACGGCGGAGGGTATAAAGTTAAATTAATTGATGCCTACAGAAAGCTGTCTCAAAAATATAGCAGGATTTTTGGAAATTGCCGCGTGCTTTCTTTAGACTACAGGATTTTTCCGGAACACCCTTTCCCGGCGCAATTAGAAGATGCGGCCCTATTTTATAAAACAGCGTTGGAGCAGGGGATAAACCCCAATAAAATAGTTTTTGTGGGCGACAGTGCTGGTGCGAATTTGGCTTTGGCATTTGCTTTGTATTTGCGCGATAACCATAGACCCATGCCTAGCGGCATTGTTTGTTTTTCCCTTTGGGGAGATATGAATACCTCGGGAGACTCCTACATTAAAAACGCCTACAGAGACCCTTTTTGCGGGATAGCCAGACGAAAGAAAGTAGAAGAAAATTTACCCTATCTACGTCGCATTTCTGCTTTTGCCAAAGATTTGGATAGAAGCAGTGTATATGCTTCTCCTAGCTTTGCAGATTTTACGGGGTTCCCTCCGGTTACCTTGGTTTGCGGCGAAGCGGAAATGGGAGAGAGCGACAGTGATATAGCTTATCAAAATATGAAAAAAGTAGGCGTGGATGCCGTGCTTTATAAATATGAGGGTATGTTTCACGATTTTCAGCTTTTTCCGTTCTTCCCCGAAAGCAAAGATGCCTATGCAAAGGTGTGGGAAAGAATTAAAAATTTATAAAAGAAAGGTAGCTACCGAGTATATTGCGGATGGCTACCTTTTTGTTTTTTTGATTTACTGCTCAAAATTTCCACTAAGACCCTCTTGGTGCGGTGCATGGATAGAATTTGTAAATCACTTGCTTTTTTACTTTTTGTAATATATAATATTTCTGGAATAGTATTTGTGCTTGCTTTTTGTACAAATATGTAAGGAATTATAAGAAAACCATAAACAGAGGGGGAATGTGCAATTAAAAGTAGGCTGTTTAGTTTTAACTTTGCTTGGAAAAGAAACGGAGGTACAAAATGAGTAACAAACAAAAGAAAAATCAGAAAAAGATTTGGGTAACTGCTTCGATTATTTTAGCTGTTTTATTGCTTTTTGCACTTGTGTTTTGTCTGTATGACAGTCCAGCTAAATACGTGCCGACAAGTACAGGAGAAGTGGCTGTAGATGCAAACGGCGAGCCGATGCTGTATTATACGGATTTGTTCGGTCGTACCTTTTATATGGAAGACGGCAAACGGCTTTATGCCGCTGTGCCGAAAGTGGCGGGCGAAAAAGTGCAGGAAAATGAAAATCCCAGCGTAGAACAAAAGGAAAACCAATAAAAACAAACACCGCATACAACTTCGTATGCAGTATTTTCTGTCCAGTCTATTTGGGCGGCGATCTGACTTTTACCGGCAGTGGTTTCTATCTTGGCACGGATTGCCGCCTTCTTTACGGATGTCGCTGTAAAAATGTATAACGTTGTAGGTTTGATTTCGATTATCGTGCTGATTGCTTTGAATATTTTTAGAATGCTGCAAAAAGACAAGTTAGAAAGTAAAAAATTATTTTGATTGTATTTCCTTAGTAAATTATAAAAAGAAAACCCACATTGCCGTCGAAACGACCATGTGGGTTTTCTTTTGACCTGTTCTGCCTTTGTTAACCTCATTTTTCTTGCCCAGTGCGAGTGGTGGGACTTGGATTTTTCTGAGCCCTTATGTATCAAGGCTTCCGAGCTTTTCATCTTCAAAAGGGACCAAAAAAGAGACCAATTTATTTCCATTTTCTGCGTGAATGAAGAGATTTGTATAGAAAATTTAATGCCGAAATCGTAACCTTTTGGAGGCCAAAATCAATGTGGTCATAAGAACTTTAATTATATCATTTTAGACGAAATGATATAATTAAATTCTAAAATACAGGGGATAAGTTTTGCACTCAAAGATTGCAAAGCATATTCCGGCATGATATAATTTTTATGAGTTTAGATTCTGCAATCATCTATTATTGAAGTGGGGGAGGCAGGTTTTATGTTGATTCATAGATGTCCGTGGTGTGGAGAAAGAATCGCTCGATTGAAAGATACAAATTGTCCAAGCTGCAAAAAGCCTTTGACCTTTTATAAAACAAAAATAAAAAGAAACGGTAAAACGCGCATTAGTTTTTCCTTTGTATTTTTGTTTGTGCTGATGTTTCTTCTGATCCCATTTCGTCCGCCTTTTTCTATTATAGAATGGTATGATATACCTTGGCTGACAGCTCTTATCTTTGCCGTAGTTATTTATATGTGCTGGGGCTTTTGGAAAACACCATATGCCAGAGACTTATCCAAAGCCGAGAAAAAAGCGGTGCCTGAAAAGCAGCAGGTTTACGCCACCGTTTCGTGGGACAAGCATAAAACCGGTGGCCTTAGATTTCCGAGAATACAAGTCCCTAGCGGTGAAATTCTGCCCGCCACTTTTCTAAACGTCAACGGCCAACCTATTTCTACAGAACTGTGCATCGTGCTGGAAGATATAAAATGGAAAGACTCCCACAATTGCACTTGTAGAATTCAACTTGTTTTGGATAACCTACCTTCGCAAGACCTCTTCTCCACCGCCGAAACCTTCTATCTGTATCATGATTACACCAAAATTGCACAAGGTGTTTTGCGGTGAGGGGAGTTGTGAAACAGCTTCAGTACGGAACATAAATTTTATACACTATAACATAGATAAAATAATATGAGTGAAAAATCGGAAAAGAAATAACTATATATAAGGAAGTGAATTTTCTTAAATGAATATTTTCCTTTTGGGCAATGGCTTTGATTTGAAATACAACCTACCAACAAGTTATTCTAACTTTATACATACTGTAAATTTTCTGAAAGACAATTATAATTCTTCTGTTGATACGATAGGGCAAGTATTTGGGAATGAAGCATTACAAGTGCAAGATAGTGCAATTAAAGTTAGCTATGAGAAATATAAATGTGTATATGATGCAATTCCTCTAAGCCAAGAAGTTATGCTTGATTTAGTAGATAAAGCATAAACAAATGATTGGTTTAAATATTTGTCTATATCGTTAGACGAAAATAAAGGCTGGATTGATTTCGAAAGAGAAATTGCATTGACGCTGAAGTTATTTAAAGAGATTTTATCTTCCCTTTCAGATCTTCATCGTTCTGTTTTATCTCAACTAGACCTGCCGCAATTAAGATATATTGCAAAAAACTTTCCGTTTTTAACTAGCAATGTAACCAATGAGCTTAATGCTAAATATATATATGAAGCTCCGCTACATTCGGGAAATTATATAATCAATCAAGATGAAATTGCCGAAGATTTGTTTCATTCTCTTTTAGACTTTACTCAAATAATGAATACTTATTTCAAGTACTTCGTAGATGATGTTACACCTAAACTAATCCAAGAGGGATTGATGGAGAAAGAAGAAATATTCTCTAAAGAACGAGTTGCTGTGACTTTTAATTATACGCATACATTTGAACAAATGTATCCCGGTGTAGAAGTGTATCATATTCATGGAGAAGTTGACGGTAATTTAATATTAGGAATAAATGCTGATGAATCCGATAATATAGATACAATGGACAACACATTTTTAGAATTTAAAAAATATTATCAGAGAGTGATTTGCAATACAGATGAGGATTGTCAAGGCTTTTTAAGGGCTGTAAAAGCAGATGCTGTGAACACTTTTACCTTACATGTAATAGGGCATTCCTTAGATGTAACAGATAAAGATATTGTGAAGGAGTTATTTGAGGTTTTAGATAAAATTATAATTTATTATCATAGCGAACATGCTCGAAACCAATACGTAAAAAATCTAGTCACAATATACGGAAAACAAGCATTTGATAAAATTAGGATGGAAAAGTTCCTTCGTTTTCGATCGTTAAGTTATTTAAAAGAACTATACAACCCTTTCGCAACGCGTGAATACGAAATATATGCTTCTGATGAAACCGAATATCCCGAGTATTTCTAATTTACATATTAGAAAAGCCGTTTATTGATTTCAAGAAATCGTTGAATACATTGTGTACAACGGTTTGCTGAAGGATTTTTCTGTATTGCAGGAAACACCCTTTACAGATCAAGGAAGTGTAGTGGAGGTGTTTACCGATCTTTCTGTTTGGTCAGGTATCCGCAAAATTATAAATCAAATCAATTCCAATGCAGTTGCAGGATAGTTGATAAAAGAATATAAGATAGGAAAAAGGATGAGAGAGATCTCATCCTTTTTATTTTTGTGTAGGAAAACTCTTTTTAATAAAAATAGGTGCTTAAACAACAAAATTAAACTTTTTCCAACTTTTTTCTCCCAAAAGGGCAAATTTCACCTTCTTTTCATCATATATAAGTAAGAAAACTCGAAAGGAGGTGAAATGTGATGCGAAGCTTTTATGAAAAGAAGGTGGATGAGGATTTCTTTACGAGACCGTATGAGACCACTTTATCCACCGGCAAGAAAGTGCCGACCTGCTTTTTGACCGTCAGTGAGGTCAGTGAGCTTACCGGCATGAGTATTCCGACAGTGCGCAAGCTTTTTCATCAAAGAAGCTTTCCAGCCGTGCGGTTCGGGAAGTCTATGGTCGTGGAAATTCATGCTTTTATGCAGTATTTCAGTATTCCGCGTACAAAATTTGAAGATTAAACACAAGCGCCCTAACACAAAAGAGAGAAAGAAAAACGAAATTATGTGAAGCTTTGTAGCTTTACTCAACATAAATATTCTAAAACAGAAAGGAGTCTTTATATGTCACAAAACCAATCAAACGGCAAGGAGAAATTTGAAGAATTCCTTGCTACACATAGGACGAAGCTATCGGACGGTAAGCTTGTGCCCACACAATTTTATACGATTCAAGAAGTGAAAAGCATTTTTAATGCTGAACAGCTTCAAGTGGAAAAACTGTTTAGGTGTAAAGGTTTTCCGGTTTGCACCCTCGGGAAAAGCAAAATAGTGGAGGTACACGCTTTTTTGCGCTTTTGGCGGGCGCATCCCGAGATTGAATTCGGGCCGGTACAGTTTAAAACACAAACAGAAAGGAGAAAGAAGTATGGCAACGCGTAAAAACGGGAAACCCGGTTCTATTTTTTATGATAAGAGCAAGGACAAGTGGAGAGGTAAAATTTCAGACGGCGTTCAAGATGACGGCACGTTTAAATACAAATCGGTTTACGGGAAATCCAAAGCCGAAGTCGAGAGAAAACTCGCAGAATATGAAAAGGAGAGAGCCAAACGGCAGGGCCTTATCGACAGTGATGAAACCTTAAATGATTATATCATCCGAGATAACGAATTGGATTTTCGCAAGCGGTTGATTAAAGAATCCACCTATGCCAGACGCGTATCCAATCAAAAGGCCTTTTCTAAGTTCTCGATTTCCAATATTCCGATTCAGAATATTAACCGACAGCATATCGAAACTTTTTTAAGTGAAATTACGGTGTACAGCAATTCCGTGATTCAAAAGATGTGGCAGATGGTCAATAAAGCCTTTGATAAAGCCGTGTGGGATAATGTGATTGCGCGCAATCCCTTAGACCCCGCGGGCGGTATTAAGATGCCGAAAAGTCAGCGGGCAGATAAAGAGGTCAGCGCTTTAACATTGGAGGAGGAAAAGCAGGTGATTGCCGTACTTCCCAAAGAATTGAAAGCGTATAATCCCAAAGAAACGCCGTATAAAAACTGCTACGCGCCTCAGCTTCTTTTGGAGCTTTATACGGGCATGAGAAGCGGAGAAATCAATGCGCTGTCTTTATCGGACATTGATTTAGAGAATCACAAGATTGATGTTCGCTATACCGTGGCGAGAGGCAAGGACTATCGTTCCTATATCGGGCCGACCAAAACCAAGGCAGGTTCCCGAACGATTTTGCTGGATGATAATGCCTATATGGTTCTGCGGTATTACTTAGAGCATATCTATAAGAAGAAAAAAGAACGGCTGTTGGTCGAAACTTCAAACGGCGAAAAACGCTGTTTGCTGTTCTCGGCATACAATTCTTCTTTGAAACAATATGATTATGTGACCAGCAATCAGTGCAACGAAGCCTTCAAACGGCTTTGCAAAAAGCTCGGAATTCAAGACGGCAAAGTAAATGCGCATATGCTTCGGCACACCTTTGCGACACGCTGTATCGAAGGCGGAATGCAGGCGCACGTTCTGCAAAAGCTGTTGGGACATACGGATATCGGTGTCACGATGAATACCTACTGCGAGGTTTTCGATGAGCAAAAAGAAAAGGGCTTAAAGCAAGCCCAAGAATATCTTAACGCGAATTCGCTCGGCTTAGAGCTCGAGAAATAAGCATAAAACAACCCGTAAAGTCTTTAAAATCGGCTTTACGGGTTGCTTTTTTATGTCAAACAGATGCAAACAGCATCCACCTTTTCTGTATTACAAAAGGAATTCTTTTGCTTCTATATCGTATTCCCATACAAACAGGCGAAACTTTCTGTCGGAATATCCAAAGAGATTCTTGTAAAAGGTTCCGCCTCCCTTAAGGCAAATAATCAGTAAATCCTTAGACGGAAAGAGCTTCAAATAGCGATATAAGGCTTTAATACGTTCAATATCAAAGGTAAAATCCAGGAAAACAAACAGATTTTCTGTTTCTGCATGGAAAATATCCGCGTTAGACGGCTGGCTTTGAAGCAGGGTTTTCAGCGCTTTCGGCGCATTGGAAGCCGTGGTGCAAAAGACCTGCATCATATCTCGGCGATACGGTTTCGGATACAGAAGAAAACGAACCGCCCACACACCGCAGGGCTCCAGGGGCACGAAGTATTTCGTCCGTTCAAAATTCGGATCAATCAAAAGTGGATGACTTTTCTTGGATTTCTTAGCGGAAGCCATGCGCTGAAAATGAATTTCTAAATACTTTTCCAAAACATCCAACGAGTTCCCGAGTATAATTTCTTCCGAAACGTCGTCGTATTCCCGCATCAGTTCTTGATGAATGGAGGATTCTGCGGTTGGATCTATGGAACGAATGAAGTTGCCTGAGTTATACACAGGTACAAGAATCGGTGTGCTTTCGTTCTCTCGGACAATCCAAAATGCGCCGAGCATACGGGAGGAAAGACTGATTTTATTCTGCAGTTTGCTTTTAAGCGCTTTGTTGTCTATATAGCAGATTGTCTTATTGTTTCGGACAATCGTAGCGAAAACGCGTGCTTCCTTTTCGAGCAAAGAACGCTCCTCGCGTGAAATTTGATTTGGATTCCCAGTGGGCGTAATATCCTTTTCGTCTATGTAAATCGGCAGTTCGGGCGGTTCTTGATAGACTTTTTTACACCCTTGTTCTTTCAGAAGCTGTTTGCCTTTTTTAGTAAGAAAGATAATGTTCTTGGAAACTTTTTTGCCTTCTTTGAGGCAGTCATTGGTGCGTTCTATCTTCGGCTTTCGGGCATTGCCGATGATTTTCTTTATGGCAAGGCCGTCGGTAATCAGCTCTCTGTGGACTCTTAAAAGATAGGGATGCGTGCCCTTACAGCCTTTCTTCTGCAGGAATCCTGTTAAAAGAAACGGATCTGCGGGCAGATATTTCTCGCGGTCGAGAATTTGAAGCACTTTCAGCTTCAAGGGGGTTATATGCGGATTTCGGTTGTTTTTTTCTGATAATGTCATAAGTAAATCACTCCTTTGTAGTTTAAAATTTTTTGTTGTTCGGATTTTTAAGCTTGTCAAACACGGTGCCTGCTTTTCGCATCGGGCAAAGCAAAACTACGGTTTTGTCTTTGAAACCGAGCAGGGTATCGGCATAAAGGGACAGATACTGCGGACTGTCATCCCTGTAAAATGCAGAAGAAACGGTATTGATGAGCTGTTGATATTCGTGATTATCCGTGTCTGTCAAGGGCTCTTTTTCGCGGATGTTTAAGACAAACAGAACGCATTTTTCGGTGTACGGTGTAACAGAATTTGTCTTTATAAAGACCTGCATCGCGGTCTTTAAGTCATCAAAAATCGGACGGTGCGTATAGTAATTTTCCATGTAGCTTTCGCTTTTTTTGAGCTTTTGAAAGACCTTTTTGTGCAAAAGCGGAGGCAGATCTATCCGAATTATGCCCTCTGCAGGCGAGCTGATTTTGCAAAAAAGCTTCTCGGAAAAATTTTGAATTACCTTTTGTGAAAGCGAATTTCTATTTGGAAAAAGCATCGGAAGAAGATCAAAAACAAGTGCTCTGAAGCTGAGATAGGTTTCTTCAAACGATAGAAAAATCTGGAATATGCCGTCCAAAACAGAAAGCGCATCTGTGGATTTTTGCAAAGCCAACGCTTCCAAATCCTGAAAATCCACACTTAGCGTTTGCAGGCCTTTTTCAATTTTGTCCGTGACTTTCGGAACGTTTTTATCCATGAGGTTTCACCTCCTTTCGTATTTATATATGTTTTTAAAACGTCGATTTTTGCCCTTTTTCGGAAAAGAAAATCAAAAATTTTGGAAACAGGCAGATTTTAAAGAGGAACAACCGTGTGTAAAATAACTGAAAATCGGCCTTAAATTAAATTACACAAAGAAAAAAGCGAAAAGGCAGTAAAATCAAGGGATGTGAAAGTCCTTTCCGATGGAATGGGAGATAAGGTCTTTTTAAAACATAAAAAACAGGGCGGTGACTTGCGCCGATAGGCACAAGAAAGCAGACGACCTAAGTCGGCTGCTTTAAAAGTGTGCAAACACTTTTTCACCGCCCGTAACCTTGAGAGAAAAGAATCGGGAAGTTATAAAAAAAGAACCGACAGCGCAAAACGTTTTGCAGTGTCGGTTCTTTTAGATTTTGAAAAGTATTTAGGAAAATATGGGCTTTAGTTTGAGAATGTGTTGAAAGTAGAAATGATGTATACTCTTCACATATATATGTCGTCTTATGTTGAATTAGAAAGCTTTTTGTGATAATATGCTACATAGTGTTATTACTAAAGCAGCATTTCTAAAGTTGCAAAGAAAATGCATCTATACCTGTTTATATTGCTTCATTGTCACTGTGAATTGCTGTTTCTAATTTTGAAAATTAACACAAAGAGGGGAACGATTATGGAAAATGAGAAAATTAAGGTTGCTTTTTTATTTGGAGCCGGTGTTGAGACGGGCGTAGCAAACTTTAATATGGATAGTGGCATGGCCTATTTACAAGAATCATTGTTTGCTGGTTCTCATAACTTTGCTTATCTTGACGCTTTAACGAAAAAATTTGGCCATAAAGAGTATTTTAATAATACCTACACTTATTCAAAAAACAAAGTGGATATATGTCAAATACTGCTTAAAAATTTTGTTATTCAAAAAGCAAGCCATTCAGAAGAATTTTTAATAAATTATCAATATGAAATATCTGTACTATTAAATGATTCTGAAATTCATGATATTTTTCTTATGGAACCTAAATTAAATAAATATGAGAAAGATTTAAAAGCTCAAAAAAATTTCAGAAAAGAGAAAGCTTCAGAAAAAGAGAAAGCTTTAAAAAAGAAACAGTATTTAAATTCTAAGTTTAAAGACATTATGAATGGAACTATTCGAAAATATAGTGAAATCAAAGAAGATTTTTTTCAGAAACTTTTTACTGAAAGTTCTAAAGGTGGAATTGATTATGATTTGAATATTGGTGTAGCTGGATTATTAGACTCGTATTTCCATACTATTATTAATCCTAATAAATATGGCGCAGTTAAATTTACATGGATTTTCAATTATTATTGGGCTTGTTATTTTACCATATTAAAAAAAGTTCTAATTTATCTTAAAGATGAATCGGATTTTGAAAATCTTTTGATTGAAACCCCATATAAAGAGAATCCTGGAAAAGAGAATGGGGATAAATACACTCTTGACTATTTGAAAGTATTAAATAGTATTGACGATATTACAAAAAAACTTTATTCACCAGAATTAAACTTGTCGCTCGGCACATCATACTATCATTGCATTAAAGAAGAATTAAACAAGTATAATGATCGAATAAATTGTTGTGGAGTTGCAACAACAAATTATTTTAGGTTCTGCTCTACAATATGTGATAATACAATTTATTTAAATGGACAATTAAAACAATTTGAATATCCTGAATTCTTAGAAGTGTGTGATTTTTCTGAAGAACTGAAGATAAAAGAAGGATTGTTTTTTCCGTTTGTTTTTGGACAATCGTTAGTGAAACCAATTGTGAATGCTGCTCAAACAGAAGAGTATTCTAAATTTTATAAATTATTGTTGGACTCAGATAATGAAGAAATTGCAGATGTTTTGGTCATTATGGGATATAACATCAATGAAGATGATAATCATATCAATACCTTTTTACATGATTTTGTTCGCAGGGGAAAACGAATGATTATATTAACCGGAAAGAAAGATTATGATGTGAAATCTAAACTAAAGTGTGATCCAAAGGTGGTAGAACTATGTGTTGTTAATTATAATGACACTCCAGAGAAAATTACACGCCAGGTTTTCGAAAAAATTTTAAAACGATAATATTTAAAAATCTGCTTTTTTATTTCTTTACAGAGTCTTTAACAAATAACCTCCTTTGCACGAGTATACAAAGGAGGTTATTTTTTTGTTACATATAAGATTAAGTAGTAAAAAGACGATTTTAATCTAAGATAATGTGCAGGCTTTTATAAGCAGACAGTTCATATATATAAGTTTAGGTTAAAGTACCCCATAAACTTTAAAAGTTCTATAGCTTATTTTTACCATAAGCCATTAAAAGTAAAGTTTGCCGTAGCCAAAGGTGAAGGCCTTTTTCAAAGGCATTAACTTACAGGCTGAAAGTTATCCGTTTAGCTAAGAATGTATAGAGCCTCTGCTTTCTCCATGGCTGATTTCTTTTTTCTCGCTTACGCGTCTATATATTGTGTAACAATGCAGAGGGTAAAACCTTGATTCTATATAGGCGTATGAGGATTTGAAAATGGATTCCAGAATAAACACATAAGGAAGTATGAAACCAACTTGTAAATAAAACGTTCTGTAAAATCAAGGATAAGCTATAGGATAAAACAAAAAATGGGATTTTTGAAACCGAATTGTTATAGATGATATAAATGAAAATCAGCAGTATATTCAATTCTAATTTCTATAATAAAATGTCACAAAATAACCATTACAAAAAATGTTGACAAACGTAAAAAAAGATGGTATCATAATGTTACAAAACGACCAGTGCAAAAAAGGTGATTACATGACTTTGAATGATATAGCGAATATACGTACCGGACTTGTTACGATTCGAAAAAAAGCAAGAGAGAGCGATGAGTTAACCTGCGTATATAAATTGATAAATTTAAAGTGTATTTCTTCTTATGGAAATTTAGATTTAGAAAATGCAGAAGAATTTATTTCTAAAGAAAAACTAAAACCTGAATATTTTACGCAAAAGAAGGATATTTTGGTTCGTTTGAGTGCACCGTATACAGCGATTCAAATTACGCGAGAAGAAGAATGTGGCTATATTGTTCCATCTCATTTTGTAATTATCAGAGTAGACGAACGAAAAGCTTCTTCGGAATATATACTTTGGCTGTTGCAGCGAGAATCTACAATCAAAAAAATTCTTATGAATACCAGTGGCAGTACAGCTTTCGGAACGATCAGTGCCAGTTTCTTTTCGGAACTAAAAATACGAAAGCTGCCCCTGGACAAGCAAAGAACTATCGGTGGATTACTTACTTTATCGAATCGAGAGCAACAGCTCATACAACAGTTAGCAGAAGAGAAAAAGAAACTTTATAAAGCCTCAATACAGAAAATTTATGATTTGGAAAAAAGGAGCAGTAAAAAATGACAACAAAACAAGATGTAGAAAAAGTCCTTTGGAACGCATGTGATAGTTTTAGAGGAAAAATTGATAGCTCTAGATATAAAGATTATATTTTATCTATGTTATTTGTAAAATATTTGAGCGACGTTTATGCTGAGACGAAAGAGAAATATCAAAAGCAGTATGCCGGAGATGAACGCAGAGTGGCTCGTGCGATGTCTCGAGAGAGATTTGTAATGGATGATAAATCTACTTTTGAGTATTTATACAATATGAGAAACGATGCGGAAATCGGTCAAATTATCAATGTTGCCTTGGCGACTATCGAAAAAAACAACAGTGCCAAGCTGCATGAAGTATTTAGAGCGATTGATTTTAACTCTACAGTCGATTTTGGAGAACCGAAAGAGAAAAATGCTATCCTTAAGAATCTTTTAGAAGACTTCAAAGATTTGGACTTGCGTCCATCTCAATTAGATTCTGCCGACCTTATCGGGGATGCTTATGAATATATGATAGCAAACTTTGCTTCGGATGCCGGTAAAAAAGGCGGCGAATTTTTTACCCCAAGTATGGTATCAGAATTACTTGCTCGTTTGGTATCTCCAAAGGAAAATGACAGAATTTACGATGGCACTTGTGGTAGTGGTGGCTTACTTTTAAAAGCTTTTAAGCAAATTCCAAGCGGTAAAGCAAGAATTTATGGTCAAGAACAAAATATGCAGACTTGGGCGCTTTGTCGTATGAATATGTTCTTGCATAATGTAGATGATGCAGTAATTTGGAAGGGAGATACACTTTCAAATCCCGGCAATATCCAGGATGACAAACTCATGAAATTCCAGTGCATTGTGGCGAATCCGCCGTTTTCTTTAGATAAATGGGATAGCGGTTTTTTAGCAAATGTTGAAGAAATCAAAGGCAAAAAGCAAAAGATGACTGCGGAGCTCGATCCGTATAAACGATTTGATTGGGGTATCCCGCCAACATCAAAAGGTGATTATGCATTTGTTATGCATATGCTTCACAGCTTAGATGATGCGAACGGCAGAATGGGCATTATCTTGCCGCACGGTGTTCTCTTTAGAGGCGCCGGCGAAGGTAAAATCCGTAAAACTATCATAAAGCAGTTTAACTTTTTGGATGCTGTTATTGGTTTGCCGTCTAACCTTTTCTATGGTACAGGTATTCCGGCTTGTATTTTGATGTTCCGTAAGGACAGGGGAACAAACAATCGCGTGTTGTTTATTGATGCAAGTGGTGAGGGCAGATATGAAAAAGGGAAAAATCAAAACTTGCTTCGAGAGTGCGATTTAGAGCATATTGTAGAAACTTATAAAAAGTATAAAGAAGATATAACCTATACCGGTGAAGATAAGTTCAGCCATGTAGCGACCTTAGATGAAATCGACGAAAACGATTATAACTTAAACATTCCACGTTATGTCGATACCTTTGAGGAAGAAGAACTTATTGACATCGACGAAGTGAAAACGAACATAGCAAAAATTGAAGCCGAGCTCAAAGATGTGCAAGCACAGATGGATGCTTATATGAAGGAGTTGGGATTATGAGTGATGCTGTTCAAGATACAGGAAAAATTCTAATTTATCAAACTGAACAAGGCGAAACTAAGATAGATGTGTATTTTGAAGACGGTACGGTTTGGATGACACAAAAAAATATAGGCGAACTGTATCAAGTTGCAAAATCTTCTATTAGTGAACATATCTCCAATATTTACGCAGATGGCGAATTAGAAAAAGAGGCAACTGTTCGGAAATTCCGAACAGTTCAAACTGAAGGAACACGTGCGGTCACACGTGAGTTAGCATACTACAATTTTGATATGATTTTAGCCATTGGTTATCGTGTTCGCAGTACGGTTGGTATTCATTTTCGCCGTTGGGCAACGAACATACTTACCGAATACACGCAAAAAGGATTTGCTTTAAACGATGACCGATTAAAGAACCCAAAAGAATTTGGTGCGGATTACTTTGACGAATTATTAGAACGTATTCGTGACATTCGTGCAAGCGAAAAACGCTTTTATCAAAAAGTGAAAGATATTTTTACCTTATCCGTGGACTATGATGCGAAAAGTCCGCAGGCGCAAGAATTCTTTAAAACGGTTCAAAATAAATTGGAGTTTGCAGTAACAGGACATACAGCTCCCGAAATTATTGCCAGTCGAGCAGATGCAACAAAAGACAATATGGGATTAACCTCTTTTAAAGGTGCCAAGGTACGTAAAAATGATGTTACAGTTGCAAAAAATTATCTAACGCAAGATGAAATTGCAAAACTCAATTTGATTGTTACTATGTATTTAGACCATGCTGAATTAATGGCAAGCACACACCATGAAATGCATATGTCCGATTGGGAGGATAGGTTGTCTGCGTTTTTACAGTTCAATGGGCAAGAAGACTTGAAAAATGCGGGGCAAATTTCCAGCGAAGTGGCAAAAAAATTAGCTTTAAAAGAGTATGAAAAATATGATTCACACCGTAAAAAAATAGAAGCTGCTGATTTAGATGCACTTGAAAACGATGTGAAAAATCTCAAAAGCTAAGAGAGGAACGGAGTAAATGGAAAATTTAGCGTTTGTATTTAAAATCTTTGACCGTTTTAAGGATGCATATGAGCTCTCGTCAGCCATTCAAGATTATCAAGATTGCCAAAAAATATTGACTCACTATGAGCGTTCTTCTGCTATTGAACAGATACAAAAGGTGATTATGACCTACGAAAGTGAAATTCAACAACTTTCTTTATTAGGTGGGTGTACCGTGGTTTATCATGTGGATTACGCGACATGGGAAGATGCGCAAATCAGGGAGTCTCTTTTATATTTATGTGAAAATATTCCATATTATGCCTTGTTGCATTTTGGAGAAAAAGAACTTGTTAAGTCGCTTCTAAAGGAGCGTGGGAACATATGACACAGGAAATTAAAGAAAGAATTTCTAAAATTCAAAGCGGTGAAATTCCTGACGGCTATAAGAAAACTAAAGTTGGAATTATGCCGAGGGAATGGAAAGTAGAAAAAATAGGAAAGTATTTTTCTGAATATAAAGAACTTTCGAATGATATATTACATTTCCCTGTTTTTTCATCTTCAAGGCAAGGTTTAATCCCACAATCACAGTATTATGATAAAAAAGAAGCCGTATGCACTAATTTGGGATATAAAATGGTACCGCAAGGTTATGTTACTTATAGACATATGAGCGATGACGATATTTTCCATTTTAATATAAATGAAAATAATTATACGGTTTTAGTTAGTAGTGAATATCCTGTCTTTTCAATTAAAGATTCCAAAACTACAAGCTACATTTTATCATGTTTAAATTATTCTGCACGTTTTCGATATTTTTGCCGAATGCAAAAAAAGGGTGGAACTAGAACTAGATTATACTATAAGAATCTTTGTGAATATAAAATTTTCGCTCCATCTCTTCCCGAACAAGAAAAAATTGCAGGAATTCTCTCTACACAAGACAAAGTCATTGAGCTAAAGGGAAAAAAGCTTGAAGAAAAGAAAAAGCAAAAGAAGTATTTAATGCAAACTCTTGTTACAGGTAAAACTCGTTTAAAAGGCTTTAATAGAGAGTGGGAAAAAGTGGAACTTGGTACAATTTTTGACTACATACAGCCTACTCCATACCTTGTTGGTTCAGCAAACTATGAGCAGAATGCTGATACACCAGTTTTAACAGCAGGAAAAACATTTATTTTAGGATATACAAATGAAACATATGGAGTCTTTAGAAATATACCAGTAGTAATATTTGACGATTTTACTACTGCATCCAAATACGTTGATTTTCCATTTAAAGTAAAATCATCCGCAATAAAGATTTTAAGGTGCAAAGATCAATACAATATAATTTTTGCATTTGCAGCTCTGCAAAATATCAAATATCCTGTTGGAGGACATGAAAGACACTGGATTTCAAAATTTTCGAATATTCCAATTAAATGTCCTGAATTTACAGAACAAACCGCTATTGCCAACATTCTTTCAACAGCAGATAAAGAAATTGAACTGTTAGAAAAAGATTTAGAGCAAGAGAAACAAAAGAAAAAAGCTTTAATGCAATATCTTTTAACAGGTATCGTGAGGGTGAAAGTATGATTGAATTTCTCAGAACACATTTCGACACAATTTTAACAGTGATAGTTACTATTTTAGGCTTTGTAATTACATATTTTATAACAAAGAAAAACTTAAAAAATGAAATCATAAAAGATAAAATTACTACTAACACTGAAAGTATACGAGAACTTCCATATCAAATTTGTCAATTATTAGACAGTTTATATTTTGGTTTTGTTAATGGAGAAAAAAAGGAAACAGATATTCAACAAGAATATGGTGCTATATTATCCAAGATTTTAGCATATGGAAGCCGAGATGCTGTTTCGATTGCCATTCAATTGCAAAATTTTTGCTATAAATCTAAAAAAGAACCTGCTCAGTATAATGATCTATTAGCGTGTTATGTCCTTTTAATTACTCAATTAAAATATGATTTGACTGGAGAAATCATTTCGCCAGAAAGTTGGTTTAAATTGAGAATTCCAGATTATACAAATATGCAAGCAAAAACAGTTCAATCTATAAACGAAATTGTTTGTAAATTGAATTTGAATCTACAATTTAAAATAAAGGAAACTGAAAATATTTAAAATTATGCGAGGCAAATTTTGCCTCGCTATTCGTGCATTTTTTTTATTGAAAGAGGTGAAACAATGGACAATCAAAATGTTAAACAAAAAGTAAAAATTAGTCGAAAGATTAAGAAAAGCCAATTGCTAACAAAAAACAAGGGAAATCAAAAAGATGAATACAGTATTTTGCATTATTTTAAGGAACATCCTGTTGTTTTAGGAACTTTAGGAACAGGTCTAATTGCCGTATTAACTTTTTTTGCAAAAACTCTTTGCGCTTATTGTGTTCAAAAACAATTAACGTTTTGGAATTTTAATTTAGATAGTGTGTCTTTTGAGAATGAACATTTCCTTTTAAAGTGTTTTGCTCTGATTTTTATGACGTTAATTTTATCTTCATTTATACTGCTCTTTGAAGCGATTGGTAAAAACTATGAATCTGTTAGGCTATATCGTTATAAGATGAAACAATATATAAAATTAAAGAAAAAAGAAAATAAGAAAAAAAGTAGAAGAAAAGAAAACACAGAAAAAGAAGCGGCGAAAATAAGCGAGATAAATAACTATTTGTCAAAACGCTTTAAAGAATATTACACTACAATAATTTCTTTAGTCTTTTTAAATAGCTTGTTAATGTGTCCGTTAATTTATTTTTGCTCTTCGATTCTTTCCCCATATTCAAAACCTTTTTTAGTTACACTCATATATACTATCGTGTTATACTGTATGCTTTTTGGGGAACAACGAATTAAGAAAAAACGAAAAATAAAAAAAGAAGTTAAGAAAAATGTAGCTGAAGGACTCCAAGTGGATGGAACTAAGAATCAAAACTTTCCTAAATTACCGTGGAAAAAACTACATTTGGCATTAAATGATAAAAACATAAAAATAATAGTAGCTGTGACTGTGGTTTCTTGTGTTTTCCTAGCAATGATTTGGATTTTATCGGGTATTATTCTCGAATCACATACAGTTCCTCTCACTATTATGGAGGATACTTCCTATGTTGTCGTCTATCAAGATAAAAATCAATATTGCTTAGAAGAGGCAAAAATGGATGGGGATAATTTGATTGTTTATACGGACAAACAACGTGTTTTAAGCACAGATGATATCTCCTATACACAGTACACATTTGAAGATTATGACAGGGAAAAGAAAATGATTACACTGTTAAAAAATAAGAAAACAGAAAGTGGTGGACTCAATGAAAAATGGATTTCCATCTGCAAAAAACTATTTAGAATTTAATGCCAGTCAATTACCTGCTTTAGAACTCTTACAAAAGCTGGGTTATATTTATATTTCGCCTGAAGAGTGTGAAAAACAAAGAGGCTCTTTATATGATGTTTTGCTGAAAGATGTTTTAAGAAGACAGCTGCAACAAATTAACCAATTTGAGTTTGCGGATATTGCCTATAAATTTTCAGCAGATAATATTGAAAATGCAATCAAAGACTTAAACGAGCCATTAACAGATGGCTTGATTCGTACTAGCGAGAAGATTTATAACGCTTTGATGCTTGGTAAAAGCTATTCTGAAAATTTAGTGGACGGTACCGCCAAAAGCTTTAACTTAAAATACATTGATTGGGAAAACCCGCAAAACAATGTATTCCATGTTACACAAGAGTTTCCTTGCATTAGCTGGGACAAGCAAAAAAATGCTCGTCCGGATATTGTTTTATTTGTCAATGGTATTCCATTTGCTGTTATAGAATGTAAGGCTCCAACCGTTAGTGAGGAGCAAGCTATCGAACAAACCATTCGCAATCAAAATAAGGATTATATTCCGCAGCTTTTTAAGTTTGTACAGATTGTTATGGCGTCTAATAAAAATGCTGTGAAATATGCTACCTGCGGAACTCCTAAAAATTTCTGGTCCGTATGGCATGAAGAAGACAAAGACTGGCAGGAAAAATTGCTGAATCAATATGTTGTCGGTCGTGAACCAACCGTGCAGGATAGAAGCATTATTTCTTTGCTTTCTCCGGAGAGACTTTTAAAGCTCACCAAATATTTTGTGCTGTATGATGCAAATATCAAAAAGATTTGTCGCTATCAGCAGTTCTTTGCTGTTGAAGAAATCATTAAAACCATAAATACCGATGACGCTTTCGGAAATCGTCAAAGCGGTGTGATTTGGCATACGCAAGGCAGTGGTAAATCTTTAACCATGGTTATGATTGCAAAGTACATATTAGAAAATATGTGCCAGTGTAACCCGAAGGTGGTTATTGTTACCGATCGTAAAGAACTCGATAAGCAAATTGCCAAAACTTTTGCGCATACAAGGCTTTCTCCGGCTCGTGCAACCAGCGGAAAACACTTGATTGAACTGATTAACAGCAATAAAGCGGATGTAATTACATCCATTATCAATAAGTTTAATACTGTAGAAAACAGCGGACTTAAAAATACTTCCAGAAATATCTTTGTACTCGTTGATGAAAGTCATCGCTCGAATTATGGCTCTTTGGCGACAAAAATGCGTACGGTGTTCCCCAATGCTTGCTATATTGGTTTTACTGGCACACCGCTTATGAAAAGCGAAAAAAACACTATGGCTCGTTTCGGCAAACTGATTCATAAATACACGATTCGAGATGGCGTGGAAGATGGCGCGATTGTGCCGTTAATTTATGAAGGCAAATTTGTCGAGCAACATGTCGATGAAGAAAATATTGATTTGTGGTTTGATCAAGTTACAAAACGCTTAAATGATGCACAAAAAGCAGATTTGCGCAACAAATGGAGCAGCATGAAGCATTTGGCTTCTACAGATGCTCGTATTAAACGTATTGCTCTGGATATTAACACACATTTTATAGAAGGTTTTAAAGAAACCGGCTTTAAAGCCATGCTGGCATGCAACTTTAAAAAAGATGCTATCCGTTATCAAAAATGCTTTGAACAGTTCGGCGATTTGGTGACCGCAGTTGTGATTTCGCCTCCGGATATGCGAGAAGGCGCAGAAGATATTGACGAAAGTGCAGACGATATCGTGATATCTTTTTGGAATAAAATGATGACACAATACGGTTCTGCCGATGATTATGAAGATACCATAAAAAACAAGTTTATTGACGGCGAAATTGATATTTTAATTGTTTGCAGTAAACTTTTAACCGGATTTGACGCTCCGAGAACGCAAGTTTTGTATCTAGATAAAGAATTAAAAGAGCACAGCCTTTTACAAGCCATTGCAAGAACCAACCGCCTTTATGAAGGTAAGGATTTTGGCTTGATTGTAGATTACAGGGGCCTTATCCATGAACTGGATACGGCTATGGAGGTCTATAGCGGTGCTGGTTTAGAGAATTTTGATTCGGCTGACATCCAAGGCATTGTTGTGGATATAATGGCTTCTGTTAGTCGTCTTCGAGAAGCCTATTCTCATGTACAGGATATCTTCACATCTTTAAAATGTAAGGAAGATGCAGAAGCGTATGAGAGTTATTTAGCTGATGATAAAATTCGCACGAAATTTTATGATGCGCTTTGCTCTTTTGGTCGTTCGTTAAATTTAGTACTTAATTCCGAAAAAGCTTATGCTGCGTTTGATAAGGCGGAAATCAAACAATATCAAGATGCCTTTATTTTCTTTTCTAATGTCAGAAGAAGTGTGAAAAGACGTTATGCTGATGTAATTGACAATAGAGAGTATGAAAAACAAATGCAAAATCTTTTAGATTCACATATGTCTGTAGCCGGTATTAAACAAATTACGAATCCGGTGGATATCTTGGATAAGGATGGCATGGAAAAAGAACTGCAAGAACTTGGCTCTTTACGCTCCAAAGCAGATGCTATCCGTTCCCATATGGCTAAAAGCATTAAAGAAAAATACGATGAAAATCCTGCTTATTATGATAGCTTTTCAAAGCGTATTAAAGAGACTTTAGAAGATTATAAAAATCGCGTGATTACCGAGGCTGAATACCTTGAAAAAATGCGTGAAATCATGATGGATTACCAGAATGATAAGGTGAATATCAGCTATCCTGAAAAGATTAAGGGCAATGTACACGCACAAGCTTTCTATGGTGTTATTACAGCTATTTTGGACGATAAAATTGATTTGAGCAAAAATATCGACATTTTATCTGATATTGCAATAGAGGTTACAGAGATTGTGAAAAAGCATGATACAGTGGATTGGCAAACGAACACAGAAATTCATAATAAGATTGCACAAGATATTGATGACTTATTCTATCGTTTGGAAACAGAAAAGAAGTTTGTAGTGGATTTTGATACCATTGATAAAATTATCGATAACGTGATAACAGTGGCTCTTAGGAGATTCAAATGATACAAAGAATAACTTTAAACGGAAAAGAAATTCAGTATGAGCTGCAACGAAAACCGGTTAAAAATATAAATCTGCGTATTAAGCCGGATCAAAGCGTATACATGTCAGTGAATGATACCATTACGCAAGAAACAATTGATGATTTTTTGCAGTCCAAAGCAGATTTTATTTTGAAAGCACTTAACCAATATGCTGAATATGAAAAATTCACCCCCAAACCTAAAGAATATGTGGATGGTGAATCCTTTAGAATCTTTGGCTACGATAAACGTTTGAAGGTAATCCAGGACAAGAAAAATCATGTGGAATGCGATGGATCTTTTATTATGTTATATGTAAAAGATACGCAGGATTTTAACTCTAAAAGAAGAACTATGGAGAAATGGCGTAACGCACAATGCCGTGCGTGTGTAAAATCAATTTGTGAAACGACATATCCTAAGTTCGAAAAGTACGGCGTCGAGTTTCCTGAAATCCGTTTTCGTAATATGATTTCACAGTGGGGAAGTTGTCAGCCAAAGCGAAAGATATTAACTTTTAATTATGCTTTAATTGAAGCACCCATTGCTTGTATTGAGTATGTAGTAACGCATGAATTTATGCATTTCTTACAGCCTAACCATTCTAAAAAGTTTTATACACAGCTTTCTATGTTTATGCCGGATTGGGAACAGAGAAAAGCAATCTTAGAAAAGAATAGATTCTACAGCGAATAGATAAAAACAAAACTTTTTTGAAGTTCTAAATTAAATACTAAAAATAAAGAGTTGCTTTATAGTAACTCTTTATTTTTTCGCCTAAAAGGGCAAAAAGCAGCTCTGTGTCTACATATATAAACAGAAAGAAGGAAAGAAGGTGATAACACTTAATTACAACATCATTTTAAAAGACTGCACAAAGCAAATACAAAAACTAAAATCAAACCAGTAAAGGAGAAATACATATGGCAAACCAAAAGAAAAACAATAAAGAAATTACAAAACAGGAAGTAAAAGAGGAAGTGAAAGAGGATCGCTGTTCGTTCTGCGGCAGACCTGAAGCTATGGTCGATTTTTTCATCAAAGGCAAGGAAGCGATTATCTGTGATCGATGTCTGGAAAGATGCAATGAAATAGCCGAAGAGGATGATGACGATGATGATCAAGAGGTCTGCAACAGGAATACTACACCGCAGGAAATCAAAGCGTATTTGGATGAGTATGTTATAGGCCAGGAAGAGGCCAAAATAGCCCTTTCCGTAGCGGCGTACAATCATTACCAGCGAGTCTTTAAAAGACATAAACTCAACAGTATAGAGGTCAAGAAGAGCAATGTACTCCTGCTTGGCCCATCCAGAAGCGGTAAAACCTATATGGTGAAGAATCTGGCACGTTTCCTGAATGTACTTTTTGCCTCGGCAGATGCCACAAGCTTTACGGAAGCTGGTTATATAGGCGATGATGTGGAGGATGTTTTGCTGTCCTTATTGGAGGCAGCGGATTTCCATGAGGAGGAAGCAGAACGGGGGATCGTTTACATTGATGAAATTGACAAGATTGCTGCAAGGAGGAATTTTTCCGGGATGAGAGATGTCTGTGGAGAAGGTGTACAGCAAGCTCTCTTGAAAATACTGGAAGGCGAGGTGATAGAGGTGTCCGAGCATCATGGCATGCACCTTTCTGATAATACCATAGCACTGGACACTACAAAAATCCTGTTTATTGTCGGCGGTGTTTTCGTCGGTATGGAGCGCGAGCCTGCGCCAGAAGCCTCCGCAGCATCCTAGAAGACCTCCTGCAAGATATCCTTTTCTACACCCCCTCAGAAGAAAATTTAGAAAAGATTATCATCACCAAAGATTTTGTACAGGACAAAAGAAAGGTCAAGAGTGTGTATAGGAAGGAGAAGAAAAAGTGCTGAGTAGGGCGAATTTTAAGATGTGGGATACACAAGAGAATCAACAAAAAAGAATGCACTTTTTAAGATGCATTCTTTTTTGATTATAACATGATACTTTTATATAAAAAATAATTTGCACTCCAAAAAATGTAATGGAAATAATTCGACATTCATTGACAATAATTCTGAAAAAGTGTAAAATTATAGCATAATTTTTATATGAAATATAAAAAATAAGTGGGGTGTGAGCTTGGCATCTTTAACACATGTATGTATGTTAACCAAAAACGGATGGGAAAATATTACTGCTGAAAAAGCCTCTGAAAAATTTCACGGAAGTGTGTCAGCTCGAAGACATATTTTTATGTGTGACTTGTGTGGACAGCCGGTCATTTTGGCTAATGGTAAAAAACAAAAGCCGCATTTTAGGCATAGTAGGGGTGAATCAGATAAAAATTGTTCAGAGCGAAAGCATGGTCAATATTATAATTATGAGTATCAACCGCAAGATTATCAACTCCCACTGAGAATTGTAAATATTACAAAAGAGGATTTTTCGCTTCAAATGGGGTTTGTTTCTGCAACAGAACAGGTTTTGGATGAAGCGAAAAACAAAAAAATTATTATTACAGCAACTACTACAACAAATCAAACAGAAATAGAATATTGTTATTCCTTTGAGCGATTAAATCCGGATGGTATTACATATCTAAACATAGGAGATGTGCCTTGTTCGGATTATAAAATTACGACTGATGAAAAGCTGCAGAGCATCTGGCCGAAGAAAGTTCAAGGGTTTAATTCAGCGGGAAGCTTATTTGATCCAAAAAGTGGTAAATTCCTACCCAAAGATGCAGATGTTTCAATAAACAAAACATATTATTTGTTGACTACTAAAAATTTTATCCAAACAATAAAAAACTTGAAAATGAAATGCGTTTGCATTAAGAAAATTAATCTCACCTCTTGGCACATTTATGAAATTACAGCCGAAGAAATGAGTGATACACTTGCAAATTTCTTTTTAAGCCTAAATTATCGACTGACAAAAATTCCGGTTCGAATTCAGCCAGTATGGCCTATATATAAACAAACACCTTATTTACTGCAACATAATCGAGAGTATTTGGCTGTTCATTTTTTGGGATGCGGAGGTGCAAAACTCAAAACCTACCCACCCACTTATTTTACAATGCATACCTGTGCTCAAAATACTGGTATAGTGTATAGAATTCCGTGCAAATTGAGGCAACAGCTTATTGCTGTAGGTAGGACTCGAGTACTAAAATATATGTTCTTTGAGAAAAAATCTTTGCTACAGCAAATGGAAGATCCGACGGTAAAGGTTGTGGACAGAAAATCAGAACTATGGAGACAAGGCCTTCATTATGAGCTTCCAGCCGGTAATACATTACGAATTCAGACAGAATATGATGGATTATTAAAAGTTAAAAAAGGAAATTCTTTACTCAATCGAATACCCTTAGAAGCGGAAAAAGAAATAGAAATACCAGTGCAATTTGGTATGAAAATTTGTATTTTACAGGGAAAAGATTGTGTTTATGAAACTACTTTTACTAATAGTCAAAAGAATCAAGATATAGCAGATGACGTTTTGCTAAGAAAACTTACAGCCTATCATGGCAAAAAAGTTAGGATTGAACATTTAGATGGTGCACTAGCTGTTTATTTAAATGAATGTCCAAAAACTAAACTTTGGTTGCGAAAACAAATTGAACAAGGTTGGATATCGGAAGACGCTTATCGATTATTAAAGAGCAGTATATTGCAGAAATTATATCATCATGGGGGAGAAAAACGATGAAAATTTCAGATTTATCTAATGAAGAACTTACGAGAATATGTTCATTCATTTCAGGAAAGATCTTTAAAAAATATTATCAGGAAAATCCAAGAAACTTTAATGATATTCATCCAGGGTTTAGACCGAATGCTATATCAGATGAAAAAGCAGAAAGTATAGCTCGAGAAAATATTGAAAAACCTTTTATTTCTGATTTCATAATTAAAAATTTAAAAATTTATACTCAAGCAGTTGATACAGAGAAAACAAAGCAAGTTGAAAATGGTATAGATGGCGATTCTGCTTTGCTGGCGGTTTTGTCAAAATACAAGTCCTCTGATGCAATGTTATACTTTTTGATGAATTCGGATAAGTATTCTGAAGATTATGTTCATCTTTTTGGAAAATCTCTTGAGATGATAGAAAGAAAAACTTCGCAACTACAGGAAGAAAAAGAGTTGTTGGATTCTCAAAAAGAAGATAAAAACAATAAAGAGGAATATCAGCTTCAAATTAAAGGGTTAACAGTAAAATGTGAAACCATTCAAAGTGAAAAAGATGAAATTTTAAGAAAAGCTCAGGAAAATGAAGAGAAAACTGAGAATGAAATTCAAGCTTTGAAAGACGAAATATCTGATCTAAACAGCGAACTTTTAGACTTTAAAAATCGTGCAGAATATGAAAGCGATGAGGTAATAGCACAAAAAGAGGGCTGTCCGTATTCATCATTTTGCATTATTGTTAAAGACGAACTTTATCATATGCTCAAGCTTCGCAGAATCGCGGATGTTCAAAATGAATTGCTAGTTGATAAAGATGAAACCGACATGCCGACATATAGTTATTTGCACATGGCACAAGACGGCGCTGTTGAAGGAAGTATTGGCGTTTGGGATTGGAATGCAACTGCAAAAGAGGATGGCGGAACATTTGTTAAATCTTATTATAATCCAGGTTATCAAATTACAGAGATGATTCTTTTAGAGAATTGCTCCAAAATTGAAGATGTAGCTGAAGAAATCAAAAAAGGTGTTATATTTGATTCAAATGCAGATAAAATCTTTTTTGCATATCGTGATGAAGAAAACACTTATTGTGGTTTGCTATGTAAAAAATCAGAACTTGAAGAGAGTGCTGGACATAAATATAGCGTAAAAACAAACGTGAGCTTATTGCCAATGTTTAAATTCAACGACAGCATGATTCTGCCTTATCGAGAAAACTATTATTTGCGAAAATTTAATCTTGGAATTCCGCAAAAAATTATTCGAATTATAAAGCCACAGGAAATCATAAAAAGATTACTACTTAAACGGATTACATGGGGTCAAGCACAAAAGAGAGACTTTTTGAAAAAAGAATATCAAAGAATATCTGCTTTCATTAGTAATTTTATTACTGATGACTTTATAGAAGAAGTGGCGGAAGCTTGTAATTGTGATAAAGAAAAAAGTCAAGAATTGATTCAAGTTTTTTTAAAAAATGCAGATGACTACTTAAACGTAAAGGATTTTGACAGTGAGGCCATATATCAAATTGCTAAAAACAGTGATGCATTGTTAGAACTTTGTTCGCAAAAACTAAAAAAAGATTGGGAGTTAGAAAATCAAGAAAATATTGCAAATGCTAAAGCGGATTTGGAATCCATAAGGGAGAACATCGGACAAGCAAATGGTGAACTTTTAGAAATACAAAGGAAATGCGAAATTGTCCAAACGAAAGAGAAAAAAGCGAGAGAAGCAATAAAACAGCAAAATGCTTTGACGGTAGAAGTTGAAAAAAATGTACAGGAGAAAATGAAGCAGATCAAACAGGATGTCGCTGATTTTATATCGGATACATTGTTTCAATTCCCGATTGGTAGTATGCAAAGCAATGAAAATGCCTCAACATATGAAAAGGGTGAAGTATTATCCAATGACGATTATGTAATAAATAATGATTACAATGAGTTCTTGGACACATTGATTTTTGAATTGGCTGAAGCCGGTGTAGCAAATGATTATTGCCTTCCGTTGGCATCATATTTATATTCTGCCTATATTCACAAAACGCCCGTCCTTTTGGCTGGACCAAACAGTTTAGATATTGCTAATGCATTTTCAATTGCTATGTCACATTCAAATGCTTCAACACTTAATTTAAATGGCGCCTATAACGAAACCTTTTTACATAATTTAGATGAGTCTGAAAAGGATATCTTGATTATTCAAAATCCTTTTTGCAGCAGCTGGAAAAATGCTGTTTTGAAAAGACTTATGCAGAGAGAAAAGTTCTATATTTTAACAACATCTTTCCCTGAAGAAATATTAATTGAACCGCAAAGTACATTCCAATATATGTTACCACTCTTAACTGATCCGCTTTTAGAGTCAATGCCTACTAGAAATTACGTCGGTGGTGTATTATCAGATAACTTTAAACCATATGAAACGACAAAGAAGGTATCAAAAGTTAAATATATGGATAAATTGTCTGTTGGATTTATTTCTAAAACCCTTTTGGAACAGATCTCTTCGGATATGCACGGAATTTTGAAAGTAGAAAGAGAAAAGGCTATAGAGTATGATTTGTTCTTTTTATTATTACCCTATGCCTACGCTACGAACCAAATCGATAGAATTCAGCGGCTTGTTGATGATGCGGAAATAACGCTCTCAAAAGAAGTAATTCAAAAATATCAGCTGTATTTAGAGGCGAATATATGAAAAAATATAATGGCTTAATGGAAAAAATCTCAGAAGATTTACATATCTCAAGAGGCAAGCAAGAATCCGAACTTTCTTGGAAAGCAAGAATCTTATATAGTGTGCTGGGACAAATGGCTTATGCGTCTTTGTGGGACGAACAAGAAGATATGAGTCCGCCTTCCATTAAACATTTTAAACATCGTATTGTTTCCGTTTTAACAAGCTATTTGGATATGTATCCAGAATTGAAATCTGTTTTTGAAGATGCTTCTGAAATGTTAGCAAATGAAATATATGAAATTTTTTGGCAAACTGGAAATTTATATCATAAAAGCTATCGTATAGCACCACCTAAATATAGCTGTGCACAAGTGGATAATATTTTTTTTGCCCGCGGATCTTCACTTGAAGAACAGCAATGTGTGAGTGGGTTAGGTACATATCTTTTAGACGGAAACTTTCTGGATGTCATCTCATTAGATAAAATGTTTGATTTAGAGGAGAACACACTAGATATAATATGGAAATCTCTTATTCAAACAGAACATTGGAAGAGAAATTCTGTTGAAACAACAATGGAATATTTAAGAATGGAGCCTCCGTTTTCGCTGGGATATTGGCAAAAGCAACCAGGCTCTGCCGAGAAATTTTCAATAGCCAGAACAAGTACGCCGGATAATCGAATATATTATCTTTACAGACACAAAGATAATAGTATTGAATTTGCAGAGATTCCCAGATGGATGACAGAATTTAAAAACTATCGTTGTTTAACCAATGCTTGCTTGAACGCGTATAAAGCTCTGCCACCGGCTAAATATTTGGATGATGGGAATTTGATACATTTGAAAATTGGATATTTATATCCACCTTCTGTATTAAATTTAATTAAACTATATAGCTGGCCTGAGAACTATTGTAATCTACCCTGCGAATTTTGTCGCAGTATGGATGCAACTGTTTTTAATGCTATAAGGTCAATCTTGGATACAAAAGGATATCAATTTATAAAGGAATGATATTATGAAAAGCGGAGCAAATTATGTTCAAAAACAGTTGAGAACAGAACTGAAGAATTATATTGAATCCCAATATTTAGGAAAATCTCCGATTTTATTAAATGCGGTCCGAGAACAGTTAGATCAAGAAGGATGTCTATATCAAAAACCATATATTGAGTCTTCTCCAGCATACCAAATTGTAAACACGGGATTTCGTGATGCAAAAATTTTGCCTTGGATGAAAGATTTCTTTGAGGAATTAGCCAAAGCAAATATTGGTGTTTATAATACACCTTATGTTCATCAAATAAATGCTTTAGAAGCTGCTATGGATGGTAAAGATGCGTTTGTTTCGACAGGTACTGGTTCTGGTAAGACGGAGTGCTTTATGTGGCCGTTGGTAGGAAAATTAGCAAAGGAAGCTAAAACAGATAAAGCCTCTTGGAATCAGCGTGGTGTTAGAACGATTATTATGTATCCGATGAATGCATTGGTTTCGGATCAGTTAAGTCGTTTGCGTAAAATGTTAGGGGACTCAGAGCATAAGTTTGTAAATATCTTTAGAGATTTTTGTGGAAGTGATGTACGACGACCGCAATTCGGCATGTATACCGGTCGAACTCCGTATCCGGGAGAAAAGCCTAATAAATCACAGGATTCTCAACTGAAAAGTACTCTGAAAAAATTATCTCTTCCGAAGGGTAAGAACGAATATTTTGACAAACTTTTAAAAGAGGGGAAAATTCCCGCTAAAGACGATATGCAAACGTTTTTGAATAATCTTGAAAACGGACGACATATTCCGAATAGTGAAGATGCAGAGTTGATTACACGTTTTGAAATGCAACAGTTTTGTCCGGATATTTTAATTACCAACTATTCCATGTTAGAATATATGTTGCTGCGTCCGAGAGAACAACACATTTGGGACGAAACCCGTGCGTGGCTAAATCAAAATAGTGAAAATAAAATTTTATTTGTTATTGATGAAGCGCATATGTATAGAGGTTCCTCCGGCGGAGAGGTTGCTCTGCTGATTCGAAGACTGTTTCATAAATTAGGAATATCGAGAGATCGTGTGCAATTTATTTTAACAACAGCAAGTATGCCGGAAAACAAAGATGAAAAAGTTAGAACGTTTGCTAAAGACCTGACGGCAGCGACTCAAGACAATTTTTGCTATTTGAAAGGAAGCACAGAGCAACTCCAAGAAACTGAAAAATACAATATTCCGTTTTCAAAATTTGAAAATACAGAAGCGGAATCTTTTGAAAACGATGAAACATGTTTGAAAGCTTTGAATCACTTCTGGAAAGATATACAGAATACAAAAGCCCCTTTTGATACTCTTGAATCAGCATGTCAATGGATGTATACACACTTAATTGAGTATAAGCCATTTTTTGAATTAATCCATGAATGCCGAGGAAACGCTGTTTCTTTGGGTGAGTTAGCTGAACATATTTTCCCTGAGGAACAAATAGAAGATGCACTGGATGCAGTCAGTATTTTACTTGCAATCGCACCTCTTGCTCGAAATGAGAAAGGATCTGTTCTCTTTCCGGCAAGAATGCATATGCTGTTTAAAGGAATAACAGGTGTTTATGCTTGTACAAATCCAAATTGTCCATATGCTCATACAGACGGCAATTTAACTTTAGGAGAAATCTTTTTATCTAATGGGGATTTGTCTTGCCCCCATTGTCATAGTGCTGTATATGAATTATACAATGACAGAAGATGCGGTGCGTTATTTTTTAAGGGATACATACTAAACAATAATGCAAAAATGCCGGATATTGCATATTTATGGCATTATCCCGGTCAGCTTATAGATAAAAACATGAGAGAAATCCACTTGTACATTCCCGGAAAAGATTTTTCTTTAAAAAAGTCAAAGCGTCAACATTCCATATTGCCTTGCTATATGGATGTTAAGAGCGGATTTATAAATTTTAAAGACGATTCTTTAGAGGGACAGCCAAACATTCGCAAACTTTATTACTGTGAATTTTCTGAAAATGGTAGACCGGATTTACAAACTTTTTATACTTGCCCACATTGTGAGCATCAAATGTCCCAAACACAATTAACGTCATTTAGTACTAAGGGCAACCAATCATTTTACAGCTTGATTCGCTCGCAATTCCAGTTGCAGGCACCGGTTCCCGGAAAAGATAAAGATCCAAAACATCTGCCGAATCAAGGTAGAAAAGTGCTGCTTTTTTCAGACAGCCGTCAAGGAGCTGCCAAGCTGGCACGCGATATGTCTAATTATTCTAGCGTTGCAGCTGCTAAACAGATTTTTGTACGTGCTATCCAGTTGATGGAAGAGTCCAAAACTGAGTACTCTTTGGATGACTTATATGATTATTTTTGCCTTGAAGTTGCAAAGGGACAAATACAAATTTTTGATGGAGATGATCAGCAGATTTTAATGTCGAATGTTTCGTCTGCTGAAAAATTTTACGAAAGATGCAAAACGAGAAAAAAAGATTATAAGCCAAGATTTAAAATTAGTTCTTCTCCGCAAAAGATGCAAGAGTATTTTCTGCGCTTTTTTGCGGGAGGCTATAATACGTTGTATGATAGTGCTATTAGTTGGCTAGAACCGATGGATGATGTATTGGAAGATGCTATCGACTCCCTTGAAGATGAAGGCATTACAACCACACCAGAAGAAGTCTTAGAAGTGTTTAATGCGTGGATGCTTTATATTTGTGACAAAGCAACGGCTTTAGGCCAAACGATTTCTGATGGTGTTCGAGAAAAAGTGAGACGAAAATATGGCTCCTATGGTATTACTTGCACAACAGATTTCCCAACTTTAATTCGTAAAGGAATGAATCTTTCAAAAGAGAAAGCGGAAACTTGGAACAGAATCTTCAAGAGTAATTTTTTAAACAATCCTACATCAGATCCTAATACATTATATGTGGATCTGTCTACAGTTAAGCCAAGACTGGACATGGATCATGACTGGTATTGTTGTGAAAAGTGTTCTGGCCTTACTCCTTTTTTATTAAATCAAGCTTGTCCTGTTTGTGGTTCTACAGATATTCATTTGATGTCGGATGAAGACAAAGCATCTCTGGATTATTGGCGTAAGCCGCTTTTTGATGCTTTATCTGGTCAAAAGATTTTTTCTATGAATACAGCAGAACATACAGCTCAAATTTCTCACAAAGATCAAAGAAATGATTTGTGGAGTCAAACTGAAAAATATGAGTTGCGCTTTCAGGATTTATTAGAAGAAAACGAAACGCCTGTGGATATTTTAAGCAGTACAACTACGATGGAAGTTGGTATCGATATAGGATCACTTGTTGCGGTTGGCTTAAGAAATATTCCTCCAATGAGAGAAAATTATCAACAAAGAGCAGGTCGTGCCGGTAGACGAGGATCCAGTTTATCTACCATAATTACTTTTTGCGAAAATGGTCCTCATGATACATTGTATTTTAAAAATCCTGTTCCTATGTTCCGAGGAGAACCTAGAACGCCGTGGATTGATATTAACAGTATAAAGCTGTTACAAAGACATTTGACGATTATTATTTTTCAGGATTTTCTAAAGGAGCAAGGTACCAGTATTGATGTAATATCAACTATAGAATTTTTTAAAGAACATTTTAGCCAATTTGAAAAATTTTGTGATGAGTACCACTTGACGGACAAAAATGTTTTGTTACCTGTAGACGCAGACTTGGATTATTCGCAGTTTATTAAGCATCTTACTGATGACTTGAAAAATCTTGCTGAAAAATGCAAAAAGCATCCGGAATTGTATGAAGCCAAAACATTTGGGACCAAAAATAAAACACTATTAGATGCGCTATACGAAGAGGGTATTATTCCAACTTATTCATTCCCTAAAAATGTGGTTAGTACATACATTGGTGATAAAGACGGTAAACCTAAATACGAAGTAGATCGTGGGCTGGATATAGCTATTGGAGAATATGCCCCAGGAAGAGCTATTGTAGTAGATAAAGAAACATACCAAATCGGTGGCTTATATGTTCCCGGAAGTGAATATGGCTCTTGGAAGAATCCGGCTACAAAGTATGTGGAAGATGCCAATTATCTGAAAGCTATTCTTAAATGCTCTCATTGTGGATGGTTTGGATTAGCATCAGATGAAATCAAAGCTTGTCCGTTTTGTGGTAATGCCGCACTTACTTTTGCCCGACCAATGCTACGTCCTTGGGGCTTTGCACCTAAAAATGCAAAAAGCACCGAAGAAGCACAGCTGGAAGAGGAATATTCTGCAGTGCAACAACCGTTATATTCCACTTTGCCAGAAGCCGATGAAATGCGACCGGTAAAAAACACCAAAAATATCCGTGTAGCATCAAGAACGAATCAGAGAATTATCATGGTTAATAAAGGTGTGTCTGACAGAGGCTTTATGGTGTGCAAAGAGTGCGGAGCAGCTGTTCCCGGTGACAATGAAGAGGATTTAAACAATGTGGAAAGACCATATGTTTCTAAACTTCCTGTTAGCAAGTGTAAACATCGAGAAGTTTTAAATGTAGATTTAGGATATGATTTTGTAACGGATATGCTTGTTTTAGAATTTGCGCTGGATTCGAACCAAATCAACGTTTCTCAAGAGAAAAATCCTTGGATATTTAGAGCAGCTCAATCTTTAGCAGAAGCTTTGCGGTTAGCAGCTTGTAAAATCTTGGATGTTGAATTTACAGAATTGGTGACAGGATATCGCTTGCGAAAAAATATTGACTGCACTTTTATAGATATCTACATATATGATAGCTTATCGAGTGGCGCAGGATATGCTGTTAGTGTTGCTGATCAATTAGAAGATCTAATAACCGAAATTCATAGTATATTAAAATGTACTTGTGATAATGCCTGTTATGAATGTTTAAAACATTATCGCAATCAAAATATACACGGTATGTTAGATAGAAATTGTGCTTTGAATTTATTAGAGTGGGGAGAAAAAGGTCATCTGGCTGATGTATTACCTCTTGGAGTACAAAAAAAGCTGATTTTACCACTGTATAATATTTTAAAGAAGTATAATTGTGAATTAATTTCTGATGGTCAAGCAATTTATGTGAAAAAAGAGAATGTGCAAAAGAAGTTGGTAATATATCCAGCTATGTGGAAAGAACCGTATCAAGAAGATGTGATATATATAAGTGATGCTTATTTAAAATATGCAAAACCTTATGCGGTAAACAAAATACTTAAAGCATTATAAAATAAAGCCGATATTTTCATGCTACATGAAAATATCGGCTTTTGATTTTGATTCAGATATTATTTGATTTCAATAGAACCGTGCTTTTCTTCATATGCTTCGATAGCATCACGAATCAGTACAAGAATTTCACTATTTGCACTACGACCTTCATAGTCTGCGACAACATGCAATTTGTTTAACATTTCTTCATCAATACGAATGGATAAACTTTTAATAGCCATAGTCTCACTCCTAAATGCATTTATTACGCATTTATTTTATATCTATACTGTGCTATAATGGCTAGAATAAACACAAAACATATCTAAAATGAGCCTACAAGGAGAAAAGTATGAAAATCGCAGTTATTGGTTCTCGAAATTTAACGGTACAACATTTAGAATCTTATTTGCCAGAGGGGATAACGGAACTTGTATCCGGTGGAGCCAGAGGGATAGACAGCTGTGCGAGGGAATATGCACGTCAAAAGGGGATGAAGTTGACAGAATTCTTTCCGAATTATTCTGCCTACGGTCGCAGCGCACCGATTGTCCGGAACGATTTGATTATAGATTATGCTGATGAGGTGATTGCTTTTTGGGATGGAAAGTCCCACGGGACAAAGTATGTCATCGAACAATGCAAACGAAAACATAAGAAAGTGACAGTATATTTAAAGAATTCTTGATTTTAAGTTTTATAGTCATCTTCTTTATATTTTACAACGCTTGAGGTTTTTCTGATTTTGATATAATATAGAAGGATGAAATCGTGTATAGAAGGTGAAAACAGATGCCGTATGAAAATAATCATTATGTTCCGCAGTTGGTTTTACGGCGATTCAGTGAAAGACCGTGTGTTTATAATATTCAAACAGGAAAATATAAAAAAGCAGGAAAGACACAACATATTTTCGCCGATAAAAATATTTACACAACGGAAATAGAAAAGAGATTGGGACAGGAAATTGAAACGCCGTTTGCCGATATTTTGACGAAGAAAATCTTAAAGGTTCCGGTGGGCGGCGAATTAACGCTGACAAGAAAAGAACTGAAAATCATCCGGAAATTTTTGCTCGCAGAGCAAATGCGCATCGAATCTGTGCCTGAAGATATTGAGAAGATCAAAAATTTGAAGCAAAATAACTCCCAATTATTTAAGGAGATTTATCCGTATCCGGAGAAAACAATTCCCGGAGAAACCATAGAGGAATATTGGCTTCGGTGTCTGCAAGTGCTGATTGAGTGTAAGGATTTAGAACATATTGGGGAACACGAGCTCTGCACAAGTTATCTTTACTACTGGGCACAGATTTATAAGAACGGCTATCTCGCAATATGGGATTCTTCAAAGGACGGTACGGAGTTTTTAATATCGGATATTGGTATGACATCAGAACGAGAGGAAAGTGTTCTTAAGTTAGGGTTTCAAATGGAGAAAAAAGAATGCCTGCGAAAGCTTGCAGAGAAAAATAAAGAAAATACTTATGGTCCAATTTATGCTGATCTTTATCACAAACAATTTCAGTTCCATGAGAATTTTTATATGTTTTCTATTTCAAAAACCAGAATGCTTGCTATTCTCAATCCGTTTTTCAGACTCTATTCTAAACGAGAGCATCTGGAAACCCCCACGATATGGCCGAGTAAACTGCAAGATAAAAAGCTCTTTGAAAAGAACAAGTCACCGAAATTACAAGTCGCATTCGGAAAACCGATGTATCAAAATAGCGATAAATTTACCTATACAGTGTATTCCATGCGGCATGAGGATATCTTGTGGGTTAATGCATATATGCTCGATCGGATTGAAAAACTGGTAGGCTTTTCATCTTTGGAAGGCGTAAAAGAAAGTATCGAGTTTTATATCAACTACTATAAAGATTACGGTATGCCGGCACCGAATAATTATGAGCCGCTTTTGAAAATTATTGAAAAACAGGAAAAAAGACAAACGAAAAATCAATAAATAAAAAAACATCTGTAAGACCGATAAAGAAGGTCATTACGGGTGTTTGTTTTTATATAGGTACATTGAAGTCTCAGCCAGGAAGCTAAGAACCACTTTTTCGGCGTATCTATAAGACACAGTATATGGATTGACAAGAAAGGTTATTTGTTCTAATATAACTTTATAACCTATAAACCAGTTGGGAGTATTACCATGCCAAAACCAAAGCAACAAGTGCAAAGTCAAAATCCGCCAACCTATTATCTTTTTTTAATATTGCTTATTGTCGGCGCAGGAGTGTTTATTTATCTGCTGTTTAGTTGGGCAACGGGTAACAAATTGGAAACGGCTACCATCGACGAAGTGCGCCAGGTTATAACAGAATACGGCTATGAGAAACAAGAATATAGCGAAGCACCTGTAGACGAAGCTGGGGAAAGCTATAGCTATATGTTATTCACCAAAGGCGATACGGAATTGAAGTTTTTGACGGCACATGAAGATGACAATTTGAAGTTAAGTTTCTTCAATATTCTGCATAAGAAAATTCCTGTGTCTTCAGACTATGTAAAGCAAAGAATAAATCGTCGAGCAAATTTTCAGCAGGTAGAAATCAGATACAACGGAACATTGTTTTATATAATGCAAATTGACAACACAGCGTTGTATATAGAGAGTCCGGAGGAAAACGAAGACGAGATTTATTCGATTACCCGAGAGCTTGGATATGTTCCAGAATTTTAAAAACAGAAGGAAAAAATCAAAAACGCCCGTAATGCCTGTGGATAAAGGCTTTACGGGTGCTTTTATATGTGCATGGAAACACCCTCCCAAAGACTAAAAAACGTTTTCAGCGGAATGCACAGGAAGCTGACAATACATTGAAAAGAAAGGTAATTTGTTATAATATAGCTTTGTAGAATTCATTGCAGATGGGAGTTATAGTATGCCGAAATCGAAACAGCAAGTTCAAAGCCAAAATACACCAATCTATTATCTCTTTTTGCTTTTATTATTGGTTGGCTTTGTTGTTATTGTTTATTTGGCATTCAACTCAATCACAGACGAAATAGAATTTGCTGATGCTCAAGAAGTACAACAGATTGTATGTCAACATGAGTATGAAAAGCAAGAGCTTACTAATCCGATTACTGCGGAAAACCAGACTATACGCCTTCTTAGCAGTGATTTATATGTAAAAGGGGATATACGGATTGAATTCTATGTTGCCGAAGATAACAACAGTAGTCGGGCTGTATATCACTATTTTTGTGATATTTTTAATACGTACCATAATGGTGCGGTGGGGGCTGACCTTACCAATGCACGAGCAAACTTTATGCAACGGCAATATAAAAACGACGGAAAGCTTTTTTATCTAATGAAAATTAGTGATACAGTTTTATATATAGAAGGTCCGCAGGAGTAAGAGAAAGAGATATTTTCTATAGCAAAAGCTCTTGATTATGTACCAAAATAAAGGAGATGTTCAAATGACGGCAAGACAAAAAGCGGTTTTTACAGTGATGTATTTTATTATCATGGCAATTCTGACTTTTCCTTGTACACATTTTATATTGGAAAAGCTTTACGTAGCCGGTGGTACAACACTAGAGGAAGCAAAACGGAAAGCACGGGAGCTCAATGCACAGCACCAAAATACACAAATGTATTTTAAATCCTGGCTTTTGCAAAATGCACCGGATAAATCAAAAGTAGAGAATTTATATAGGCTGTACAGCTTGAGCCGGCTACCAGCTGCATTCTTTTGTATGTTTGCTATTATGGGCTTGTTTACTCATATATTTGATACCTTTTTACATATCGGTATGATTCTTGTGCCAATTTACCTTTTGGTACTTGCCATTGTTGGCAAGGTACAGAAGAACAAGGAAGAATAAAGTAAGCCTTATCGGAGTACCGATAGAGCGACTGCTTATAAGAGAAAGAAAGATTTTATGCTGGATGTTGTTTTTAGTGAAAGCTTCGCTGGTACTTTAAAATATGCGAGTCCTATAGAAGAATTTGGCCTTCATACAGCAGGGATTTATACCTTTGCTTTGGGGCTCAGTATGGGAAATATAGAAAGAAATGATTTTTGGAAGAAACGAGAAACGGTCTTGCAAGCTTTTTTTTATATCCGCTGGAAAGGATTTCGCTTTCTTCTGTACAAGAAAAGCTGAAAGAACTAAAAAATCACATGGAAAACAGGGAACCGATTCGCATTTGGTTTAGCGATCAACCGGATGAACTTTGTGGCTTTTATTGCTTGTGTTCTGAAATTCGTAAACTGAATGCTCCGATATGTGCTGTGAAGCTCCCGAAATTGGTAGAAACTTCAAACGGGGCGACAGAGTATGCAGAATGGGGAGACGTTTGTCTGGAAGAACTCCATAGTTTTTTACAGTATCAAAAAGCATTGTCTGCTAAATTTATTTCTGTATTTGCTATGAAATGGAGTATGCTCCAAGAGGAGAATGTACCTTTGCGAGTCTATTTGAATGGCAGATTACAAAGTGCACCAGAAAGCTTTTATGATGTCTGGATTCAAAAGGAAATAGACAAAACGGAAGGCGAATTCGTAGAGGCAATGCTCATCGGACAGATCCTTGGGCGTAATGCGCTGCATATCAGCGATGAATGGATAGCTGCAAGAATCGACCACATGATTGAAAATAAAAAACTACTGGTTGTGGAACCTGCGAAAGAAGATGAATTGCTGTACAGACGTACGCTTAAAAGAGCTATGTGTCCAATTGCGGACTGAAAATGCCCCTCAAAAACGTCCTATTTGCCCTAACCAATGTTCATCCATCTTTTTAGTTTTAATTCTTTTTGTATGCTCCGTATCACACAAGATGGTCAAATAAAATCGACGAACGCTATACAATATTTAGAGAAAAATTGGCTTCATAGAGCACAGCATTTTTAAGGATTATGGATTAGTTCTTGTTGAGAAAAGTAATATTATAAAAAAAGCAGCCTCAAAGCGTTAGCTTTGGGGCTGCTTTTTTACAAACCTTGTATTGTACTTCTCTTAAAATTTGTGGATGGAAATTTACTGGTGTTCCATGTACGCATAACGATTTATTTTTGCTACATGGTGGAAATGTATTTTATGGCATGTACAAGCATTATAATCGTTTGTTTTGTTGGTTAATTCTTTTCAGAGCAATGCCTTCTAATATTGAGACTTTTCACTTTAGTCAATATTACCTTCAATGAGTTCCTTGAGGTCCTTCAGACCTTTATCAAGCTTTTTCTTTTCTCTTTCAGGTATTTCTTTAAGGAACATCTTCTTCATTTCTTCGGTATTGATATACACTTTGTATGCACCAGCTGGAATGTCCATCACGGCTTGTTCAGTTTTTATTGCTTCTCGAGCGGCAATTTCATTAATAATTTGTTTCATGTATTTAGAAAGATTGCTACGAGCGGAATAATCAGCCGGTGCGTAAAAGTTTATTCGCCCATCATTGAACAGTTGATATACTCTTTTTCGATTGTTCTTTTCTGGATCAAATACTCCAATAGCATAGCCGCCTTTGCTTTTTACTAATCGCATACAAGGAATATCTGTGGCACTGTCTCCTACATATACAATGTTTTCATAAGGAATATAGAGCTGAGCATTCGAAAAACTATCATTTACGCGTTCGTCATATTCTTCAAAAATTCCTTTGGCAATACGAAATATGTATTGTGTTTTATTTGTATAGTTAACTGCTTGCGCCGGCCATTCAGCTACATCATCAGCATCATATAAATACGACGAAGCGTAAATTCTTTTGAATTCATGGGCAATCGAAGTGCCTTCCAGTAATTCTTTGAGCCCGGAAGAAATAATATAGTGTTGAATTTCAATGCCGTGTTGATCTCCGTATTTATTTATACGTTCAAACCAACCTTGAACGCCTTTATAAAGCTTAATGTTTTTTCCGACAGCATGAAAGTATTCTCGATTTAGCTTTTTTCGTTTGGCTTTCGACTCAACAACAAGTTTTTGCATCCAAGCTAGATTTTTATCCATTAAGTTTTGAACCGCTAGATCATTTGATTCTTTCCAAAAAGTAGTATTATCCATTCCTAAAGAAGGGATGAGTGTAAATGTTTGCATATCATCAGGGGAAAGAGTTTTGTCAAAATCATAGCAGATTGCCATTCTCGGCTTCTTAGACCGAATTTGTTCAATTTCTGTGTCGTACATAATTTGACTCCTTTCATAGATTATATTAACCAGAAATGATGGAACGAAAAATCCATTCTACACTTTTTATATAGCTAGTTAATGAGAAAAACAAACACCAGTTAAGTTGCTCTAGCACATACTGGGAATAGCTTTCAAGGCAGAACTTTCTGGAGGAGGAATATGTGCAATTGCTACCCCTTATTTGTAATATAGAAAATTCATTTTGGATACCTCCAATACTTTTTTCTATATTGTATTGTCCTCATCTAATTGGATAAATTTTTATACTTATTTTTATATTATTTGGTTTGCTTTTTTACAGCCTTTGTGTTATTAATACGAATTATTTTCTTCCCGACATCTGCATAAGATACGGTGTCTCCATTTTCTAATTTGCATTTTCTTACTACGAAAATATAAGAACGTTTATCTTGCTTATTGCGACAAGCGTAAACACTGAAATTAAAAAGGGCCATAGCTGGATTTATATAGATTAAATCTTTTTTTATATAAACTATTCCAAGTGTGATTAGAACAAGAAAATATAAAATTAAGCTATATACATTTTTATTCGTTGGCAACGATAGCCCTGTTAGTACAAGAAGAGAATAATTAGTAAAATAATTTTGACCGGTTAAATCTTTTAATTCACTTACTGTAACTTCTCGCCCTAGTGTGTTTTGGGTTTGTATGGAGTCATCTCTTTTTATAATAATTATAGTAAATATTACTCCCATTAAAAATAGTATAATACTAGTACAAAAAGTAAAGAAATCAATATAATATATCCAAGATTTCCAATTTATATTTTCTGGAAAAAATAATCCGTCTATTATCATTTTTATGAAATATATGAGGTTGAACAACGTCATACAACTCATATAATATCCGCTGCCGTCTATTGATAATTTTTTCATGATTCTTCAGCTTTATTTGCAAAAAAGTTGTATCTAAAACCTTTTGCGATCATCTTCATTACCTTATCTAAGTTTTTGTTAGTTAATTTGATTTGATTACCGTCAAAATCGCTTCCGCCAAATTTTCCATCGCTGCGCTCAAGAAGATTTTTCTTTAAATCTGCAGGAGATGTTTTTTCAATTTGCTCTAGATAAATTGGATCTGAAAAGATTTTAGCTAAACGATGATAGACATTCTTCTGATTTATTTTATCGTATATTAAATCTGGAGAAGAAAGAAACTCCCAACTGTCTATTTTCTTAACATTCGCTTTTGCTTGAGCTTTCATTTCTTCATCATAATTGAAGATCTTACAAAAGTTTTTCCTATCTAAAATGAATACATATCCATTACCATCTTTGTCTTCTTGGACAATAAAATCAACATCACAACAAAAGAGGAAAACTTTATTATTGCTTTTATCCTCCAACTTGTCATTAGAACTCATGAGTACTCGATTTCTTTTTAGAAGTTTTTCTGTGGGAGTTTGTTGTTTCCCTAGGTGATATGTAAAGGAGGAGCCCTCTATAGAAAGTTTAGTAATACTTAGAGATGCAGAGGGTGCTAATTCACTTTTTTCTTTGTATGTTTCTGCATCTACAATTAATTCTTTAATATATGACCATTGATCTTGAATATTGCTTAGATTGATATATTCGTAGGTATCATCTTCACTTTTCCCTACTGGATCAAAAGGATGGCTGGTTTTATCACAACAAAAAGATTCCAAAGAAGTCAAAATATCAGAGAGAAAATCCGAGTTTAAATTCCCGGGAAGTGTAATTGCAAAATTCTCCTCTTGCTTCCTGTGGTGATATTTAAGAAGTGCAATATTGATTGTTCCGCTTTCTTGAATATTTTGAATATTCAGCAAAATTTCATCTAAATTAATACTGTCTGACAATGTATTCGCCCTCCGTTGATATAAAATTTATTGCTTTATCTGCTTTATTGATTTGCTACTTACACTTATTTTTATTAAGCTTTTCAACTAATTGATGTTCACGTTCAAGCTGTTTAATACTTTTTTAGGTATTGGTAATTTTTCAGGTATGGTTCCACCTAGTTCTTTGATAGCTTGTCTAACTTTTTGACTACTTGGAAAGGTGTAAGGTTGGCTTCGTCTTTGCCGTATGTTTGATCTCGTTTAAGTTTCTCACCTCACTGTATTCCATTGATTCTTGAAGTTCACGAGCATACCAAAATTCTATGCCTTTTTAGACTCATGTATAATATTTTGATACTTTCATCTTAAAAAAACAAAACAATCCTATCTGTTTTTCTGTGGAGTATTTAAGTAATACTATACACCCAGTGTCTTCATCTACTTCACCATCTGTGTCTGCGCTTCAACACGCTCGACTTCAATATTCGAAATGTTCTGTTTCACTTCATCAATATCCACCGTTTCTTTTTCCGTAAAGGTATTTATATATCGTGGAATATTCAGGTTGTAGTCATTCGCTTGAATCTCGTCACGAGAAGTTACATAGGCATATTTGTCCACATTTATTCGCTTTCGTGTAAGTACTAAACCGATTTGAACAGATACAAAGATTATATTTTTACAGCTTTTGTAACACACGCGAGGAGGTAAGAATGAGGCGAGACCTTCTTAAAACATAGAGTATATTCTTTATAGATTCTGCTGTTAGGTCTAATTGCCTTTGATTTTGATGATTGGAACGGAATGAGTTCCACATTATTTATAGATTTAGTATAGTTTTATGTATCCTAAAATAGTGTTGCTTTCTACTTCTGAAATCAGAAATTACATTTATATCAAGGAAAGGGATTATGAAATATAATAGGAGTTTAGCTTACCTTCGTGTATTAAATGCCTTACCGAAAATCTTATTGTAGATCTCATTTTCATACCATGCTGCTTTATACAATCGGCAAGCGTTGTCTTAAGTAGCAATGTATGTTCGGGACAGCTCTTGGAATTTAACAATATCAAATAGTAAAGCACCTTATATTGTTACTTCTGTTAACATGTTTTCTAAATTTAACCTGTTCGACAATTTTTCGGATGTTGCTGGCCATGTTGTATCCATTAATGACATTAACTTATTCTCTTCGTTTTATTTTTGTCTTTCTCTTAATAAAGGATAACTGTTTATTATC
>JAHHRN010000006.1 GCA_020025775.1 Acutalibacter sp.
TCTCACGTGACAGCTTTGATATAATACCAAATTGAGCCTCAAAAGTCAACACTTTTCGCCCAAAAAATCTCATTTTCCACTGGTTCTTTTAAACCCCGCCGGGTGTTCGTGGCAATTCGTATAAAAAGTACTTTTATGGTTCTTTTTTTATGTGAAATATGAAAAGTAATGGCATTTTTAGTCTAAAATTCACTTTTTCTCTTTTGCTCTTCTTTTCTCAAATTCTTTACTCACTCCCCCTTTTTCGTTCCTTTTCTATATAAAAAAAGAAGGTCTGCGCAGTGCAAACCTTCTTATATTATAGTATAGAGTATTTTCCTTATATAGTGCTATTAGAGAGTGTCTTTTTTATTCTCTATAAGGCTCCCCCTATTACAGATTCTCATCATCCTCTAATAAGGCTGTGGAAAGATAGCGGTCACCGCCGTCAGGCAACAAGGCTACGATATTCTTTCCAGCATTCTCGGGTTTAGCCGCAAGTTGTACAGCAGCTGCCAGTGCCGCACCGGAGGAGATACCTACAAATAGGCCGTCCTTATGTGCGACTAAGCGGCTGTAATGGAGTGCATCCTCATCTGCAATGGGCATAACGGTATCATAGGCAGTTTTATCTAAGGTCTCCGGTACAAAGTTTGCACCGATGCCTTGGATGCCGTGTGCGCCTGCTCTACCCTCGGAGAGAAGCGGAGACTTGCTCGGCTCTACAGCGACAATCTGAATATCGGGATTCTGTTCCTTTAAATACTTACCGACGCCTGAAACTGTGCCACCTGTGCCGACGCCCGCGATGAAGATGTCTACCTTACCGTCCAGTGCGCTGTAAATTTCCGGCCCGGTTGTTCTGTAATGCATTTTGGGGTTCTCGGGATTTACGAACTGACCCGCGACAATACTACCCGGGATTTCCTGTCTTAATTCTTCGGCTTTATCCACTGCGCCCTGCATACCTTTTTTACCGTCGGTCAAAACCAGCTTTGCGCCGTAGGCTTTCATTAAGAGCTGACGTTCGCGGCTCATGGTATCAGGCATAACAATAATAATGTTATAGCCACGTGCGGCACCGACTGCGGCAATCGCTACACCGGTATTACCCGAGGTGGGTTCGATAACTGTACCGCCCTTTTGGAGCTTGCCGCTCTGCTCGGCTTCATCCAAAATAGCTACGGCGATTCTGTCCTTGGCACTGCCTGCCGGATTCAAATATTCCAATTTACCAAAAATATGTGCATCGGCATTTGTTGCCGCCTCGAAGCCGCTAAGCTCCATGAGCGGTGTATTCCCGACTAATTCTGCTACATTCTTAACATAGTTCATATAGAGAGACTCCTTTTCTAGGATTTAGTTTACGATTAAGTGGTCTAAAAGGGCTGCATCGAAGGCATCAACGGCTCTGTCGTCGTTTAAATCCCGTACGATGAAGTCCTGTGCATCGGCAGCGGTATAGTTCCACTGTGCAGCCGCATCCTTCAGTTGTTGATAATCTGCTAAGGTCAGCTGACCGTCACCGGTTGCATCGCCGCGGCGTCTGCCATAATAATCCTTGGTATCGAAATCGGGCAAATGCTGTATGCTCGGCATATTGCGATATACCGGGATTTTAAATAAGAAGGGATAATCCAGCATCTGCATCTCATTATAGTTTTTATATACAGTCGTGGATTCGCCGTAAGGTGCCGCGATATTGGTCATATACTGATGACCGAAGGGTTTGGGCGGAACGAGGTCAAATTTCTGATAATATAAGGTATCCTGCCCTTTGGCGATATAGCTTCTGGAAATCCATTTCGCGCCTTCCACAATAGACTGGTAAGGTGTGGTCCAAGGTCTTCCGGCATTTTTTATTTCATTTGCATCGGTAGATGCCGCCCATTTCAAAGCATTGGCAACGGTATCGCCCTTTGTACCTGCGCCTATATTATAGAAATTATAATAGCCCTCATGTCCCGGATAAGTACCGCTGACCGAGCCACTGCCCGAATAGCCGGTTTCCTGAATGATACGGGAAGCTAAAAAGTACGGGCTTGCGCCGGACTGCTGTGCGGCTTCCATAATCGCCTCGGCATAGGTAATGGTTCTGTGGTCATAGGTTTCTATGGTTTTATTCGCCATGTGTGATCTCGACAGCATTTTCTGCACGCCGGCAAGCGTTTGCACAGTCGGGTCATAGGATACTGCCTCGAACTGGAAGAGGCGCGCATCGGTCATGGAATTCCTGGGATCCATGAAATAGGAAACTGTTTTGGGATCTGCCGCAAACCAGGATTTTCCTTCCACGGGAATGGTCTGGATTGACGGCAGACGATAAGAGAGCGGCATAGAGCCGGAGACTAAGCTTTTGGAATGCCAGCCGGAATCGGTTTGCCAAGCCTTGCTTTCTTCCTGAACGACGGTATTCCAGTCTAAGCCTGTATCGTAGAACACGAACTTCCATTTTGGATGTCGCTGCATGATGCCCTTTAAATAAGGCTTATAGAAATCCGGCATCGGGGCACTGTGGTCTAAAACAGTTCCCGGTTTAACGGACGGTGTAGGCTTGCCGGGGTCTGGAACCGACGGTTTCGGTGGATTTGTATCGCGAACAAATTCCACGTACTGTGTAGCTACATAGCCGCGTTTGCCCTGATATTCTATGTAATACCAAACGGGGTTTTCTTTGGAGCCGTTATCACAAGGCTCGAAGGAAAGCACCGTAACCTCGGAATAAATCGGAATTGCAGCGACCTTGCCGTGTTTTACGCTCGGACCGCTTCGCATATTCAAAGGACTGCCGCCCGTTACCGCCTTGCCGATAAACGGCATACCGGGCTCCATGGGGCGTACATAGGTAATCGGTCTGGATGAGGCATAGCCATAATATGCGGTTTGATTGGGCGCTGTATATTTCAGAAAATACCACATGGTACCGCTGCTACTGGGTTTTGCATCCATGACCTCTATTTCTGCACCCTTCGGTATTTCCGCTCCGACCGGTTCATAGTTGGTTCCCGGACCGGTGCGTATAGTTAAAGTGTCAAAGCTTGCATTGGTAAACGCGCCGATAAAGGGCGGGTCGGGATTCGCCGCCGAAGCCGTAATCGTTGCCGCGGCAATCAGCAAACCCAATAACAACACAAGTGCCGTACATCGTTTGGTTCTGCTCATAAACTTTTGCATGGAATTTATTGCACATCCTTCTGAAAATACTCCGCTATACCGTCGGCAATCGCCTGGGCTAAGCGTTCTTGGTTCGCCGCATCGCAAAGTGCTGCACATTCCGTAGGATTGGAAAGGTAGCCGCACTCCACAAGGACAGCTGGACATTCTTCTAATCTGGTTACCTTATACGGGTAATACCGCACGCCGCCATCCGAGGGGATAATCCTCGAAAGAGCCTGCGGATCATCTTTATAAATCTCTTTATATGCCTGCAGCAGTTGATTTTCAATGCGCTGTGCCGGAGCTTTTGCAAAAGCTCTATAATAGTATAGTTCCGGCCCCATCCATTTCGTTTGATTAGGCGGTGCGGAATTCGCATGTAAAGAGACAAAGAGATTGGCATTTACGTCCCTTGCTTTTTGCTGTCTGGCATCTAAGGAGACAAAGGTATCGTTGCCGCGCGTCAATTCTACTCGAATGCCTTTGGCACGAAGCTTTTCGTATACCTTAGAGCCGATATGCAAGGTGACGGTGGATTCATAGACGCCGTTCACACCGATAGCACCGCAGTCTTTTCCGCCATGACCGATGTCTAAAACGACCTTGGGGCTTGTCTTATGCGGTTCGGTAAAGGAGATATGTAAACGGTTGTCCGACCCGTAATAGGCATGATAGCCGTAGAAGAAGCCTTTGTTTCGGAAATAGACGCGCAAGGTGGACGTACCGTCTTTCGCGCCCTTGGAAACCCATTTTGCCGAGAAAACAACAGAGCTTTTTGGGAACTGCACTTCCCCCTCTGCGGCATTGGTATAATAAAACGTAAAGTCAATATATTCTGCGTCGAAAGCACTTACATTAAATTTTCTGCCTTGATAGCCGGCATGGTATTTCTGTGGCTTCATTTGGCTTTGAAACGGTACTTTCCAGTTCATGGTGAGAACTAAATCCGCGTTGCCGCCCGATTTTAAAGATACGGTATTGGTCGGCAAAACAAAGCCGTCAAAGCTTTTACACTTTTCCGCTTCGACCAAAAGGCCCGATTTGGTAACGTAATATTCGTCGTTGTCATACACCTTGGTATCTACAATATAATCGTAGGTGCCGTTTACAAGCGGTGTGGCGTTCGGTGTAGATTTCGCACCGGAATTGGAGCCCGGAGCGGTTTCGGCATAAGGGGTTTGAATCTCTAAGACCTTTGCAGGGCCTCTGCCGTAATCTTGTGTCGGCTGCAAAACCTCTACACGGTCACCCTGCACCTGCGGCGGCTTTACAGTGCCTGTCCCGACCTCAATCGGAATATCGGGAAGCGGTCTTGCCGAAATGCTCACTGCGGCGCCTTGCACGCTTTGCTGATTCGAGCCGTTTTCTCCATGAAATTTAATTCTGCCGAGATTCTGCTTTACACTGGACTGCGCCGGCAAGGCGAATTCTCCTGTGAAAATCTGCACGCCGTTTTCGGCTTTTCCGGCGACTAAGGTTATTGTTTCTTTGGAGAGCGTTGCCGTCACCTGGCTTCCCTCTTTAGCCTTTGCGCTGACGTGCAAAGCTTCATTGCCGCCGGAGAGGATATTTTTTGTCGGTGAAACAGAGAAGAAAAGATGTGGTGCATAGGTCACCCTATATTCCAAAGATTGCACGCCGTCGGAAATTATAAATATATTTTCCCCTTCCGCCAAATTCAGCAAATAGGTAAAACTGCCGTCCTCCGCGACTGTAATCGTTTCGCCGTTTATAGTAAGTAAGAGACGTGGATTGGTTTTGCCCTCAATATGTAAGGTCGGCTCACTTTGCGTAAAGACCTGTTCTTTAGGTGAAAGAATTTGAAGCGCCGAGGTTTTATCTTCCGGTCTTTCTTCCGAAAAACCATCTTGCAGACTTGCCTCCGTTGCTACGCTCTCTTCCCTCTGCTTTGCAGAAGAAAGAATGCCCCAAACAAGAAGCGGTATCGTTAATGCCAAAATAATCGCCGGTAACCAGCGTTTCCATTTCTCTTGCATTTTTTCTCCTTTGCTTTTCCCACTTTCTCTTTAATGGCTATTGTAGCATATTTTTTAGATTTTTCCACTCTTTTTGCATAATTTCATTGTCTTTCGCAAGGTAAATGTTGGTATAGCCGTAAAACGCTACGCCGTCATATTTCGGAAGTTTGCGGCAAAAGGCGAGCTGGCGTGACAGAATATCACTGTTTTCTTTCCACTCCTTTGTACCGTCTTTGGCGTAGCCGTCCTCTGTGCCGCATTTATAAGCGCCGAGGGCATAGCAAAGTTTCACCTTCGGATTGGTCACGAGTGCCGCCCACGCTTTGGCTGTTTCTTCAAAGGGTCTTACTTTATTTTGGAAACCATAATAAATCTGCGGCATTAAAACATCGCAATAGCCCTCGTTTTGTCCCCAAAGCGCAACATCGGCATAAAGTCTTTCCTTATTGTAGGTAATATTGCCGCCCGGGCTGATCACAAACAGCACCTCGGGTCGTATGGATTTAATGGCGGCATACATGGAGGAAAGCAGGGCGTTCACATTTTCACAGCGAAATTCGGCTAGGGAGAGTGTGCCGCCCCCTGCCTGGTAAGCGGCATACTGCGCGGCATCTATGGAAGCATCGGTGGTGGGATAAAAATAATCATCCATATGCACGGCATCAATGCGGTAATGCTCCACAAGCTCTCGCACGCCGTTTAAAATGAGAGTTTTCGCTTTCTCACTGCACGGATTCAAATAAATTCCCTTATCGCACAGGATGAGGTGCTCGTCCTCCCCCTGTTCGTGCCAAAGTCTTGCCGGGTTCTGCGGCGCTAGGCTTTCAAAATCTCCAGAAAGCGAAACACGATAAGGGTTAATCCACGCCTCGACAAAAAGTCCGGCTTCTTTTGCACAATCTAAGAACAGTGCTAAGGGGTCATAGGGAAGCGCCTGCCCCTGTGTGCCGGTAAGATAGGCGCTCCACGGAAAATAAGCAGAGGGATAAAAGGCATCGCAAAAGGGTCTTACATGAACTATGACTGTATTCATCCCCGATTCGCACAGGTTATTTACAATTTTCTTGGATTTTTCTAAAAAAGCCTCCTGACTTTGGTCGCCGTCCTTCATCGAAAGCTCCATATAATTCACCCACACAGCGCGGATTTCCTCCTCGCGCGAAGTCAGAAAATAGCGTTCCTCCTGCAGTTCGCCTGCGCGCGGCGGCTCGGGGGTATTCTGTGCCTTTCGCTCATAGAAGAAAAGCCCTGTAAAAATAGCAATCAAAAGCACTAAACCGACGATGAGGAAAAACAGTTTTCGTTGTTTCATAAGTTCTTTCGCCCTTTCGCTTCAAGATCTCCTTTCTATTCTATTGTGACAGGGCATAAGATTATGACGATTTTACAAAAGAAAAAGCACCCTTTAAAAAGGATGCTTTTAGAATTATTTCTGTTCTTCTTTCGGCTCTTCTTGTTTTTCTTTTTTAGAACCGATTTTTCTTTCTTCGCCTTTGATGAGTCGTTTAATATTGGAGCGGTGCATGAATACTACGAGGAAGGCAATCAGCAGTGTAGCAATCAGCGGCACAGTAAACGGCTCGTGGCGCAGGAAGAACCAAAAGAAAGTGGATATAGGCAAACAGATAACCGCAATAATCGAAGAAAGAGACACATATTTTGTGGTCAATACAACGATGAAAAACGGAATCATAACACACGGGAAAATAATCGGTGTAATGGCCGTCATTGCACCAAGTGCAGTCGCTGCACCCTTGCCGCCCTTGAATCCGAAATACAAGGGAAAAAGATGACCCACAACCGCAAACACACCGGCAATATAAGCACAGGTCAAGGGGTCTGCACCGTCGCCAGCCAAGAGATAACGGGCAATCAAAACCGCCGCCGTACCCTTTAAGGCATCTAAAATGAACACAAACGCCGCCGGACCTTTACCAAAGGTTCTAAGCATATTGGTCATACCGGCATTGTTAGAGCCGAAATCGCGAATATCTTTTTTATATTTGATTTTGGAAAGGATGATGCCGAAGCTGAGAGAGCCTAACAAATAGGCAAGCACGGCAGATAAAATATAACGAAGCATGGTATTCTCCTTTATAACTTTTGCTTTTTTCTACTGTACTATTATAGATAGTCTCTCCGCGTTTGTCAACGATAGAAAATCGGAACTTATTGGCTTTTTTCGCACAGTTTTTTCCTTTTTCAACCTAATCTAAACGCATAAAATTCGCCATTTTTCACTGTAACCGTGCCGATGTCGCCTTCTTTTACCGCTTCAAACATTTCTTGTGGTAGCTTAAAGGTGCGATACTCGCCCTCTCGGGTTTGGATTTCAATTTTAAAACCGAGGTCATGGGCTATGTAAGAATGCTCCGGCGTTTCAACTGTCAGAAAAGTATCCAGGCGTACGACTTTTGCCTTTTCATAGATTTCGATTTTGTCCTCCGACGGATGCATCATTTCTTCCTTTTCAGCTTTGCGCTGCTTACGTTCCTTTTTAATGTCTTTCACCAATACAAAGAGTAAAAACGCAAAAAGAATAGCAAAAAAAATGCAAGCAAAGAGCATATCATACTCTATATAAATCTCATCGCCGATTTGAATCATTTTACTTTCCTTTCCGGGCATTACCGCCCTGTACAAAGGCACTTATATTTCCCAGTTTTACCGATAGGCAGAAAAGGCACTTTTATCCAAATAAAAATGCCTTTTCCATAGTGTCACTTTATTTTGTTTCGGAGGATGCTTCGGCTTCTGTTTCAGCTTCTGCTTTTACTTCTGCTTTTTCTGCGCCCTTCTTTTCTTTTGCCAACTGTTTTTTGGTTTTTTCGGGTTTGTTGAATTCTTCTTTACCGTTTTCGTATTCCTGTGCTTCGAAAACATAGTCATTGCCCGGTAAAATCGCATTGAGGAGAATACCTGCGATAGCGGCAACTGCCAATGCGGTAAGGCTGATGGTGAATTTACCGATATGGAAGGTAACGCCGCCGAGACCGAGGGCGGATACCAAAATAATCGCGGTAATCAAAAGGTTACGGCTCTTGGTAAGGTCAACCTTGTTTTCAACCATGTTGCGGACACCGATACCGGAAATCATGCCGTAGAGCACGAAAGAAATGCCGCCGATAACAGCTGTCGGTAAAAGGTTAATAACTGCGGCAATCTTCGGAGAGAAGGAAAGAACAATCGCCACATAAGCTGCAATACGGACAACTCTCGGGTCATAAACCTTGGTGAGTGCCAAAACGCCGGTGTTTTCGCCGTAGGTGGTATTTGCAGGGCCGCCGAAGAGAGAGGAGAATGTGGTAGCGATACCGTCACCGACAAGGGTTCTCTTTAAGCCGGGGTCTGCAAGAAAGTTGCGTTCTGCTGTTGCACTAACGGCGGAAATATCGCCGATGTGCTCCATCATGCTGGCAAGTGCAATCGGCACAATCGCTACAATCGCGCTAACTGCCAAAGACTTGTCGCCGACATTGCCGAAAACGATTTTGTCTCTCATAATCGGGAAGCCGAACCAAGCGGCTTCTTTCAAGGCTTCTAATTTTTCTACCTGGAATAAGAGCATATTCGGGTTGCCGTTAATCGCATAGAAGGTGCCGTTTTCGAGAGTAATCTGCTCGCCTAAGGTGAGGGTAAAGATGACTGCCGCGGCAACGGCGGTTAACACGCCTAAGAGAATCGGCACGATTTTTGCCATGCCTTTGCCCCAGATGTTGAAAACAATTACGGTGATGAGGGCGATTAAAGCAATAATCCAGTTCTGCTTGCAGTTGTTTACTGCACTGCCCGAAAGGCTCAGGCCAATAGCGATAATGATGGGGCCTGTTACCACGGGCGGGAAGAAGCGCATAACCTTTTTAACATCAAAGATTGCAAAAAAGGCTGCTAAAACGAGATAAACAAGACCTGCACATGCAACGCCGAGGCAAGCATAGGGCAGCATACCGGACGGTGCCATGCCTTCCGGTGCAAGACCGGTTACAGCAGCATAACCGCCGAGGAAGGCAAATGAGGAACCGAGGAAAATCGGTACCTTACCACCGGTAACGAGGTGGAACAGAAGTGTTCCGAGACCTGCCATTAACAGGGTGGTTTGCATGTTGAGTCCCGTTAAAAGCGGAACAAGCACGGTTGCGCCAAACATAGCAAAGGTGTGCTGGAAGCCCAAAATGAGCATTTTCGGGACGCCAAGGGCACGAGCGTCATAAATACCGCTTTCGCCGATGACGATTTTTTCTTTTTTCTTTTTCGACATAGTTGTCCTCCATTTCTTTATCCTAAATAGATTACAACTTTTCAGAAAACATGTCAAGAAAAGTAGAAAGAAAATTGACTTTCGTTAAATTGAGACTCTTTCTTTGCGAAATCGCCCTTATTTTTTGTTTATATTTTGTCTATATATAATGGAAAAGAGTAAAACATAAAAAAGAGGCATCCGTTAAACGGATGCCTCCCGAAAATTATATCTGTTACAGCTGGATACCGAGTTTTAATTCCACACACTTTTTAATCATTTCAGCGGTTTGCTCAAAGCCCAGCTCTGCGGAATTAAGACAAAGGGTATAGTTGCGATAATCATTCCACTCCCGGCAGGTGTAGTAGCGATAATATTCGCTTCTGTGCTTGTTCACCTTTTTAATCTGCTTTTCGGCGTCGCGCTCACTTAAATTATAGATATCCATAATACGGTGTACGCAATCCGTCATCGGAGCCCAAATGAAGGCACTTACCACATCCTCGCGGTTACGCAAAATATAGTCCGCACAGCGGCCGACAATGATGCAGGATTCCTGCTCCGCCAACTGCTCAATGGTTTTGGCCTGCAAATTAAAGATATTTTCATCCGACACGAAGGCGGCACTTTCGGGCGGAATCATATCCCCGATATAGCGGTGGGTTGGCGGGTCGAAAAAGCCTTTGCGCACCTTTTCGTCGAGCTTGCGGAAAAGTTCCAAATTCACGCCGCTGTCCTCGGAGGCTTTGTAAAACAGCTCTCTGTCATAAAGCGGAACGCCGAGCTGCTCTGAAAGCATTCTTCCGATAGCTCTGCCGCCGCTGCCATAGCTTCTGCCGATGGTAATCACAAATTTCTGACTCATATCAACACCAACCCTTCTATTGGTTTCGGAGATTTATCCCTCGGGTTAGCTTTCGATGCCGCCAAAGAAATGTAAAAGCCTTCCACTGCGGGATAAAAGACCTTTTTCTAAGCCATAGGCTCTCCTCAGTTCGTTTCGGTACGGCTGGTTTTAAGCTCTATGAAAAGCCGCTGTACTGCCACTTACTGAGCATCTTTATTATAGCAAATTCGTGCGAAACAAGCAAGTGAAATGTGCTATAATTCATTTCTTTTTCATAATTTTTTTGTGTATTTGTTCCTTACGTTTAAAATTTCCTGTACAGGGCACACAGATTCCTATAAAAAGCAAAAAAGCAATTGACACCCCCCTCTTTTCGTGGTATTATAAATAGGCTTTACAGCATAGAATTGCATGTGCAGTTCTTCAAACTAAATACCTATGCGGATATGGCGGAATTGGCAGACGCGTTAGATTCAGGTTCTAATGATAGCAATATCATGCAGGTTCAAGTCCTGTTATCCGCACCAAAAAAGGAACTATCGAGAGATAGTTCCTTTTTCATTATTGTTCGGTATTTTACTGCTATATAGACAAAAGGACCGAGATAAAGGTAATTTTATCTCGGTCCTTGCTCAATTTGTTTACTCTATATTCCTTGCAGATTTTCATCCACATCATTACCTATGCTTTTCTTCAGAAACGTAATTACTTTCGCAGTTTGAGTTCTGCAATACGCCTTATTGCTAATTACCATTTGGAGTATATAATATGGTGAAGCATTTTAAAAGAGTGCCATCTCAAGATTTTTTCTTTGCTTACTGCAACAGTAACGCCATATTATAGATACTATCTTTAACCAGTTTAAAGTGCTTTGGTTCCACTATGACGACCTAACGAAAGAGAGCAGGCAAAATCAAAAGTTTGGTCAAAAGACCATCTCCTATCTGCCTTAGGCATAAAACTAGAACATTTGTTCTTTTGCTTATTATACCACAGAAAATTCATTTGTCAAGCTGAAAATACATTTAAGATTTAACTTAATAGTTTAAAAGAGACGAAGATTTATATTGTTTCAAAATTGTTGAAACATTAAAGGAAAATGATGTTCTCCGTATAGTTGAGCCACCAAAAGATAAAATCTCAACCTTATTACTCAATCTAACTTGTTAAGCATTCCTTCAAGAATTGCGTTATTTTTGTGAGAAAAATCAAAAAACGCCTAAAAATGCACCCGCTTTTTTTCGAAAAAATAGGCTTTTCCTTGCGTAAAGTTTACATAAACAGACAACCTTCTATTGTTGTGTACAAAATCCCAAAAACCATTGAAATCTAGGCGCATATAAAATATAATAGTAATGATATTTTTTTAACATTTCATTCAAGGAGGAAAGTGTATGGGATCTAAAATTCTAGCACTGACAGGTAAGGGCGGCGTCGGTAAGACGAGCTTATCTGCCATTATCGTGAAAATTCTGAGCGAGAATTTTAAGGATAAGAAGATTTTGGCGATTGACGCTGACCCGGCGATTGGTCTTGCTACCGCACTTGGTGTGGACGTAAAGCTGACGCTGGATGATATTCGTACCGAAATCATCAACACCGTAGAGGGCGGCGACACAAAAACCGCACTCGAGCTTGTAGGCGAATCCAGATACAAAATCGCCGAAGCCATTGTAGAAAAGGATAATTTTGCATTTTTAGCCATTGGTCGTCCCGAGACGAAGGGCTGCTATTGCAGAATCAACTCCTATTTAAAGAGCGTCATTGAAACACTCAGCGACCAGTTTGACTACATCGTTATCGACTGCGAAGCTGGTATTGAGCAGGTCAACCGCCGCGTTATCGAAGAGGTTACCCACTTATTATTGGTTTCCGATGCGAGCCGCAAGGGTATTGAGGTTATCAAGTCCATTTCCAAGGTTGCCGGCGAGGCAGTTAAGTACGATAAGATGGCTTGCATCTTCAACCGCATTGATGATCCGTCCTTAATCGAGCACGCCGATTTGGGTGATTTAGAATGCATCGGCGTTGTAAACTCCAACAAAGAAATCGCACAGTTTGACGCTGTAGCAAAGGATTTCATGCTCATGGATGACAGCAACGAATGCGTGGTTGAAACCACAAAAGCCCTCAAAAATTTTGGAATAATGTAAATAAGGAAAAAACTTATGAAAGATTTAAAACATATGATTTATTTTGAGCATTTGTTAGAAGATGCTCATAATGAACTGGTGCGAGAGGCAAAAGCAGACGGCAGAATCGCGCTCGGCTACACCTGCTACCATGTTCCTGAGGTTTTAATGAACCTCGGCAACTGCTTTTCGGTAAGACTTCGCGCGCCGAACACTGGCAGTGTAGATATTGCTACCTATTATATGGCAAACAGTGCCTGCGAATATTCCAGAGCCATTTTGGAGCGTTCGATTGAGGGCAACTACAACTTCTTAGACGGCATTCTCGGCGTAGACGTTTGCGAGCCGATGAACCGTGCCATGGAAAACATGGAATTACTGCATTTGCATGACGATCACGATAAATTCGTGCGCTGCAATTTGGATATTCCCTACGCGGACGATGAGGACTGCGTGGAGCATTTGAAAGAACAGGTAACCAGAAAGATTTTAAACCCTCTCCACGAAGTTTACGGTGTAGACATTTCCGACGCCGCTATCCGTGAGGCTGTAAAGAAATATAACCGTGTTTGCAAGGTAGTTCGTGAAATCGGCGACTTCCGCAAACAGTTGAATCCTGTGATTACGGGCAGTGAATTCCATAAAATCTGCCTTGTGAGCTTCGTTTGCCCCAAAGATTTGATTTTACCCTATTTAGAGGAAACCCTCGAGGAATTAAAGACCCGCGAGCCGGATCCGGTATCGAAATACAAAGCCAGAGTCGGTATTGTCGGCTCGGAAATTGATGACCCGACCTTTATTGAGCTTGTGGAGGACAGCGGTGCACTGGTTGTCTTTGACCGCTTCTGCTACGGCTCTATTCCGGGCAGAAATCAAATCATTTTGAATGATGACGAAGATGCTTTAACGCAGATTTGCCGTCAGAACTTAGTGGAAACCGAATGCCCGAGAAACTGCGCTTACCATAAGCTCGACTTCCGCAAGGAGCACGTAAAACAGCTCCATGACGAATACAAAGCAGACGGTGTTATCTACGAGCAGATGAAGTTCTGCACCTACTGGTCCTTTGAAAGAACCTTAGCCAGCCATATTATGCCCGAGGAATACGGTATTCACGTTCTCTCCATCGACCGTCCTTACATCTCCCGCGCCAGCGGTCAGCTGCGGACGAGAGTACAAGCCTTTGTGGAAAGCTTGGAATTTAAGAGAATCAAAGACAAGAAGCGAGCAAAGGAGAACTGAGTTATGTATAATCCCAAAACAGGAAAAGGCTTGGGCAGCTATTATGACGAAAACCGCAAAGCCATGGTAAAGCGTGAGTGGAAGGGCTTTAAAGACACCTTCTACGAATTCGGTCGCTGGCTGAAATTATACGGCTATATGGGCTTTAAGCTCGGCAGACACCCGATTTTAATGGTGAAAGCCATGCTCCGTTATCGCTGGATGATTTCCTACCTGACCGCCGCGAATACCATTGATAAGCACACCATTGGCTTATACGGCAAAGAGCTGCGCTATACCCACGAATATTTCTTCACCGTTGTTCGTAACTCTATCGACAACGTGCTGATGTTCCTCGAAAGAGATAAGAATTTAAGACCGAACTCCAAAAAGGCGGCAAAATTAAGAGAAACCACCGTCATGTTCGACGAGATGATTCCGAAATTCATTATGGCAGGCTTCCCCACCTTGCAGTGGATGGATATTGCGATGATGACCGTCGGTATGCCGTCGGAAATTGACCAGTACAGCAACCCCACCTATATCGACTCCATTGAAAAATTCGGTTTGGCGGCAGATATTTGTCCGTTCCCTGCTACCGAAGTCGGCGTAGCGGTTGCCAATGACTACCCCATGGTCGGTAAAGCGTTCATCACCTCCTCTATGCCCTGCGACGGCTCGATCGGTGAAATCAGCTTTATGGCGAGACTCTTTAAGGATATTCCGAAATTCCAGATTACCCCGCCCCAAAGATTCTTAGAGCCGGAAGTTCAGGACTATGCGGTTAAGAACCTTAAAAAAGCCATTAAATTCATTGAAGACAACTACAATGTAAAATGGGATTGGGATGCCTTTTGGGAAAAGAGTGAAATGTTCAACCAAATGTCCCAGTGCATGTTAAACAAGTGGGATATTAACTGCACCGACTATCCGCAGGTGTGCAACGGTGCTATGGCGTTATACCGTGAATATGAATTCATGGGTGCCGGCTGTCTTGACCCGAACTTCTTAAAAACGGACCTTAAAGTGGACGAAATGATGAAGAAGGGCTACGAAGAAGACAAGAAGAACGATGCCAACAAGCCGAAATATCGTGCTATCGTTTGGGCATGCCCTGCACACTATTACACACATTTTTCCTATTGGACTACCCACTGCTGGGGCGTAAAAGCCATGGTAGATATGGAATGTATGTTAGCGCACCACTTCATTCACATCGGCGACAAGGATGCCGCTATGGTAGACCTTGCGATTCTTTATGAAAAGATGATGATGCGTTCGCACACCAACGGAGGTTATGTCAACTCCCTCGACGAATGCTGGAGAATGTGTGAAAAATTTAATGCAAAAATCGTAATTATGTATGACCATGTTTCCTGCAAAAACATCGGCGGCTTACATGGTATGTTTGAAGATCAGGCCAGAGAGCGTGGTATCCACTTAATTTGGATTCCCCACGACTTAATGGATGCCCGTACCGTTTCCAAACGTGAAATGCGCGAGGCTTTCAACAAATATATGATTAACGTATTCAGAGAAGAGCCGATTGATCCGACGATTGTGGATTTCGTGGACGATTTAGCTTGGTAACGGAGGAATAATAATGAAATATTTCGGCGGTTGCGACGTAGGTTCAACCTATACAAAATGTGTTATTGTAAATGAAGAAGGTAAAATGGTAGCAAACACCACCGTTCGCTCCAGAATTGTGGCAAACGAAAGTGCAAAGGAAGCTTTGGAAGCTACCATTAGCCAGGTGCCGGAGCTTAATAGCATTGACGATTTAAGCTATTTAATCGGTACAGGCTACGGCAGAAACAAGGTACCGCAGGCACAGGAAAACATTTCTGAGATTTCCTGCCACGCCATGGGTGTTCACGTAACAAACCCCAACGTTAAGGCGATTATCGACATCGGCGGTCAAGACGTTAAGGGTATTGCGGTCGATACAGACGGTACTGTAAAGACCTTTGCGATGAACGACAAATGTGCAGCAGGTACCGGTCGATTCTTCGAATCCATGGCAAGAGCGTTCGAGATTTCTCTCGAAGAGTTTTCTAACCTTTCTCTGACAGCAAAGAACGTGATTCCGATTACTTCGCAGTGCACAGTTTTTGCCGAGAGCGAAGTTATCACTCTTGTCGGTGAAGGCAAACCCAGAGATGAAATCGCAGCAGGTATTCAGCAGGCTGTTGCAAAACGCTGCTTTGTTATGGCGAAAAAAGCCGGTGCTACCGATGCGATTACCTTAACCGGCGGCTGTGCAAAGAACGAAGGTCTTAAAAAGGCGATTGAAAAGGTCTTACATATTAAAGTTATCGACCTCGACATTGACCCGCAGCTCATGGGTGCACTCGGTGCAGCGGAATATGCCCGTGTAAAAGGTATGGATAAGGAGAACTGATATGGCCTGGTACTATATTTTACTAATCGTATTAGCTTGTATCCTGGTTCTTGTGGGTCTGTTGTTTCTCTTTTTTATTACCAACGGCGACGGCAAAATGATTGAAAAGATGTATGACATGTTATCGAAATATCACGATAACAAGGACAATGACGACAAGATTTAACTATGAGAGTATACGATAATCTGATAAAAGAAACCCTCAGCATTTTAGAAAAGCAAAATCCCACCGAATTAAAGGTGGGACCTTGCGAGTGGAATATGCTCCATGCAAATGAGTTTTTAATGGGCAAAGAGGTCAGCTTTGAGCTTGGCGACCGCTTCAAGGACAGCGTGGTTTATCACGTTCCGACGAGCGATGACGCGTTAATCGGTGAAGATAAAATCTTCTTAATCGGTGACGATTTGCAAAACATCAAGGCAAACACCAACTTCTCCCGCGTGACCTTATTTAACATTGACGACATACCCGACCCCAACAAGGCTTATATCGGCGTTCGAAGGCTCAATTACGAACGCTATAAAATCATTCCCGAGGGCTATATGATTTTATCCTCGAGCTTCGAGAATAAAGAAAACGTGCGCGTTAGCAAAAAAGCCATTAAAAAGGGCTTAACCTTTGAAACGCTCGGCAATCTTTATATCGACCATTACAAGAAGCTTAAGGGCGTTAACCATGTGCAAATCTTCTTCATCGTGGGCGACTACGATTTTGTAAAGGATTTGGTCGGCGTTTCGGAAAAGGTCAATGAGGTCACCGATGCATTCGACCACATTTTAAAGAATGTGATTCTCGACTGCGACGTGTGCCCGCTCAAAACCATTTGCGACGATATTGAGGCTTTAAGAGAATTGCACTTCTCTGTAAATAAAAAGTAAGCATTTTAAAAAGGAGTTAGTAATGAACAAGGATTTGGAAATCTTATTCACCCCTTGGAACATCGGTAACTGTGAAATTAAAAACAGAATCGTAATCACTTCCATGGGTGGTACCTCCATCTTCGGTTGGATGGAACCTCACCACTTCGATAAAGAAGCGGCAAACTTTTTAATGGAAAAAGCGCAGAACAACGTTGGCTTAATTCTGCCCGGTATTGCGCCTATTCGTAATATGCTCGGCGGCGGCTGGCTTTATAACGCTAAACACACCTTCAAGCAGTTAAAGGTGTTTATGGACGAATTACATAAAACCGGCGCTAAAATGTTCGTACAATTAACCGCAGGCTTCGGCCGTGCTTTCTCGGTTAGCGGACCTATGGAAAAAATGGTAAACAATCCTTTCCTCAAGGTACTGAGCAAACCGATTTTCGATGTAGAAAGACTGTGTGCAAGTGCATCTGCCACACCGAACAGGTGGAGTGACTGTGTCCCCTCTCGTCCGCTTACTGTAGACGAAATTCACGAAATGGTCGAAGCATTCGCTAAGACTGCAAAAATGTGCCAGGAAGCCGGCGTTGACGGTGTAGAAATCCACGCTGTACACGAAGGTTATCTTCTTGACCAGTTCACCATGAAATACACCAACCACAGAACAGACGAATACGGCGGTTCTTTTGAAAACAGATACCGTTTCCCCGTAGAAATCGTTAAAGCTATCAAGAGAGAATGCGGTCAGGATTACCCCGTATCTCTTCGTTATTCCGTTGTTTCCTACACCAAGGGCTTCAGAGAAGGTGCTCTTCCGGGCGAAGAATACACCGAAGTCGGCCGTGATATGGAAGAAAGCGAAAAGGCAGCCAAATACTTGCAGGATGCAGGTTATGACATGCTCAACTGCGACAACGGTACCTACGACTCTTGGTACTGGAGTCATCCGCCGATGTACATGCCGGAAAACTGCAACCTTGCTGACGTAGAGCATATTAAGCAGTTTGTAGACATCCCGGTTGTTGCCGCAGGCAGAATGGACCCCTATGTCGGTGCACAGGCGATTGCAGAAGGCAAGCTCGACGCTGTCGGCGTTGCAAGACAGTTCCTTGCCGATACCGAATGGGTTACCAAGATGATGAATGACAAGGAAGAAGACATTCGTCCCTGCATTTGCTGCCATAACGGTTGCTTTACCATGGCACACTATGAGGGCGTTGCTAACGATCAAGACCCCATGGATGCAATCCATATGGCCAGATGCGCAATCAATCCCGAAACCATGCAGACCAAGAAATACAAGATCGTTCCGACCAAAAAGCCGAAGCACATTGCTATTATCGGCGGCGGTATCGGCGGTATGGAAGTAGCCAGAGTTTGCGCAATGCGCGGTCATAAGGCCACCATTTATGAAAAGTCCGACCGTCTCGGCGGTATTTTCATCGCTGCAGCTGCACCGAGCTTCAAGGAAAAGGACAGAAGCTTAATCGAGTGGTATCGCAGAGAAATGGTGAAGCTCGGCATCGAAGTCAAGCTCAACACCGAGGTTAAAGATATTAACGAAATTGATGCAGACGAAGTGGTTATTGCAACCGGTTCTGTAGCCCGTAGATTCAATAAGCTTCCTGGCGTTGAAAGAAGCATTGAGGCTTGTGAATACCTCCTCAAGGAAAAAGAAGTCGGTCAAAATGTTGTCATCGTTGGCGGCGGTTTGACAGGTTGCGAAATTGCCTATGATTTATATCTTCAGGGCAAGAATCCGACCATCATCGAGATGAAAAACGACCTCATCGCTATCCCCGGCGTATGCCTTGCAAACACCTCTTATCTTCGTAATTTCTTTAAGCTGCACAAGGTTCCGGTTTATCTGGAAACCGCTGTAGATTCTATCACAGAAGACGGCGTTATCATCAAGAAGAAAGACGGCACGAAGGAAGCTCTCGCTTGTGATGATGTTATCATGTCCGTTGGTTATATTCCGGCTCCGCTCGAGAATGACGGCAAAACTCCGCTTGTCGGCGACTGCAAAAAAGTCGGCAACCTTCGCACCGTTATCTGGGGCGCATGGGATGTCGCTATGAAGCTGTAAGCGAAAACGGCACAGTTTTCATTCTTCTAAGCAGTAAAAAAGGCTTGTAACTTTTATGGGTTACAAGCCTTTTTGTTTTTCTTGCCTTCCCTGTTTTAGGGAATTTACGCCCCCTGCTCTCTTTGAGTATTACGCAAACAGAGTCGATATTTCCCAAGAACTTTTGCGGTAAATTTCTACTTTTTTTCTTTACCCATATTGCAAATGCAAAATCCCATGTTAAAATAAGAAAAGAGATTATTTTAGGAGAACGGCTATGTATAAAATTCTGATTATTGAAGATGATGCTTCCTTAGCGGCGGCGATGCAGGAACAGATTGCGGCTTTGGGCTACGAGACCGCTTTGGTTGCGGATTTTCAAAATGTTTTAAAATCCTTTCAGGAATTTGCACCGCATCTTGTGCTGCTAGATATTATGCTGCCGTTTTATAACGGTTATCACTGGTGCAGTGAAATCCGCAAGACTTCTAATGTACCGATTGTTTTTCTTTCTTCCGCTTCGGATAATTTAAATATTGTAACTGCTATGCAAATGGGCGGCGATGATTTTATTGCAAAGCCTGTGGATTTAGACGTATTAACCGCGAAAATCGGTGCACTGCTTCGACGCACCTATGACATGGCAAATCAAATTCCTGTTTTGGAGCACAAGGGTGCGATTCTCAATTTAAACGACGGCACACTGAGCTTCGGGGAAGAACGCTTGGAGCTGACCAAAAACGAATTTAAGATTTTACAAACTCTTATGGAAAACAAGGGCAAAATCGTCAGCCGCGAAACGCTGATGACGAAGCTTTGGCAAATGGATATGTATGTTGAAGAAAACACGCTGACGGTCAATGTAAACCGCCTGAGAAAGAAGCTCCAAAACATTGGGCTGTGCGATTTCATTACCACGAAGGTCGGCAGCGGCTATATTATTTTATAAGGACGGCATTATGGAAAAACGAAGCCTATTTAAATTATATTGGAAAGAAAACGGCAAAGACTTTCTGCTCCTTTTCGCTTTTCTTGCGATATTTCATGTGATTTTTTATCTGTATCGCATAGAAATGGAAGCGGTGCTTTATGCGAGTGCGCTTTGCCTTCTGCTTTTTTGCATGATAAAGGGCATTGGCCTTTTTAAGTTCTTTAAGAAGCACAAAGCCCTCGAAACTGAACGGCAAAATTTACCGCTTCTCTCCCCTAATTTTCCGAAAGCCGACACACTTTGTGAAGCGGATTTAAAGGAAATTATTCTCGATTTGCAAGCGCTTTTAAACCGCTCTATGACCGAAAGCAGAGACCGTGAGCAAAGTGCTATAGATTTCTATTCCACTTGGGTGCATCAAATCAAAACACCCATTGCTGTACTCAAAATGCAGCTACAGAAAGAGGATACCAAGGAAAATCGCCAAATGCTGTTAGAGGTATTTCGCATTGAGCAATATGTCGAAATGGTGCTTTCTTATTTGCGTCTTGGCAGTTCTTCTTCGGATTTCGTGTTCAAGGAATGTGCTTTAGACAGCATTTTAAAAGAAGTCATTCATAAATACGCGCCGCAGTTTATTGAAAAGAAGATTGCCCTTCTTTACGAGCCGACGGATATAAAGGTTTTGACCGATGAAAAATGGCTTGCCTTTATGGTAGAGCAGATTCTTTCGAATGCGCTAAAATACACAAAGACTGGCAGTATTTCCATTACGGTAACGAAGGATGCAGTTTTGAAAATCACGGATACAGGCATTGGAATTGCGCCGGAGGATTTACCGAGAATTTTTGAAAAGGGCTTTACGGGCTATAACGGCAGAGCCGACAAAAAAGCTACGGGACTCGGGCTTTATCTTTGTGAGGAGACGGCAAAAAAACTTTCTCTTAGGCTTTCTGCCACCTCGAAGGTCGGTGTCGGCACGGAAATTTCGATAGATTTAAAAACCGACCGCTTAGAAACAGAATAATCCGTCTTACAAAAATGTCACATGAGCCGCCGAAATGTCACACGATTGAATGTCGATTTTTCGGCGGCTTTGTTATACTAAAGACACAATCTAAAGGAGGTCCGATTATGGCAATTTTAGAAGCAAAATGCTTAGAAAAAATTTACACAACCCGTTTCGGCGGAAATCAAGTGAAGGCCCTTACCGATGTGTCTTTCAGTGTAGAACCCGGCGAATATGTCGCGATTATGGGTGAATCCGGTTCTGGTAAAACCACCCTGCTCAATATTTTGGCATCGCTCGACCGACCCACAAAGGGCGAGGTTTTATTAGACGGAGAAAGTCTTTCGGGAATTTCCGAAAAGAAAATTTCTGCATTTCGCCGCAAGAACTTAGGCTTTGTTTTTCAGGATTTTAATCTGTTAGACACCTTTTCGTTAAAGGACAATATCTTTTTGCCACTAGTTTTGTCGGGCGAAAGCTACGAAACCATGCAGGAGAAAATCGAGCCGATTGCAAAACGTCTCGGCATCAGCGAACTTTTAGACAAATATCCCTATGAGGTTTCGGGCGGTCAAAAGCAACGCGTCGCGGTCGCGAGAGCACTCATCACAGAGCCGAAGCTCCTGCTTGCCGACGAGCCGACCGGTGCGCTTGACTCCAAATCCTCGGAAAGTCTTTTAAAAATCTTTGACGAGGTCAACAAAAGCGGACAAACGATTTTAATGGTCACCCACTCCGTAAAAGCGGCAAGCCATGCCGGCCGTGTGCTCTTTATCAAGGACGGCACGATTTTTCATCAGATTTATAAAGGGAACAGCAGTAAGGAGGAACAGTTCCAGAAAATCTCCGATGCGCTGACCCTTCTCATGGCAGGCGGTGAAGAAAATGCGTAATTCCTTTTTCTTCTATCCAAAGCTTGCCGCAAGCAACCTGAAAAAGAACAGCAAAACCTATGTGCCTTATTTAATTTCGGGCATCTTTTGCGCCGCGGTTTATTACATTTTACGTTCTCTCGCTTTAAATCCGAGCATTCGAGAGGGCTTCGGCGGCGGGGCGATTCATTCCATTTTACAAATGGGCGGCGATGTTTCCGCTATTTTCATTGTTGTTTTACTCTTTTACACCAGCAGTTTTTTAATGAAACAGCGCAAAAAAGAATTTGCCCTTTTAAACACCCTCGGCATGGGTAAGCATCACATTGCAAAAATGCTGGCGTTTGAAGCCTTATACAGCTTTTTAATCACTGTTTCAGGCGGTCTTGTTCTCGGTCTTGCGCTCGACAAAGTCAGCTTTTTAGTCATTTCCAAATTCCTGCACAATGATGTCACGCTTGGCTTTTTCATAGCTCCCCCGGCGATTGTGCACGTGCTTTTGCTTTACGTTATCCTTAATATTTTGATTTTCGTAAAAACGGTTTGGACCTTGCACGTTTTGAATCCGGCAGAGCTTTTAAGAGAGGGCAAGGCCGGTGAAAAAGAGCCGAAAGCCAAATGGGTTTTAGCTGTTTTGGGCGTATTGGCTTTAGGCGGTGGCTACGGCATTGCCTTAACAGCAGAAAATCCGTTAAAGGCCATACCCGCTTTCTTTGTCGCAGTTTTGCTCGTGATTCTCGGCACATTTTTACTGTTCACCGCCGGCAGTATTGCACTTTTAAAGCTCCTTCGCAAAAACAAGAAATACTATTATAAAACCAATCATTTCGTCAGTGTTTCGGGTCTTATGTACCGCATGAAGCAAAACGCTGTGGGTCTTGCGAGCATTTGTATTCTTTCGACCATGGTGCTTGTGATGATTTCCTCCACCGGTTCTTTGATGCTGGGTCTCGAAGATATGCTTCAGGAGCGTTATCCCAACGATTTCAACTGTGAAATCTCGGAAGCAGACCCCGAGCGGCAGGAAGAATTGATTTCTAAGCTCCATGAATTGCAGAAAGATGAAAAGTTCCCGGTGGAGGAAGAAATTGCTTATCACTATTTGAATTTTGCCGCCGCAAAAAAGGGCGACGAATTTGTGGCAGACACAGACTATATGACACAATCCCTTTTAATGCTTGTGCCGATTCAGGATTATAACCGTGCAACCGGTGAATGCAAAACTCTGCAGGACGGGGAACTGCTCGTTCGCACCAAGCGTTTGGAATGGAATGCACCGACTGTCGATATTTTCGGCAATTCTTACCGTGTCAAGGAACACGTTTCCGTTTATCCCGATAATGGCCAAGCGGCTTCCAATATTGCGGACTGTCTGTACCTCGTTTGCACAGAGTCTGATTTTGAAAAGCTCTATGATCTCCAAAAGGATGCCTATGGCCCTATGGCTTCGGAATACAAATTTTATTACGGCTTTAACACCTCGGCAAACGACGAGGCACAGAACAACTTCCGCCCTGTCATTCGCCCGCTCTTTAACGATTATGCCTTTACCTGTGAAAGCAGGCTGGCAGAACGAGCTTCCTTTACAGGTCTCTTCGGTGGACTCTTCTTCATCGGTATTTTCTTAGGACTGCTCTTTACCATGGCAACAGTATTGATTGTGTATTATAAACAGATTTCCGAGGGCTATGAGGACAAGGAGCGTTTCCACATTTTGCAAAAGGTCGGCATGAGTGAACAGGAAGTCAAGAAAACGATTCATTCGCAGGTTTTAACCGTCTTTTTCCTGCCGCTTCTCTTTGCGGGCTTACATTTAAGCGTGGCTTTCCCGATTTTAAATACCCTTTTAAAATCCTTGGGACTTATGAAAACCTCTCTTTTCTTCGGCGCAAGTTTGGTTTCCTATCTTGTATTCGCCGCATTCTATGTAGCGGTATATTTCATCACGGCGAGAACCTATTACCGTATTGTAAAGAGGTAACGCCATGAAAAAGATGATTTCTTTACTGCTGATTCTTTGTCTTTTATTCGGCTTTACAGCATGCCAAAAGAAAGAACCCGACCCGCAAAAAGTCTTAAATGTTTATGAAAAATTCGTGGAAGCCTGCGGCAAAACGCAGGTTTCTGAGGACAAAAAGCTACAGGGTGAGCGGCATTTAAGCGAAGATGCTTATGTCGGCAGTTACCTTGCCACTTGCGAAAAGGCAAACGGCAGAGAGGTCATTTTCGGTGGCGGTTCTTTAAAAGAACGCACCGTTTTCCTGCACGGTACGCTGAAAACCGAAAGCGGAAAAGCTACCCTTTCGGTTCGTCTCGGAGAAAAGAAACAAGAAATTCCCGTAAACGAGGACGGCTCGTTTGAGACGAGTTTGGAAATGCAGGGCGGCGGAAATTATATTATGCTCGACTATGCCGATTTTAACGGCACGGTAACCTTATATGCCGATTACAGGAAAGAAGCAGAGTAAGACACCTAAAAAGTACATAAAAAATAAAAATACAGCTGCAAAAATGCGGCTGTATTTTTTTGTTTTTTTCAAAAAGCATACGAAAAGAAATAAAATTTGTGGAATGTGTTAAAAATTGTATATTTTCTGCCCGCAATTCCTATTTACTTTGTGTAGAAATTGTGATACCATCGTACTAGTACTCAAATTCTCTTTGAAAGGATCAGAAAGATGGATACAAAATCTTTGACTTTCCAAAAGACAGTGACCGCCTGGGACGAGGCAATTCCGCTCGGAAACGGCGATATCGGCTGTTTGATTTGGAACGCACCGCAAAAGCTTCGCTTCAGCTTAGACAAATGCGATATTTGGGACTGCTCCGACTCTCCAGAACTACAAGAGAATTTTACATATCAGAACGTGCAGGATTTAGTTCACCGCCGCAAAAAAAGAAAGCTTCGTGAAAAGTATGAAAAATGCTATCACAAGCCTCTGCCCACAAAGCTCCCTACCGGTAAGCTTATCTTAGATTTAGGGCTGACGGGCAATGTGGTTTCGCACCTCGATTTCTTAACGGCAGAGGCCACGCTCACGGTCGGCGAAACCAAGCTTCGCGCATTTATTCACGCTAAATCGCCGCTCGGTCTCATCGAAGTGCAGAAAACCGGCGTACAGTTCCGCGTGGAAAATCCTGCCTTTGCTACACCGCAGGACAGACCGCACAAAGTTCTCTCCGGCGGCATTGATCAGAGTTTAAAATCCATTACCTACCCCCTGCCGATTTGCAAATCGGAAAGCGAGGACGGGGTAGAATTTATCTATTTTATACAGCAGACCACCGACAGCTTTTACGGCATTACGGCGGCTAAAAAGGAAGCAGACGGGAAAACGCTCCTTGCCTACACGGTTTCTTTTGAGGAGACAGCCGATTTCATCGAGCGTGACAAGGCGCTTTTAAAATCCGCTTTGCAAGGCGGCTACGAAAAAGCCTTTGCCGACCACAAGGCATGGTGGGCCAATTACTGGGCGAAAAGCTCCATTTCCATTGACGACGAGCTTTTGGAACAGCAGTGGTATTTAAACAATTACCTTTTAGCCTCCTGTAGCCGAAAGGGCCACTTCCCCATGCCGTTACAAGGCGTTTGGACAGCGGACAATGGACAGGTGCCGCCTTGGAAGGGCGACTACCACAACGATTTAAACACGCAGATGTCCTATACCAGCTATTTAAAAGCCAACCACCTGCACGAAGGTGAATGCTTCATTGACTATCTTCTCAGTCTGACCGATCGTGCACGGGATTTTGCGCGCACGTTCTACGGGGCTAAGGGACTTTGTCTCCCGGCGGTTATGGATATTCGGGGCTATGCGCTCGGCGGCTGGGTGCAATATACCACTGCGCCGACCAATCACCTTTGGCTTTGCCGCATTATGGCGCGTTATTATTATTTTACCAAGGATGAAGCCTATCTTCCGAAAATCTATGCATTTTTAGAGGAAACCGGCGAATTTTTGCTTTCGATTTTGGAAGAGGAAAACGGAGTCTACAAGCTTCCGCTTTCCGCTTCGCCCGAGATGCATGACAATCGCTTCTCCGCTTGGATGAAGCCGAATACCAACTACGATTTGGCACTGATGCGTGCATTTTGTGCCGATATGATTACCTTGAGCCGTGAAATGGGTAAAGAGGACACCGCAAAGCACTGGGAAGCCGTTTTGGAGAAATTCGAACCGCTCGCGGTCAATCGCAAAAATCAGCTGATGCTCAGCCCCAAGGAGTCCCTCAAGACCTCCCACCGGCATCATTCGCACTGCATGTCGATTTATCCGCTCAAGACGTTAGAGTATTCCACAGAGAAAAACAAGACCGTGATTGATGCAACAGTAAAACAGCTCGAGCACTACGGCAGAGCCATGTGGACGGGATATTCTATCGGCTGGATGGCGGAATTATACATCGCACAGGGGCGGGGCGAAAAAGCCGCTAAGGAGCTACATAATTTCTACAAATACACCTGCTCACAAAACGGCTTCCATTTGAATGGCGACTATAAAAAGCTTTGCTGTAAAATGGTGCTGAAATACCGTCCCTTTACCTTAGAGGGCAACTTTCTTGCAACGGATGCCTTGCAGGATATGTTTTTGTACAGTGAAAACGAAAAGCTTTATCTTTTCCCCGCTGTGCCGAAGGACTGGCGCAGAGCCGAATTCAAAACATTCCGCGCTTGGGGCGGTTTGTTAGTTTCTGCAAAGCTTAGAAACGGCGAAATCATGGAAGTAGAAATCACAGCAACGAAAGATGCCGCCTTTACCCTTTGCAATGACCTTTCGCATTTAGAAAATAACAAGCAGTTAGATGCTACAAAGAAAATCACCTTACAGGGCGGCGAAACCCTGCGTTTTGCAAAAGCCTAATTTTTAACCTATCCAAAGAGAGGGATTCCAATGGATGAAAGAAAACGTGCTGTTTTTTTAACTGCCAATAAAAAGCAGGCGGAAAGAGTTTATCCGCCCGATATGCGGCAGAAAATCGGAGAAGCCTTTCACGTAACACAGAAGCAGGTGCTCACAAAGAAAAAACTGCAAGCCGACCCAAACCTTGCGAAAGATGCCAACTATATTTTCTCTACCTGGGGAATGGAGAAATTTACAAAGGATGAAATCAAGACCTTTTTCCCAAATGTGGAAGCCGTATTTTACGCGGCAGGCTCGGTGCAGGATTTTGCACAGCCCTTTTTAGAAAGCGGTATTCGCGTTTGCAGTGCCTTTTCCGCCAATGCTGTACCCGTAGCGGAATTTACCTATGCACAGATTCTTTTAGCCTCCAAGGGCTATTTTAGAGCCGCCAGAAGCTGCCGCTTTAAACGCTGGCTGAGCTTTCTGTATTCCGACAAATGCGGTGGTATGTATCAAACCAAAATCGGTATTTTAGGTGTCGGTACGATTGGCAGAGCCGTTGCCGAGAAATTACAGGACAATGACGTGGAGCTTTATTATTTCGACCCGTTTTTGCCGAAAGAAGTAGCAGAGCGTCTCCATTTAAAGGAAGCCTCTTTAGAAGAAATCTTCAGCGAATGTGATATTATTACCAATCACCTTGCCAACAAGGACGAGTTAACGGGCATATTGAGTGGCGATTTATTTGCACGCATGAAGCCCTACGCCACCTTCATCAACACCGGTCGCGGCAGACAGGTCGATGAAAAAGGTCTTGTGAAGGCGATGCGAAAGGTGAAAACCAGAACCGCACTCTTAGACGTCACTTATCCAGAACCAGCCTCTCCGTTCGGCAGACTGCATCGCTGCAAAAATATTGTATTAACGCCGCACATTGCCGGCAGTAACGGCAGAGAAGTGGTGCGCATGGCGCAGTATATGTATGAAGAAGCCAAACGTCTGGAAAACGGCGAAGCACTTCGCTATGAAGTGACAGAAGCCATGCTCAAAACAATGGCATAAGGAGATTTTCCATGGAAAACTTAGGGTTTACAACGGTCACCTTTCGGCAGAAATCCCGCCGCGAGGTTTGTGAAATTGCCAAAGCCAACGGCATCGGCTTTTTAGAATGGGGCGGCGATGTGCACGTGCCGCCGACAGACCGTGAGGCACTGGACGAAGCGCTCCGCTTGCAGGAGGATTTTGGCATAAAGGCCCATTCCCTCGGCAGTTATTTTAAGCTTTTGGAAACCGACGAAGCCGAATTCCCGTCGGTTTTGGAAACGGCTACGGTACTCGGTGCAAAGGTCATTCGTCTTTGGATGGGCACGAAGTCCTCTGCCAAAACGAGTGAAGCAGAATTTAACGACATGGTAGAGGAAACAAAACGTCTTGCCGCGCTTGCCGCAGAAAAAGACATCACCCTCGCCTTTGAGTTTCACCACAACACCTATAATGACTCCGGCGAAAGCTCCGTGCGCTTTTTAAAGGTGGTTGCCTGCGACAATGTAAAAACCTACTGGCAGCCCTTTACCGACAAAACCGATTTAGACAATTTAAGAGCAGTTTTGCCTTATCTCATTTGCGTGCATGTGTTTTCCTGGAACAAATACGGCGTGCGCTATCCCCTGTTTTGGGGCGGTCGCCGCTGGAAACAATATATCGAAATCATCAAGGAAAGCGGTGCAGAGCCGTTTTGGATTATGGAATTCGTAAAAGGCGACAGCGAAAAGCAATTCCAAAAGGACGCAAAAACGTTAAGAGAATATTTGAGTCGCTAAAGGGGAGAAATTTGGATGCCAAATCAAATCCATTACCGAAAGGCGGCAGAGTTCTGCAAGGAAAATTATCCAGAAACTGCCGAGAAAATTCTTTCGGTCGCCAATGATGTATTAGAAAATCGTTTTCTTTTCGATATGCCTTGGGATATGGAGCGCACCGAAGAAGCGGTGCAGTTTAAGGAGCAAGTGGACTGGTTCTATATGCTCAACCATGACCAGGAGTTTTTATATCAATTAAACCGCCATATCTATTTTATTTGGCTGGCACAAAGCTATTATTTAACCGACAATACCGCATATTTAGAAAAGCTTTCTGCCCTTTGGACGGACTTTTTAGAACGTGTGCCGCAAAAAAGCGGTCAGCAGACCCCCTACCGTTCCTTAGAGGTCGGTATGCGTGCCGGCAACTGGCTAAAAGCTTTGGCAATGCTCGAGGGTACCCCCTATCTCACCGCAGAATTCAAAGAGAAAATTGATTCCGCTTTAAAAGAGCATGTGCGTATTTTAAAAGAAACGCATGAAGCCTTTCAGGTCGGCAGTAACTGGGGCGTGATTCAGGACTGCGGTCTTTTCCTTTTGGGTGCTTATTTTCACGATGACGAAATCAAGGACCTCGCTTTTCATCGTTTAGACGAGGAAACCTCCTTGCAGATTATGGCGGACGGTGTGCACTGGGAGCAGTCGAGCGGCTACCACAACGCCGTGCTCTTCACACTGTTAGACGTCTACGCGGCAGCAAAGCAAATCGGTTATCCCCTGCCCGACGCCTTTGTAAAGCGTCTCGAACGAATGGCAGAGGTCAATGTAAAATGGTTAAAGCCGAACCGTCATCATCCGCTCTTAGGTGACAGCGACGATAACGATGTTCGTGATGTTTTAAGCCGCTGTGCGCTTCTTTTCGGACGCGGAGATTTTAAAGCACTCGGTTTTTCGCATCTTGATTGGGACAGCGCCTTTCTCTTTGGCGAAGCCGGCATAGAACGTTATGATGCGCTTTCTGCCAAAATGCCCGATTATCTTTCCACCGCACTTCCCGACAGCGGACAGTGCATTTACAGAACCTCTTGGGCAGAAGATGCCGACTGGCTTCAATTTGTAAACGGCAAGGTCGGCGGCGGTCACGGGCATGCCGACAAAGGGCACATTTCTCTCTGCCTAGACGGCAGGGATGTTTTGGTGGACGGCGGCCGCTACACCTATAAAAGCACCAACGAACGCCGCTATTTAAAGAGTGCGGCGGCGCACAACACGAGCTATCTTGCCAAAAAGCCGTTTTTACAACCTTTGGATGCCTGGACGGTTTGCCACGCGGCACGTTCTCTTCCGAACACCTTTACCGAAACCAACGACTATGTACTTATAGAAGGCGGTCACCTCGGCTATTTGTCTTCTAAACTCTATTGCCAGAGAAGCGTACTGATTTTAAAGCCGAATATCTATATTTTCTTAGACAGCTTCTTTGCCAAAGGCTTGCACAGCTATGTGCAGCATTATCATTTTGCACCCGGTGGAGAATTAAAGTGTACGCCGCATCTTCTGCGCTATACTGATGCAAAAGGCACGGTGTACTTGCATCTTGTGTATGAAAAAGGCAAGGTCTCTCCGGCTTCTTCGCTCTATTCTGCGAATTACAACGCCGTCTTGCAAAATCCCGCCGCAAAAATTCGCTTTAGGGCTTGCGACTTCGCTTCGACAGCTGCTGTACTCATCAAGGGCGAAGATGAAAAAACAAATCCCGCAAAGGTCTATGCCGTACCTGCGAAAAAGCTCGCCAGTGGCAGAGCTTTACCGAAAAAAGATGCCGAAGGACTTGTGATTGAATTCGAAAACAACGTTTACACCGTCTGCCTCGCGCATGAGGAAGTGAGAGACGTTTTCAGCTGTAACGGCAAAAAAGCCTTCGGCAGAATTACAGTTTATAAAAATGACGCATTTCTCTTTTCTAAGGGCTAATTAGAGCACAAAAAATATCTCTTTTAAAAAAGCATCCCGTCACGCGCATGTTGCTTTTTAGCACATATATGTTATAATAGGATGCGTTAAGAGAGATTAGATTCACTTTGCACATTTACTCTAACCTTGTTGCAGTTTTCTTTTCTCTCTTAACTTTTTTTATAAAAAAACAATTTGAATAAGCATTTTGACAAGCATCTTGGCTCTTGTCAAACTCCTTTTTCTGCGTTCTAAAAGGGCAAACAGCAATTTGTAAAAAATTGTGAAGTTTTTATGAATTTCTTCCTTCCGTTTCATACAAAATTCTAAATAAAAATGTTTTGAATTTCGCTGTTTTTATGCTTGCAATTCTTCCTTTTCCGCTATATTATACTTAGCGCAAGAAATGCTATTGGAATTTTTGCTTAAACGCAAAAGGAATTCACGCTTTGAGTTACTTCAAAGAGGGTTTTCTCCTTTTTTCCATGGCATATTATCTTTTAAAAGGAGGAAATTTACTTGAATATTGCAGCAATCGTTGCACTATGTATTTTCATCCTCATGTTTGTTCTTCTGATTACAGAAAAACTGCCGCGACACATTTCTTCTTTACTTTGTGCCGTTTTGACCATCGGTTTGGTTTTCGGTCTTTGCATGAGAGATACAGGTGCTATTTGGGAAACATTAAGCTTACGCAGTTTCCTTACGCCGTCGTTCTGGTTTAACAAAGGTACTGTAGAACCTTCGGTCGGCATCAACTGGGAAACCATTTTGTTCATTTTTGGTATGATGATCATGGTAGAAGGCATGGCGGCAAGCGGCTTCTTCCGCTGGCTTTGCATTTCTATTGCGCGTGCGGTGCACTTTAAACCCGTACCGATTTTCTTCATCTTCACCATCCTTGCAGCTGTTCTTTCCATGTTTATCGACTCTATCACCGTTATCATGTTCTTAGCGGCGGTTACCGTGGAAATCGCAAAGCTGCTGCACATTGACCCGCGTCCTCTGTTGCTTTCAGAAATCTTCTGTGCTAACCTCGGCGGTTCGGCTACCATGTGCGGTGACCCGCCGAACATCATCATCGGCACTTCTCTCGGCTACACTTTCTTTGATTTCTTAAGCAACACCGGCTTAATCGCCTTACTTGCTTTGATTTTCAGTGTATTATATTTCTATCTGTGCTTCAGAAAGAAGCTCAAGGCAGAAAACATGCCTACAGGTGAAATCGCTCTGCCGAATGCGAAGGATGCAATTACTTCTAAATCCTCATTCATTTCCAGCTGTCTCATCTTCCTTTGTGCGATTATCCTTTTAATTACACACGCACAAACCGGTCTTACCGTAAGCACGATTGGCATGATTGTTGCCGTTCTTACCTTGCTTTGCAACGCAAAGAACGCCGGCAAGCTGGTTAAAAGCATTGACTACCATACCCTCTTATTCTTCACCGGCTTATTCGTTGTAGTAAGCGGTCTCGAAAAGACAGGTATTTTAACAATTTTGGCAAACGCAATCCAGAAGGTAAGCGGCGGCAACGTCATTGTTATGATTGTAATCATCCTCTTCGGTTCCGGTATTGCAAGTGCAATCATCGACAACATTCCGTTTGCGGCAACCATGATTCCGGTTATTCGTACCCTTTCCTCCATGCAGGGTGTGGATTTACAGACCCTCGCTTGGACACTTTCCATGGGTACAGACATCGGCGGCAGTGCAACACCGATTGGTGCTTCTGCTAACGTTGTCGGCACCTCAATTTCCGCGAAAAACGGCTACCCGATTTCTTGGAAAGAATATTGTAAATATCAAGTTCCCGTTACCTTGTTGGTTTTAGCAATTTCTACAGCAGTCATTATAATCCGTTATATCTAAAGGAGGTAATTTTATGGAAAAACCCTTTATCATTTCTGTCAGCCGAGAATTCGGCAGCGGCGGTCACGTTGTTGCTTCGGCTCTCGCCCGTTATTTCCATATTCCGCTGTATGATAAGAACATTCTCAACAAAATTGCCGCAGAAAACGGCTGTGACCCGAAGCTGTTGCAGGATTACGACGAAAAGCCCCGCAACATTTTCACTTCTCGCAAGGTCAAGGGCTATTGCAACTCCAACGAAGCCAATATCGCAAATTTGCAGTTCACCTATTTAAGAGATCACGCAGACAATGGCGAATCCTTCGTTGTTCTGGGCAGATGCAGTGACGAGGTTTTAAGAGACTATCGCAATGTGATTTCTATTTTCGTTCTTGCGGACATTTACTTCAAGAAAGAACGCACCATGGAGCGTGAGCATTTAAGCGAAAACGCCGCTTTAGAGCTGATGTCTAAGCGAGACATGCAGAGAAAATATTATCACAATCAATACTGCCGTGGTAAGTGGGGCGACTCGAGAAACTACGATTTGTGCATCAACAGCGCAAAGCTCGGTATCCCCGGTACGTGCGATTTCCTCATCCGCTATGTCGAAGAGCGAATTGCAGCTATGAAATAAAGAAATATCTAAAGCACCGAATTTCTAAGAAATTCGGTGCTTTTTCTTATATCTTTCGACGAAAAAAGGATTGTTATTTCTCTGCCTTTGTGCTATCATTTAGTTAATATGTAGAATTTTTTCTGCTTTAGTTTTCGGGGGTGCTTTTATGCAATACACGATAAACCAACACAACTACAGAGATTTTGATTTACTGCAAATCGGAAAGCTCGACGCCAGAGCCTATTTCATTCCCTATAAGGATGAAAAGAAGTTGCTTTCCGCGGAGCTTTTAAAAGAGCGCTATGAAAGCGATATGGTCGAGGTGCTTTCTGGTGTGTGGGAATTCAAATACTATAAAAAGCAAAGCCTCATGCCGAAAGAGTATGACACGGCTTCGGTGCAATTCGACGAAATCACCGTGCCCTCCACCTGGCAGAGAACCGGCTATCAGGCGCCTGTGTATTTGAATCAGCGCTATGAATTTCATTTAATGCCGCCGGAATTGCCCGAGGAAATGTCCGCCGGTGTTTACAGAAAAGTATTCAAAAAGCCTGCCCACGGCGAAAACTTTATTTTGAGTTTTTTGGGCGTTGCCCCCTGCCTCGATGTTTACCTTAACGGTAAGCACATTGGCTACAGCGAAGGCTCTCACAACACCGCCGAATTTAATATTACCAAGCATTTAGTCGAGGGTGAAAACGAGCTTTTGTGCGTTGTACATCGCTGGAGCGTCGGTACATACTTAGAGTGTCAGGATATGTTCCGTGAAACCGGTATTTTCCGCGACGTACTCCTCTACTGCTTAGACGGCACTTATCTCAACGATTTTGAGGTCAAGACCAAAAAGCAAGGCGACTCTCGCTATGCTTTAACCGTAAAGAACTTCTTAAAGGGCGACCTTCAAAACTGCCGCATGACCCTGCGCTTGGCAGATAACAAATCTGTAATTTTAGAAAAGAGTCTCGAGGCAAGCGAAGAAACTGTTTTCTCGTTTGAGAACTTGGAAGTAACCGAGTGGAATGCGGAAATTCCCACGGTTTACACCTTACTTTTGACCTTAGAAAAAGACGGTGAAGCCCTTTCTTCCGTGCGTCAGATGATTGGTTTTAAGACCATTCGCATTGACGGTGAGGTCTTTAAATTCAACGAGATGCCCATTAAAATGAAGGGCGTTAACCACCATGATAGCCACCACAAAACCGGCTATGTGATGTCCCATGAAGATATTTTCAACGATATTCGTTTAATGAAGGCGTACAACGTCAACACCGTTCGTACCTCCCACTATCCCCCCGACCCGATTTTCTTAACGCTTTGCGATATTTACGGTCTTTATGTTGTGGATGAAGCGGATATTGAAGCGCACGGCTGCAACTCCATTGGACCTTTGAAGCTTTATAAGCCGAATCTCATCAGCCATGACCCCAAGTGGGCGCCGCGCTATGTAGATCGCGTCAGCCGTATGTATAAGCGTGACCGCAATCATCCCTGTGTGACCATGTGGTCTCTCGGCAACGAAGCCGGCGGCTACTGCAATCAGGATGCTTGCTGTGATTATTTAAAGAGCGTTTGCCCCGAAATCCCCGTGCATTACGAAGGTGCGATTCGTACCAGTCGTGTAGCTTATGATGTGATTTCGGAAATGTATACGAGCATCCCCGATTTGGAAAAATATCGTGACGGCACCAGAGGCGACAAATATAAGGGCAAACCCTTCTATCTTTGTGAATATGCCCACGCCATGGGTGTTGGCCCAGGCAGCTTAGAGGATTACTGGCAGACCCTGTATTCCAGCGACAAATTCATGGGCGGCTGTATTTGGGAATTCTGTGACCACGCCGTATACCATGACAAGAGCGAAAAGGGCTATAAATACGAATACACCTACGGTGGTGACCACAAGGAGCCGATGCATGACAGCAACTTCTGCGTAGACGGTCTTTTCTATCCCGACCGTACGCCACACACCGGTGCGCTCGAAATGAAAGAGGTTTACCGTCCGATTCGCGGCAAAATGCTGAATCCCACCACCTACAGCTTCACGAACACCAACCGCTTTAAGAATGCCAAATATTTGGCGGTGAAATGGTCCCTGCTCGAGAATGCCAAGGAAATTAAAGAGGGCGAATTCACCTTAGACCTTGCGCCTATGGCAACGACAAAAGTCGAGATTCCCGTGGAAATCCGCGACAAGAAAAAGGATTACCTTTTGAATTTAACCTACGTCGGTCAAAAAACCGGTCGAACCGTAGCACGTGAGCAGTTTGTTTTAACCGACAATGCCCCCGTTGTGCCGATTCAGATTGAAAAGCAGAAAAAGTTGGTCGTTATGCAGGAAGAAAAGGCGCTCAAAATCAAGGGCGGCGACTGCAAAATCACTTTCAGCATGGAAAACGGCAACCTTTTAAGCTATATCTACCACGGCAAGGAGCTTTTGAACACCGAGCCTATCGACGGTTTCATCGGCTTTGCCCCGAATATTTACCGTGTGCCGATTGACAATGACGCTTACGGTCAAGGGCAATGGACTCGCAAAAAGATTGCGAAAATCAAGCCTGTCTTTATGAACATGCACTTTGAAGAGGAAGAAAACCGCGTCCTTATTCAAGCGAAATACAAATTTACGCAGGGACTTCTCTTCCCGTGGTATTTCTGCACGGTGCATTATGAAGTATATCCCGACGCAACCTTAAAGCTTTCTCTTTCTTTAGACAAGAAGTGGAAAGGTCCTAAACATTTGCCGCGTTTCGGCGTGACTTTGGAACTGCCTAAAACCTTTAAGCATGTGCTTTATTACGGCAGAGGCGAAGCAGAAAATCTTCCCGATTTCAATGCACAGGCGCCCATTGGTCTTTATTCCGCCAAGGTTGCGGATATGCACGAAAATTATGTGAAGCCGCAGGATAACGGCAATCACGGCGATGTAAAATATCTTCGTTTGACCGACGGCAACGGCGACGGCATCCAATTCATCGGCGCAAACAAATTCAGCTTCAGCGTACACAACTACTCTCAAGGTCTTTTGCACGAAGCCAAGCACCGTGAGGATTTATATGTACAGAACACCACCTTCCTTTCTTTGGACGGTTATATGCGTGGCTCCGGCTCTAACGCCTGCGGCCCCGATGTTTTAGACAAATACTTGACCTCCTTCCAAAAGGAAGTCAGCTTTGCCTTCTCTGTTCAGCCGGTTTTAGGAGAAGATAAGTAATGAAAACAGTTTGGTATGCAGCAGGCAAAGCCTTTGAGGAAAGCAAGGCCGTAAGGCGCGCCGTGTTCATTGACGAGCAAGGCTACACCGAAGAAGAGGAATTCGACGAAATAGACCTTTCTGTGCCACATTTGGTTCTGTTTGACGGCGAAACACCCGTTGCAACCGGTCGGTTGATTTTAAGTCTGGACGGCACGGCGAAGCTCGGCAGAATTGCCGTTTTAAAAAGCTATCGCGGGCAACACCTTGGTGCAGAGATTGTGAAAAAATTACTTTCTAAAGCGAAAGAAAGCGGTGCAAAACGCGCCTATGTCAGTGCGCAGGTCTATGCTGTCCCCTTTTATAACCGTTTCGGTTTTAAGGAATACGGAAGCGAATATTTAGACGGCAGAATTCCGCACATAGATATGGATATGCCTTTATAAAAAGAGAAAAAGTAAAAATCATATACCACGCCCGAAAGGACGTGGTATGAATATTAACCCTATAAGGGTAAACAATACCAGCAGCGCCTAAAGGCGCATTTAAGCAACACCAACTGCAAATTGGTGTTGCTTATTTTTTTAGATGAGCAAATGGGTCTTCATATTCTTTGAAACTAAGTTGGTCTGCTATCATATCCTCATTTTCTTGCTCTTGGATATATTTTTGTATTGTTGCTTTGTTTGCTCCAACTGTACTGACATAATAACCTTTCGCCCAAAAGGTTCTCTTGCCATATTTGTATTTTAAATTTGCATGTCTTTCAAAAATCATCAATGTACTTTTTCCTTTGAGGTATCCCATAAATTCAGAAACACACAAGCTTGGCGGTATAGAGAGTAACATATGTATGTGATCTGGCATCGCATGTGCTTCTATAATTTCCACATGTTTGTAATCACAAAGTCGCCTTAAAATCTCTCCTATATCTTTTCTTAGTTGCCCATACACTGCTTTCCTTCTGAATTTTGGCACTATTACTACATGATATTGACATTTCCATTTTGTATGTGATAAACTACTTTCATCCACTATTGGACCTCCTTTGATTGTAAGTTTGCAGTTGGTGTTGCTTGCTTATTATATCAAAGGAGTTCTTTTTTTATCAAGAATGGACGCTTTCGCTTTATTACTCACCACAAGTAAAACTTGTGGTTTATTACATAATAAAAAGCTGTCTCACTTCTTGTGAGGCAGCTTTTTTCTTTGCTGTATGAAATTTAAAAAGGCGGCAAAACTGCCGCCTTCTTATTTTAGAAGCTCTTATGCGCGAGCTTCAATTTTCTTGATGCTTTCTTCGAGCATGGAAAGCTTTTCGGTCTGCTTCTCGAGATTTTCTCTCTGGGTTGCAACCAGCTTTTCGGGTGCTTTCTTAACGAAGTTTTCGTTGTTGAGCTTAGAATTGATGAAATCAATTTCTTTGAGAACGGCCTGCTTTTCTTTCTGGAGGCGTTCGAGCTCTGCCTTAAAGTCAATGAGGTCACCCATCGGGATATAAATGGTAGCTGCTTCTGTAACTACGCTGACAGCATCCTCTAAGGTTTCTGCCTCAAACTTAGCTTCGGAATCGGCAACCGCAATTTCGGAAGCGGAAGCGAGTCTCTGGAAGTACTTTGCCGCATCGCTGAAGAGTGCAGTTTCCTTGGAAACGATGTTGAGCGTAGCCTTCTTTGAAGGCGGAATATTCATTTCTGCACGTCTGTTACGGATTGCCTTAACCGCGGTCATAACCTTTTCCATATCCGATTCGGCTTCGGTAAATACCAAATCCTCACGGAACAGAGGCCATTCGGAAATCATGATGCTTTCGCCAACGTGCGGAAGGGTCTGCCAAATTTCCTCGGTGATGAAGGGCATGAACGGATGAAGAAGCTTTAAGGTGTTGGACATAACATAAACCAAAACAGCCTTAACGGTCTTCTTGGCTTCTGCATCTTCGCCGTTCAAGCGAATCTTTGCAATCTCAATGTACCAGTCGCAGAATACATCCCAAATGAAGTCATAGAGCTTCTGAACGGCAATGCCGAGCTCGTATTTTTCAATAGCATCGGTAACTTCGGAAGCAAGTGCATTGTATTTGTCGAGAATCCACTTGTCTTCAAGTGCCAGATTTTCGGGAACATAAGGTGCAGGCTCATTCTCGTCGAGATTCATGAGGATGAAACGTGCGGCGTTCCAAATCTTGTTGGCGAAGTTACGGCTTGCCTCTACCTTTTCATCGGAGAAGCGCATATCGTTACCGGGGCTGTTGTTGGTAGCGAGGGTAAATCTAAGCGCATCTGCACCGTATTTGTCGATAATCTCTAAGGGGTCGATACCGTTGCCGAGAGATTTCGACATCTTTCTGCCCTGCGAGTCACGAACCAAGCCGTGAATAAGAACGGAATCAAACGGTACTTCGCCGGTCTGCTCAAGGCCGGAGAACATCATACGCATAACCCAGAACGGGATAATATCATAGCCGGTTACGAGGGTGTTGGTCGGATAATAATGCTTTAAGTCCTCGGTGTTGTCCGGCCAGCCCAATGTGGAGAACGGCCAAAGAGCGGAAGAGAACCAGGTATCGAGGGTGTCGGGATCCTGCTCGATATGGGCACTGCCGCAGTGGCAGCACTTATCGGGTGTAGTGCGGGAAACGGTGATTTCGCCGCAGTCTGCACAGTACCAAGCCGGGATTCTATGACCCCACCAAAGCTGACGGGAAATGCACCAGTCACGGATATTTTCAAGCCAGTGGAAGTAAACCTTTTCAAATCTCTGCGGAATAAATTTGGTTTTGCCTTCCTTAACGGCATCAATCGCGGGCTGTGCAAGGGGTTTCATTTCTACGAACCACTGCTTGGAAACACGAGGTTCAACGGTGGTGCCGCAACGGTAGCAGGTACCAACATTATGAGAATAAGGCTCGATTTTTACGAGTGCGCCCTCTGCCTCTAAGTCCTTTACGATCGCTTTTCTAGCTTCGTATCTGTCCATGCCGGCATATTTCGGGTAATCCTCGGTAATCTTTGCATCGGGGGTTAAAACGGTGATAACCTCTAAGTTATGGCGAAGACCAACTTCAAAGTCATTCGGGTCATGTGCCGGGGTAATCTTAACAACGCCGGTACCGAATTCGATATCTACATAGTCATCAGCGATAACCGGAATTTCACGGTGTACAATCGGTAAAATAAGGGTTTTACCGACTAAGTCCTTATATCTTTCATCCTTGGGGTTAACTGCAACCGCAGTATCACCGAGCAAGGTTTCGGGACGGGTGGTTGCAAGCTCTAAATAGCCGCTACCGTCCTTAAAGGGATAGCGAAGATGCCAGAAGGAACCTGCCTGATCTTCGTATTCTACTTCTGCGTCGGAAATGGTGGTAAGGCAGTGCGGGCACCAGTTAACCATTCTTTCGCCTCTGTAGATGAGACCCTTTTCGTAAAGGTTGCAGAACACTTCGTTAACAGCCTTGTTGCAGCCTTCATCTAAGGTGAAACGTTCTCTGTCCCAGTCACAGGAAGAGCCCATTTTCTTTAACTGCTCAATGATTCTGCCGCCGTACTGTGCTTTCCAAGCCCAAGCACGCTCTAAGAAGCCTTCTCTGCCGAGGTCTTCCTTGGTGATGCCTTCTTTTTTCATAGCTTCTACGATTTTTGCTTCGGTTGCAATGGAAGCGTGGTCGGTACCCGGAAGCCAAAGGGTATCATAACCTGCCATACGGTGATAGCGGATTAAAATATCCTGCAAGGTGTTGTCGAGGGCATGACCCATGTGAAGCTGACCTGTGATATTGGGAGGCGGAATAACGATTGTATAGGGCTTCTTGTTCATATCACGCTGTGCGTGGAAATAGCCCTTGTCCATCCAAAACGCATAGAGTCTGTCTTCTACGTTTTGTGGATTGTACTGTTTTTCAAGTTCTTTTGCCACTAGTAAAATCTCCTTTATTTTCATTTTCCGCAAAATAAAAACGCCCCATACTAAACCTAGTATGAGACGAAAAAATTCCGCGGTACCACTCAAATTGTCTGCCTTAGCAGACCGCTTAAAGCTCTTAACGCGAGCAAACCGTTTTTGCCTACACAGCCCATGGGGCGTTCGACAAAACCACTCGGAAGCGACGCTGAATATCGTTTGCACTGCCTCGCACCAACCGGCCGCTCTCTTTAGCAACGGAGATATTCTTATTCTTCGTCAACGTGTTTTGCATATTGTAGCTATTATAATGGCTTTTTTTGGGTTTGTCAACTAGGAAAAATCGGCTTTCCTGTCGGTATTTTAAATTTTAGGATTTTTTCTTTTGATTTTTCGTAACGGCAAAGGTGCAGGCATAGACTTTTTCAGCATCGGCAAGCAGGAGCATTTTGGCGCACTCGGAAAGGGTTGCACCGGTGGTTTTAATATCATCGACTAAGAGCACGGTTTTCCCCGCAATATTTTCCACATCGACTGTATCATAGGCGCCCAGAACATTGCCGCTTCTCGCTTTTTCCGAAAGCATATGCTGGGTTTTGGTTTCATAAAGCTTTAAAAGCAGGGGTTCTATGGGAATCGAGAGTTCTTTGGAAAGCGCACGGCACAAAATCTCGCTCGGATTATAAAGCCGCTCTCTTTGCTGTTTTTTCGTAAACGGCACATAGGTCAAAACGTCGATTTCCCCGAGCGGTAAAAAACGCCGAACCGCTTCTACCATATCTTTTGCAAAAACCTGCGCTAAGAAATCCTTATTTTCATATTTTAGACGATACACCGCCGTTAGGATTTCCGCTTCGTAATAAAACGGCGCGACGACGGCATCATAATGGGATTTGCGCTTTTTGCAAACGCAGTCTTTCTTGCTGTGGCCGCAAAACGAGCAAATCGGGGCTTCAATCATGGGTAAATCGGAAAGGCACGAGTCGCAAACATACTGCGAGGGTAAAATCACCTTGCCGCAGTAGGGACAGCGGCGTGGAAAAACCGCCGTGAGCAGGGCATCTCCGAACTGTTTAAAATCCATGCTATTCTCCCCTTTTTTCGATAAAAAATTCCTTTTAAACGCAAAATTCCAGCTTATTGCATTTCCTTTTTGCCTATGTTACAATATCTTTCAGTATAGTAGAAACGAGGCGTTTTTTCATGCGTATCTTTTATAAAACCCCTACCAAGAGGCTCAAAAAGCGGCCGGCTTCACCGCTGAATCCGCCCAAAACCTCGAATTGGGAGCAAAGTGTTCTGCCACTCGGCAACGGCACGATAGGCCTTTCAGCTTACGGCGATATTCGTAAAGAAAAAATCGTTTTAAACTGCAAAAGCCTTTGGACCGGTGGTCCTTCTAAAAAGCGCCCCAACTACGCCGGCGGCAACATTTTAGAAAAAGATGAAAACGGCAAAACGCGCTATGATTATTTTAAAGAAATCCGTACCTTATTTCAAGAGGATAAGTCTGAAGAAGCCGGTAAGCTTTGCGACAAGCTTGTAGGCATCGAAGACGGCTACGGTGCTTACCAGTGCTTCGGTGTACTTCGTGTGCACCTGAAAAACGGTTTGCAAACTGCCGCGGATTATGAGCGTTCGCTCGATTTAGACACGGGTGTTTTGGATATTCAAATCCCGTTTCAGAAAGATGCGATTGAAAAACGCACCTACTTTGTCAGCCACCCCGATAAAGTAGCCGTGCTCCATTATGAAAAACCGCACAACGCTTTGCATTTAGATTTTTCCTTTGCTTCGGGCAGAAATTATGACAAAATCACCGTCACCAAGGACTCGATGACAATTTCCGGCGCACTCGAGGATAACGGTCTGCTTTACTGCGCGCAATTCGGCTTTGAAACTGACGGCACAATCACCCCTACCGAAAATGGCATTGAGTTAAAACACGCCTCCGTATTTAACGTATATTTAGCCATGGACACCGATTACATGGACAACTACCCTGTCTATCGCACAGGGGAAAGTGTAGAAGCACTCGCGGCTCGACTGAAAGAAACGGTAGAGGCGGCAAAAGCCAAGGGCTTCATGGCACTTTTGGAAGCCCACAAAGCGGACTTTTCCTCTCTTATGCGAACCGCTTCAGTTTCTCTCGGCGGTGGCATGGACGATGTACCAACCGATGTGCTTTTGAAGGCTTATAAAAAGGGTAAAACCGACCGCAGACACAAGCGCACCTTAGAGGAGCTTTTATACGCCTACGGCAGATATTTGACCGTGGCTTCTTCTCGAAGCGGCGACCTTTTGCCCTCGAATTTACAGGGTATTTGGAACTGCACCGACAAGCCCATTTGGGCAAGCGATTTTCATTTGAATATCAATCTGCAAATGAACTACTGGCCGACCTACATGACCAATCTGGCGCCCTGTGCCGACCCCTTACTTCGCTATGTGGATGCCCTGCGCGTGCCTGGCAGATTGAGTGCCGAGGCCTACACCGGCATTGCTTCTAAAGACGGCGAAGAAAACGGCTTCCTGTTCCACACGCAAAACACGCCCTTCGGCTGGACCTGCCCGGGTTGGGATTTCTCTTGGGGCTGGTCACCGGTTGCTGTGGCTTGGATTTTACATAATGTTTATGAATATTATGAGTATACCAAAGATGAGGCACTTTTGCAAAATAAAATCTACCCGATGCTTTTGGAAAGTGCTCGCTACTTTGAAGCTCTGCTCGTAGAAAAGGACGGCAGACTGCTTTCCGTCCCCTGCTTCTCGCCCGAGCATGGTCCGCGCACCATGGGCAACACCTATGAGCAGTCCCTGCTTTGGCAGTTATTCCACGACACCTTAGAGGCCGAAGAAGCCCTCGGTGTAGATACCGAGCTTATCGCGCATCACAAGGCGATTTTAGAAAAGCTTTCGCCCCTTGAAATCGGCTCGAGCGGGCAGATTAAAGAATGGTATCACGAAGCGGAGCTTGGAAAAATTGGCGAAAAGCACCACCGTCATTTGTCGCATCTTCTGGGGCTTTACCCCGGCAATCTCTTTGACAAATTCGAGCATCCCGAATACATCAAAGCGGCAAAGGTTTCCTTAAACGGCCGCGGCGATAAATCCACCGGCTGGGCCATGGGGCAAAGAATCTGCACATGGGCACGCATCGGCGACGGCAACCGCGCGCTGTCCCTCATTGAAACGCTGTTCCAAAACGGTATTTACGTGAATCTTTTCGACTTCCACCCGCCCTTCCAGATTGACGGCAACTTCGGCTACACAGCAGGCGTAACCGAAATGCTGATGCAAAGCCATTTGGGCTGTATCGAGATTTTACCTGCCCTGCCCACCGAATGGGCAAAGGGCGAAGCGCATGGCCTTGTAGCCCGTGGCAACTTTGTTTTAGATTTTAGCTGGAATGATGATACATTAGAAACCCTTTCGGTCACTTCGAGAAGCGGCGGCATATGCCGTATTCGCACAAACAGTGGCAAGCTCGCTTTGGACGGCACAGCGCCGCAATATGACGAGCGCGGCTGTCTGGTATTCGAGACCGAAAAAGGCAAAACCTATGCTTTGCACCTCACCGATTAAAGGAGAATTTTATGCACATCCCCTCTTCCACCACTGACAAACTGCTTTTAGAGGATTTTGAAACCGCGCTTAAAAATGCGGCAAAGCCCTCGGAAAGCTATGACGTTTCCAAATGGCTCTTTGTGCCCAATGCCTATGACGAATACCGTTATATTTTAGGCACGCGGGGCAAAAATCCGCTGATTTGCTGTGGGATTAACCCCTCGACAGCGGCACCCGACAATTTAGACAACACCTTAAAATCCGCCGAGCGCATCGCCTTACATAACGGCTTTGACAGCTTCATTATGCTTAATATCTATGCCCAACGCGCGACAAATCCCGACGATATGGAAAAGAATTTTAATCCCTTTCTGCACGAGGAAAACGTGAAGGCTTTCGAGTATGCACTCACCCTTTGTGACGGACAACCCACCGTTTGGGCGGCTTGGGGTACAATTATTGAAAAGCGTCCGTTTTTGCAAAACTGCTTAAAGGATTTTGTGCGGGTCGGCAAGGAAAATAAGGTGCACTGGGTTTCGGCAGGCAAGGTGTCTAAGAAAGGGCATCCGCACCACCCCTTGTATCTTCGCAAAGACAGCCCCTTAGACGATTTTAATATGGATGACTATGAGGCGAGCTTTGCATGGTAGATAAAATTTTGAAATTAGAATCCTCTTGGGAGCACCTGCAAAAGACCGAGCTTCCGCTTGTGCTGTACGGCACGGGCAACGGCGCGGATAAAATTTTAGACCGCTTAGAAGCACTCGGGATTTCCCTTTACGGCGTGGCGGCGAGCGACGGCTTTGTGCGCTCCAGGCAGTTCCGCGGGTTTACGGTGCACCCCATTTCATATTACGAAAAAACCATAGGTGAATTTATTTTGCTGGTCGGCTTCGGTTCGAATCGACCTGAACTGTTTGAATATGTTAAAAAGTTCTCTCAAAAGCATCCTTTGCTTTTCCCCTGCGTTCCCGTATACGGAGATGAAATTTTCGACAGAGCCTTTATAGAGGCGCACAGAGCCGAATTAGAGGCAGTCTACAACGTGCTTGCTGACGAGCAGTCGAAGCGGGTATTTGAACTTTGTCTGCGTTTTCAGCTTTGCGGTCATTTTGAGGATTTGGAAAAGGCAATCACAAATAAGGATGAAATCTTTAATAATATTTTAAAACTCGAAAAGAACGAAAGCTATTTAGACCTCGGGGCGTATCGTGGCGACACGGTGGAGGAATTTTTACAGTATACGGATAACGCTTACGCTTCGATTATGGCTTTAGAGCCGAATGCCAAAACCTTTTTGAAATTACAGGCGTATTTGGAAAATAAACAATTACAAAACTGCACCGCTCTGCACGCGGCAATTTCCGACACATGTGGCACATTATTTTTCGAGGGAGACGGCAGACACAACACCGCCGCCCTAAACGGCAAAACCGCGGTGGAAGCGGTATCGGTCGATGCGCTCACCCCTGCCGTGCCGTTCAGCTACATTAAAGCGGATGTAGAGGGCTTGGAGTTTTCGATGCTCGAGGGTGCAAAGGATACCCTTCAAAAGTATAAGCCGAAGCTCAATCTTGCGGCGTATCACAAAAGCCGAGATATTTTTGAGCTGCCGCTATTCCTTTTAAAAACGAACCCCGACTATAAGCTCTATTTGCGAAAGCACGAGGGCTTCCCCTTTTGGGATTTGAATTTTTACTGCATTTAAAAAAGCTGTCTTACGAAAGGTAAGACAGCTTTTCTTTTTAGGCTTTATCTTTTTTAGCTTTTTCCAACAGCGGTTTTAAATACTGACCCGTATAGGATTTTTTGCATTTTGCCACCTGTTCGGGTGTGCCCTCGGCAACAATCGTGCCGCCCTTATCGCCGCCCTCGGGGCCTAAGTCGATGATATGGTCAGCTACCTTGATGACATCCAAATTATGCTCAATCACGACCACGGTATTGCCGCCGTCGGCAAGCTTTTGGAGCACGTCGATGAGCTTGTGCACATCGGCAGTATGCAGACCTGTGGTCGGCTCATCTAAAATATAAATGGTTCTGCCCGTGGCACGCTTGGAAAGCTCTGTCGAAAGCTTCACGCGCTGTGCTTCGCCGCCCGAAAGCGTGGTCGCACTTTGCCCGAGTTTGATATAGCCAAGACCTACATCGTAAAGCGTTTGCAGTTTTCTGGCGATTTTCGGGATATTCGAGAAGAACTCCATGGCTTCTTCCACGGTCATTTCGAGCACATCCGCAATGGTTTTGCCCTTGTATTTGACCTCTAAAGTTTCTCTATTGAAGCGTGCGCCGTGGCAAACATCGCAGGGCACATAAATATCCGCCAAGAAGTGCATTTCAATTTTCATTACGCCGTCGCCCTGGCAGGCTTCGCATCTGCCGCCCTTGACGTTAAAGGAGAATCTGCCCGGTGCATAGCCGCGTTTTTTCGCTTCCTGTGTCTCGGCGAACAGCATACGAATATCGGTAAACACGCCCGTATAGGTCGCAGGATTCGAGCGCGGGGTTCTACCGATCGGCGACTGGTCAATATCGACAATCTTATCTAAATGCTCCATGCCCTCGATGCATTTATGCTTGCCGAAGGGCTTTTTCGAGCCGTTCAGCTCATTGGAAAGGCGTTTAAACAGGATTTCATTCACAAGCGAGGATTTGCCCGAGCCGGAAACACCCGTGACGGCAATAAACTTGCCCAAGGGGAAATGCACGGTCAAATTTTTGAGGTTATTTTCCTTCGCGCCGCGCACAATCAGCTCTTTGCCGTTGCCCTCTCGGCGTGTTTCGGGCACTAAAATCTTGCGCTTGCCCGAAAGATACTGGCCGGTTATGGATTCGGGGCAGGCTTTAATATCCTCCACCGTGCCGGCGCAAACGACCTCTCCGCCATGCACACCTGCACCGGGGCCGATATCTACAATATAATCCGCCGCATACATAGTATCTTCATCATGCTCTACCACGATGAGCGTATTGCCTAAATCTCGCAAATGACGAAGTGTCGCAAGCAGGCGGTCATTATCGCGCTGATGCAAGCCGATGCTCGGCTCGTCTAAGATATAGAGAACGCCCATTAAAGAAGAACCGATTTGCGTTGCCAAACGGATGCGCTGATTTTCGCCGCCCGAAAGTGTGCCCGAAGAGCGAGAAAGCGTTAAATAGTTGAGACCGACACTGACTAAGAATTCGAGACGGGAGCGGATTTCTTTTAGAATCTGCTCACCAATCATACGGTCCCGTTCAGAAAGCTCTAAATGGTCGATAAAATCTAAGGCTTTTTCGATAGAAAGATTGGAAAACTCAAAGATATTGAGTCCACCGACCGTAACGGAAAGAGAAACCGGCTTTAAGCGTGCGCCGCCGCAATCGGGACAGGGCTGTGCTTTCATCATCTGTTCAATTTCCCAGCGTGACCACTCGCTCGTGGTTTCGTTATAACGGCGCTGTAAGTTGTTGACAATGCCCTCAAAGGGGGATTCATACGTGCCGAATCCGTAAAGCCCCTCTCTTTGCATCGTCAGCTTTTTCTTTGTGCCGTAGAGCAGGGCTTGCATGGCTTTTTTAGAGAATTTTTCAATCGGCGTATCCAAGGTGAAACCGTATTCTTTGCCGAGAGCTTCATAGTACATCCGCGCAATGGTGCTAGTTTCCACGTTCGACCAGCCGTTCGCCTTGATAGCCCCCTCACGAATCGAAAGAGATTTATCCGGGATAACCAAATCGGGGTCTACGGTCAAAAAGACGCCGAGACCCGTGCAGGTTTCGCAAGCGCCGTAGGGATTATTGAAAGAGAACATACGTGGGGATAATTCATCCACGGAAATGTTGTGCTCGGGGCAGGCATAATTCTGCGAAAAGAGGAGATCCTCCCCCTCCATGGGGCTGACGAGCACCGTGCCGCCCGTTAAAGAAATCGCCGTTTCCACGGAATCCGCCAAGCGGCTACGCACATCCGCACGAATCACAATACGGTCGACGACAATTTCAATAGTGTGCTTGATATTTTTATCTAAAGCAATATCCTCAGACAAATCATAAATGCTGCCGTCAACGCGTACACGGACAAAGCCCGAGCGGCGTGCGGCATCGAGTTCTTTGGTATGCTCGCCTTTTCTGCCGCGAACAATGGGTGCCATGATTTGCAGTCTAGTGCCCTCGCCGAGCGAAAGCACCTTGTCGATAATGGTATCGACAGACTGGCGGGTGATTTCCCGACCGCAGACCGGGCAGTGCGGCACACCGACACGGGCATATAAAAGACGCAAATAGTCATAAATCTCGGTTACCGTGCCCACGGTGGAACGTGGATTTTTCGAGGTGGTTTTCTGGTCAATAGAAATGGCGGGTGAAAGTCCCTCAATAGATTCCACATTCGGTTTTTCCATTTGCCCTAAGAACTGGCGCGCATAAGAGGAAAGCGATTCCACATAGCGTCTTTGCCCTTCGGCGTAAATGGTATCGAATGCCAAGGAGGATTTGCCCGAGCCGGAAAGTCCTGTAAAGACAACCAGCTTATCGCGTGGAATCGTTACATTTATATTTTTTAAGTTGTGCTCCGCCGCACCTTTTACAATAATATCTTTACTTGCCATCAGCGTTCCTCCTTTAATTTTTTAATTTTATCACGCAGCATGGCGGCGTGCTCGAATTCTAAAAGCTGAGAAGCCGCCTGCATTTCTGCGGTTAATTTCTTGATAAGCTCCTGCTTTTCCAAAGCACTCATGCGCTTTTTGGGCTTATCGTCCTTATGCGAGGAGATTTCCAAAATCTCGCGAACATCTTTTTGAATGGTTTTCGGCACAATGCCGTGCGCTTCGTTATAGTTTTGCTGTTTTTCACGGCGGCGCACCGTTTCTTCAATCGCGCGCTCCATAGACGGCGTAACGGAATCGGCATACATAATGACTTCGCCGTTTGCATTTCTTGCCGCTCTGCCAATCGTCTGCACAAGCGAGGTTTCGGAGCGCAAGAAGCCCTCCTTATCCGCATCTAAAATCGCGACTAAGGACACCTCGGGAATGTCGAGACCTTCACGCAGAAGGTTAATACCGATTAAAACATCGAAATGCCCGAGACGCAAATCACGGATAATTTCCATACGCTCAATGGTATCAACATCGGAGTGCATATAGCGCACGCGGATGCCCTGCTGTTCGAAGAAATCGGTTAAATTTTCTGCCATTTTCTTGGTAAGTGTAGTAACCAGCACGCGTTCCTTTCGCTCGGCACGCACGTGGATTTCGGAGATTAAATCTTCGATTTGTCCTTCAATGGGGCGCACGAAAATTTCGGGGTCTAAAAGGCCGGTCGGTCGAATAACCTGCTCCGCGACCTGTGCACTCTTTTCCTGCTCCAACGGGCCGGGTGTTGCACTCACGAAGATTTTCTGCCCGATTTTGGAGTAAAATTCGTCGAAGGTCAGCGGTCGGTTATCATATGCCGACGGCAAACGGAAGCCGTAATTGACTAAAGATTCTTTTCTCGAGCGGTCACCGCCGTACATGGCGCGCACCTGCGGCAAGGTCACGTGGGATTCGTCGATAAAGAGCAAAAAGTCATCGGGGAAATAATCGAGCAAGGTACAGGGGGCCTTGCCCGCTTCTCTGCCGGACATGACACGGGAATAGTTTTCAATACCCTTGCAAAAGCCGGTTTCACGAAGCATTTCCACATCGTATTCCGTTCTTTGGCGGATTCTTTGAGCTTCGATGAGCTTGCCCTCTTTTTCAAACTGCGCCACGCATTCTTCCATTTCGTTTAGGATTTCTTCGGTGGCTTTTTCCATTTTTTCGGGCGGCACGATATAATGCGAGGCTGGGAAAATCGCTACGTGCGAAAGCACCTCTTTCACCTGACCCGTAATCGGATTGATTTCGCTGATGCGGTCGATTTCGTCACCGAAAAATTCAATGCGAAACGCCGTATCATTCGAGTAGGCAGGAAAGATTTCGACTACATCGCCGCGCACACGGAATTTGTTACGTATAAAATTAATATCATTGCGTTCATATTGAATGGCAACCAGCTGCTCTAGCAGCTCGTCCCTGTCTTTTTGCATCCCCTCGCGCAGAGAAATAACCATGGTGCGATAATCAATCGGGTCGCCCAAGGTATAAATGCACGATACGCTCGCCACGATGATGACGTCCCGACGTTCGGAAAGTGCCGAGGTCGCCGAGTGGCGTAGGCGGTCGATTTCATCGTTAATCGCCGAATCCTTTTCGATATAGGTATCGGTATTCGCGATATAGGCTTCGGGCTGATAGTAGTCATAATATGACACGAAATATTCCACGGCGCTGTCGGGGAAAAATTCCCGAAATTCCGAGCAGAGCTGTGCCGCCAAGGTTTTATTGTGCGCCAAAACCAGGGTCGGGCGCTGCACACGCTCAATAATATTCGCCATGGTAAAGGTTTTGCCGGAGCCGGTAACACCCAATAAGGTTTGCTCCTGATAGCCTTTTTCTAAGCCTTCTACGAGCTTATTTATGGCCTCCGGCTGGTCGCCCATAGGTTTATAGGGCGCAACTAATTTAAACTGTTCCATACGGTGGTCCTCCTTTTGCTTCGTTTTCGGCTTTCTTCTGTTCATCCATATCTTTTAGTATACCACAAACCTCTAAAAAAAAGGAAGACAAGAACCGTTAAAAATTTTAAAAAATCTTTGAATTTTTAGAAAATAAAAAGGACTGCTCTAAAAAGAGCAATCCTTTATTTCTTATTCAAACATTGCAGAAAATCGTTTGCTTGCCGCCATCGAGAACCAGTCTTTTCCGGCGATAATGAAATGGTCCTGCACCGTGATGTCAAAATTTTTAAGACACAAAATCATATGCCGTGTCAGCTCCACATCCGCGGCAGACGGAACTGCCACACCGGCAGGATGATTGTGGGCTAAAATCACAGAGGAGGCATTGGAATTGATTGCCGCTTCTGCAATTTTGCGAAGATTCAGCTCGGTGCTGTCCCCCGTCCCCTCGGTTATGGTGACGGTGTTGGTGACCTTACATTTATGATTCATGCAAACAGCAATGAGGTTTTCTTTGGTTTTACCGACAAAGAGCGAAGCGAGATATTCCCCCGCCGCTTGCGCCGAATTTAAAATCAAAGCATTCTTTTTGACCTTATCCTGCTCGTATTTTGCGAAAAGCTCGGGCATCATTTTAATTAAAACCGCCGTCGTTTCGCCGACACCGTCCACGTGCATCAAGGCATCGAGGCTGGCATCGAACACACCGGAAAGCGAGCCAAATTCGGCAATGAGCTTATGGGCAAGCTCGTTCGTATCCCGTTGCGGAATCGAGTAAAAGAGCAACAGCTCTAAGGCATTATGGTCGGCAAAGCCGGAAAGTCCCTCCGCCTTAAACCGCGCACGCAGTCTGGCTCTGTGCCCACCGTGCGGCGCAAAAGGCTTCTGCTGTTCTGCCATGTTTATTTCTTGCGGCTGCCGGGCTTAACAAGCTCAAGGTCGCCTGCTTTGCAAAGCGGGCACTCGTCAGCTTCCCAAGACTGTACGTCTGCGGCATAAACTGCCTTGAACGGTACACCGAAATCTACCTTGCCTGCGGTTCTGTCTACAACAGAGCCAACACCGACAACAACGCCGCCGGCTTCTTTTACAAGGTCGATAACTTCACGAACGGAACCACCGGTGGTAACTACGTCTTCTACAACTAAAACACGCATACCGGGGGTAACAACAAAACCACGGCGAAGAGTCATCTTGCCGTTTTCATCACGCTCGGTGAAGAAGTTTTCGCACTGCAAAGAACGGCTTACTTCATAAGCCATTTGCACAGCACCCATAGCGGGGCCGATAACAACATCTACATTTTCATCCTTATATTTTTCGCCGAGAGCTGCACAAAGCTCTTCGCTGTATTTGGTGTTACGGAAGATTTTTGCACACTGCAAATAACGATTGGAATGGCGGCCGGAAGTTAAGAGGAAGTGACCCTCTAAAAGCACGCCTGCTTCTTTCAAAATTTCTACTACTCTTTCATCTGAAATCATTGTATCTTATCTCCTTTTGTGGATTTTTTCTATTTTACCATAATTTTTAGATTTTGAAAAGGTAGTAAAAGAAAAGATTTCGACGATTTTTATGGAAATGTCGTTTCTTTTTTTGGCAAAAAGAAAAAGGCGGATTCTGCACAGGGCAAAATCCACCGAAATCTATGGAATTAAAAACGAAAGAGCTTTCTGACACTCGGGCGCAATTTTAAAAGATAAAGCGTCACAAGACGGGAAAGCGCAATATCATAAACAATGAAAACCACATTGCCCAGCGCCAAAAGACCCCAAATCGCCCATTTACCGTATTCCTCCATTTCCTCAAACGGCAGTTGGAACACGTAAATAATCACAAGATAGGCCGCCACAACGCAGGCGTTAAAGAGAAGAAATTTGAAAATCCAAAGGATGACCTTTTGGAATTTCTGCTCTAAAATGGCTTTCATAATGGGATAGTGCCCGAAGAAAAAGACATACATGAGAGCGGCTTCTTTATCGGGTAAAATGAGCAGAGCCAAAATGCTGACAGCGGTATAAACGCCGAATGCCCATTTTTTATCGACCTCAATCACAATGAGGATAAGTAAGATGCCTGCCATAGCAGGCAGTGCATAAGAAAGCACGGGAATCACGGTGGTGAGTAACATCATCGTAACGGAAAGTGCGGCTACAATGCCCCCGAGCGCGGTACGGGAGGAGTTTTGAAAAGACGGGTTACGCATGATTTAGCATCCCGGAATGAGGTCGCCGCCCATGCATTCGCAGCAGCAATCCGCGCAAAGCAAGGAGGAGCAAAGGTCACAGGGATTGGTACAACCGCCGCCTCTGCCGGTTTGGCGATAGCCGCCGGATGCGTTGCGATGCAGTGCCGCGTAGGCGTCGGCATATTCTTTATTTCCCGGCTCCATTTGGCAAGCCGTTGTATAGTTTTTCAAGGCTTCATCCAGCCAGCCGCGCCGCTGTTGGATTTGACCCTTTAAGAAATACCATTCTGCGGTTCTCTGCACACGGGGAATACCGTTTAAAATCGTTTCGGCATCGTCGATTCTGCCGCCGTTGATTTTGGCACGCACATCCGAAAACTGGGAGGGCGCATAGGTATAGTCATTATATGGATTAGAGTAACCGGCGTTATACGTATTCTGATAACCGCCGTTTGCCGTTTGGCTTTGACTGCCGGTATTTGTATTTGCGTCGTAACGCGGCGGCTCTTGCCCGCGGCGCTCGGCTACGATAATATCATAAGCTCTATCGAGCTCTTCCATTTTCTGTTTGGCAACATCGGCAAGCGGACCGCCCATATAGGCTTCGTCGCCGTATTTTCTCGCCAAATCTCTATAAGCATCTTTAATTTGTTCCTCGGTTGCCGTTTCAGGAACACCTAAAATTTCATAAGGATTCGCCATCTGATTTTCTCACCTTTTCATAGGTCTTTCGAACAGCTGTAATTTGCTCTTCTAAGCCGTCGTATAAAATATTTTCCAGAATACCGCGGTGCAGCTTGCCGTCTAAAAGATTAAACGAAAGTGCCGCTTCGTTTGCGGTAAGATGTAAGGTTTTTAGAATATCTTCGTGAACCGCTTCGCTGTAGAGCGCTTCTTCCTCCTGAATCTCATATTTCAAAAGGAAAGGATTATACGCGCCGGATTTAAAATCGGACTTCATATCGTCATAGGCATCGATTAAATAAACAAATCGTCCTACGCAATAAGCCGTTCGCGCCAAAACCGTTTTCTGCGTGCCTTCGGGAATGCCCTCCGTAAAGAGATACTCGAGACCTCTTGCGGTCGGCTCTGCCGCTTCGTCTGTGGAAGCCGTTTTTCGATTTTCGGCTTCTGCTTGACGGCGCATGGTTTCCTCGGCAATTTCTGCGAAACGCGGATAAGATTTCTTCGCCTTTTTATATTTGGCTTTTAGCAGCGGAAAAACCATGTGCACAGCACATTTTTTGAAAAAGCCGCTGTCTTTTTTGTCATCCACCAGTTTTTGGTAAGAAAGGATGACAGTCAGCGCAGCGGCATCTTTATAAATTGCCGCATCGTTTTGCTGATACTGACATTTTTTCGCGGGATTAAAGGCACATCGGCCTGTTTTAAACTCGGGATTTTCCTTGGATTTGACCATGGCGGAAAGGAGAACATAAAAGGTGGCGTCATAGCTCAGCGTCATACGCATCGTCTGCCCAAATTCTTTACCGAGCGTGCGGCAAAGGGTGCAGTAAACGCCTTTATACTCTTCATATTCCCGCACCTTTAGCTCGGGTTTAAAGACCTTTACATAGCCAAACATTGAAAAATCCTCGTTTTCTAAGGGGTTATTCTTTCGGCTCTAATTCGCCGTATTTTTGAAGGATTCTGCGAAGTCTTCGCAAAAACGGCATCGCCAAAAGCAATAAAAAAAGCACGGTGGCAAGCGCGTGAGACAGGTTAAAAGCAACCGATGCCGAAAGGCTGGCTAAAACGGTCGCTTTGTTCAGTGGTCGCACGAAACAAAGCACGTGCCATGTGTCTAGTATCATACCATAAAGAAAAGCACAGAACAAGCCGAAAGCCACGATTTCCCACAGATTCTTTAGGAATTTACATTTTGTTAACAAACCCGCAAGCACGCCGCAAATCCCCATAGCAAACATCTGCACGGGTGTCCAAAGTCCCTGCCCGAAGTAGAAATTCGAGATAAGTGCAGAGAGCGCGCCAACCAATCCGCCGGAGGCAGGTCCGAAGGCAATCCCCGATAAAATAACGATGGCAAGGGTAGGTTTAAAATTCGGAATTGCGGCAAACGCAATGCGTCCGAAAACGCCCATCGCCGTCATGACGGCAACGGAAATCAGACGGGTGAGCGTAAAAAATTTACGTTTTTGCATGGTGCACCTCCTCTATGGAGATGGGGCGGATTTCCCTCGGCACTGCCGCAAAAATCTTAGAAACGGTCGAGGTATAGACCGCATTTTTCGTAAAGAAGGCGTGCACGCTGTCTCTACCGAGAAGCTTGCCGTCAAAGAGAAGCGCCGTTCTGTCGGAGGCTTCGGCGGCGAAATCCAAATCATGTGTGACGAGCAAAATGGCCTTGCCCTGCGCTTTTAACTGCCGCAGGATTTCCAAAAGTGCCTGTTTTCTTGTTTCTTCTAAGCCCTTGGTCGCTTCATCGAACAGCAAAACATCGGGATTTTGTAAGAGCGCGCGTGCAATGGCGACACGCTGTTGCTGACCGCCGGAAAGGTCAAAGGGATTGCAATACAGGGTATCTTCAATTCCCAAATTCTGCACCACCTGCAAGGTTTCGGCACTCACGGACATATCCTTTGCGGGATTTTCCTTTTGGAAATTGCGATACACCGTTTTAAGGCTCGGGAACTGCCGTGCCGCCTCCAAAATTTCGAGAACGGAATCAAAAGCAAACACTGCCTGCGGATTTTGCGGTACAAGCGCCACTTTTTTGCCTTTCGTGAGCTTCACTTTGCCAAAATACGGCTTATTCTGCCCCGAAGCTAAACGCAGTAAGGTGCTTTTGCCGGCACCGTTTGCGCCGACAATCGTGAAAATCTCGCCGCCGTAGAGGGAGAAATTGAGTTCCGATAAAATATCTTCGCCATTTTTTTGATAGCGAAACGAGGTATTTTTAAATTCCAAAAGTGGCGTTTTATCTGCACACTCTGTTGAAACAGGCGAAACCGCTTCTAGGCTTTCGAGATGCGCCGAAACCGCTTTGCGGCACTGGGCAATCGTTTTGGGCTGGGCTTCTGCTTCTATCTCCAGTTTTTTTAAAATCTCGGAATAGAGAGAAGCTTTGGGATGCGCTTCTAAAAAGGCATCGACCGAAGGGAAGAAAGTACCCTCGCCCGCTTCCATATAGAGCACCTTATCGGCAAGCGGCAAAAGCGGCAAAATATTATGGGAGGAAATCACCACGGTGACGGCAGTTTCTTCTTTGATTTTGCGAAGTGCTTCTAAAAATCGCTCGGCGGAAAAGGGGTCGAGCTGTGCGAGCGGCTCATCTAAAAGGAGCACCTCTGGCTCGGAAACGAACACGCTTTCTAAATGCACGGTCTGTTTTTCGCCGCCGGAGAGCGTGGAAACCTCTCGTCTGTAAAGAGATTCCGTACCGAAAAAGCTCACGGTCTGCGCCACACGCAGAGCGATTTCTTCATCGGGATAGGAAAGATTTTGCAATAAAAAGGCAAGCTCATTTTTCACATATTCGGCGACATTTTGCGTATCGGGATTTTGCGCGGTATAGCCGATTTCCGAGGCCGAACGCGCATCGGGCAGAGCTTCTATGGGTGCATTTTTATAAAAAATCTCTCCTTCTTTTGTGCCGCTGGGGAACAATTCTTTTTTGAGGGAACGAAGGAGCGTGGTTTTACCACTGCCGGAAGCACCGGCAAGTAAAATGAAATCCTCTTGCTCTATGGAAAAGCTAAGATTTTTAAGTGCCTTTCTATCCGAGCCGGCGTAGGCAAAGCTTAATTTTTCTGCTCTATAGATTTCCATTTGAGTTCCTCCCCTCCTTTAAAAATCAGCGGTAAGCTGTATAAAATCATTAACAGGCTGTATGGTAAAAATGCGTTTTGAAAATAGGCATCGAGCTGAAATATCGGATAAATACTGCGCTTTAAGGGTGCAAAAACAAAGGGCGCAAGAAGCATCATCAAAGAAAAGACGGAAAGCAAAGTATTCCAAAAAGAAAAATTTCGTTTGCTTGTTTTTCGCTTTTTCTTTAACAGTGCGCCTCGGGCTTTCATGGAAACCGCGGTTTCAAAGGAATCCTCTAACACCCAGGAAAGCAGTGTGGCAAGATGCAAAACAAGATTGGTTAATTTTTTGCGCTTATCCTCGGTCTCTTTGGCCTGCGCTTTGATTTCGGCATATTTTGCGAGTGTTTTCGGCACGAGTGCCATAGAAAGTGAAAACAAAAGGGCAAAATTCTTAGAAATGCCGCCAAAGAACAGGAAAATGCGGTCGGCATCTAAAAACAGGCAGAAAAAAGAGAACCAAAACGTAACGGCACAAAAGGAAAGTGCCGAAAAAAAGGCAAAAAGGAAGCTTTCTAAAAGCACAGGATCATCGCCGATATAGAAAAGCACGGTTGCACCGTTGCGGTTAAACAGGACGTTAAACAGCAAAATACAAACGGCAATCGGCAGGCAAAAACGACAAAGGGCACGCCACTCCTTCGCCTTGCCGTAGCAAAGGAAAGAGAGCGTACCCAAAACACACGCTAAAACGGAAACAAAGGGGTGCACGCAAAACGCCGTTACACTGGAAACGGCGAGCATAAGGCACAAAAGCGTGCCTGTATGGAGTTTGTAAAAAAAGGTGCGGTTTGCGTTCACGAAGCAATGTCTCCCATCTTACAGGTATATAAAAATTCAATTTTGTCGCCGTCTTTTAAAGGATAATCCGCCGAAGAAATATTCGGGAATTTTCCATTCACGCGATACATCCAGCCGCTGGATCTGCCGCAATCGAACTCCGAAAGTCCTGCTATACTTCGAATATAGCCGTCGGATTCGTTAATTGCCACACGGTTCTTTTTGAGGGCTTTTTTTAAAGCTTTTAAAGCACTTTCGCCCTCTTTTACCGTCACTTCACCGGAAAGAATCGCGCCGTTTTCGGGAAGTCTGCCCTTTAATTCGGGCTTCTTTTCGAGGATGCCCCACTCGATTGCCGTATGACAATCGACCGAAACCGAAACCGTAATTTCCTTTTTCGGATCCGGCTTTACCTCAGTCGGCGGAACGGGGGTTAAAATAATTTCATCGTTCGCCTCGGGGCTTTCGGGGGTATTCGGCGTATCGGCATTGACCTGCGGCGGTTTTTGTCCACTCGGCGTATGCGGTTTCGGCGCATTCGGCTGTGCCGCCGGAGCATTGGATGTCCCAGACGACACAGCGTTATTTTCGCCGGATTGTGCTTCGGTATCTCCCGATTGTGCTTCGGGAAGCGTTGTTTCCTCCTGCAAGGAAGCCTCTACAGCTTCTGTAGGCGCCGTTGTAGATTCCTCGGTCTGCCCTGTTTTTTGGCACGCACAAAAGAGAAATACGAAGCAAAGACATAGGGAAAGAAGTTTTTTAGTCATGCTTTTTCTTCATTACAAGAGCAGCTGCGCCGAAGAGAGCCGCGGTCATGAGAACCGGTGCTGCACTCTTACCGAAGCCGGTTTTGGGAATTTCGGGCACTTCGGTGGAAGTGGTCGGATTTTCTGCCGGTGCTTCGGTTTGGGATTGTGCTTCAGGTTGTGTTTCACTCGGAGTTTCGCTGGGGGTTTCTGTGGGCTGCTCGGGTTCCATAGCCTTATTGCCGTCATAGAAAGCGGTTTCACCCTTTAAGAAGCGGTCATAAGCTACAAAGCCGCGTAAGGTCTGTTCGGTGGTCATAGCATTGGCGCTACCGTAGGCACCTGCACCGCTCTCTAACATATAGGATTTTAAAGCATCAATCGGGGTTTTGCCGTTGTTGGAATATTCTTCGCATGTCGGGTCGATACCGAGGGTGCAAAGCGCAATGACAACCTGTGCGGTACATTCCGGGCTAACGCCCCACTGCGGATGACCATAACCGCCGTTGTCTGCCTTTACAGATTTAATGTAGCTAAGTGCATTGTCGATAGCGGTCTGCACCTGCGGATTTTCTGCTCTGTAGGGTGCAAGCGCGCAAATGACCATAGCAGTTGTGTCGGTATCTACGCTGTTTGCCGGGTTGGTATCCCAGTTAAATGCACCGCCGAATTCTTCGCCCATGGGCTTTTGTGCCGCTAAAATGGTGTCGATGATTTCCTGTCTTTTGGCATCCGGGAAGGAAATTTCCTTATTATAATCCATAGCCAAAAGTGGGAAAATAAGGCTGGACATATAAGTTTGGTCTTTGTAGGAAACTTCGCTCAAAGCCTTAACTAAATCCACGCCGCCGATGTTCTGAACATCCATGCCGGCTGCGGCTGCACCTAAATAAACTCTAGCCATATCACTGGGATAAAGGGTAGCATTGGGAAGTGCAGCTTCGAGATAAGGTGCATATTCCTTCGGTACTTCTACGCCTGCGCGTGCAAAGTCCAAAGCAATCCAGTCTGCTGCACCGTAAACCTTGGAAGTGTCTTCATAATTGATTTTGGAATTGGCGGGGACGCTGAGCCAGCCTACCAAATTGTCGATTTCTGCCTGCACGGAATTGCCTGCCGCAAAGGACGGGAGTGCCATGGTGCAAAGCATTAAAACGGCTAAAAGAACGGATACTGTTTTTTTCATGATTTTATTCCTTTCTACATTACATTGGTTTTATAAAAGCCGGATGTTTGTTTTTAGTTTCCTCCTTTCCGGCAAAAAAAGCGAGGTCTCTAAAAATAGAGAGACCTCGCCCGATGCAATCACAAGAAAGTATTTTAAAAATACCGCTTTGTCTGCATACTTCTCTCCCACCGAAAGAATTTTTGCACAAAGCATGAGGCAGGTCTCCTGGCTTCGTACCGATAGCCATTTCTTCCGTCTTCCCGCCGCAAAGGCAGTGACATCTTGGAAGAAACGCGATACTTACAGTAGCGGGGGCTGTCACGGATTTCCACCGTGTTCCCTTTTCACTTTGGCTTACCCAAAGCACCTCGTGCCGTATATTTTAACTTAGAAACGGCGTGTAAAATCGGAAACCAAAGGTGCATTTACATTCACCTTATAGGGGTCTCCGGCTCTCACCGTGTTCTCGTCTATTATAGCATTTTCCTTGGAATTTGCAAGATTCTTGTATTCTTTTTTGAGATTTTCCAAAAGCGCCTTTGCAGAAAGCTCCTGCTCTAAAAGTGCAGAAAGTGCCGAAAGCTTGGTCGGAAGCTTCGAGGTAACGACCGCCTGCATGGTGGAAACGGTATCCGCCGCGTGCAGATAGGTGCCTTCTTCTGCCGTAAAGGGTGCTGTGAAAATCTGCTGATTTGCGCCCTCCACCTGAACGGGTGCAATCGCCGCTACAAAGTCAGCAGAAACATTTTCGGGCAGTTCGGCATCAAAAAGAAGCAAGGCTTTCGCTTCCTTTAATTCGCTGACCGGTGCAAGCTCTAACAGCTTTGCACTCTCGTAGCCTGCGGCAGTTTCCTGCATAGCGGCGTACACCTTTTTAAAGTTCTGCTTTAAGAAATACAGTTCCTCTAAGGTGGCTGTCGGTCCTGCTACAACGACCGGCTCTTCGCCGAGTGTCGCGCGAAGCTTTGCATAATCCTCTGTGGATGCGACCTTGCCGTTTTCCTGTGCCGCAAGGACAGCGAATCGACCGCCCTTACAAAGGATGCCTGTTTTACCGTAGGGTACGGCACGTGTCACAAGATTACCGACATGGCGCATTTCCTGCTTGCAGTGTGCAGAGCAGAGATTGCAAACGGTTTCCTTAGTTTCCTCTTTTGCAACCAAACGCTTCTTGGTCGGCTGCTGAATACGCAGAGCACCGGTCGGGCAAACCGCTTCGCACTGACCGCAAAGAATACAGCTGCTCTGGTCAAGCGGCAAAGCGTATTCGGGCTGAACAATCGTGTTAAAACCTCTGCCTAAAAGGCCTAAAACCGCCTTACCCATTTTCTCTTCGCAGACACGAACACAAAGACCGCAAAGAATACATTTATTCTGGTCGCGGGTGATGAGCTGTTCGTTGCTCTCGATTTCGTAACTGTGTTTGACGCCCTTGAAGCGAGACGGCTTTACATCGTATTCGTTTGCATAAGCAATGAGCTTACATTCGTAATAATCATGACAGCCGCATTCGAGACAGCGCATGGCTTCTTTTTCCGCCGCTTCGGGGCTAAGACCCAAAGCCACTTCCTTGAAATCGTGTCTAGCTTCGGCGAAATCACGCTTCGGCATTTCGACACGCGGTGCTTTCTCAAACTTCTCGAAGAAGCTCTTTTCTAAGGTTCTTTCGACAAAATACGGTTTCTTATAGGGCACGAGCTCGCCGTCTAAATAACGGTCGATAACCACCGCCGCTTTTTGCGCTTCGCCGATAGCGGCAACAGCAATGGATGCACCGCGGTTCGTCATATCACCGACCGCAAATACACCCTCTAAAGAGGTACGGAAGGTTTCTTCATCTGCCGCAACGGTATTTCTCTTGGTTGCCTCTACGGCTTCAAAGCCCTCTAAATTCGGCTTTTGACCGATGGCGATAATCGCTGTGTCGAGCGCGATAAACTCCGTCTCCCCTTCGATAGGCTCGGGACGGCGTCTGCCGCTCGCATCGGGTGCGCCGAGCTGCATTTTCTGCACGGTAACACCGGTGAGCTTGCCGTTTTCTTCTGTATATTCGAGCGGTGCAGAGAGGAATTTAAAGGTTACGCCCTCTGCCTTTGCATCTTCGATTTCTTCCTTTTCCGCAGGCATTTCCGCTTCGGTTCTGCGGTAAAGCACATAGACTTCCTTAGCACCCAAACGAATGGCTGTGCGGCAGGCATCCATAGCGGTATTACCGCCGCCGACAACGGCTACCTTATCGCCGATTTCGGGTGCATTTTGAAGCGCTACTTCACGCAAAAAGTCGATGCCGCCCCATACGTTTTGATAGGTTTCGCCGGGCACGTGCATAAAGCTGCTCTGCCATGCACCTGCCGCCAATACTACAGCATCGTAATCCTTCTGCAATTCTGCAACGGTTACGTCTCTGCCAATTTTTACGCCGTTTTTAAGGGTGACGCCGAGTGACTCAATCTGTGCGATTTCCTTATCCAAAATCGCCTTGGGGAGTCTGTATTCGGGAATGCCGTAACGCAGCATACCGCCCATTTTGGGCATAGCATCGAGCACGGTTACCGCATGACCCATACGGCGCAGGAAGTTTGCCACGGTCAAGCCGCCGGGGCCGCCGCCGACAACCGCCACGGTTTTACCGGTATCCGGCTCTACGGACGGTACATAGGGGTCATCGCTTGCCATATCCATATCGGAAGCAAAGCCCTTGAGTGCCGCAATCGCAATCGGTTCATCGACGAACTGACGGCGGCATTCTTTTTCGCACGGATGCGGGCAAACTCGACCGATAGAGGACGGAAGCGGAATTTTTTCTTTAATCACGCGAACGGCTTCCTTGTATTCGCCGTTGGCAACCAGGCTTACATAGCCCTGGCAGTCGGTATTCGCCGGACAAGCCTTGGTACAGGGGGCTTTGCAATCGCCGTCATGGTCGGAAAGCAAAAGCTCGAGAGCCACTTTTCTGGCTCTGTCTACGCGCTCGGTATGCGTATGCACCACCATGCCGTCGCGCACAAGGGTCGAGCAGGCTCTTAAAAGCTTCGGAGAGTCCTCGGCTTCAACCACACAAAGACCGCAGGCGCCGTAAAGCTCAACTCTGCCGTCATAGCAAAGGTTCGGAATTTTAATCCCATTGGCTGTGGCGGCGTTTAAAAGCGTTGTACCTGCCGGCACTTCCACGGGTTTTCCGTCTATAATAAGTTTCACAAGTTCCATTATTCTACCTCCACAGCGCCGAATCTGCACGAATCCAAACATTTGCCGCAACGGATGCAGACTTCTGTATCAATCACATGGGGCTGTTTTACCGCGCCGCTAATCGCGTGTACGGGGCAGTTTCTGGCGCAAAGCGTACAGCCGCGGCACTGTTCGGCATTGATTTTATAGGTGATGAGCGCTGTGCACTCACCTGCCGGACATTTCTTTTCGTTGACGTGTGCCTCAAATTCATTACGGAAATAACGAAGCGCTGTCAGCACGGGGTTCGGTGCAGTTTGACCGAGACCGCAAAGAGAAGCATCCTTAATCGAAGCGCAAAGCTCCTCTAAAAGCTCTACGTCGCCCGGTTCGCCCTCGCCTTCTGTAATTCTCGTGAGCACTTCGAGCATACGCTTTGTGCCCAAACGACAAGGTACGCATTTACCGCAGGATTCCTTCGCCGTAAAGTCGAGGAAGAATTTCGCCATACCAAGCATGCAGGCGGTTTCATCCATAACAACCATACCGCCGGAACCCATAATCGCACCGGTTTTGCCGAGTTCCTTATAGTCGATAACGGTATCTAAAAGAGATTCGGGAATACAGCCGCCGGACGGGCCGCCGAGCTGTACAGCCTTAAACTTTTTATTGTTTTTAATGCCACCGCCGATGTCAAAAATGACCTCGCGCAGGGTCTTACCCATCGGCACTTCGACAAGGCCGCCACGGCGCACCTTACCCGTTAAGGCAAATACCTTCGTGCCCTTGCTGTTTTCTGTACCGATTTTTGAGAAAGCCTCGCCGCCGTTTAAGAGAATCCAAGCGACGTTGGCATAGGTTTCTACGTTATTGATGTTGGAAGGCTTTCTCCAATAGCCCTCCTGTGCCGGGAAGGGCGGCTTTAAGCGCGGCATACCGCGGCTGCCCTCTAAGGATTCAATCAGTGCGGTTTCTTCGCCGCAAACGAAAGCACCTGCGCCGGCTTTAATACGCATCTTGCAGGAGAAGCCACTGCCTAAAATATTTTCGCCTAAGAAGCCCGCCTCTTCTGCCTGTGCAATCGCATTTTCCAAACGCTTAATGGCAAGAGGATATTCCGCACGCACATAGACAATCATTTCTTTGGCACCAATGGCATAAGCGCCGATGAGCATGCCTTCAATCAGCGCATGGGGGTCACCCTCGATAATCGCTCTGTCCATGAACGCACCGGGGTCGCCTTCATCCGCATTACAAATCAAATATTTTTCTTCGCCCTTTGATTTTCTGGCTTCGTTCCATTTGAACCAAGTCGGGAAGCCTGCGCCGCCGCGTCCTGCAAGGCCGGAGACTTTGATTTCTTCAATCACGTCCTCCGGGCTCATGGAAGAAAGCGCCATGGCGAGCGCCTTATAGCCGTCAAAGGTTTTGTAATCTTCAATATTTTCGGGGTCTAAAAGACCGCAATGCCGCAGGGCAATTCTCGTTTGCTTTTCTAAGAATCCGGCATCCTCGTCGGTGATGCTCAAAGCATCCAAAGCCGAAAGGTCATCGGATTTTACGGCATTTACAATCGTTTCAGCATCCTTTTCCTGCACCTTTACAAGGCGGCGCAAAAAGGTTTTGCCGTCATAAACATCTACAATCGGCTCTAAGAAGCACATACCGATACAGCCGGTAATCGAAAGCTTTACGTCCTTTTCTTCGGCAGTTAAAGCAGTAAGGGCGTTATACACCTTACCTGCGCCCGCGGCAATTCCGCAGGAACCCATGCCGACTACAATTCTATCAGCCATTGTCTGCCTCCTTTGCCTGTTTCGTAAGCTCCGCCAAAATATCCTTGGTCTTTTGCGGTGTCAGGGTGCCGTAGGTCTCGTCGTTAATCATCATAACCGGCGATAAACTGCAGCAACCGAGGCATGCCACGTTTTTGAGGGTGAAAAGTCCATCCTCTGTGGTTTCGCCGTCATGGATACCAAGCGTTTCGATAATCGTTTTTTCAATTAAATCCGAACCATTTACATGACAGGCTGTACCCTTGCAAAGTAAGATTAAATATTTGCCTACCGGCTTCAATCTAAACTGTGTATAAAAGGTCGCAACACCTAAAATTTTCGCAGGTTTAATCCCTGTGCGCTCGGAGATATGCTCCAAGACATCCATCGGCAGATAGCCATAAATTTCCTGTGCTTTTTGCAGAATCGTAATCAAACTGCCCTTTGTGTTTGCATAGGTCTTTAAGACATCTTCCAAAAGCGACAAATCGCTGTGAACCGCTTTACAGCTGCATTCCATTTTGCCCGCCTCCTAAAAAAATATATCAAACTATCGCAATTTATATAATAAAATAAATTATTAAAGAATGCAAGCGACAAATTTTGTTTTCAGCGACATATTAAGGTAAAATGTAGTTTTTCTTTCGAAAAGCGGTTAGAATTGGGTGAAGTCTTTTAATTTTTAAAATTTAAAATCTGCAAAACGTTTTTCTTTTTTGTAAATACTTCCCCTTTCCCGAAGAATCCCGTCTCCGCGCAGATTTCTATTGACAAAAACACCCGTGTTTGCTAAAATAGTTAAGCAGTTTTGAGAGCTTCTTTCAGAAATATTTTCTGTAAAGAATTTCGGTAAAACACACAAGGCTCTGAGAAAAGAGCCATATATAGGGAGATGTACCCAAGAGGCTGAAGGGTCCGCACTCGAAATGCGGTAGGTCGGGCAACCGGCGCAAGAGTTCAAATCTCTTCATCTCCGCCAGGCGAGAACCTCAACGCGTAACCCGCGTTGGGGTTCTGTTTTTTTGTGGGACCTACTACCCGCAAAATTGCTTGTAGCTATTTTGTAGAATTCATTCCTCTTCTATGCTATACTGTAGATATAAATTATGTGTTCTTTAGTTACAAGAATTTTTTGTTTTTGGAAAAGGGGTATCCAAATGGAAAAAATGAAAGTTTCTTTGAAGCGAGTGGATTATAAGCTTTACTTTGCACTTCTGTTTTTAGGACTGTGTCCGACGGTATATTCGACGGTGCGAATTTTCTTTCTCGGACAAATGCCGAACGAATGGTCTTATTCGATTGCGGGGCAGCTTTCTTGGGTAAATCTGCTTTATGAAATTCTCAATGAAGCCATTATTTTGCCGCTGTTTTTCTTTGTCGGTAAGGTATTAAAAGACAAACAGGAATTTGAAAACCGCATTAGAAGTGGTTTACTTATGACATTTTGTATCTACTCGGTATTTGCCATCGTCATCCTCTGCACGGCAAAACCCATGCTTGTTCTTATGGCGGCAGACAGTACTATTCTCGAGCCATCCGCTACTTACATTCGCATTGAGAGCGTCGCCAATATTTTTAGCATTATGTCCTCTTTCACCTTAGTGGCACTTACAACGCTTGGCAAAGCAAACTATATGTATATCCTCACTGTGGCAAGACTTGCCCTCTCCCTACTTTCGGATGTATTCTTGGTATCTTCCCTGCCTATATCTTTACAGCTTGGTGTAAACGGCATCGGGTATTCCAACATTTTAGTAAACACGCTTTTATTCGCTATTTCTTTAGCATTATTAAAAAAGGAAGGACTACATATCTTTAGCCGTGACAAGCTTTCTTTCCGATGGATAAAGGATTTCTTGAAAGTCGGCGGGCTTTCGGGGCTTGAATCTTTTGTTCGTAACATTGCCTATATGCTGATGATTGTCCGCATGGTCAATGTTGTCAATGAGCAAGGCACCTACTGGGTCGCAAACGGATTTATTTGGGGCTGGCTATTACTTCCTGTGACACAACTGGCAGAACTAATCAAAAAAGAGGTTGCAACAAGCAAAGAAAACATTCAGAAAAACTCTCTCGGTTACTTCGGCTTGACAATGATTATCTGTATGGTTTGGATTCTCAGTATTCCGCTTTGGAAACCGTTTATGCAAAATATTTTAGGCTATTCGGATGTGGACAAGCTGTTTTCGCTCGTTCTTCTTTTGCTTGGATTTTATGTGCTCTATGCATTCCAAAATGTGTTTGATGCCACCTTCTACGGCTTAGGCAAAACCAACTATATGCTGTTTGAATCTATCGTTACAAATACCATTTATTACGGAATCGCATTTCTTCTCTATTCTGCCGGTGTTTGGACACCTACACTCCGTGGCATCGCCCTCCTGTTCGGATGCGGTATTGCCTTTGACAGCGTTGTTTCCTGTGGGGTTTATGTGTATTTACTCCGGGAAGAAAAAATAAAAATTTACAGTTAGACTATAAACCCCAAAAAATTACTCTTGATCCTCTGCATCGAAGGAAACCTTTACACTGAAAAATAAAAAACCTGACTCCGTCAAAAAACGGAGTCAGGTTTTTTTAGTTCTTATGTAGAATTCGTAAAGAGGTTTAAAAAGAATTTAATCCTCATTGTTGTTCTTTTTCTTTTTAGAAAGAACCGCTACTGCACCGCCTGCCAAAAGCAGGGAGAAGGTCAGCGCGCCGACTGCGATTTTGCCGCCGGTTTGCGGAATGATAACAGGACCGTCCACGGTCTGTGCTTCCGGTTCAGTGGTCGGCTCGCTCTGAGGTTCGCTCTGAGGCTTGCTCGGCTTTGTCGCCGGTTTTTGTGCATCGGGTTTTGTGGTTGGCTCCTGCGGTTCAGGCTTTGTGGAGGGCTCCTGCGGCTCTGTCGGCGGGGTTACGGGCGTTGTTTCTACATTCACCGTAAACTCGCTTTCTTCGCTGAAAAGACCGGATTCGCTGACTGCACGGAATCTGTAATGATAGGTGCCGTCACCATTGGTTTTTAAAGTGTTGCCGTCGAGGTCTTTCCATGCGCCGTCATTTAACTGATATTGATATTTTGCAATGCCGGAAGCTGCCTTTGAGGAAAAAGACAGGCAAACATCCGAAGAGACGGTTGCGCCGGAGGAGATATTGGTTTCTCCCGCCTTTGCTTCAAGGATGAGTGCTTCGGGCTTTTCGGTGTCGATGCAGACCGAAATCGTCTCGATTTCACTCTCTAAGCCAGAGGCACTGACCGCTTTGAAGCTGTAATCATAAGCACCGATGTTCTCTAAAATCATCGTATTTTCGGGAAGCTTCTGCCAATCGCCGTCGGCAACTTTATAAAAATACTGTACATCGGTAAAGGCTTTTGCTTCGAGGGATAAGGTCACAGGAACTGCGGACCACTTGCCTGCTTTATAGGCTTCATCCCCTGCTAAAGCTCGAAGCTTTAACTTCGGCGCGGTGGTTTCCACGGTAACCGCTGCACTTTTAAAGATTTCGGAAACATTGCCTGCGGCATCGGTCGCACGAACTTCGGCATAGCCTTTAAAATCCTTTTGGATAACGGGTTTCTTCTCTGCCTTATAGGTATGCCAAATACCGAAATCTGCTACGGAGCCGTCTGCATTTACGAAACGATATTCCATAGTTTCGGCATCTGCGGCGCTGAGCGTCAAAATCGCTTGATGCGAATATACAGAATCGGAGGAAGCATTGCCATTCGCATCGGTAAAAGTCGCCTGTACTTCGCGCGGTGCCTCGGTGTCGATATTGGAAACGGTAACCGACTTTGTGGTGCTTCTGCCGTTATTTGCCGTTAAGGTAAAGACATAAGTGCCGTTTTGCTCAGCAATAAAAGCCTTGTGACTTTCCAACTCTGTGCCGTTCACGGTGAAGGACTTTATGCCGGACAAGCCAAGCTTCACACCGCTGATTTGAATCTTCACGGGCTGATTGGTGGGCTTTTGCGCGGATACTTCGAGTGTAAACTGCGGAGCTTCTTTGTCGATTTTTACCGCCTGCGGTGCAGAGATTTCGCTCTTGACACCTGCGCCGCTGACTGCTTTAAATGTATAGTTTTTCTCCTGATTTTCGGAAAGGGTTAACACACTTCCCTCTAACTTTTTATAGGTAATGCCGTTGTCGCTGTAATAGTAAGTGACGCCGGACAGTGCGGATGCCGAAAGCGTAAAGGTAACATTTTCGGCTGTGAAGCCGTTTTCGCCGCCGCTACGCTCTACCGTTAACACGGGAGCTTCTTTGTCGATGCAGATATGCATAGTTTTAACTTCGCTTTCTGCATTCGTCTTAGAAACCGCCTTGAAGCTGTAAAGGAAATCGCCGCTTCTGTCTACGGTTAAGCTGTTGCCCGAAAGAGAAATCCATTCGCCGCCGTCTACGCGGTAGGCATAATGGTCGATTTCGGAAAACGCGGTGGAGGAAAGCTCTAAGGTTACGCTGTCTGCCGTCCAAGCGGAGGGCGTATAGGTCTTGCCATTGGATTTGGCTTTCAGCTCTACGGGTGTGGGAGCGCTAGTATCCACCGTCACTGCCGCGGAAGTAAAGACCTCGGAGCTGTTTTCGGCAACGTCTGTGGCTCTTGCTTCCACGAAGCCCTTATATTCCGTTTCAATCGTGGGCTTGTGTGCCGCATCATAGGCTGTCCAATCGGACACGGGCTCGCCGTTCTCGTTTAAAAGTCGGTATTCTACCGTTTGAATGCCCAAACCGTAGTCGAAGGCATCCACGGAAATTTCGATTGCGGAATCGAATAAGTTCCCGAACGTGAGCTTATGCAAGAACTGTTTGAAAGCGCTTGCATTCGTCTTTTCAAAATAGATGCCTGTAACGATCGGCTTTTGGGTGTCGATGTTGGTGATTTCTACACATTCGGTCTTGGTAAGGCCGTTGTTTGCGGTAACGGTTACGGTATAAACTCCGTTTTGCGTAGCGATGAATTTGCCGTCTGTGATCGGCGCATTATTGACCGTTACAGAAGCTACGCCAGAAACGCCTGCCTCAGCCTTTACCGAAACGGCATAAGCATGATTTACGGGCTTTGTCTCTGTCTGCTCGAACTGGAGGGTCGGTGCCGCTTTGTCGATTTTTACGTTGTAAGTATAAACTTCGCTCTTTTCGCCTGCGGCATTTACAGCATAGAAGCTGTAGGTTCTGTCGCCCTCTTCGCTTGCGGTAAATACGCCGTCGGGCAATTTGATTTCGCTGACACCGTCGGTGCAATAATACGTTACATCGGAGAGTGCAGAAGCCGAAAGGCTAAACTGTACGTCACTGGTGGTCCATTCGTTTACTGTGCCCTGTACGTTGACCTTTAAAACAGGGCTTTCTTTGTCGATATTTACCTTGAAGCTTGTCACGGCGCTTTCGTTGCCTTGGTTTGAAACCGCTTTGACATAGACGGTGTGTCTGCCGGCGGTTTCCACGGTATAGCTACCGTTTGAGGGCATCCATGCGCCGTCATCGCATTTTACGAGGTACTGTGCAATGCCGGAATAGGCGTTCGCGCTGAACGTTAATAAGACATTTTGTTTGCTCCAGCTTTCTGCTGCATAGGGTGCGCCGTTCGCGGTTGCCTGTACCTTTACGGTGGAAAGTGCGGTATGCTCGACCACGAGGTTTTCAGCAACCTGTACTTTTTCACTGCTGTTGCCTGCGTTGTCGGTGAGGCGAACAAAAACAGAACCGCTAAAATCATAATCTATCACAAGGGGTGTAAACTGGGTATCGCCGTTTGCATCGGTAGAAACACCTGTAAAGGGCTTCCATGCGCTTTCTACGCCGTCTGCCGTCACGGTTTGATATTCGGCACGAAGCACCCCGGCGTTGCCCTCGTCGCGGTATTTCACGAGAAGTTCGGTTTTGCCTGCAAGGGCAGATACTGCCGTATCATAAACATAGGGTGCTGCTTTATCGATATTTTGGATTTCCACGCTCGCCGCGGCGGTTTTGCCGTTCACAGTGGTGAGTACGAAGTGATAAGTACCGTTTTCGGAAACATTCACTACGTTTTGCGCGGTTATATCCTTGCCGTTCATCAAAACGGACTCAATGGCATCCTGCGCCACGCCTTTTACGGTGATTTGCAGTTGTACATCTTGATTGGTAAAGACGGTTGTGCTCGGCGTAACGAGAAGCTCGGGGCTGTCGGTGTCAATCTTTACGTTGAATGCCGGGGTCACAGAGCTTTCTCTGCCGGTGCTGTCCACTACCTTGAAGGTGTAGTCTGCGTTGGTATCTTGATTTAAAGTTAAGATATTGCCGGCGAGGGCTTTAAAGCCGGTGCCGTCATTATAATAATAGGTCACGTCTCCCTTGGTGCCTTCCGAGAAGAGGGAGAAGGTCACGGGCTTGTCGGTGAAATCCCCGATTGTGCCACTCGGCAATACCAAAATAGAGGGTTTGCGCTCTATGGAATCTAAGGAAGTATCCATTTGTACGGGATAAGACGGGCTCTCGAAGCTTTCTACACCGGCGAGGTTCACGGCTTTGAAGCGATAGGTCTTCGTGCCGTTTTCGGTGACGGTCAAGGTATTCGAGCCCATGGGCATCCAATCCGCACCGACAGAGTAATAATACTGCACGCCGGAGAGCACATTGGGTGCGGCTAAGGTAAAGGTAACCGGGGCATTGGTCGGGCTACCGATTGTGCCCTCTATGCCAACCTGCAAGGCAGGTGCGGCGTTTTCAATTTGCACTTCAGCACCAGCAATTTCACTTTCTAAGGTTGCATTGGAAACGGCTTTGAACGCATAGCGGTGAACGCCGTCGCTATGTACCTGCAAGGTGTTGTCGGTCATGGGCAGCCACTCGCCACCGTCCATTTGATAGAAATAGGCGAAAATGCCCGAATAAGCTGTAGAGGAAAGGCTGAAGGTGACATCTCCTGCCACCCAGCTGCCGTCATAGGCTTTACCGTTGTGCACGGTTGTGACAGTCGGAACAGTCGGCAGAGCGGTATCTACGGTGATACCCTTGGAGCGGCTCGGCAGAGATACATTGCCGTTTGCATCATATACACGTGCTTCGACATAGCCGGTAAACGGTGCCGCCACGGTGGGCTTTTCGTTGCTCTGATATTCTGCCCAAGGTGCAAGCTCTTTACCGGAACTATCTAACAGGCGGTACTCGATTTTTTCAATCGGCGCAGCACCTGTACTGTTAGCGGTAATGGTGATTTGCGGCTCGGCGGCATAATAACTCCCGAACTCGTTGGGAAGCACTCTTGCGGGAGCGCCGAAATCTATCGCCGTAATTTCTAACACGGGGGTATAGAAGTTTTGCACCTCTAAGGTTTTGGAATAAATTTTGCCGTTTTGACCGAGGGCGGTGAACACATAGGTACCGTTTTTAGAAACGGTGACACTCGTTTGCCCTGTAATATCCACCCCGTTCAGAAGCAAGGATTTAAGACCCGATGCGCCTGTGGTAACCTCTACGCCGACGGCATAAGGCTCTGTGGTCGCTTCGGTGACCTGCGGTGTGAGCAGGATATTCGGCAGTTCGGTATCGTTCATAACCTTATAACTGTCGGACGGATAGCTTTCTGTTCCAGCATGGTTCACAGCCTTAAAGCGATAGGTCGCATTCACATTCTCGTTTATTTCGATAGTCGCGCCGGTTGTAATCAAGGTCCAGCCGTTGCCGTTGTCATAATAATAATCCACACCCGAAAGCGAGGGTTCTTCCGTGCGCAGGCTGAATTTCACGCCGTCGCCGGTCCATTTACCGAAGGTGCCTTCAAAATCAACACGAATCACGGGAGTCTGTCGGTCGATTTTGACTTCGACTTTGGAAAGCGCACTTTCTAAGGTAGAATAGCTAATCGCTTTAAATTCATAGGTATGTGCGCCGATTTCGGTCGCTGTGAAGGTATTGCCCTCTAAGCTCTGCCATGCACCGCCGTCCATGCGGTACTGGTATTCGTAAATGTCGGAAAAGGCGGTGGAGTTTAAGGTGATTTGCACATCGCCTGCCACCCATGTGCCTGCGGTATAGGGGGCATCTTGATAGGAAGCTGTAACAGCAACATCGGTCGGATTGACGGTATCAATTACATAACCGTCGGAGCGGAGCACGTCGGAAACGTTGGTCGCTTTATCCACGGCGCGTGCCTCGACATAGCCTTTAAAGTTTACATCCTGCGTAGGCTTATGGGCATCGCTGTATGTTTCCCAAGTTTCCTTGAGCGGCTGGCCGTTTTCATCTAAGAAACGGTATTCGATGCGGTCTAAGCCGGCAACGCCTTTGTCCTCTGCTGTAATGGTAACCTCAACCTTTTGGTTAAAGAAAAGACCGAAGGTGATTTTATCTAAGAATCTGGCAAAAGCACCGTCCTCTTTATTGGCAATCGAAACGGAAAGCACGGTAGGTGCTTCCTTGTCGATATTGGAAACGGTGAGAGTCTTGGTGCAGGAAAGCCCGTTCTTTGCCGTTAATACTACGGTGTAATCGCTGTTTTCTTCCACGAGGAAGCCGTCGGGCGTAGCGGTAATATCCGCACCGTTTAAGGTCACGGACTGCACGCCGGAAGCACCGATGGTAAGGTCTGTAAGATTTACCTTATAGGATTGATTGGTGATTTTGGTTTCTGTGGGCTGTAAATTGAAGCTCGGGGTTACATCGTCACGCTTTACGGTATAGCCCTCGGTAAAGGCGCTCTCTATGCCCTTGCTGTTAACCGCTTTAAAATAATAGGTATCTTCTGTGTTGGTATTCACTATAAGCGAATTATCCTGCATTAAAACGGGATTCGGATTGGAATCGGTTTTATAGTAATACTGCACGCCCTCTAAAGGGTGGGTGGCAGAAAGGGTGAAGCGAATATCCTTAGCTGTCCATGCGCCGTCATAGGCGTTGGTGTCGACGCTCACAACCGGCACGCCATAGACAATGACGGGGAAGCTTGCCGAAGCACTGCGACCGGCGTGGGTATAGGTTACGGTGATTTGCTGTTCCACATCCAAAAGCGTGGGGTCAAAATCCGCTTCGTTCACCACATAGCTAGTTACGTATTCCGGCTCGGCATTGGCATAGTTTGCCTTGACCTTTAAGCCGGTCAGATTCAGCTCTGTGTCGCCCTCGCGATATTCATACTGCGGGGCTTCCAGCTCAATGCCGGTAACCTCTTTCGATTTTACCGTAATCTCAAACACAGCATTGTAATTCTTGCCGGCACGGTTTACGGTAACAAGAATATATTGTTTTTGGTCTAAAAGATTGTTGTTGACCTCGCTCACGGTGTAATCCGTTACGGGAACGGTCAATTCCTCTTCGGTGTAGGCATTGGCAATTTCTTCGCCGTAATAGCGGGCAATATCGTTGCGATTGTAGGTCAATTTAACTTCCATACCCGTTAAATCCAATTCCGTATTGCCTTCCACATATTCCTTTTTGGTAGGCGGTGTAAGGGTAATGGATTCGGGTTCGATTTCCACAACCGTAACCTCTTTTTTAAGGTCCTGATACGTGGTCAATAAGTTTGCCATATAGGTATAAATGGTAGTTTTACCTGCCTGTAAGCCGACGAGCTTACCGGTCGATGCTGAGCCGTCTACAGGGGCTTGCACCTCGGCAATGGAGTTTTTCATATTGCCCTTGAATTTATTGAGCAGGTTGTCACTACCCATATAAATGCCGGAATCCCACGGTGCGGCCTCACCGCCCTCGGGAGTTTCCTTGCTCACGCCCCAGTACTGTCTCGAAATGGAAACATTCACAGGGGTGTGCATGGCAGAGTAGGTAACGGGGAAATCTTTAATGATATAGTCGGGGCCTAAAATACTGCCGCCGGTGTAGGTCTGAATGAGGGCTTTTTTAACCTTGATTTCCACGCTTTTTGAAATACCGCCTATGGTTACGGTAACGGTGGTTGTCTTCGGATGTAAGAGTGTGCCGTCCTTACCGTCTAAGCCGGTGACAAGACCGGTTTGCGACACGTGTGCTAAGCTAGGGTCGCCAATCGTCCAAACCGCGGTATCTAAAATTGCCTGGTCATAGTCCTGCGGCATAATATTGGAAATTGAGAGCTGAATGGTTTTGCCTGCCGTCACTTCCGTTTTACCTGTAATTTGGAAGTCGGTAATGGCCTTGCCTATCGTAATATCTTTTCTGGTTTCTATATTTTTACCATTATAAGAGGCTCTTGCCGCTAAGGTCACCTGACCGCTGGCGAGTGCCTGTACAGAGCCTGCCGCATCTACGCTGACAAAGGTGTTTTTTGCCGGTGCATCGGCAGAAGCCCAAACCACTTCGCCGGTTTCGCGGTTCACAAGACCCCATTCGCGCAGAACGGATTTATTTTCGTTAAGTCTTGCCGGTGTAACCACCGCTTTATACTGTGCAGAGCTGCCTACGGCTAAAGCATCCGCACCTTCAATGTTTACGGCAGATATATCGCCGTTTAAGCCTGCACGGGAAACCTTAACGTTTACAGTTTTGGAAACCTTACCGATTGTGGCGGTAATCCCTGTGGTTTTGGAATATTCTAAATAGCCGTTGCCGCCGTCTAAACCGGTGACAAGGCCGCTTTGGTCAACAAGTGCAATAGAGGGGTCGGCAGTGGACCAAACCACATTGCCTGCATAAGCACCTGCCGGCTGTACATTGGCAACCGCAAGCTGTGTGGTTGCACCCTCTTTGACATCCATTGTGCCGACAACATCAAAGGATTCGACCGGCAAATCCTCTTGTGCTTTAACCTGGAATGTAATGGAGCTTGTCACCGCTAAATCCTGTGCGGAAGCTACACGAACCGTAACTTCACCAGGCGCGGTAAAGGTCACTAAGCCGTCTGCAGTAACAGTGGCACGGTTTCTGCCGCCCAAAGCAATCGACCATTTGAGGCCGTGCTTTAAACGCACGGGGGTAATTGCGCCGCGCAGCTGCACCGAGGTACCGACCGCTACGGTGGTAGGCACAACCTTACGGTTGGTAATATGTGCGCCGGTCGGAATCGCATCAGCGAACAGATGCTTTTCGACAACAAACTCTACCGTATCGGAAGCAAGCTCTTGACCATCTGCATCGTAGAGTGTGGCGGTAATTTCGACGTTCATATTGTCTAAGGCTTTTTTGAGGCTGTCTGCCAATGTATCACCGGCAATACCTCGAACAATCGCGACAATGAGGTCGTTATTCATATTATCCAAATCGACGGGCTGTTTTTTCAGTTCGTTCATAATGCCGTCTGCCATGGCATCACCGACGAGCGGCAAAATACGCACGTTCTCATCGAGCCAAAGCTGAATAATCGCCGTTTTGGAATAGTCATAGCCTTTGACCTTGCCGGTTTCATCGACCCCTGCCAAAAGCGGAAGATTACTCTCCCAGACAACGGTCGCGCCGGCAGGAAGTCCGCCGGGCACAGCATAAGCCAGCTGCACGGTGCTGTATTCCCGAATGGTCTGCCGCGTTGTAATCGGCGTGCCGTCCTCACTCGTAATGTCAATGCTTGCCCCGGCGCCGAAGCTTACAATGGTTGTCGGTGTTAAAACAGAAATTAACAAAACAACGGAAAGCAAAACGCTCAGGACCTTGTTGGTCGTTTGTTTCATAAAGAGCCCCCTATTTCTACCTAGGTTTTTGGTAAAATATATGCTTTTTTATTTTTTATTTCTATAAATGCGCATGTATAAAAATAGTACCACAAAACAGAGGCTGGGTCAATGAAATCTCCAGAAAAAAACATTGGATTTCGACATATTTTTCAATAGGTTTTTGTGCTTTTTTCAAGTCGTTTTTAAGAAGGGAAAAAAAGAACGGGCTGTGCGCTTTGGCACAACCCGTTTTCTGTTTCGGAAAAGACTTTATAAAACTGTTTTTTCATATTCTGCGATAGCTTCGAGAAATTTTTCGCCGTAGCGCTCGAGCTTTGCTTCGCCTACGCCCGAAACTTCCAGCATTTGCGCTTTGGTTTGCGGCTTTTTTTCGCACATATCGAGCAGTGTCGCATTGGAAAAAATGACGTAAGCCGGCACTTTTTCGGCAGTCGCGATTTCGGTTCTGAGCTGGCGCAAGGTTGTAAATAAATCTTCGTTACTCGTATCGCCGCCGACGGCAGTGATTTTGTGTTTCTTCTTTTTCGGCACCTTTAAGCTAAGCTCCAAGCCGTTATATAAAATCTCTTTGGCACTTTGCTCCACACGCAGGGCAGGATATTCGCCCCCTGTGGCACGGATATAGCCCTCTGAAATTAAATAATCTATTCTGTCGCGCACCTGCGTTTCTTTTAAATCCTTTAAAAGCCCATAGGTGGATTGGTTTTGAAGATTAAAACTCAAAAGCTTTTTATTTTCACTGCCGCGCAGAATATCGCAAATCATTTTTGCGCCGAAGCGCTGCCCTGTGCGCAGAATACAGGAGAGAATTTTTTGCGCATCCACGGTAATATCCAACGTTTCAAATTCGGTTGAACAGTTCGAGCAGTTGCCGCAGTTCTGCGGCGATGCCTCTCCGAAATACTGTAAAATACTGTGGCGCAGGCAATCCCGACTTGTGGCATAAAAAGTCATTTTCTTGAGGCGCTCGCCCTCCTTGCGTATGGCATCCGCCTGCTGTTCGGGGGTTAAATCCGACTGCTCTTTCGCGTTATGTATCAGAAAATCGTGCAAACGAACATCCCGTGGACTATAAAGCAAGATGCACTCTGCCTTTTCGCCGTCGCGCCCTGCCCTGCCCGCTTCTTGATAATAGCTTTCTAAATCCTTCGGCATATTGTAATGAATCACGTAGCCGATATTGGATTTGTCGATGCCCATACCGAAGGCGTTCGTTGCCACCATGACAGTTTTTTTATCGAAAGTAAAATCCTCTTGATTTTGTTTTCGTTCTTCATCTAAAAGCCCGGCATGATAGCGTGTCGCCGCAAAGCCGTGGGCATTTAAAAGGTCGCAAACCTCTTCCACATTTTTGCGGGTAGCGCAATAGACGATGCCGGATTTTTCTTTTCTCTGCGCCAAAAGCTCTAAAAGCTTTTGTTTTTTCGAGGTCGGGCGAAGCACCGAAAAATATAAATTCGGTCGGTCGAAGCCTGTGGTCGCCGTAAAGGGATCGCGCAGTTTTAAAATGGACTTTATATCTTCCTTAACTCTACCTGTCGCCGTTGCCGTGAATGCACCGACAATCGGGCGGCGCGGCAACTGTGCTATAAAATCGGGAATCTCGAGATAATGGGGTCTGAAATCCTGCCCCCACTGCGACACGCAGTGCGCCTCATCGACGGCAAGCATGGAAATCGGAATCTGCTGGCAGGCATTTATAAAACTTCGGCTGTCTAAGCGCTCGGGCGCAACATAAATAATTTTATATTTGCCCCTGCCGATATTATAAAGGGCGCGACTATACTGCTCGCGCGTTAAGGAGCTGTTGATATACGCCGCCGGAATGCCGGACTGCACCAAGGCGTGCACCTGGTCCTTCATGAGAGAAATCAGCGGCGAGACAACGAGCGTTACACCTGGAAAAAGCAGAGCCGGAATTTGATAGCAAAGGGATTTGCCGGCACCGGTGGGCATTACGCCCAAAACATCTCTACCCGAGAGAACGGCGTCAATCATTTCCTCCTGCCCACGGCGAAATGCCGTGTAGCCGAAGTATTTTTTGAGCACATTATATTTTTCGCTTTTTCCGATTTGCATTCGATTCCAAGTCGCTTTCGTTTTAAAATTTCTACCCTGCATCATACCACAAGACGGCAAAATTTACAACACAGCATTTGCTGTTTTTGACCTTGTTTCTACGCGCAAGAAGCGTAAAATACGGTTGCGAAAATGCTGAAAATATGGTAGTATTTGGGTATACTATCCGAAGAAAAACTTTAGATAAAGGAGAAACAATTATGGACTTTTTAACACTTTCCGAACAGAGATATTCTTGCAGAAGTATGAGCGATAAAAAGGTTGCGCCCGAGCTTTTGGAAAAGATTATAAAAGCCGCTGTTTTGGCACCCACCGCGGTGGACACCCAGCCCTTTAAAATTTGGAATATGGCTTCCGAAAGTGCCAAAGAAGCCGTTCGCAGCTGCACAAGATTTTCTTTCGGCGCCGACACCTTTCTCGTTGTCGGCTATAATGAGGAGGAAGCTTGGACAAGAAAATATGACGGCAGAAATTTTGCCGATGTAGATGCTTCTATTGTAGCGACACACATGATGCTCGAAATCGAAGATTTGGGGCTTGCCACCACTTGGGTCGGTCATTTTAACGCACCGAAACTCAAAGAGCTTTGTCCGCAGATGCAGGGCTATGAGCTGATTGCGATTTTCCCGATTGGCTATGCCGCGGATAACGAGGAAGCTAAGCCCGCGCCGAAGCATTTCATCAGAAAAGACAAAGAGGAAATTTTAGAAACGCTGTAATGTGTCGTTTCTTTTTTTAAGAGGCAAAAACATGAAGCAAGATAAAATTCGCATTTTAGATGCAACACAAAACAACTTAAAGCATGTTTCGTTAGAAATTCCGAAGCATCAAATCACCGTGGTTACGGGTGTTTCGGGTTCAGGCAAAAGCTCTTTAGTGCTCGACACGATTGCCGCGCAATCCCGCAGAGAGCTGAACGACACTTTCCCCAGCTTTGCCCAACGATATTTGCCGAAATACGGCAGACCCCATGTCGGGCGGATTGAAAACTTACCGCCTGCCATTGTGATTGACCAAAAGAAGCCCTCGGCGCAGGTGCGCTCCACAGTCGGTACGTACACGGATACCTATTCGCTTTTGCGCCTTTTATTTTCCCGTGTCGGCGAACCGTTTGTGGGCTACTCCGATTCGTTTTCGTTCAATCATCCGCAGGGCAGATGTCCGCGCTGTGACGGTCTGGGTGAAATTACGGAAATTGACGTGCACAAGCTCGTGGACTTCGATAAGTGCCTCAATGACCCCGGCGTAATTCGCTATGTGGCGTTTGAACCCGGTCAGTGGCGCTGGCTCTATTACGGCGCTTGCGGTCTATTTGACAACAACAAAAAAATTCGCGACTACACCCCCGAGGAGCTGGAGCTTTTCCTCTATCAAGAGCCGATGAAGCTCAAAAATCCGCCGCCGGATTACTATAAAACGGCAACCTATGAGGGCTTAATGTACCGCATGAATCGTATGCTCAAGCGGGACGATGCCAAGGTGCACTGGAAAAAGCTCGAGCCGCTCGTGGAGCAGGGCGTTTGTCCAGAATGTCACGGTGCAAGGCTCAATCCCACGATTCTTTCCTGCAAAATCGGCGGCAAAAATATTGCAGAAATCACCTCCATGCCGCTTCGCGAGGTACTTTCGTGGCTCGCTGCCATTGAAAATCCCATTGCGGTGGATATGGTACACGCCTTAAAGAGCCGCATCACGGCACTCATTGACATCGGTCTGGACTACCTCACCTTAGACCGCTCCATGGGCACGCTCTCGGGCGGCGAAGCACAGCGCTGTAAAATCGCGAAATACAATAACTCCTCCCTTTCGGATTTGCTCTATGTACTGGACGAGCCGAGTGTTGGTTTGCACAGCCACGATATTCACAGGCTCAGCGAGGCGGTTGTAGAGCTTCGTGACCGCGGCAACACCGTGCTCATGGTCGAGCATCACAAGGAAATGATGGAAATTGCCGACCACATTGTGGATATGGGTCCCGGCGCCGGTATTTACGGCGGTGAAGTTCTTTTTGAGGGCACGTATGATGCGCTCACAAAGGGGGATACTTTAACCGGTCAGCTTTTAAGGAAGCACAGCGGTTTAAAAGAAAATCTGCGCGAGCCGAAGGACTGGTTCTCGCTCGAGCATTTACATTTACACAACTTAAACGATGTTTCAGTAAAACTGCCGAAGGGTGTATTCACCGTCATTGCCGGTGTGGCAGGTTCGGGCAAAAGTTCCCTTATGGAAGCCTTTGTGAAAGCCGCCGATGAAGAAGTCACCCTCATCAGTCAAAAGAACATCGGCATCAGCCTGCGCTCGACACCGGCGACCTATATGGGTGCGGCAGACAGCATCCGTCGCCTGTTCGCGAAAGAAAGCGGGCAAAAGGTCGGGATGTTCTCCTTTAACGGTGCAGGTGCGTGCCCGGTTTGCGAGGGTAAGGGCATTATTGTTTCGGAAATGGCGTTTATGGATTCCGTTGAAACCGTTTGCGAAGCCTGCGGCGGTCTGCGTTATTCTAAAGAGGCTTTGCAATACACGGTGGACAGCTTGAACATTGCCGAGGTTATGGATTTAACCATTCGGCAGGCACTTGAACGCTTCAGCGGTACGGAAATCGCGCAAAAGCTGCAGCCGCTTGCGGATGTCGGTCTGTTCTATCTGCATTTGAATCAGGCACTTTCCACCCTTTCGGGCGGCGAATTACAGCGCATGAAGCTCGCCTCGTATTTGGGCAAAAGCGGGCAAATCCTGATTTTGGACGAGCCGACAGACGGCTTGCATCTGCGCGATGTTGAGCAGATTATTGCCCTTTTTGACAGCCTTGTGGCAAAGGGTAACTCCGTCTTTTTGATTGAGCATAATTTAGAGGTCTTAAAGGCCGCGGATTATGTTGTTGAAATTGGCCCGGGTGGCGGTGCGGAGGGCGGCAACGTGATTTTCACGGGTACACCCAAGGAAATGCTCACTTCTTCGCAGTCGGTAACAGCGCCTTATTTAAAAAAATCCATCCAAAAGTAAAAAAGCATTTACAAATGGAAAAGGATACTGTATAATAAAAATTCGGGAATGAAGTACTCCCCTGGGAAACCTAAACCGCTTTTTAAGCTGATGACTTCTGTGCTTTTTGCGCAGAAATTGTCAGCTTTTTTTATTTGTAAAGGAGATCATTTATGTTAACTTCTCTCGCGCTCATCTTTTTAGTGGGGCTTTCTTTGGCGGCGATCTGCCAAAAAATCAAGCTACCGCGCATCATCGGTATGCTCGTGACGGGCATTTTGTTAGGTCCGTTTGTTTTGGACTTTTTAGACCCGAAAATTCTTTCCATTTCGGCCGAGCTTCGGCAAATGGCGCTCATCATCATTCTCTTAAAAGCCGGTCTTTCCTTGAACCTTTCGGATTTAAAAAAGGTCGGCAGACCTGCGATTCTTTTATCGTTCGTCCCTGCCAGCTTTGAGCTTTTCGCCTATGTTATATTTGCGCCCCCGATTTTGGGTATTTCCAGAATTGAAGCCGCTTTAATGGGTGCGGTTTTGGCCGCCGTTTCCCCTGCCGTGGTTGTACCGCGCATGGTACATCTTATGGAATGCGGCTACGGCACGGAAAAAAGTATTCCGCAAATGATTTTAGCCGGTGCTTCCTGTGATGATATTTTCGTTATCGTTTTGTTTTCCACCTTTTTGGGCATGGCGCAGGGCTCTTCCGCCAGTGCGCTTGCCTTCTTAAACATCCCCGTTTCCATTGTGCTCGGTATTCTTTTGGGTGCACTCACGGGCTTTCTTTTAAGTCTTTTCTTCGAAACCGCTTATGCACACAAGCACTGCATTCGCAACAGCACAAAGGTTGTGATTGTGCTTGGCGTTTCCTTCCTCTTAATGGCGATTGAAACGTGGCTCGAGGGCAAGGTTGCCGTTTCGGGACTGCTGGCAGTTGTGAGCATGGCGTGCGTGCTCAAAATCAAGAGCCTGGCTTTTGTTTCCAAGCGTCTTTCCGAAAAATTCGGCAAGCTTTGGATTGCGGCGGAGGTCATCCTCTTTGTGCTTGTCGGTGCGGCTGTGGATATTCGCTACACCTTCAAGGCAGGTGCCGGCGCGCTTCTGCTCATTTTCTTGGCACTCCTTGTCCGCTCGCTCGGCGTTATGGTCTGCTTAATCGGTACAAAGCTCACCGCAAAAGAACGCCTGTTCTGTGTGATTGCGTATTTACCCAAAGCAACCGTGCAGGCGGCTATCGGTTCTGTGCCCCTTTCCTTGGGACTCCCCTGCGGTCAGATTATTTTATCGGTCGCCGTGCTCGCGATTCTCGTGACCGCACCCCTCGGTGCACTCGGTATAGATGCAACCTATAAAAAGCTTCTTGCAAAGAATCCAGAAGCTTCCGCAGAATAAAATAGTCAAAAGAAAAAGCCTCTTCTTTTTCGGAAGAGGCTTTTTCTATGGTTTCAACTATTTAATTCTGATTTTGAAAATCGCTTTTTTAATCGTTTCGGGGGCATCGACCGCCACAGCCGTGCGGTGGGCATCCTTCGGATAGCAAAGGAGAAAATCGCCGTCTGTTAAAACGACATGGCTATTCGGCTCACCCTCGAGCGGCAGAAAATCATCTTTTTCGACATAGGGCTTTTGCTCCATTTTGTCGATAAAGCCCAAATCAATCTGCTCTCTGCCGCGAAGCATGATGTGCAAATCCAAATACTGACGATGTGCCTCCCAAAAACGCTGGTCGGCGGAGGTGGTTTCGTATTCCACGATATTCACAAACAAATCATCGCCGTCAATTTCGTGACAGCCCTTTTCATAGCTCAAAAGGTCGTGGTCTTTCACATACTGAAAGCATTTCTCAATCGTTTCGCCGAGAAACGGAAACTGGTTTTCTTCATAGATATTTGAAAAAATCATCGCTGTACCTCCAAAGTAGTTCCTTTAGAATATCCTCCCGACAAAGATGCCGGGAGGATGTTTTTTTAGCTCTTATAAATAGTTGTGTGCGGTGCGGGCTTAGAAGTATCATGCTTTACCTTGCGGTAAATCGCACTTGCCGGAATACCGACGATGAGGGACACCGCAATCGAAATGATAGAGTAAGACCAAATGGAAACGGTGAAATCGGGCGCAATGTGCGGTAAACCGTACTTAATGAAAATCATCACAGCGGAAGCTGCAACGAAGGCACAAATCGCGCCGCAGGTGTTGCCGACCTTGGTGAATGCACCGAGGACGAACACGCCGACCAAGATGCCGAGCACAAGACCCATAAAGCCGTTGAACCACTCATAAGCGGATTTTACGCCGCCGTTGGCAAGGAGCATCGCCACAAGAATGGAGAAGATGCCGACGGCAAGGGAAACGTACTGACCGATTTTAGTCTGCTTTTCCATGCTGATTTCTTTTTTGGAAATACGCGCTTGAATATCCATAGTCCAGCTGGATGCCACAGAGTTAAGGCCTGTGGAAAGTGTGGACTGTGCCGCCGCGTAAATCGCCGCAAGTAAAAGACCTGTAACGCCAACGGGAAGCTCGAACGCAATCCATGAAGCGAAAATCTGGTCTTGCTGTGCCGCGGGCGGAAGCGGATTGCCGTCTACTTGATAGAAAACATAAAGACCTGTACCGATGAAGTAGAAAACGGTGGCGATGAAAATCGAAAGACCGCCGTTGGTGAGCATCATCTTATTGAGCTTTTTGGTATCGGTCGTTGTGGTGAAGCGCTGCACAATATCCTGGCTCGAAACATAGGAGCTCATGGTATTGAAGCCTGCGCCGACGATTAAGAGGAATACGCTGTCTTTGAGCAGATTGGGGTCAAAGATGCGCTGGTTCTCGGCTAAGAACTTATGTCCCTCGGTGAACTGGTGGAAAATCGCACCGAAGCCGCCGTCTAAATGGGCAACCAAGAAAATAAGGCCGAAGGTAACACCGATTAAAAGAACAGAGCCTTGAATGAAGTCCGTCCACAAAACGGATTTAAGGCCGCCGGTGTAGGAATAGATAATCGCGATAACGCCCATGACAATAATTAAAATATTTACGTTGATGCCCATGAGATTGGAGAGCACCATACAAGGCAAATACATAATAATGGACATTCTGCCGATTTGGTAAATGATGAACATGACTGCGCCGAGGACGCGAAGCCCCTTACTGTTGAAACGGATTTCAAGGTAATGATAGGCGGTATCAATATCGAGCTTACTGTAAATCGGCAGGAAAAACCGAATCGTAATGGGAATGGCAAGCAACATGCCGAGCTGTGCAAACCACATAATCCACGTGCCCGCATAAGAGTTGCCTGCCAAAGACAGGAAGGAAATCGGACTCAAAAGCGTTGCAAAAATGGACACCGAGGTTACCCACCACGGAATACTGCCGTCGCCTTTAAAATACTCTTTTCCCTTCATTTCGCGTTTGGCAAAATGAAGGCCGACCAGCAAAACGGCTACTAAATAAACAATTAAGATTGCTAAATCGACATAGGTAAAGCCTTGCATAGAACCCCTCCTATTATTCAGTTAAAAGAGAAGAAAAAACGGTTTATAAGAACTTTTTCTTAGCTTCTGCTACCATAGCGGCCGCTTCCTTCGCAATCGCAATATCGCCTGCCTGAAGGTTCTCAAGAGGCTCGCGAACGCCACCAATGTTGAGGTTTTCGTTGGTGCGAAGTACCTCTTTAGCTACAGCGTACATATTCGCGTGAGAAGAGCACATCTTATAGATAATCTCGTTGATTGCATACTGAAGCTCACGTGCTGTGTCGCGCTCGCCTGCCATAAGAAGCTCATTGAGCTTTAAGAAGAGCTCGGGCATTACGCCGTAGGTGCCGCCGATACCGGCATCTGCACCGATAGCACGGCCGGCTACGAACTGCTCGTCCGGACCGTTGAACACGATGAAGTCATCACGCTGTGCAAGACCCTCTGCCTTAAACATCTGAATATCCTGGGTCGGCATGGAGGAGTTCTTAACGGCGATTACTCTCGGGTTCTTGAGCATTTCTTTAAAGAGGCTCATAGTAAGGGCTGTGCCTGCGAGCTGAGGAATGTTATAAATTACGAAATCGGTATTCGGTGCGGCGGCGCTGATTGCGTTCCAATAAGCCGCAATGGAATACTCAGGCAGGTGGAAATAAATGGGCGGAATGGAAGCGATTGCATCTACGCCGACGCTTTCGGAATGGCGAGCCAGCTCTACGCTGTCTCTCGTGTTATTGCATGCTACGTGGTTGATAACGGTAAGCTTACCTTTAGCAACCTTCATTACGTTTTCGATAATGATTTTACGCTCTTCTACCCCTTGGTAAATGCATTCACCGGAAGAACCGTTTACATATACACCCTTTACGCCCTTGTCGATGAAATACTGTGTGAGCTTCTGCACACGCTCCGGGCTGACGTTGCCGTCCTCATCATAGCAGGCATAAAATGCGGGGATAATGCCTCTGTACTTATCTAACTTATTCATAGTTTGCTCCTTTCCGCTTGCCGCAAAGCAAGTGCCCTAAAAAATTTTTCGTCATCGAGAGAAAATCTTTTGCTTTTCTAAAATAAAAAACAAAAGTTAGGTTTCTGAATCATCGCTTTTGGCGAAAAATATAACGCGTTTTCTCTCGGTTCTATTTTATTGTAACATTAAGATTTTAATATGTCTATAAATTCATAGCATAATCCCATAAAATATTCAAAATCTATTTTATACATATTAAATAAAATTTGTGTATACGAAGTAAACATTTTAACAAATCGTTTCAAGTTCGTTAAAAATCAGACAATCTTGAAAATCGGCGTTCCCTTTTGGCTTTCGGAAAAGGCCGTGGACAGCCGGCACTAGGTGTGATACAATAAAATTAGATTTTAAAAAGAGGTGTTCGGTTTGAAAACACAAAAACTGAAAGGCTTAGAGCCTGCGGCGGTATTTTCTTATTTTGAGGAAATCTGCTCTATCCCCCACGGCTCGGGAAACACAAAACAAATCAGCGATTATCTTGTAAATTTTGCCAAAGCCGAGGGGCTTTCTTATAAACAGGATGCGTTAAATAACGTGATTTTATGCGCAGACGGCACCTGCGGTTTAGAAAATCATGAACCTGTTATTTTACAAGGACATATGGATATGGTCTGCGAACAGGATGCGGATTCCCCCATAGATATGGAAAAAGAGGGCTTAAATCTACAGCAGGACGGCAGCTTCGTTTTTGCCAAAGGCACTACACTTGGCGGCGATGACGGTATCGCCGTCGCCTATGCGTTAGCTCTTTTGGCGGACAGAACCATTCCCCACCCGCCCTTAGAAGTGATTATTACGGTAGACGAAGAAACCGGCATGGAGGGTGCCATGGGCATTGACCTTTCCATGTTAAAGGGTAAAAAATTCATCAATTTAGATTCCGAGGACGAAGGTGTTTTCACGGTTTCCTGTGCCGGCGGTGCAAAATCGACCCTTCACCTGCCGCTGGAGCGTGTAAGTGCTAACGGTCAATCCTATGCGCTCTCTGTGGCACACCTTATCGGCGGTCACTCGGGCGTGGAAATCCACAAAAGCCGTGTAAATGCCAACAAGGTCATGGGCGAACTTTTAAAGCGCATCGAGGCGATTTCTCCCCTTTCGATTGCAGAACTTGCAGGCGGTGCAAAAGATAATGCCATTCCGCGCAGTGCTGAAGCTTTGATTTTAACCGATGCTAAAATCGAAAGTCTGCGCCAAATTGCCGCTTCGCTCGAAAAAGAAATCCACGAAACCTTTGACGAGCCACAGGCGGAAATCCTAGTTACCGCAAAGGGAGACTGCACAGCTTCTGCTCTTTCCGAAGCCGATTCCCACAAGCTCATTGCCCTTTTGCAGGAAGTGCCGAACGGCGTTCAGCGTTGGAGCGAGGATATTGAGGGTCTGGTGGAAACGAGCCTCAATTTAGGTATTTTAGAGCTTTCGGAACAGGAGGCGGCACTTACCTTTGCCGTCAGAAGCTCTGTGAATCAAAACAAAGATGCCCTCATCGGCAAGCTTCAACAGATTGCCAAAACCTATGGTGCCGCTTACACCGAGCGTGGCACCTATCCGGCTTGGGAATACAAAAAGGATTCTCCGCTTCGGGACGCTTTCGTAGCGGCTTTTGAAAAGCTCTATCACAAAGCACCGAAGGTCGAAGCCATTCATGCTGGTCTCGAATGTGGTTTATTCGGTGAAAAGATAAAAGATTTAGACTGCATTTCTTTAGGGCCGCAAATGCACGACATCCACACCAGCCGTGAAAAATTGGACATTGCATCCACGGAAAGAACTTGGAAATTGCTCCTCGAAGTTTTAAAAGCATTATAAATCGAGCAAATCCAGAAGCAAGGTAATTTATGAAACAGTACACCGGCAAAGAACAAGTAAAGGAAAAAATCAAAAAAAGCTTACGCCAAGTTTATTGTAAAATTTGATACTATTCCGGAAGTGAAAAAAGCTCATGTTATAAATTTCGGCTTTTGCGTACCAATTTGTTAAACTTATTCAAAGCTTTCATAAACACAACAAAAATCCCCGAGCTGTGTAAGACAGTTCGGGGATTTTTATATTTTTTAGAAGAAATCAATACGTTTCGTTTTCTGTGTTATGTAAACGGCGTTCTTCGAGTTCTTCTTGAATTTTCTGCTTTTTCTTGCCGGTATAATCATTAAAGAACATCGGAATCATGGTTAAAAGGAAACCGATTGCCGGAAGAAGTGTAACCATAATAAGAAGCCATTTTTGTGTTTCGGGCGTTTGCTGTGCCAAAATCTGTTTGCCCATGACATCCAAATTATCGGCAATCGGTTCTTGATAGTTCCCGACTTTCAAAATCCAGCCCGTTGCCACACCCGCGATACCGGCTGTAATTTTGGAAAGGAAGGTTTGGAAGGCAAAGCAAACACCTTCGGAACGCTTGCCGGTTTTCCACTGCATATAATCCACGGAATCAGCAATAAAGGCATAGGTGATTACGTTGTAAATACCAAGCGGGAAGCCCATGAAGAAGAGGCAAACCCAAAGCAAATAAATATTGATATGACTGGGGTCGCCCATAAAGAGTAAATAGCATACACAATGTGCAATTACGCCGAAAATGGAAGAACCGATATAAATCTGTTTGAGGTCGAACTTTTTGCGAAGCATCGGGAAAACAATCATCGCCGGAATCATACCTGCGCCGATTGCGACGGTCAGCGTTGTAAGAATAGTTCCGCGCGGAATCCAGAAGCCGCCTGCCTTATAAGCTTCGACGACATTATTTGTTTGCGCGAGCACGTCGAAATCTGTGTAGCCTTGAATAATCAAATAGTTTGCAATATAGTCTGCGGAGATGTTGGCAATGACCATAGTAGAACCAAGAAGTGCTGCCAAAATTACAAGAAGTAAAAGTTTATTCTGTCCCACCTCACGCACAGTTTCCTTAAAGGTAGGGGTTACTGTAGAAGGCTCGATTCTTTCCTTGGAGGTAAAGAAAATCGAAATAGAAAGTGCAGCACCGACAACACCAAACAATACGGCGCTGACCAAATAACCATTTTTAAGACCTAAGGAAGACTGACGGAATACCGGAACTAAAAGTGCGGGTAAAATGCCGCCGAAGGTGGAGCCGAGACGTCCGTTGGAAATAAACTGCGTTCTTTCTTTTTCATTCGGTGTGATAACAGAGGTAAGCCCCCAAAACGGCACATCCTGAATGGTAAAGCATACGCCCCACAAAACATAAGTCACTGCTGCATAAGTGATTTTCGCCGCAGAGCCCTCAAACGGAGCGAGGAAAAGAAGGATAGTCGAAATGCACACCGGAAGCGGAGAAAACAGAAGATAGGGACGCATTTTGCCCCATTTGGAACGTGTTTTATCCACAATCATGCCCATCAGCGGGTCATTTAATGCATCAAAAATTCTGCCGCCGAGAATAATGCTGCTCGCCACAACGGCATCAATTTTGGCAACGTCTATCAAGAATACAAGATAGAACATCGTCATAATTGTATAAATACCGCTTCTACCGAAAGCGGACAAAGGAAAGCTAATTTTTTCCTTTAAGGTCAAATATTTCTTTTCCATATGGTTTCTCTCTTTCTAGATTACTTCTTTCGAATGCGGTATGCCGGTAAAATTTTCGGCTTCTTTTCGCCGGCGTTTACCATTTCACGAATCATCATCTGGCGAAGCTCTTGGCGCACCTGTTCATAAGCCGGGTCTTTAATCAAGTTATCTTTTTCAATAGGGTCTTTTTCCAAATCGTAAAGATAATCTTCAAAATAGACATTCGCGCTGTGTGCCACATAGCCCGACGGCGCCATAGTGCGAATTGCGTATTTATATTTCTTGGTGCGAATCGCTCTGCCGCACTGGCTTTCACTCACCTGAATGAATACGCAGTCTCTCTCCTCCCCGGTTTTCATCTGCTGCATCAAGGATTTACCCATATAGCTCATTGGAATATCAATGCCTGCCATATCCAAAAGCGTGGGCGGCAGGTCAATCAGGCTAACCAAACGATCATCCACTTTACCGCCTTTGAACATACCGCCGCTGATGATGAGCGGTGTATGTGTTGCACTGTCGTGGCAGCTTCTCTTATATTCTAAATTTCTGGTTTTAAAATGAGAACCGTGGTCACTCGTATAGATAATAATGGTATTTTCGTAAAGTCCCTTTTCTTTCAGCTTTTGCACTAGCTTGCCGACATTGTCATCAAGGCTGTGAATCGCAGCGAGATAATCGGGATACATTTCCGCATAGTCGCCCGGTAAAAAGGAGAGGTCCTCAGGGATAGGATAATCTTTAAACTGGGGTACAAATTCTTTTTTGCCCTCATAGCAATGGTGGTCATTTTGATGATGCGGTTCGATATGGGAAACGAACATAAAAAACGGCTTATCCGAGGTCTTTTGCTCTAAATATTCGAGAGCAAAATCGTTAATGCAATCGGCTCTGTAGCCCTTAAAATCAATTTGATTGCCGTCGCCGTCGAATACATAACCGTCGTAACCGTGGGAAGTGAATTCCAAAACGTCGGCAGCTCTCCACCAATCCTTGTAGCCGCCTTGACGTTCTTTCGGAACAGCGGTTTTCTCACAATGAAACCCCACATTCGGAAGGCGGTCAGAGGCTAAATGCCATTTGCCGATATAGGCCGTTTCATAGCCTGCTTCATTAAAATATTCTGCCAAGGGTTTAATATCTTGCGGCAAAGCAATGCCGTTCCAATAGCACTTATTCTGTGTCGCATAAACGCCCGTTTGCAAGCAGGCTCTTGCCGGACCGCAGACCGGCTGACAGGTAAAAGAATCGCTGAAGGTTACACCGTCTCTACCAAGTTCCATTAGATTCGGTGTCACGGTTTCATTCACCGTATCCCAACGCTGTTGATCACTGAAATAAAAAATAATATTCGGTTTCAAAGATTTTTCCTCCGTGTTCTATAATTTTCAGTAAAGCTATACTGAAAGGAAAATCGCACCGTCAAAGATCCAAGCACAAAAACAGCAGCACACGAAAAACTGTTTTGGGTCTCGTTTTTCGCATGCTTGCTTTCGTGAATATTTATATATAAACGATGCGATTGTTATTTTTTCTGTACAATTATACCATTTTGTTTTGCAAATCTCAATTATAGGAAGTTTCAAAGATTTCCCCTTTTTTTGTACGTTCTAACCGAAAAGATTGTTATTTTCTTATCAATATTGCTCTTTACAAAAATAAAATCCCCAAACTGCCAAAACACAGCTTGGGGATTTCTTACCCAAAATTTATAGGTTCGTTGGAAATTTTCTGCCCTGCTCCACGTCATCCTCGCGAAATGCCTTGTGAATCGCGTTGAGCACCCGCTTTTTGTCGCCGCTCCAAAGGGGCGCTAAGAGGTCGCGTTTGGCGCCGTCTCCCGTTAAGCGATGAATCACCATTTCACGCGGGAGATTTTCTACACAAAGCTCCAAGGCTTTAACATATTCCTCTAAACTCATGGTCGGGACTTTCCCCGCCCGCCAATCTTTTTCTAAATCCGTACCGCGCAGAACGTGCAAAAGATGCAGTTTGATGCCGTCCGCACCGCTTCGCCCGATATAGCGAGAGGTCTCTGCCATTCTTTCCGGCGTTTCCCCCGGTAATCCCAAAATTTGGTGCACGATTACGGTAATGCCACGGTTTTTCAGCTTTTGCACCGCTTCATCAAATACCGAAAGCGGATAGCCGCGGCGAATATACTTTGCTGTGTCTTCGTGTATTGTTTGCAGTCCCAGCTCCACCCACACAGGCTTTTGCTTATTACAGACTTCGAGCAAATCGAGAATATCCTCGCCCAAACAATCGGGTCTTGTCGCTACAGAAAGTGCCACCACGTCCGCGGGCTGCATCGCCGCGGTAAAGAGCGGCTCTAAATAGCTGACGGGCGCAAAGGTGTTGGTAAAGGACTGAAAATAGGCAATGTATTTTGCCTCGCCCTTGATTTTAGAAGCCACCTTTTCTTTCGCCTGGCACAGCTGTTCTTCTATGGTGCCCGTTGCGGCGAAAGCCCCTGCGCCGTCGCAGAAAATACAGCCGTGCTTACCGTCTCTGTCCCGGTTCGGACAGCCGCACCCCGAAGAAAGCGCGAGCTTATAGACCTTACAGCCATATTGCGCTTTTAAATTCTCGTTTAATAAATTTAAATACAAAATGTTTCTCCGTTCTAAATCAGCACGCCGTTGCAGTGGTCGATTTCGTGCTGGATAATCTGTGCCGTGAAGCCCTCGTAGGTTTTAAGGCGCGTTTTCAGCTCCGCCGTTTGATACTGCACCTTAATTTTCTTGTAGCGTTTGGTTTTGCGGGGATTGCCGAGGAGTGAAAGGCATCCCTCTTCGGTTTCATATGGCTCGCTTTTCTTGATAATTTCGGGATTGAACATCGTTTCGAGTTTTGCGCCGTCATAAAAACAGATGATACATTTTTTCTGCCCAATCATGTTCGCCGCCATGCCGACGCAGGTTTCTCTGTGCGCTTCAAGGGTATCTTTTAAATCTACGGCAACTATAGCATCCGCCGCTGTCGCCCGTTCGGATTTTTGACCCAGAAAAATGGGGTCGTGCATCAGTTCTTTTACCATATTGTTTCCTCTTTAGGTTTCATCTAAATAGATTTCCACTTTGTAGACTTTTTCCTGCGATACCGTTTGAAATGCTTCGCTTTCAAGAACATAGCGAAAGAAATTCTCTACATCGTCCTCTTCCCAAAACGACTCCTGATAAGCGCTGTTGGCTTCGCTTGGCAGATACAGAACATCCAAATGAATCTGCATAAATTCTTCATCCTCATTCGGATTTTGGCGTACCAAGGAAAAGTAGAAAAGCGGTTCGCCTGTAAAGTCATAAGTGCCTGTTTCAAAGAGGAACATATCTTCCTCCATCGGAATTTTCGTCATCTCCCGGAAAACGTGAATCATATCCCGAAGAGACATATCTTTTTGAATATTTTCTTTTAAATAGGAAATAGCCTTTTGTTGCATCTAAATTACGCCTCCAATATCGTTTGTGCTAAATGATAGGTTTCTGCATCATAAAGCACCAAAAAAATCTCCATGTCGTTTTCTTTTAAAAATTCGATGATTTCTTTTGCCGCAATGCGAATCGCTTCGGCTTTCGGATAACCGTACACCCCTGCGGAAATAAGCGGAAAAGCGAGACTGTGAAACCCTTGTTCTTTTGCAAGGTGCAGAGAATTTCGGTAGGCAGAAGAGAGCAATTCTTCTTCGCCGCATTTGCCGTTTCGGTAAATGGGACCCACGGTGTGAATCACATATTTTGCCGGAAGTTTATAGCCCTTTGTGAGCTTTGCTTCACCGGTTGCACAGCCGCCGAGTGTTTTACATTCCGCAAGAAGCTCACGCCCTGCCGCCGCATGAATCGCACCGTCTACGCCGCCACCGCCGAGCAAAGTACAGTTCGCCGCATTGACAATGGCATCCACGGAAAGCTTCGTAATATCGCCCTTTAAAAGCTTAAAAGCCATAGCTTTATCCCCTTTCCTTTTTCTATCCAGTAGTGTAACAATATTTTTCTATTTCTGCAAGTCCTTTCGAAAAAGAAAAAAAGATTGCATTTTGTGAAAAAGCCATGTATAATTGAAAGGTCGTCAGATATTTTTTGTGCAGAAAGATAAGGAGGAAGGTAGAAGCCATGATGGAAGGCGCTGTTTTTGACGTGGACGGCACACTTTTAGACTCCATTTACATTTGGGAAAATATCGCCGAGGGCTATCTTCTCGATTTGGGGATTCAGCCGAAGCCCGATTTGCAGGAGGTTTTTAAAACCCTCAGCTTAGAAGAAGCCGCAAACTATTACAGAGACGAATACGGTGTTCCCTTTTCTGTGGAAGAAATTATGGCGGATGTGAACCGAAAAATCGAAAAAGGCTATTTTGAAGAGGTCAGCCTAAAACCGCACGTGCGAGAGTTTTTAGACTATTTAAAGGCACAAAACGTGCACATGGCGATTGCCACAGCAACGGATGATTATCTCGTAAAGGCTGCACTAAAGCGCTGTGGCGTTTTAGAGTATTTTGAAGCCATTTATACCTGCACCATGGTAAACAGCGGCAAAAGCCGACCGGATGTTTACCGCGCGGCGCTCGAAGCCATTGGCACCGAAAAAGCAAAAACCGTAGTCTTTGAGGATGTGCTTTACACGGTGGAAACCGCCAAAAAGGACGGCTTTTTGACCTGTGCCGTGCGAGATGACCACGAGCCAAGGCAAACAGAAATGGCGGCACTTGCCGATTTTTATTTAACCGATTACGGCGATATAGAAGGCTTTTCGGCTTTCGCCCGCGCTGTATAATATAATCTCCGAAGAATCCCAAAATCTCCCCTGTTTTCGAGAGATGCTTAAAAGAGAGGCAAAAGCTTCTCTTCAATACATACTTTAAAAAATTTATTTTCATCATAGATTAAGGAGGATTTTCCAATGGCACAGCTTTTTGACCACTTGATTGTAAAAACAGATGCAAAAGCGTTCGAGGGCAACACCTACACCGAAGCGCCGCTGCGTCTCACGGTGATCACCCCGCGGCTTTTACGCATTGAGGTATCCGCTTCGGGTCAATTTACGGATGCGCCGACACAGAGCTTTTTAAAACGAAATCTCGGTGAAGTCAGCTTCACCCACCAGCACAAGGGCAATTTGCTTTGCATCAACACGGGCAAGGTTTTATTTGCGGTGCATGCCCAAACCGGAGCACTCCAATATGTTGTGCTCAACGGCAAAAAAATCCACCCGAATCCGATGCACAACTTAAAGGGTACGGCGCGCACCTTGGATGCTGCTTACGGTGCGGTTCCCTTAAAGGACGGCGTACTCTCCTCGGATGGTGTGGCAATTTTGGATGACAGCAATGCCTTGCTCTTAAAAAAGGACGGTACTTTGGAAAAACGTCCCGAAAAGCAAAAGGACAAATACATTTTCGCTTACGGCAAGGATTATATCGGCGCTTTGCAGGATTTTTACCGCATTACAGGCGAAGTACCGCTGATTCCGCGTTACAGCCTCGGCAACTGGTGGAGCCGCTACAAGGCCTACACGCAGGAAGAATATATCGACGTTATGCGTGCGTTTAAAGCCCATGACGTTCCACTGAGCGTGGCTACCATTGATATGGACTGGCACTGGGTAAATCTCAAGGATAAATTCGGTAAAGATAACTGCACCTCCGAGCGTGGCGGCACAAACGGCTGGACGGGTTATTCCTGGAACACCGATTTGTTCCCCGACCACTGTGCCTTTTTGGATTACCTCCACAAAGAGAAATTAAAAACCTCGGTCAACCTGCATCCGGCAGACGGCATCCGCTTTTTTGAAGATTGCTATGAGGAAACCGCCAAAGCCATGGGCATTGACCCGAATACAAAGGCACCCGTGCCCTTTGATATGACCGACCCGCAGTTTGTAAACACCTATTTTGAGAAGGTACATAGACCCTTGGAGGACGAGGGCGTAGACTTCTGGTGGATTGACTGGCAGCAGGGCACAAAGAGCCGCTTAGAGGGCTTAGACCCGCTTTGGCTTTTGAACCACTACCACACCTTAGACAGCGGCAGAAGCAATCGCCGTCCGCTCATTCTTTCCCGTTATGCAGAAATCGGCTCGCACCGCTATCCTTTAGGCTTTTCGGGCGACACCGTGATGAGCTGGCGTTCCTTAAACTTCCAGCCCTACTTCACCGTAACTGCCTCCAACTGCGGCTATACTTGGTGGAGTCATGACATCGGCGGTCATATGCTGGGCGTACATGACGATGAATTATATGTGCGCTGGCTGCAATTCGGTGTATTCTCGCCGATTATGCGCCTGCACTCCACCTCTCATGATTTATTCGGCAAAGAACCGTGGCGTTATTCCTACGAAGCAGAACATATTTCCGAGGATTACATGCGTCTGCGCCATCAGCTCGTTCCCTATCTTTACACCATGAACGCACGCACCCACAAAGAAGGCCGTGCGCTTTGCGAGCCGCTTTACTATGAGTGCCCCAACGAAAAAGGCGCTTATGCTTGCAAAAACGGCTATAAATTCGGCACAGAGCTTTTGGTTTGCCCCGTTACCAGCAAAATGGACGCACACACCAAAACCGCTATCACAAAGGTATATTTACCCAAGGGCAGATGGACAAATCTCTGCACAGGCCGCATTTATACCGGCGGTCAAACCGTACACGTCAGCTCCGAGTTGCATGAAAACGGCGTATTCTTAAAGGCCGGTGCGATTGTGCCCCTTTCTTTGGATAAGGGCAACGGCGTAGACAACCCCAAAAAGCTCGGCTTGCTTCTTTCGCGCGGTAACAACAGCTTCACCTTATATGAGGATGACGGCGAAACCAAGGCTTATGAAAACGGCGAAGTTTCCGAAACCGTATTCACCCTTTCCGAAAACGGCAACAGCTTGCATTTGAGCATCAGCGGCACAAAGGAAGCTTCCTATCTCCCGAAGAAGAGAAGCTACACCCTCTTCCTGCGCGATGTTCGTTCGGCAGAAAATCTCCACTGCACCGTAGACGGCAAGGAGATTTCAGCAAAAATGGAATCCACCGATTACGGTCTGACAGTCACCCTGCCGCAAATGGCGATCGATTCCAAAGTGGAAATCACCTTAGACGGCGTAAAGGCACTCGAGAACCCGCCTTACACAGAGGAAATCCTGCGTATCTTTACCAAATACAACTGCACGAATCTCACCAAAATGGCGGTTTACCAGAGCTTCAAGGCAGTCAAGAGCAAACAGACAGCTTTGGCCCTCGCTTACAAGCTGCCGCACACAGCACTGAGAGCAGAGCTTTTAGAGGTTCTGCACGATATGATGTAATTTTAAAGCAAAAAAATCCCTCTCTCACACTCGAGAGAGGGATTTTTTTGCTTTATTTTATTTAGAAAGGTCTACTCTAAAGAGACGAAGCTCATCGTTATATTCAACCTTGCCGATTTCAGCAATGATATAATACATGCCGTCCTCGGAAATATCGCCTATCGCATAGCCACTTGCGCCCGCATAAAGCTGTGTGGTCCTAAAGCTTTCGCCCTTATCCTCGGAAACAGCATAAGAAAGATTCGCACGTACCTTGTAGCTATCGGCATAAGCACAGTAAACTTTGCCGTCATAGCAGGCAACAGAAGACTGCACCGACGGGGTGCGAAGTTCACTTTCATAAGCAGGCTTTACAAAGGTTTCACCGCTATCATTAGAATAGGCAAATCTTAAATGTCCGTTTCGCGGGAAGGAAGCCATACTGCCGCTGCGAAATACCATGAAAAGCTCGTTATCCGAAAGAAGGTCCAAATCCGCTTCGGCACCATCCGCAGTAAGCGCACCAAGCGTAAATGTACCGTTTTTCGCATTCAAAACCGCATTGCCCTCTTTACAGCGAATCGGGAAAGCAAAGCTACCGTCCGGAAGGCATACACCCTTTGCAGGCCCTATACCAATAGCCATATGTAGTTTTTCCGTCACGTTGACGATATGCTCTTTATCCCAGTCTATAGCACCGTTTTCGAGGAGCTTGCCTTCCATATAATAGGAAGTTAGGCGATAATTTTCGGAGGCTTTTCCCGCCGAAAAAAGCACCCCTATCGTTCTTGTTTCGGGATTATAAGCCGGTGTGGGGTCGGCGATTCTGCCTACTTCGCCAAGGAAATCCTGCGGTTTTAAGGCAACACGAATCTCGGAAAAGCTTTCTGCACCGTCTAAAGAAATTTTATAAACCATTTCGCTGTCGCTCATGTCTTTGGCGGTGTTACATCTGGCTTCGGCAAAAACCATCACGGCATCCTTGCCGTTTTCGCCCTCGTTTTCTAATAAAAGCAAGGTTGGAATGCGGTAGGTCGAATACTCGCCCTCCCCTTTTGCAAAAACAACTTTTGTATAAACATCTTCGTTAAATTTCGCATAATCCTGCGTTTTTGCCCAAAAAACATTGATAAGGAAAATGCCTAAGAAAGCAACCGCCACGAGGCTCAATGCCTTGGTGTTGGTCTTTTTGAAAAGTTCTAAAACCGTTGCCACTCCATAAGTGAATAGGAAAAGCGCAAAGCAAATGATAGGCGGTGCAAAAATTGAAAACGGCTGGAAGTGGTCGACAATCAGCTGAAAAACAAGCACATAAATCCCTAAAAGGAGTGCTAAACCTGCGCTCACGGTGTTTAAGATTTTGGTTTTCTTTTCGTTTTCACGCTTTGTCAAAAACGCATAAACCACCGCACCCGTCATAAGAAGTAAAAACACCACAAAGAATGCCACAGTAAGCGGAAAATGATTGAATAATTCCTGATTAATATAAAGGTAAATGCTGCTACCTACCCAAGCGGACAAAACCGCCACAACAAGGCAGATTTTTTCAAAAAGATTTAAAGCAAACTCCCTTTTTGTTTTCATCGTTTCCCCTACTTTCAAAAAGCACCCGTCATTACGCCGAGTGCTTTTTTCTTTCTCTTTTAAATTTATTTCTCGAGATAGTGCATGCAAAGGGTTAATACGTGCTTTGCAACATACTGCATTTCACCGAGGGTGATGCCCTCCGGCTTGCCGTAGGTCTTTAAAAGTGTACCGTCAGGCTTATGCGGGCCAACACGCTTGCCGCCGGGCATTAACACGTCAACAGTGGCTCTAACACGGTAGCCGTTATCGCAAATCTGCGGGAATTCCGGAGACTTCTTATAACGCATCCACCAGTCGGTCATAACCATGCCTTCAAAGCCCCATTCGTTTCTGAGGATTCGCTCGCAAAGCTCGTAGTTATAATGACCCCAAACGCTGTTGATGCGGTTGTAGGAGGTCATTAAGGTGTTCGGCTTCGCGGTCTTTACGCAGATTTCAAAGCCCTTTAAGTAGATTTCGCGAAGTGCTCGTTCGGAAACTCTGGCATCATTGTAAAGACGGTTGTATTCCTGGTTGTTACAAGCAAAGTGCTTCGGACAAGCGGACTGACCGGATTTCTGAACGCCCTTAACAGTTGCCGCAGCCATAAAGCCGGAAACGACCGGATCTTCGGAGAAGTATTCAAAGTTTCTGCCGCAAAGCGGATTTCTGTGAATGTTCATACCGGGAGCTAAGAGAATGTCACTGCCCTTTTCTTTCATTTCTGCACCCATAGCGGTGTAAACTTCTTCGACCAAAGCCTTATCAAAGGAGGTTGCAAAGAGAGAACCAATCGGGATGAGGGAGCAGTAAGAAAGCAAACGGATACCGGAAGGACCGTCTGTGGTGGTGACTGCCGGAACGCCCTTATTTCTAAGGCTTTCGAGCACACCGCCGAGTGCACCGGCATTACCCTTTGCACCGAGAGCGCTGTCCATAACGTAGTCGCCACGGGAAATAGCTTCCAATTCCTCTAAGGAAAGCTGGGCAACGAACTCGTCTAAGGTAACCTTGCCGTCTTTTACATCCTGTAACTTATAGCCCTTGTCGCCGGTCTGTGCAATATCTTCCGGCAGGTTTTCTAAGATGATTTTCTTTAAGTCATATTCACGAGCCTTGCAGGGTTCTTCACTCATTTCGCCGCCGGCATTCACAAGTCTCGGGAAGCTCTCAAGCGGAGCCGCCGCCTGCTTTAACTGCTCGCAGAGAACGGTTTCTTCCTGTGCGTAGCTGTATACCTTTTCGGCAGAACGAACATCAGTGCCGAGATAGAAAGCATATTCGCCTGCTTCCATGACATAAGCAAATTTATAGCCGGATTTACCGCAATCATCGTAAGAAGCTAAAAATTCGTTCGGTACGAATACGGTAAGTGTTTCGCTCTCGCCGGGCTGGAGCTCTTTGGTCTTTTCGAAGCCGACAAGCTCTCTTGCAGGGTTGCCCAAAGTGCCGCAGGGTTTCTGGAGATAAACCTCTGCTACTTCTTTACCGCTTCTGTCACCGATATTTTTCACGGTGCAAACGAAGTCGATACCGTTTTCCTTTTGCTCCGCCTTTACGAAATCCATTTGGAATTTGGTATAGGAAAGACCGAAACCGAAGGGATAAAGTACGGCATCCTTCTTGAAGGTTTCAAAGTAACGATAGCCGACATAAATATCTTCGTGATATTCGTTGTAAGCCTTATTGCCGAAATAGTTGGCGGTCGGATAATCCTCGTAACGCTTTGCAACGGTGTCGGCAAGCTTACCGGAGGGATTTACCTTACCGCAAAGAAGGTCGGCAACTGCATTGCCGCTTTCCATGCCGCCCTGCCAAACGAGAAGCACAGCGCCGATTTTGTCGCCGTATTTCTGAACCCAAGAAAGGTCAATCATACTGCCGATATTTAAAAGCACAGTAACGCTCTTAAAATGCTTGGTTAAAAGGTCTAAGCTGTTGGTTTCAGCATCGGTTAAATAGAAGCTGCCTTTTTGAAGGGCGTTTTCTCTGTCTTCACCCGAAGAACGGCCAATCGCATAAACGGCGGTTTGGCTCTTTTCGGCTGCCTTCTTGACGATTTCCTCGGTCAAGGGCATATCGGGGTAAAATCTGGGCCAGTGACCCCAGAAGCCGTGGTCAATCGGATTTTCTTCCATCCAATCAGCATAGGTCTTGGCAAGCTCTTCGTTTACCGTTACAACGCCGCTGTTTCGAAGACCCTCTAAGGGAGAAACACCGTAAGGCTTTTTAACGTCGCCGCCGGAACCATAGCCGGTGAAGAACCAATCGGTCTGCAAGCGGGAGAAAAAGGAAACACACTCCCCCTCTTTATAGGGCAAAACACCTGTGTTCTTTAAAAGAACCGCACCCTCAGCAGCCGCACGACGTAAAAGTTCGGGCATGCCTTCTGTAATGGTCACTTCGCCGAGTGCCGCTTCGGCTTCCTTCTGAGAAACGCCGCTGACGAATTTCGTGCCCACGTTAATGAAGAAATTGACAACTTTGTTGACAGCTTTTCTTGTTGTTTTGTTCATAAAAAGCTCCTTTTTTGTTTTATTTAAAACTTTTCGCACTGTATTGTATTGTAACACAGCAGCCCTATAAAGTAAAGAAAAATCGCAAAGCGCAAAGGGAATTTGGATATAAAAAAAACAAACAGCACTAAAAAATAAAGCACTGCTTGTTTTACTTTAAATATTCGCTTTTTACGTTGGTGCTAAAAGGTTTTTGTTACAAATTAAAGAAGATTACCGTTTGTATTGCAAGTTAAAATAATGGTATCGCTCTCTGTCTGTGTGCAAATGCCAAGATGATAACGTTTCATGGTGTAGGCGCCTTTTGCTTGGTTGCCTCTGCGAGTCGGAGACATATTCGTTGCTTTCCATTTTCCGATATAAACAGTATATTCCATGTGGCAAGCTGTGCAAGTTGCAGAAGTGCCTGTATAGGTAAAATCACCATATAATTTAATCTCCCATACAGCTCTGCCGTCTTTTTCACGAAGTGTTGCTGTTTTACAACCGCTTTTTGTTCCACCCTGTCGAGCCATAGTTTCTATTTCACTCAAAACAGTGGTTAAAGTACAACCATCTTCAAGGGTTTCTACCGTGGTTGAAATCACTTTTTCTTCGCCTGCTCTTGGAGCAGCTGCGAAGCTTGGAATTAAACAAATACTACTAACTAAAACAGCTGTTAAAAAAAAGCTGATGATTTTTTTCATTATTATATTATCTCCCTATAGTTTCATTGCTATGTTGAAATTCTGTTTGTTGCGTTTCTTCTATGATATGCGTCAGTACATTCTGTTTTTCAGAATGTACGTCTTCTATAGCATACAGCAAACCTGCAAGCACCATGCAAAGAGCGACAATTAAAGCCGTTAAAATTGTTTTTGTACAACGAAGCCCTTTACTAATTTTTCGAATATCGGCAAATTCAAAGAAAGAACGTGCCACTTCTTCTGCTGTACCAAACTGTGCATAAATTGTTTCCATATCCGAAACTTTATTTTCTTCAATAAAGTTAAACAGTTCGTTGTCAAAATCTTTCATAAATGCTTTGGCAATCGAATTCTTGCAAAGCAAAAGATGTTTAATTTCTCGCCTGTATCGCTTAATTTCGCTGTTAAACTGTCTATCCATCCTATACCCGCCCTATTATTTATCCATAATTTTATTGATGCTGTCGATAATTTCATTGTACTCTTTTAAGAGCGTTTTGAAATATTCTTTTCCTGCATCTTCCAAATGATAATATTTTCGTGTTCTTCTTTTTCCTGCAAGCTTTGTATATTCGCTAATGTAGCCGGCATCAGACAAACGATAAAGGACCGGATAAAGCGAGCCTTCCAGCATGGTGTATACGCCATTACTTTTCTCTGCAAAGGATTTTACAATTTGATAGCCGTATAAATCTTCTTTCCCCAACAAATACAAAACTAGAAGTTCTGCGGTTCCCCTTTTAAAGTTATCTTGATTTTGACTCATCTGCACCACTTTTCCTTACATTAAGAAATCCATTTTATTTTTTTCGTACCAGTTATTATAACACAATTATTTTTTTATGCAATAGATTTGTTAGAATATGTCACATATTATATTTTTGAAAAATAAAAAACCCGATGCACTTATTTTCAAGTGCATCGGGTTTTAAGCTTTATACTCTGCCGAAGTTAACAGAAATATTCTGATCGTATACTGTTAAAATATTGCCGGAAACTTTAAAATTCTCTACTGTACCATCGGAATGTGTAATGGTATTGCCGGAGTATTTTGCGATTTCTTGGCCGCTAAAGAACTCTTTTAGATACTGTTCAAACTCTCTAGAAATAGCATCTATTTCCTGTTTTTCTTCTTCAGTTAACGTTCTGCCTTGCTGTTGTGCAGCATTTTCACGTGCCTGCAACAATAAGCTATAATAGCTCTTTCGCATTTCACTACCGTTGGTTAACTCAATCGTCGTTACAACTTCGCCATTCTCTTTAAAGGTACAGTACATGGTTGCTTGAATATTGCTAAGCTTTGCAACATCAATTTCGTCATCTGCAATCAAATCGGCAGCACGATAAGTGAGTGCGCATCCGCATTGTAAAGTCGTTAAGCTTTACGTAAAAGGAGCGTTTTAAAGTGAAAAAACTTGCTTTAGAAATTCCAACTTTGAGACTTTTTAGAAAGCTCTACGGTTTGGGTTTTACCGTTTACGGTGATTTTCACTTCTTTCTCTCTACCGTCATAAGAAGCGGCGTCCCTTCTTTCTATAGATATACTTTACTTTGTATTTTACCTTTTTACAAACTATCCCTCAAGCACAGTTTGCGCCAAAAATCCAATTTGAAATATGGGCATTTTCACTGAAAGTGTTCTTTTTTTCTCTTTTTCGACGTTTGTGGTTGAATAAGAATTTACTTTATATTATAATAGTGTTTGTTAATAGAAATTTGTCTATTTTTAGACAGGATTTCAAAATGTTGTATCATAATAGAAAAGGAGTTAATTTTAATGGCACAACCCGTTTTAGACAGCCGTGTACGCCGTACCAAACGCTTGCTTCGTGAGGGCTTAACAGACCTGCTTCACGAAAAGAGCATTAAGAAAATCACCGTACGTGAGCTTTCTGACCATGTAGAAATCAATCGTGGTACATTTTATTTGCACTACAAAGATATTTATGATTTAGTTGGGCAAATTGAGGACGAACTTTTTGAGGAATTTGAGCAAATTCTTGCCCAGTACAGCTTCGATGACCTTAAACTCCGTCCGCACGATATTTTTTCGGATATTTGCCGCTTCCTTTACAACAACCGCGACATCTGCTCGGCCCTTTTAGGTGACAACGGCGACATCACCTTCTTATTTAAGATGCGGGCCTTCCTTCGCAACAAGTGCTTTACCGACTACGCCAGTGTCTATGAAATTACCCGTTTAGAAAATTACGATTATGTTTACACCTTTTTTGAAGCGGGCGCAGTGAGCTTGATTCGTTATTGGCTCGAGCATCCCGAGGATAACAAGACCCCCGAAGAGATTGCTTATTTAATTGAAAACGTATTCAAAAGCGGCGCCAGTTTTCTTTTAAATGCCAACCAATCTTCGGAGGCGAAACAGAATGGCTGATTTACTTGCAAAGCTGTTTATCAAGGATTATCAAAATGTAGAAGACCCCAAGGTTCGCTCTGCTTACGGCGAACTTTCCGGCGGTGTCGGCATTGTTTGCAACTTCATATTAGCGGTTGCCAAATTTATTGTCGGTATACTTTCCGGCAGTGTGACCATTTCCGCCGATGCAGCAAACAACCTTTCCGATGCCGGTTCTTCCGTGATTACGCTGGTCGGCTTTCGCCTTTCCAAGCGTCCGGCGGATAAAGACCACCCCTACGGACACGGCAGGCTGGAATATGTTACCGCGCTGATTGTGTCGTTTTTCATTCTTTTAATGGGCGTGGAGCTTCTGAAAAGCTCGATTGATAAAATCCGTAATCCCGAGCCGATTACCTTCAACGTTGCGGCGCTCGTTGTTTTGATTCTCTCTATCGCCGCCAAGCTTTGGCTCGCCTTTTTCAACAACAAAATCGGCAAAAGAATCAACTCCTCGGCAACGAAAGCCGCCGCAAGAGACAGCCTTTCCGATACAGCTGCAACAGCTGTTGCCCTGATTTCTTTAATTGTTGCCAAATTTACAAACGTCCCCGTGGACGGTTGGTTCAGTATCGTGGTTTCGCTCTTTATTTTCTGGGCAGGCTTCGGTGTGTTAAAGGAAACTATCGGTTTGCTACTCGGCAAACCTCCGGAGCAGGAATTTTTAGACCAAATCGAGGCAGAAATACTCTCCTACGACGGTGTTTTGGGTGTGCACGATTTAATTGTACATGACTACGGCCCCGGCAGAAGCTTTGCTTCCGCACACGCCGAAATGTCCTCTGACAGCGACATTATGCAAAGTCATGACACCATTGATTTGATTGAACGGGATTTGCAGAAAAAATACGGTCTGCTTATTTCCATTCATTTAGACCCCGTTGTGGTCGATAATGCCAAAATCAATGCCTTAAAGAGCCTCTGTCAAGACGTTATCTTCGAAATTGACAACCGTTTAACCTTGCACGATTTTCGTATGGTCGAAGGTCCAACCCACACGAATTTAATCTTTGATGTGGTCATCCCTGCCGGCTATCCTAAGTCTGACAAGGATTTAACAAGAGAAATCAACGAAAAATTGAGCAAAATAGACGAAAGATATTTCGCTGTAATCACTATCGACCATGCATTTCACTGATTTTTCGCGTTTTATCTTTTTCTCTCGCTTTTCCCCTTGCAAATGCTGTAAAAAATAGTAAAATATTATCGAAGTATAAAATAAGGATATTTGTGAAAATATTCATTCATTGACGGAGGAAGAAGTTATGCCCGATTTTACACAAGAATTCACCAGCATTCCCTACGGTCCTTTGGGAATCATTCCGCTTCCCGGCTGCGAAGAACTCGCAGAAAAGATTGACAAGTACATCGTTCGCTGGCGTGCACAGAAGCAGAGCGAGCACAAGAACAGCATCGCTTTTGCAGGTTATGAGCGTGAATCCTACATTATCGACACCAATTTCCCGAGATTCGGCACAGGTGAAGGTAAGGGTACTATTAACCAGACCGTTCGCGGCTATGATATTTACATTGTTGCAGATATGTTCAACTACGGCATCACCTACAACATCTACGGTAAAGAAGTTCCGATGAGCCCGGACGAGCATTACGCAAACTTAAAGCGTGCCATTTCCGCTGTAGGCGGCAAGGCAAGACGCATCACCGTTATCATGCCCATGCTTTATGAAGGCAGACAGCATAAGCGTTCCAGCCGTGAATCTTTAGACTGCGCTATCGCACTTCAGGAGCTTTGCAACATGATGGGCGTAGACAACATCATCACCTTTGATGCACATGACCCCAGAGTTCAGAACGCTATTCCGCTTAAAGGTTTTGAAAATGTTCAGCCCGCCTACCAGATGATCAAGGCTCTCGTAAATCACGTAGACAACCTTCACTTCGACAGTGACCATATGATGGTCATCTCCCCCGACGAAGGCGGTATGGGTCGCTGCATCTACTATGCAACCGTTTTAGGTGTTGAGCTTGGTATGTTCTACAAGCGCCGCGACTACACCAGAATCGTAAACGGCAGAAATCCGATTTTACAGCATGAATTCTTAGGCTCTAACGTACAGGGCAAGGATGTTCTTATCGTAGACGATATGATTTCTTCCGGCGAATCCATGTTTGAAGTTGCTAAGAAGCTTAAAGAGCTCGGCGCTGCAAGAATCTTCATCTTCACCGCATTCGGTCTCTTCTGCAACGGTCTTGCCGATTTCGACAAGCACTATGCAAACGGCGTTTTCGACAAGGTATTCACAACCAACCTTGTTTACAGAACTCCCGAACTTCTTTCTCGTGAATGGTACTGTGAAGTAGATATGTCCAAGTACATCTCCTACATCATCGACACCTTAAATCACGACATGTCCGTCAGCGGTCTCTTAAATCCCGCAGACAGAATCAATAATCTCCTTCGTAAAAAGGGCTATAAAGAATAATCTTTAGAAAAACATAAGAAAAGAGCGATACCGTTTCGGTACCGCTCTTTTTTATATAAAAATTTTCGTTAATCAAAAATCACCGATTTTTTCTTACCGTTTTTGCCTATCGGGTATTCCCGGATGCGCACTACAAATTCCAGATTGACAATCTCATTGGTTTTACCGCTTTCGATGCGCAGTGCATTTCCACTGACTTCTTGAATCACACCGGAAATCTGCGCATTGTTGGCTGTATACACAATACATTCTTTTCCAATAAAGCGTTTAGCAAGTTCGAACATTTCGGGCTTCCTTCCTTTCTTTTTCCTCTTTTGGGTGAGGAGCACGGTAAGCTGTGTGGCCCTTTTCTGTTCTAAAAAAATAATCATAAAAAGAACAAAAACAGCTGCAAAGGTTGATGTTGTCAAAAGCGCACCTCCCAAGCCGATGAATTTATGCACAGTATAGCATGAAAGCCTTTCCGTGTCTATAAAAATCAGTCCTCGTACATAGAAAATTTGCAACCGCAATAATCCTGCCGATATAAACCGTATTCATGGGACAGAGCAATGGATTTTTTGTAGCCCTCTTTCTTTTTAAAATCCGAATAAAGATAGGGCACACCGTATTTTTTGGATAATGCACCGCCGATTTCGTTCAGTGCCTGCGCATTTTTATAAGGGCTGACGGAAAGCGTTGTCGTGAAATAATCTGCGCCGATTTCCTTGGCTTTTTTCGCCGCGCCCTCTAAACGTACCCGATAGCAAACCATGCAGCGTTTGCCGCCCTCGGGTTCTTCTTCCAAGCCTTTGACTGCTTCAAAAAATTCCTCGGGATGATAGGGTGCGTCTAAAATGTGCACCTCATTTTCGAAGCCGTCCCCTTTCAAGAGCGGCCCGAACTGCGCCAGACGTTTTTCATATTCCTCCGGCGGGTAGGTGTTGGGATTATAGTTATATAAATATACGTCGAAAGAGCGGGTCACCACCTCTAAAACCGCACTGCTGCACGGTGCACAGCAACACTGCAAAAGCAATTTTGGCTTCGTGCCTGCCGGAATGCTTTTCACGATTTCTTCCATTTTCAGCTGATAATTGACCTTCTGCGCCACGGTGGTTTTCCTCCTGTTTTCGCTGGATTCTTTATAATGGTACAGTTCTCTTTCCGCCTTGTCAAGCAGTTTTGCTCCACAAGCCTCATTTCTGCACTTATTTGACTATTTTTGTCTATTTTCTTCTGCATTTTTTGTCTTTTCTTCTCAATTTTCCGGTTGAAATTTTTGGAAAGCTATGCTATAATTTAACGTGAACAGTAGCGAAATTACGGCATATCTTCGCAGGATGCCGTGTTTTTCTACGCTCACATGTAAATTTACGGAGGTAGATGTATGAAAGTATTTATGATTGGCGGTACAGGCCTTCTTGGCTGTGAAGCTGCTAGAATCCTCATTGAAAGAGGTCATGAAGTTAAGAGCGTTGCTCTTCCGCCCCTTCCGGAAGGTGCTCCCATCCCGAAAGAAATGGATATCGTTTTTGGTGATATCAATAAGAGATCTGATGAAGAAATCAAAGAAATGCTTGCAGGCTGCGACTGCTTCATCTTTGCTGCTGGTGTTGACGAAAGAGTTGAATTCCCGGCTCCCGTTTACGACGCTTACTACAAGTTCAATATCGCTCCTCTCGAGCGTATGCTTCCCCTTTGCAAAGAAGCTGGCATAAAGCGTGCAGTTGTTCTTGGTTCTTACTTCAGCTGGATTGCAAAAGATCGCAAGGACATGCCGATTTGCGAGCGCAACCCCTACATCAGAAGCAGAATCGACCAGGAAAAGGTTTGCGAAAAGTATGCTGACGACAACTTCGATGTTTCCGTTTTGGAACTCCCCTACATCTTCGGCACACAGCCCGGCAGACGTCCTGTTTGGGTTATCCTTATCGAGCAGATCGCATTCATGGACAAGTGGCCCTTCACCATGTATCCGAAGGGTGGTACTGCAATGCTTACCGCTCGTCAGGTTGGCGAAGCTATTGCCGGTGCTGCTGAAAAGAAAGTTGGCGGCTTTAAGGCTTGGAGAATTGGTATGTACAACATGACTTGGAACGAATTCCTTGGCATTGTTTACGAAGCACGCGGCATGAAGGGTAGAAAAATCCTCGGCGTTGCACCTTGGATGATGAAAATGGGTATGAAGAAGGCTGTTAAGGACTACGCTGAGCGTGGTATTGACGGCGGTATCGATCCGATGTATCTTCCTTACCTCATGGATATTAACATCTTTACCTCCGACAGCGACTGCCGTGAGCTCGGTGTTACCGACGACGACATCCGTATGGCTATCTTCGACTCCATCAAGGTTAGTGAAGATGCTTACAACGGCAAGGTTAAGCTTCTTGAAATGAAGAGCGAATAATTCATTTATTCCATTTTCATTGAAACGAACATAAGAAAAGCGATGATACTTTTGTATCATCGCTTTTTTATTTGTCTGTAGCTGTTACATGGAACAAGCTAAAAAAAGACCGAAAGGCTTTTCGCTTTTCGGTCTTTTAAACATGGTGTCAGATGATAGCTGGCACGTTTTCGCCTTACGCATGCAGCATGGCGTTTAAGAAATCTTTAAGTCTTTGGGTCTGCGGATTGGTAAAGAGCTCTTCGGGGTCACCCTTTTCGGCAATAACGCCGTTATCCATGAACACGACCTCGTCGGAAACTTCTCTGGCAAAGCCCATTTCGTGGGTAACGATGAGCATCGTTCTGCCCTCGTCTGCAAGACCTTGGATAACGTTTAAAACTTCGCCCGTGATTTCGGGGTCAAGTGCAGAGGTTGGCTCGTCAAAGCAGAGTACCTGCGGAGAGAGCATCAAGGCTCTGGCAATGGCTACACGCTGTTGCTGACCGCCGGAAAGCTCAAAGGGATAGTTGCCCATTTTATCCTTTAAGCCAACGCTTTTCAGAATCTCTTTTGCTTCTACTTCGATTTGTGCAAGCGCATCTTTCAGCTCTGCACGAGAAGCTTTTTTCTTTTTCATATCCTCTTTGACCAGCAATTCCTTTGCGAGCGTTACGTTGCGAAGCACGGTGTACTGCGGAAAAAGATTAAAGTTTTGGAAAACAAGTCCTGTGGAAAGCTGATTGAGTCTTTTTTCCTCGGGGCTTAATTTTTCTTTGCGGTCGCCGTCATAAATTACACGGTCACCCACAGTGATTTTGCCGCTGTCAGCGATTTCAAGGCCGGTAATGCAGCGCAAAAGTGTCGTCTTACCGCTGCCGGAAGAGCCGATAATGGAAATAACCTTCCCCTGCTCCAGTTCGAAATCAATACCTTTTAAAACCTTGTTTTTGCCAAAGCTTTTGCATATATTTTTTACTTCTAATACTGCCATTTTCTTATCCTCTGAAATAGTCTAATTTCTTTTCAATATAGCCGAATAAAAGGGTTAAAAGTCCGTTGAAGATGAGATAGAACACACCGGTGTAGAAGAGCGGCCACAAAAGACCGTCGGACTTAATGAACGCCTGTCCTGCCCAAATGATTTCGTAAACCGAAATAATTCTTGCCAAAGAGGTATCTTTTACAAGGGTAATAATTTCATTGCTCATCGGCGGGATGATGCGTTTGATAACCTGTAAGAGGACGATTTTAAAGAACACCTGTGTTTTGGTCATGCCGAGCACTTGTCCGGCTTCATACTGTCCTTTCGGAATAGCTTCGATACCGCCGCGATAGATTTCGGAGAAATAGCAGGCATAGTTGATTACGAAGGCCACCATGACAGCTACAAAACGGTCAAAGGAACGCCAGGTTGCAAGCCAAAGGATGAAACCGTTGTCGGAATGGAGGGATTCCGCCCAAGTTCCTATAAGACCCGGACCATAGAAAATCACGATAAGTTGGAGCATCAAAGGCGTACCTCTGACAACCCAAATCAAGGCTTTTGTGAGCCATTTAATCGGAGAAACGCGGCTCATAGAGCCAAAGCTTAAAAGCAATCCCAACGGGAGTGCAAACAGGAGGGTTAAAACAAAAATTTCGAGTGTTTTACCGAAGCCCTGTAAAAGACTTAATGTAACTGTCCAAAACATAAACTAAATTGCCTTTCTTTTTTCACACGAAAGCGGCAGGGCGCAATTTTTTCGTCCTGCCACTCTCCTTTTTTAATTATACACTTATTTTACCAACACAACGTTATATTTTTCTGCAAGCTTTTCGAGAGTACCGTCAGCCTTGAGTTCTTCGGTGATTCGGTCGATTTCTGCAGGTAAATCAGAGCCCTTTCTGCAAGCGACACCGAATTCTTCCTGAGAAAGCTCTAAAGCAATCGCAAAGTTTTCGTAGCTCTTGCCTTCACCGGTTACTGCATTTGCCATGGTAAGGTCGATAATGCAGGCATCTGCTGTACCGCTCTTTACTTCCAAAAGGGTTGCTGCCTGATCTTCAACGGCGATTACATTTTCAAGGCCGTTATCTGCTGCAGCAGCCTGACCTGCAGAGCCATCTTCTACAGCGAACTTAAGGTCTTTCATGCTTTCGGCTGTCTTGTACTGCTCTACCTTATCCTTAGCCATTACAACAACCTGTGCATTTCTGGCATATGCTTTGGTAAGGCTTGCGTTGAGCTTTGCGGTCTCATCAATGGTAAGGCCGTTCCAAGCGCAGTCAAAGGTCTTGGCTTTGATTTCGTTGTACTTTTCGCCCCAGTTTGCTGCTACAACAAATTCCGGTTTAACACCGAGCTTTGCGCAAACAGCTTCTGCATATTCTGTATCGAAGCCGATCCACTTGTTGTTTTCATCTTTGTAGTTCATCGGTTCATAATCGGTAATACCGATAATCAAGGTACCTTTTTCTTTGATGTATTCGAGGTCACTCTTGGGTGCTTCTTTTTTGCCGCAGGCCGCAAAACTGCAAACCAGCAAAACTGCCGCTAAAACTACACCTGCAATGCCCATGATTTTGTTCTTTTTCATATTCTTTCCCTCCGCGTTTATTTTAGTGTGGTAAAGTGGTAATGTGCTATTATAATAGCATGGTAAATCGCTAATGTCAAGCACTTTTTTTAATTCTTTTTTGACTTTTGAGAGAAAGTGTTACTTTTTGTCAGAAATGTACGCTATATAAGGCTTCGTGGGGCTTTTGTTGTTGGAAATCACGCTTTATTTTTGAGTTTTACGGCAGAGACTTCCTTGCGATTTTCTAAAAGCTCCGTGACTGTTACGAGCTGAAAGCCACGTTTATGCAGCTCCGGAACGAGAATTTCCACCGCTTCGGCGGTTGGCACGAAGAGGTCATGCATCAAAATAATGTCGCCGTCTTTCACGTTTCGGAGTACCTTCTGCACGGTCTTTTGCGCATTTTGGTGACTCCAATCCATAGTATCCACCGACCAAAAAACAATCGGGCGTTCCTCCAAGCACAATAAATTTTCACTGTAAGCACCGCCGGGCGGACGCACTAAGGTCGGATTTTGTCCGGTCACGGCACGAATGGCGTCATCCCCCTTTTGCAGTTGCTCCTGCACTTCACCGTCGGAAAGCCCACGTAAGGAAACATGAGCGTAGGTGTGATTGCCGATTTCTGAGCCGCTGTTTTGAATTTTCAAAAGCGTTTCTTCGCGTCCCTTAACGCGATCCCCTACCACAAAAAAGGTAGCTCTACCGTGCACCTTGTCGAGCGCTTCTAAAATACGGCAGGTCGAAGGCGCATAAGGGCCGTCATCGAAGGTTAAAGCAATCATCGGCTTTTTCGGGTCAATCGGCGTAACCGGTGCGGCACTGCTGGTTGCATCCCGAAAGAAATGCAGACTGCTGTCCATAAAGAACAGACTGTAAAGCAGAAAAACAAGACCAATCAGCACAAGACTCAGCCCAAACACCATAGTCCTATGCTGTTTCAATTTGATTACCATAGCTCTCCCTCTTTAACACATTGGTTCTACAGTATATGCCGAAAGCTTTTACTTCATGCCCTCGCCGATTTCTATACTATTATATAGGCCGCTTATTTCAAAAATTTTCGCACTTTTTCGACCTGTTTTCGGCAAGAGCGGTTGAAAGCTTTTTTAAAGTATGCTACACTAATTTCGGTGATGTACATTGCAAAAAACAGAAAAATTTCTTCCGGTCAGCACAAAAATTCGTTCTTCCATTAAAAAACGGTTAGAAGACATCTTCGATGTCAGCTATGCCGTTTCGGAAATTCGTATAGATTCGCTCGAGGTCTTTGATGAACTGATTTATCAACCGTTTTTGCATCCGAGCGAACCGATTTATTACCGCGGTGAGCGTAAAAACGATATAAACCGCCGCCTTGTGCCGACGCTTCTTCGAAACACCGATTATTTTCGGAACAATTTAACAGACGCGATTTCGACGGTCGACAGCAAAAAGCTGTTTGCCTTTTACGAAGAAAACGACGTTTTCATGCGCGTTTTCAAGGCTCTTTACGGCGAACCGTCTTATAAAAATATGTATGCCATGCTCGCCTTTGCGCAGCATTATTTGGATATGAGCCCATTTATTGATTTTACCAAAAGTCTGTTTGTTGCCCTCTCTTTCGCGATGAAAGGCAAAACAGAATTTACGGAGGACATTGTGCTCTATACGGCAGTAGACATCGGCGATGACGATTCCACACAAGACGTAGAAGAAGTGAACGAGTGGATTTGCAACTACCGTGTCCATATTTTCAAAAGCGATTTAGCGGAGGCAACTACGAAGCGTTATAGCGAAACGCCGCCCTCGGCGGATGCCCTGCTCAACGATTTCAAACGCTTTCAGCAGGTGCTCAACAACATGTCCCCCACGGCGAAGCTCATTGATATTCCGACCAATGACTTGATGCGTTATCAGCAAGGTGTTTTTCTGCTTTTAAACAATTTCAGCCTGATTGATTCAAGCTATTTAACCAAGGCGGTGCGTCAAAGCTTCGTCATTAACAAATATATTATCCACAAAGACCTTTGTCCGCATTTGCAGGAATTTCTTTTAAAAGAAGCCCCGCAGTGCCGCTACGAATATCTTTTGGATATTAAAGAAGCCTTAAAGGGCTGAATCCTATTATAAAAGAACTGCTTTACAAGATTTGTAAGGCAGTTTTCTTTTTATAAAATTACGTTATTCGTAACGTTCTTCCAAAATGCGAGTATATGTTTTCACTTATGGTAAAATACATACAGAGGTAATTTGTATGATTAAGAACCATTTATCCCGACTGCTCGGCGAGCGTCGCATGAGTCAAGCAAAGCTCGCCAGATTAACGGGAATCCGCCCTGCAACCATTAATGATATCTATCACGAAATGGCAGAGCGTATTTCTATCGAGCACATCGACAAAATCTGCGAAGTGCTCCACTGTTCTGTTGCAGATTTGTTTGAATACATCCCCAACGCACAGCCCATCACCGGCAGTTATTTGATTGTGGAAGAACACGGTAATCGAAAAGCGAAATAAAAAAAGGCTGTTCCTTTTTCGGCACGGTCTTGTTTTATTTTGCTTTTTACTTATTTTCATGCAAACATCTCAAAAAATATGAAAAGAGGGAGTTTATGTACTTAATTCTCAGCGGCCTTTTGGCAGGTGCTGTCATCTGTCTTTTGGACATTTTCTTTTTTCTTAAAGAAAAGAAAGCCGCATCCATCGTTCACATTGTTTTTCGCGATGTAATTTTCACTAACCTGCTCACCTTAGCTGTCAGCAAATACGTTTTCCACGTTGCGAACGTCTTTGCACCCAGTCTCCATCAACCCATCTACCCCTTAAAATATTTTGCACTTGCAGTTGTTTTAGGGTTGGTTTGGCTCTTTATCGACGGCATTTTAAGAGGCGTTTTGACCTTTGAATCTGATGCACCGAAGAAAAAGGGCGGCGCATGGACCATGCGTATTATTGCCGCAGTTTTATTTGCACTCGGTGTTGCCGCATTCACCGGTACTGAATTCGGTTTAGAAGCCTTTAACGGTATTTCTCCGGACGAAATGCTCATTACCCTTATTTCCCCGATTACCGGTACAGGCAGCGATGTTATGACCCTTGCGATTGAAGGTCCGTTCTTAAAAACAGCCTTCTGGACCGCTGTATTCTGCTTGATTGTATTCCCGAACCGTAAAATCGTATATCGCGGTAAAAAAGCCGTTACCCTTGTAAACGGTTTTGCACGCCGTTTGGTTGCTTTGATTTTATCTGTTCTTCTTTTGGTCGGCGGCGTTGCTTTCGGCTATCAGAAATTACAGCTCGACAAGCTTCGTTTGGCTTACACAGAGGATTCTCCCTTAGTAGAAGAAAACTATGTAAATCCGCGCGAAGTAAAAATGCAGTTCCCCGAAAAGAAGAGAAACCTTATTCATATCTATTTGGAATCTGTTGAGAACTCTTATCTTTCCAAAGAGCTCGGCGGTTACATGAGCGAAAACCTCATGCCTGAACTTACAGAGCTCAGCAAGGAAGGCGTAAACTTCTCTCACCTGCCGGATCGTAGCCAGCTCGGCGGCCCGACCACTATGTACGGTTGCACATGGTCTGTTGCCAGCATGGTAAACCAAGGCTTCGGTATCCCGATGAAAGTGCCGATGGACGGCAACTCCTACGGTACACCCGGCAACTTTATGCCCGGCGCTGTTTCTATGGGCGACATTTTAAAACAGCAGGGCTATGTTCAGGAAGTTATGTTCGGCGCTGACGCTGACTTCGGCGGTTTGACCTATTACTATCAAACCCACGGTGACTTCAAAATCTTCGACTATAAATATGCCAAAGACGAAGGCTTTATTCCGAAGGATTATTATGAATGGTGGGGCTTTGAAGACGATAAGCTCTATGAGTTCGCAAAGCAGGAAATCACCCGTCTTTACGAGACCGGCAAGCCCTTCAACTTCACCATGGAAAATGCAGACACCCACTTCCCGAACGGTTATTTAAGCCCCGGCGTTCAGAACAAATATGAGAGCCAGTATGCAAACGTTGTTGCTTACAGTACCTCTCAGGTTGTAGAATTTGTTCGTTGGATTCAGGCACAGCCGTTCTATGAGAACACCACGATTGTTTTAATCGGTGACCATCCGAGCATGGACAAAGAGTTCTTCAAAGACTTCGACCGTTCCTATCAGCGTACAACCTTCAACTTAATTTTGAATCCGGCACCCAGCGTTGCAAATACACCGGTTGAGCGCACTTACAACCGTGTTTGGAACAACTTTGACTTCTTACCGACCATTCTTTCCGCACTCGGTGTAAAGATTGAAGGCGAGCGTTTGGCACTCGGTACCAACCTCTTCTCCAATGAACCGACACTCTGTGAAAGAGTCGGCTACGGTATTGTTTACGATGAATTTGTAAAGCGTAGTTCTTTCTATAACGAAAACTTCTTGCTTGGCAAATACAAAGAATTTGAAGGCGACAACGTAACCACTTATTAAACACAAAACAGCCCGTGACGCAAAAAGTCACGGGCTGTTTCTTTTTATATTTCGTTCATTTCCCAAAGCAGATTTAAAAACAGTTCTGTGTTTTCTTCGCTGTATTCAATCTCTGAAGAAAAGAGACGCACAGTTTCTGCAAATGTTGCAAAGTTGGCTGTTCCCTTTTGCGCGCGGCTCTTTAAAATCATCGAAAGAATTTCGCACCAAAGTATCGCAAAGCCAAGATAAGCTTTCAGTTCTCTCTCATCCTGTGCGTGGGGCAAATGACGATAGATAAGATAAAAGAGGATTTGCTCCAGTGGAATCTCAAAAGCGTCTAATTTCGGCACGGATGCCGTTTTTTCATAATGTGCAAGGTAAGAGAGTTCTTCTTCCCAGCTAGGTTCCAGACGTTCGCAGTGAAAAAGAATCTTTGCCCATTCCTGCGGTGTTCTTTGCGGAAGTTTAATTTGAAACTTCGAAAGCAGAATTTGCATTCTTTCCTCTACCGTTCGGCTTCTGTCCTGCACGATGGAGAAGGCTTTCTCCCGCGCCGAAAGAAGTATTTGCTCAAACGGCTCGAGTGGTTCATCCGCACCGTCTGTTTCTAAGGTCAACAGCTTCGCAGGCTTCGGATTTTGAAGCACCAGGCGTACCGCCTCTTCACAGCAAAGCCCAAGGCCAAGCTCCACACGGTCGCTCCAAAAATTCCGAAAGCGCGGGTGATCCCGGCAGATTTGGCAAAGGGAATCCGCCCCGAGATTTAAAATCATATCGCAGAGATTCTGTTCGTTTAAAAACGGACAGCGTTCGTCCTTCGTCAAGCGAAAATGTGGACACTCGCCCGGCTCTATGGCATTTTTCAGTCGCGCGCCAAATTCGCCCTCGACCGTTTGATATGCGGCATAGCTTTGTGCGTCCACATCAATTTCCCAGCCGACGCAGCAACTATGCTGACACTTGTCTGCAATGCAGTGAAACCGTGGATAAATATCCGGTACAACCGTTTTCAACGTTCTCGCCCCCTTTCATTCACTCTGCCTATTTTACCACATTGTTTGTGGAATGGGTAGATTTAAGTTTGCGTTATGTAAAAAAAACAAAATTCCAACGTAAAATGCGTCCGCGCTCTTTTTGATTTGTCCAAAATGGATGTAAATTGTTGCGCGTGTAGAAAAGCACAAAAAAGAAGAGAACCCAAACGCGAATTACGTGTCGAGGTTCTCTTTGGTCTTAGATTTCCAAAATAGATACAATCGCTTTTCGAGCTGAAAAGATAAAAAATAACGCTAGACCTAAAACGAATTAGGTCCAGCGTTACGCTGGTGCCGGTGGCCGGGGTCGAACCGGCACGGTATCGCTACCACTGGATTTTGAGTCCAGCACGTCTGCCAATTCCATCACACCGGCAAGTGCTTTTTAAGACTTACCTATTATATCGGATATTTTCTAAAAAATCAAGCCCTATTCGAAGATTTTCTTCTTATCTTCAAAACTTCTTATATTCTTTCGCGTTATCGCCGTAAAAAGTCGGGCTTGATTTTTCTATTTTATTTGCATTTATGCGCTGTAATAATTGTGTAGCTGCTTGCATTTATCGTGAATCTCATATGGTCGATTTCACAATACCAGTTTTTCCCGTTCCGATAGACACAGGCATTTTTCTTTTTGATTTTTTGCTTGCAGAAAGCAACAATATCCTTTTCCTCTACATTTAGATTTTTTCGGATTCGTTCCGCCCCAAGCGGCGTTGTATGAATAGCATCTAAGTGCTCGAGCAAAAGTTCTTTTTCAGTTTTCATGGTTCACATCCACTTCCGACAACATATAAAACGAACCGCAAAGGAGCACTAAGCCGTCCTGTGTTGTATTCGCCCTTGCCTTTTCGTAGGCAATCTGCGGCTTTGCTTCTTCAAAAATTTGAAGATTCTCTATCCCCTTTGCCGCTTCGACAAGTTCTTTTGTTTCTGCCGCTCTCGGATTTTTGGGCTTCGTGAAATACACCTTATCGCAGTAGGGCAATACCGTGTGCAAATAAGCTTTCATATCCTTATCGTGCATCATGCCGATGACCGCCGTCACGTGCTCCGGTGCAAACCGCTTTAACAAATCGGCAAGTGCTTCGGCGCATTCGGGATTGTGGCCGCCGTCCAAAAGAAGGCTCGGTGCGCCGTTTTCTCCGTGTTTATATTCACATCTGGCACGCATCACAGTGTTTTGAATACCCGTTTTAATCTGTTCTGCCGTTACAAAGTCGAGCGTTTTTGCCGCTTCGATAACACCGACGGCGTTTTCGATTTGATAATCACCGGCTAAATGCATTTCGTAGGTTTCGCCTGCATAGCAGAACACGGTTTTTTGAAGGCCTCTTTCGAGAATTTCCGCTTTTTCCGTCTTAGCAACAAGCAATTTGCCGTGCATTTCTTCGGCTTTTTTAGAAAGCACCGAAAGCGCTTCGGGATTTTGGCGGTTGGTGGTCACTACCGTGGCATTTTCTTTGATAATGCCTGCCTTTTCTGCGGCGATTTTTTCGATGGTATCGCCTAAAATGGCTGTGTGGTCGAGGGAAATCGAAGTGATGACCGTAACGAGCGGCGTGTCAATCACGTTGGTGGAATCCAGTCTGCCGCCGAGTCCGGTTTCGAGCACAACCACATCGCAGTTCTTTTCTTTAAACCAAAGCATAGCTGCCGCGGTAATCGCTTCAAACTCCGTGGGCTGAATGCCCTTAAGCTTAATTTCTTCTATCGCCGCCTTGACGCGTCCCACAACGGTGGCAAGCTCCGTTTCGCTAATATTCTCATTGTTGATTTGCATACGCTCGCAAAAAGAATAGACATAGGGCGAGGTAAAGAGACCCGTTTTTTTGCCGGCGGCTTTCAAAATCTCGGAAAGCATGGTCGAGGTAGAGCCCTTGCCGTTTGTGCCGGCTACGTGGATAAATTGTAGTGCCTTGTGGGGATTGCCAAGTGCCTCCAGCAAGGCTTCAATGCGGGTCAGCCCCGGCTGAATGCCGAACGCCAACAGAGAATGAATATAGGAAACGGCTTCTTCGTATTGCATCATGTTTGCTCCTTAAATATCGGCTAAAAGCTCGACCGGGCAATGGTCAGAGCCATAAATTTCGTTGTGGATAGAGGCATCTTTGAGCTTGTCTTTCAAGCGCTCGGAAACGATGAAATAGTCAATTCTCCATCCGGCATTCTTTTCTCTTGCGTGGAAGCGGTACGACCACCAGGAATAAGCACCCGCGAGGTCGGGATAGAAATAGCGGAAGGTATCTATAAATCCGCTGTTTAAAAGCTCGGTCATCTTACCGCGTTCTTCGGGCGTAAAGCCTGCATGTTTGGTATTTGTTTTGGGATTTTTAAGGTCGATTTCGTTGTGCGCCACATTGAGGTCACCGCAGTAGAGAATCGGTTTTTTCTTGTCAAGCTCCATGAGGTAGGCACGAAGCGCATCCTCCCAGCGCATACGGAAATCCAAGCGGCGAAGCTCGTCCTGTGAATTGGGCGTATAGCAGGTAATCACATAATATTCGGGATATTCGAGGGTAATGAGTCTGCCCTCGTGGTCAAATTCCTCAATGCCCATACCATAAGAAACAGACATCGGCTCTTCCTTTGCAAAAATTGCCGTACCGGAATAACCCTTCTTTTCGGCATAGTTCCAGTAGGAATGATAACCCGGGAAGCTAAGGTCGAGCTGCCCTTCTTGCATTTTGGTTTCCTGTAAGCAGAAAAAATCTGCATCCAGCTTTAAGAAATCTTCATTAAAATTTTTATTTACACAAGCACGAATACCATTTACGTTCCATGAAATCAGTTTTTTCATTCGTTTGCCTCCTAAATTAAAACACAAAAATATTTTACCACGAGCCGCTGAAAAAAGCTATCCTAAATTAGAGTTTTTCGCCTTTGCTCTTTCTTTTTTGGGGGCGATATGGTAAACTTAAAGGCAGAATGTAAATTAAGGAGATTTTATTTTGAGCAGAGAAAGTATTTTTGACAAAACAAAATATTTCATTATTGATATGGACGGCACTTTCTATTTAGACGGCAACCTCATTGACGGTGCCAACGAATTTTTAGAGGCAGTAAAAAGCCGCGGCAAGGATTTTTATTTCTTTACCAACAATTCCTCGAATAACACCGCTGTTTGCAAAGAGAAGCTTTTTAAAATGGGCTGTGATGTGCCGGAAGAGAAAATCATTATTTCTTCGCACGTAACGATTGCGTATTTGCAGAAGCACTATCCCGGCAAAACGGTTTTCCTTTTGGGCAATGCGCGTTTGACGGCAGATTTCGAGAAAGCCGGTATCCCGCTCACCGATGAAAATCCCGACATTGTGGTTTTGGGCTTTGACACTACCCTCACCTATGAGAAGCTTTGGAAGGCTTGCAATTATATCCGTAACGGTGCACTCTATATTGCGACACATCCCGACAAAAACTGCCCCACCGCAGACGGCTTCATGCCCGATACCGGCTCTATGATGGCGCTGATTGAGACTTCCACAGAGAAATCTCCGCTCGTTATGGGCAAGCCGAACAGCTTTACAGTGGAATACCTCTCTGACAAGTTAAACTGCTTGCCCGAGGAGCTTTGCTTCATCGGTGACCGCTTAGAAACCGATATTTTAATTGGTCAAAAGCACGGTATTCCGTCGGTTCTCGTTTTAACCGGTGTCACCTCGAAGGAAGATTATGCAAAGAGCGACATCCGTGCCACGCTGGTTGCGGATTCCTTAAAGGATTTTTCTAAAGAGATATAATAAAGGAGCGAAACACTTTGGCGAAACTCACAGAGGTTGAATTATTTACCGACGGCGCCTGCTCCGGCAACCCCGGTCCCGGCGGTTGGGGTGCGGTTCTGCGCTGTAACGGTGTGGAAAAAGAGCTTTCCGGCGGCGAAGCACACACGACCAACAACAAAATGGAATTAACTGCCGTAATTCGCGGCTTAGAAGCCTTAAAATACCCTTGCGACGTCACACTCTGCACCGATTCCAAATATGTGGCAGACGGGCTCTCCAAGGGCTGGGCGGCCTCCTGGCGCAAAAAGGGCTGGAAAAAGAGCGACGGCAAGCCCGCCTTAAATCCCGAGCTTTGGGAGCGGCTTTTAGAGCTTTATGAAATGCACAATGTAAAAATCGTCTGGGTCAAGGGTCATGCAGGGCATCCCGAAAACGAGCGCTGTGATGCACTAGCGGTTATGGAATCCAAAAAATTTATGTAAATAAAAAGGAGCTGTTTAAAACAGCTCCTTTTTTTATACTTTAGGAAAGCTTTTCAACCTTTAACATATTCGTGGTGCCGGAAATGCCTAAGGGGATGCCGGCGGTGATGACCACAATATCCTCTTTGCCGACAAGCTCGGCTTTTTGGGCAATCTCCACAGCGTGAGAGAAGAGTTCATCGGTGTTTTTCTTTTCCTCACACAGCAGCGGCACGATACCCCAGGAAAGATTCATCTGTCTGCACACAGCAGAGCTTGTGGAGCAGCCGATAATCATGCACTGCGGACGGTGTTTGGAAATCATACGAGCCGTAGAGCCGCTTTTGGTTACAGTCAAAATCGCCTTGGCTTCCAAATCATGTGCAGTTGTAACGGTCGCATGGGAAATCGCATTGGTAATGCTCTGGTTATCATCGAAATTCGCCATTTTGAAACGGCGTGCATAGTTGATATGCTGTTCGGTATTTTCCGCAATTCTGACCATGGTTTGGAGAGCTTCTACAGGATGTGTACCTGCTGCGGTTTCGCCCGAAAGCATGGTAGCGGAGGTGCCGTCATAAATCGCGTTTGCAACGTCGGTCACCTCTGCTCGGGTTGGTACGGGATTATAAATCATGGATTCGAGCATCTGGGTTGCGGTGATAACTTGCTTGCCTGCCTGATAGGCTTTTTTGATAATATCCTTTTGCAGTGCCGGAATTTCTTCAAAGGGCACTTCTACGCCGAGGTCGCCACGGGCAACCATAACGCCGTCGGCTTCTTCCAAAATTTCATCCAAGTTATGGACGCCGTCCATATTCTCAATTTTCGCAATAATACGTACATTGCCCCAGCCGAGTGCCTTGGTGAATTTGCGAAGATAGGCAACATCTGCCGCGGAACGTACGAAGGATGCCGCGATAAAATCAAAACCTAAACGTGCACCGACCTCGAGATCAGACATATCCTGCTCAGAAAGATAGGGCATGGAAAGAGTTACGCCAGGGACGTTGACGCCCTTACGGTCGGAAAGCATACCGCCGTCGGTCACCTCGCAGGTGATTTCTGTATTTTCGATTTTTTGAACGCGCATGGCAACCAAGCCGTCATTGATTAAAATCTTTGTGCCAACCGATACATCGAACGGCAGGCCTTTATAAGAAACGGATGCGATTTTATCGGTGCAGGGAACGGAACGAGTGGTTAAAACATAGGTATCGCCAGTTTTAACTTCAACAGGTTCGCCGTTTTGGAATACGCCCAAACGGATTTCCGGCCCACGGGTATCAAGCATGGTCGCAATCGGTAAATCCAACTTTTCTCTGGTTTGCTCTACAGCACGGAAGCGTTCTTCATGCGCCTTATAATCACCGTGAGAAAAATTAAAACGTGCTACGTTCATGCCCGAAAGCATGAGCTGTTCCAAAACGCCTTCGCGGTCTGTCGCTGGTCCCAATGTGCAAATAATCTTTGTTTTACGCATCCTATTTATGCTCCTTTTTTGTTTATGAAAACTTTTCACGACTATAAGATAATCTATTATTTGTCAAATGTCAATAGACTGTTTCGGTTTTAGTTTATGTAATTTTCGCGGGCTTTTTCCGTCCTTTTTGAGGTTCTAAAAACTTATGAAAGATAGAAAAAAGCCGCCTGCAAAACTGCAAGCGGCTTTTCTGAAATTCTGTTATAAATTCTGCTTATTTTGCACGAACGCGGTACACTTTTACGCCGTGAGAAGGCACAAGCGCACGAACGGTATCGGCGGTTTCACCGGTGACGCCGTCCCAAAGCTCTTCAAAGATATAAGCATTGGTATGCGGTAAGCCGGAGAAGACTTCGTTTGCAACAGACTGCAAAGAAACTTGCATTTCGGTTGCGTTGAGTCCCTTATTGAAAAGGCAGACTGCCACTTCATGATTTTCAAGCGGCTTTACCAAAATGTCGCTGATAGCGTTGGTTTTTACGCGGCGGCACGGGCAGCATCTCTTATCCTGGTCGATAGCCAGAAGCTTTTGGTTGGTGAGAATCTTTAAAACTTCGTTGTTCTCATCCTTTGTGCCGTCCGCTTTTATGAAGGTACGAATATCGTTACCCAAAACGAGCGGTGCAGCCATCATGCACCAAAGGCTGAAATGCGATTTATTTTCTTCTAAGGTCAAATTGCCGTTGCCGACCTCGAGCATATCGGGGTCATTGTATGCGCCTACGCCTGCATGCGCATAGAGGCGAACGTTGCGCTCGTAAATTGCCAATACAGAAGCCCAGAACGCCTTAATATCCGGCGTAGTACGCCAAAGGTTACCAGCTTCTCTGCCCCATTTCCAAGGTTTATTGACGCCCCATTCGCAAATGGAATAGACAATCGGTTTTTCGGGCTGACCGGTCTTTTCCGCCTGCAGCTTTGTGGCACGCTTTAACTCTTTACCCATATTGGTATACTGCTTTGCGGAGCTATCGAAGCGAGAGGCCAAGGGATTCTTGAGTTCTAAGGTGTTGTCGCCCTCTTGCAATTCCACCTGAACCTGCACTCTACCCTCTAAGGTCCATGCCTTAGTCGGCGGGAAATCAACAGGATATACGTTCTTCTTGTTAACCGTAAGCTCGGCATATTTCGAAACGGGCTTTGCCTTGCGGTACACAATCGTTATAACATATTCACCGGCTTTGGGCACCTGAACAAAGCTGAAGCGAATAGCACCGAGGTTGCTGTCGAGGTGACCGATGTAAGAACCGTTGGAATCGTTCATCACCTTTGCTTCACCGTAAAGCTCTGCATCTTCGGCTTCCAAAACGATTTCGGATTCTAAATTATCGCCGGTAATAATGAGTTTATCGACAATGGGTGCCGTGGTCGGGATTGCCTCGTTGTGGCAGAAATCGTATTTAAAATATTCAATACCCCACTCGGCAAAGGTCTCTGCATCAATGCGTTCATGACCTAAGGATGCTGGTAAATCTTCGCAGGTCAAGGTACCGTTGGAAGAATAAATACCCACCTTAAAGCCTTTTTCATTCACACGCTGTACCAAAGCGGGAATACCGCTCGGGAAAGTATGTAAATCGCCCTGTAATTTGCCGTCCTTATCGCGCATGGAGCTCTGCCAGCAGTCATCTAAGTTGATGTACTGATAGCCAGCATCCAAAAGGCCGCTGGTTTTCATAGCATCGGCGATTTCCAAAATCAAATCCTCGCTGATGTGATTACGGAACGCGTTCCAGCTGGACCAGCCCATAGGCGGTGTAAGCGCCACACCGTTGTCGTAAGAATGTAAGGAATTCATATGCACATCGGCTTTGGAAAGCGCTTTTTTGATTTCGCAGCGAGGGCAGATGTTTTTCTTTTTGAGTGTTGCCCCAACTGCGGCGGCTGCACCTGCAGCACCGAGTACCGCAAGCGGTATAATTTTATCGAGCATAGCTAATCCTTCTTTCTTTTAAAAAAGGGGCAAGTTTAAAAAACCTGCCCCAAATATTATTTGTTGTGCTTATTCAGCGTCAGCAGCTTCTTCAGCAGCTTCTTCAACCGGAGCTTCTAAGAGAGCCTTAATGGAAAGGCTTACGCGCTTCTTATCGAAGTCAACGTCTAAAAGCTTAACCTTTACTTCGTCGCCTACTTTAAGAACTTCAGCGGGAGAAGCAATGTGAGAGTAAGAAATCTCGGAGATGTGGATGAGGCCGTCAATGCCCGGTAAAATGTTTGCGAAAGCACCGAAGGTGGTAAGACCAACGATCTTTGCATCCATTACGGAGCCAACGGGATAATCTCTCTTAAGGATTTCCCACGGATTGTCCTCAGCCTTCTTGTAGCCAAGAGAAATCTTCTTGTTTTCCTTGTCGAGACCCTTGATGTAAACTTCAACGGTGTCGCCAACAGAAAGAACATCAGACGGATGCTTAATTCTGCTCCAGGAAAGTTCGGAAATATGAATCATGCCGTCAACGCCGCCGATGTCAACGAATGCACCGTAGCTGGTGAGAGAACGAACAGTACCCTGGTAGGTCTGGCCTTCCTCAGCCTGTGCCCAGAATGCTTCTTCAGCAGCATCTCTTGCCTCTTTGTAAGCTGCACGGATGGAGCCAACAACTCTTTTTCTTCTTCTGTCTACTTCAATAATCTTGAAGTTAACGGTCTTGCCAACCATTTCCTCTAAGGAATCGTTACGGCTAACCTTGGAAAGAGAAGCGGGGATGAATACGCGGATGCCGTTGTACTGAACGAAAAGGCCCTTGCCGTCGCCAACAACGCCGGTAACCTTGCCTTCAACGATTTCATCGTTTTCATCAGCAAGCTCGTCCCAAGCTTTGATTGCGTCATAACGCTTTTTGGAAAGTGCCATAGTACCTTCCATATCGTTTGTTTTCATGATGATGAGGTTTAATTCATCGCCGATTTTAACTTCCGAAGCCATGTCAACGGTAGGATCGTTGCTGTATTCGGATGCGGAAACATAACCTGTGTGCTTTCTGCCGGTGATTTCAACTTGAATCTCGGTGGGGCTTACGGCTACAACATGGCCGACAACCTTCTGGTCACCGCTGGCATCTATATATTCTTCAAGCATATCGGCAAAGCTGGTTGCTTCAGAAGACACTGCAGATTCCTCCTTTTCAACTAATTCTGCCTTTGTTTGCGTAAGATTTTCAGACATTGTTTTTAGTACCTCCTTAATTATACTGTCAGGCGTTGATGCGCCCGCAGTAACGCCGACGGTTTGAAACGCCGAAAGGTCAATGTCGGGTAACTCTTTCGCAGTTTCTATTAAAAAAGTCGGACAATTTTCTGCACATACCGCTTTGAGCTTCGCTGTGTTGGAGCTCTGCCTGCCGCCGATGATGATCATCGCGTCATTCACTTTGGAAAGTTTTTGTGCTTCTTCCTGTCGTTCTTCCGTCGCACTACATATTGTATCAAAAATTACAGCGTTTGTATAGACTAATTTTATTTTTTTTACGCATTTTTTAAAAGATTTTGTGCTAAAAGTGGTTTGCGAGACTAAAATCAGACCATTTTCATCTAAATTGGGGTGATTTTCGATGATTTCGAGAAGTTCCTCGTAAGAATTGAAGACATAAGATTTGCCATTGCAGTAGCTTCTGATAGCGATAACCTCCGGATGATTGGGGTCTCCGGCGATAAGTGTGACATTTTCGGGAGTCGATTCTTCCCGTACGATTTTATGGATTTTCGTTACAAAAGGACAGGTGGCATTAAACGTTTTAAACGGGAGAGATTTGATTTTCTCCTGCAGGTCCTTGGTGATACCGTGGGTACGCACCACGAGGGTTTCGTTTTCGGTGCATTCCTCTGGGGACTCAATCACGCGTACACCGTGTTTGGAAAAGCGCTCCACGACCTGCGGATTGTGAATAATCGGGCCTAAGGTGCACGCCTTCTGCCCTTCTCGTACCATATTTTCTAAAGTATGTACAGCACGGTTCACGCCGAAGCAAAAGCCCGCCGTTTTCGCCAATGTTATTTTTTGCAATGTCCTTCCTCCCAAAGTGCCGTGATGTCACCCATAATGCGGTGCGTCGCATCTTTTAATTCTCTGGATTTGCCTTCTTCGGTGAAACCGAACTCGGAGTTTTTAATGAGCTTACCGAAGCGAATGGTTAAATGTGTACCGTTTTTGTATTGGTCTTCTGTATAAATCGAAACCGGAAGCACATCAGCGCCCGTTTGCTTGGCGATGAGAGCTGCGCCTGCCTTGCCGCGCATTGGCTTATATTCTTTGGAACGTGTGCCTTCGGGGAAGATACCTAAAACATAGCCTTTTTTAATGATTTTTTCCGCATATTCTACGGCACGCATATCACCCTTGCCGCGAATTACGGGGAAAGCGTTGAGCTTACCCAAGAACCAGCCGAGTGCTTTATTCTCAAAAAGCTCCTCCTTTGCCATATAATGCACCGGAAATTTTACACCGCTGCCAAGCACGATGGGGTCAAAATTGCTCATGTGGTTGCAGCAAATGATGAAGCCGCCCTCTTCCGGGATATTTTCCTTACCCACATAGGTGCAGGGGTGACAAATACGGTTCACCAAAACGGCGAGAGGCTTTAAGATATGATAGGTCTTATGGTCTTTCGGCTGACTAAAATCGAATTCTACGCTCATGTTTATAGGTTCTCCTTTATTGTATCTATAATTGCCGCGATAGATTCCTCAAGGGAAAGGGTCGTGGTATTGACTAAAATGCTGTCCTCTGCCGGTTTTAAGGGCGCAACAGCGCGGTGTGAATCGTCATAATCACGTTTCACTAAATCGTCCAGGACATCCTGGAATTCCACCTTTTGACCCTTTTCTAAAAGCTCTTTATAGCGTCTTTCGGCTCTTTTTTCGGGGTCGGCGGTTAAAAAGATTTTGACGTCGGCATTCGGCAAAACAACCGTACCGATATCGCGTCCGTCCATAATGCAGTTGTTTTTCTTGGCAATTTCTCTTTGTAAATCAAACAAAAAGGCACGCACGGCAGGTACGGCGGAAACCGCAGAGGCCGCCATGGAGCTTTCGGGAAGGCGGATTTCTTCTGAAACATCTTCCCCATTTAAAAAGACATGCTGCACGCCGCCTATGAATTTTAAATCCACATGGATATGCGGCAAAGTTTTTTCGACCGCTTCAGGGTCCTTATAATCCGTTTTGGTGCGAATGGAATATACGCCGACGGTTCTGTAAAGCGCACCGGTATCCACATAGATATAGCCCAGTTTTTTGGCCGCAGCTTTCGCTATGGTACTTTTACCGGCACCCGCCGGACCGTCAATCGCTACGTTAATCATATCTTTTTGTACTCCTTTATATTTACATTTCTTCTAAAGCCTTTGCGGCAGAAGCGCCTGCCAAATGCCCGGTAGAAAATGCAATTTGTAAATTAAAGCCGCCCGTATAAGCGTCTACATCCAAAACCTCGCCTGCAAAGTAAAGATTTTTTAGGAGCTTACTTTCCATGGTTTTGGGGCTGACCTCGGAAGTCTTAATGCCGCCTGCGGTGACAATGGCTTCATCTAAATGATGAAAATCCAAAACCGTTAAGGGCAGGGATTTCACCGTTTCTAAAAGTCTGCGTCTTTCTTCCTTGGTAATCTGATTTGCCTTTTCATTCGGCTGAATCCCCGAAAGCTTTAAGACGGGAGAAATAATGGATTTCGGTAAAAGAAGCCCTAAGGTATTGAAGATATTTTTGTTGCTCTCCTCTTTGAAGTCACGCAGGATTCTGGCATCGAGCTGGGCTTCGGTGAGCGCCGGTTTTAAGTCAATAAACAGCTTATAGCGTTCGGGTGCCATATCGCGAAGATGTGCACTCGCGGAGAGAATCATCGGGCCGGACACGCCGAAGTGCGTAAAGAGCATTTCGCCGAAGTCTTTATAAATATCCTTTTTCTTCTTTGTGTCGCGTACACGAAGTGCCACATTGCGTAGGGAAAGTCCCATGCAATCCGTGCAGAAGCCTTCGCGGCATTTGAGCGCAGAAAGGGAGGGACGAATCGGCATGATTTTATGACCTACGGCTTCTGCCATGCGGTAGCCGTCCCCTGTTGAGCCGGTACGCGGATAGCTCTTGCCGCCGGTGGTTAAAATCACGGCATCGGCACTGTAGGTCTTACCGCTTTCGCATTCTACGCCCACGGCCTTGCCGTCCTCTGTTAGAATTTTCGTGACACGTTCTGTTTTTCGCTCAACGCCGTTTTCTTCGGTATAGAGTGCCAAAACATCGACCACATCCATGGCTCTGTCGCTTTCGGGGAAGACGCGGTTGCCGCGTTCCACCTTGGTTTTTACGCCGTGCGCTTCTAAAAAGTCGCGCATATCCTGCGGCATGAAATCGGTAAACGCACTGTAGAGGAATCTGCCGTTGCCGGGTACATTGGCAATCAGCTCTCCGACTTCGTTTAAATTGTTGGTTACATTACAGCGGCCCTTGCCGGTAATGAGTACTTTTCTCGCCAGCTTGTCGTTGCGCTCTAAAAGGAGCACCTTGGCGTCGTTTTTCGCTGCTGTGCCTGCCGCCATACAGCCTGCCGCACCGCCGCCGACTACAATAATTTGTTTAGGTTGCATTTTCGGGAACATCCTCCGTCTTTTCGTAAACTTGATATTTTTCCCAAATATTTTCGAGCCTTGCGAAGTTTTCGGAGGTTTCCTCTCTTCTTGCAAGGGTTACACCAACAATGAGCGCATTAATAAGGCTGAGCGGCGCGGTTAAAGAATCGACCACAGAAGCCATACTGCTACGCGCCACTAAAAGGTGGTCTGCAAAGGGTGCAATGGGTGATTTTTCGGTATCGGTTATGGCGATGATTTTCGCCTTTCTGTCTGAAGCGAAACGCAGGGCGTTAACGGTCTGCTTAGAATAGCGAGGGAAGCTAATTGCAATGCAAACATCCTCCTGCCCGATTCTAAACATTTGCTCAAACATTTCCGCCGCACCGGCAGTATCCACCAGCGTTACGGAATCAAATAATAAATTGAAATAAAAAGCTAAGAAGTTTGCGAGTGCCGAAGAAGAACGTGCGCCCAAAATATAAATGCGCTTCGCATGATTGATGACGCCGACTGCCTGTTTATAGGCTTCGCGGGAGGTCTGCTCAGCTGTAGCACGAATCAGTTCAATATCGTTGGATAAAACATTTTGAATCACGTCGCCGTCGCCGATTAAGTTTTCGGAAACCTGCATTCTCTGCACAGCGGTCAGCTTGGATTTAATCATCTGCTGTAATTCTCTTTGCAGCTCGGGATAGCCTTTAAAGCCAAGCTCTCCAGCAAAGCGCACAACGGTAGATTCGCTCACGCCGACCTTCTGCCCCAAAGAAGCCGCCGTCATAAAAGCCGCTTTATCGTAATTTTCGATGATATAGGAAGCAATTTTCTTGTGACCTTTGGAAAGTTGTTTCATTTTTTGGTCAATCGTTGCAAGAAGTGGATTGTTCATAAGTCTCTGCCCTTTTCTTTTCTAAAAGATTTTTCCTCATAGATTTTTCCTCATCAAGATATTATATAATGTTTTCTCCTCGAAAACAACAAAAAATGCAGGATTTCTTGTAAAATTCAAAAAGAATTCAAAAATCCTGCAAAAAGAGTGCCGCATCTGTCATTTCCGTACCGCAAGGGCGACAGTTCGGCAGTGTTAAATTGTAAAGATCTGTTGCATGGCATTCGAGCGCATACATGGTCTTGGCTCTACCCTCTAAAGCTTTGGCATCTGCCGCACGTTTTAAAATCGGCACCTTGGCGGTTTGCTCCATGCGGCGCAAAAGTTCAATGCCCGTTTTGTCAGCGGCAAGCACACGAAGATAAGGCACATCGCCTTCGGTCAGCGTTTTATCGACCCCTAAGAAGAATGAAAGCACCAAACGGCGAATACGCGCATGGGTGTAGCGTTTGGTTTTGGTCAGGGTGAAAAGCTCCTCTAAGGATGTGGCCGTTTTTGCGGCGGTTAAGAGACGGTTTTCAAGCCCCTCGGAAGCATCCGGCAGCAAGGCAAAATCCTCCGGCTTACTCACACGAAGCTTTGCGAGAATTGCCATTTCCAGCTTGCTGTAATCACTCGGTGCGAAGCCTTTTTCCATGGCTTTTTCTAAAATCTCAAACGAAGCCTCGGGTAAAAAGGCACGAATATCTTCGCCGTTTTTGAGGGCTTTTCGCAGATAAGAAGCGGAAGCAAAACCGGCTTCGGTGGTCTTAGCATCATGCCCTGCGCCTTGACGTTTTACAGTTTTCGGCTCCATATCCGCCTGCAATTCCAAAATCGCACGCACATATTCTACCGCTAAAATATCATTGGGATTTTGTAAAACCGCGCTAACCTCTTCTCCGAAAAGCGCTTCCACCGCGCGTTCACGCGCCACGGGATAGGCAAGACCCTGCTCCAAAAATTTCAAAATTTCTTTGTCGGTTTCGGGTGCAAGCACGGCATTTGCCGCGGTTTTGAGGCGTTCTATGTTGCCACATTCCGAGCCGAAAAATAAGGAATCCACAAGTCCTGTATTGGCTAAAAGAGAAACGCCGCCGCGTGCAAAGGTCTGCGCCGTAGAGACCGCATAAGGGAGCGGCAACTGCAAAACCAGATTCGCGCCGCTGTAGAGTGCCATCTCGGCACGGTACCTGTCCGAAAGTAAGGCAGGCTCGGCGCGCTGGGTAAAATTACCGCTCATGGCAACGACAACCGCATCCGATTGTTTTAGAGCTTGAGAGAGCAAAAAACGGTGCCCGGTATGCAGTGGATTGTATTCAGCGATTATCCCGCAAACGCCCATTTTTCTCCCTCTTTTCTCTTGAAATTCCTTTATAATAAGTATATAATAAAGTAAAATGAAAATTCTTGCAAGTTAAAAATGAAGTTGGAGGAGTAAAATTTGAAAATTTTAGTTATCAACGCAGGTAGTTCTTCTTTAAAATATCAGCTCATTGATATGGAAACAGAACACGTTATCGCAAAGGGTATTTGCGAGAGCGTAGGCACTCCCGATAAGAGCTGCATCAGCTACACCCATTATGTAGACGGTAAAGAAGTTAAGGTTAAGGATGAGCTTGTTCCCATGGCTGACCACACCGCTGCATTCAATGAAGTAAAGGCTGCCCTCACCGAAGGCGATTCCAAGGTTATCGAAGACCTCAGCGAAATTGCTGCTGTCGGTCACAGAGTTGTTCAAGGCGGTAACCTTTTCAACAAGAGCGTGCTCATCGACCAGAGCGTTTTAGACGGCATCCAGAGTCTTTGCGACCTTGCACCGCTTCACAATGCGGCACACCTTCAGGGCATGAAGGCAAGTATTGCTCTCTTTGGTCCCGACGTTCCGCAGGTTGCTGTTTTCGACAACGCATTCCATTCCACCATGCCCCCCGAGGCTTATATGTTCGCTCTTCCTTATGAATATTATGAGAAGTACGGCGTTCGTAAATATGGCTTCCACGGCACCTCCCACAGATTCGTTAGCGCACTTTGCGCAGAAACCATGGGCAAGCCGATTGAAGACCTCAAAATCATCACCTGCCACCTCGGCAACGGTTCTTCTCTTGCCGCTGTTAAATACGGTAAGGTTGTAGACACCTCCATGGGCTTAACTCCCCTTGACGGTGAAGTTATGGGTACTAGATGCGGTGCTATCGACGCTTCCGCTGTACTTTACATCATGAAGAAGGAGCACAAGACCCCCGAAGAAATGGACACCCTCTTAAATAAGAAATCCGGTGTTTTCGGTGTTTCCGGTCTTTCCTTCGACGACAGAGACATTAAAAAGGCAGCCGCAGAAGGCAATGACCGTGCAAAGCTTGCTCGTGACATGCAGATTTACCGCATCATCAAGCACATCGGTTCTTACGTTGCCGCTATGGACGGCGTAGACGCTATCGTATTCACCGGCGGTATCGGTGAAAACGCAGATGATATGCGTGCTACCGTTTGTGACAAGCTTTCCTACCTCGGCATCGAGATTGACAAGCCCTTCAATGCAACCCTCGTTAAGGGCAAGGGCGGCGAAATCTCCACCAAGAACTCCAAGGTTCGCGTATTCGTTTTACCGACCAACGAAGAGCTCTTGATTGCAAGAGATACAAGAGACATTGTAAACTCTCTCAAGAAATAAGACATAAAACTTTCGGAAAAGCACCTTTTCAAAAGGTGCTTTTCTTTTTTGCCCGAAAGCAAAGAAAAAACAGAAAGCCTCCCCCTGCTGTGGCAGAGAGAGGTTTTCTGTTTTGGAAAGAAAGGAAATTATGGATTTGTGCTAAAGAAGGTTGACGAAAGAAAATTAAAGGGCAGCCGCTGCCTTGCCGAGTTCGCGACAGGCTTCTAAAGCGTCATCATCGGGATATTCGTTTGCCATGACGCCTTCTTCGGCAACAAGATGTGCACCCGCCGCAGAGGTTCTTTCTGCCCAAAGACTCATCCATTCGCCGTCGCCCCAGCCGTAAGAGCCGAAAAGACCGACATTTTTGCCGGAAAGAGAACCTTCAAGGTCTGCGAAGAACGGTTCGAATTCGCCGTCCTCCAGTTCCTCTGTGCCCATAGCGGGACAGCCTAAAAGAAGTGTATCGTAAGCCGCGGCATCCGCAGCTGTGATGTCGGCTACATGAAAGAGCTCTGCATCGGCATTCACGGACTTTGCACCCTCTAAGACTGCATCTGCCATGGCTTCTGTATTACCGGTGCCGCTCCAAAAAATAACTGCTACTTTACGCATAATGGAAAATCCTCCAATACTCAAAATAATTTATCTGTCAAACTATCCAAAAGATAATCTGCATTCTGTATTTATGCCGCGCAGAAAATCTGTTCGAGGCTCTGCCCCTTTTCTACGCGTGCCACTAAAGCTTTTTTGCAGTTCTTATATCTGCAAAAGGTCTTTTTGGCATTGGTAACATCGCTATATACCTTCCACTCCCCAGTGTAAAGACAGCCCTGCCCTTTGGTTTCTATAAAGCTATGAATATCCTGTAAGGGATAGCCTAAGAAGGCGCCGATTTCGTGCGGAAAATCCGCATTGCAGGAGATACACTCCCCGAGGTGGTGCAGGGCCTCTTCCAGCCCGGCGTTCATGTTGTAGCCGTAAGAGGAAAGGAATTCTTTAATTTCGATTTTATGAAGATGTTCTGTCAGTTTTTTCTTTCTGTAAACAATTAAAAGCACACGCTGGGGACACTCACAAAGCACATCAATATAGATATCCTTTTTATTCAGTTTTTCATTTAGAGCTTTAACGTCTTCCATAAGGTGCGGATACTGGCCTTTAAAGCAGGATACCAAATTAGACGGCTTGATGCCCACCAAAGCGGGCGCGCAGTGATTTGCGAGAATCTTATCTAACATAAATTTCTCCCAACAAATGAATATAGTTTACAGATTTCGTAATGCAGAACAAGCTTTTCTGTGGTTTGGATTTTTGCATTGGTCGGTTAGCGTTTGCTAACTATAGCGTAAGAATTACTGTAGCGATAGTTATGAAAGGAGTTTGGCAGTTACTCTCGTGAGGTTTTATGTAGGAGCACGCACGAGTTAGCTTTTGCTAACCGACAAGCAAAAAAAATAAACATTTGAATGGCAAAGCCCTAAGGGTTTGCTTTTATCGAATGGTTTATAATCTGTAGTCAGCGAGTTAGCAACCGCTAACTACGTGTATTAGTGTACTATAGATTTTCGATTCCGTCAACAGTTTTTTTGCAAAAATCTTTTGGAGGATTCGTAGAAAGAAGCGGTGTTTTTTCGTACAAATCCTCTATAGTCCTTGAAAAAAGCTTATTTTAAAAGGGAAAGCGCAGTTTTCTCATCGGGTAGAAGTCATTTTTCCCTTTTTTCTTTTCTTTTATCGTCTTAAAAGCTAAAAAAGAGTAAATAAAAAAAGCCTCCGTTTGTAAAGCTTAAAAGCTTTATAGCCGGAGACTTTTGCGTTCTGAATAGGTTTACATGGGCTGTTTCTCTTTTTCCCCCGTAGGAAGCTATGTAAAATAGGATTTCGAAGCATTCCTTGATTTATAAGGGATTACAGCGTATTTTGATAGGTGCCGACGGCAAAATCGCCCTCTCGTTTGATAATCTGCACGGCAACCAGTTCGGCATTTTCGGGTACTTCGCCCAACACCTTCACCGGGGTATAATTTGCGGTGTAGCCGTAAAGCTCTTCGCCTTTCCCTCTATGCTCCAAAAGCACCTCTAAGGTTCTGCCGATTTGGCGCTCTAAATAGGCATTTCGGATTTCGGTTGCGGCTTCGGAGAGGATTTTTGCCCTTCTCGCCTTCTCTTTTCGCTCGATTTGGTCGGGGAATTTCGCGGCTCTTGTGCCCTCTCGAATCGAATACGGGAATACGTGAATTTTTTCAAAGCCGATGGTTCTGGCGAAGTCCACAGACTCTAAAAAGTCCGCTTCGGTTTCACCGGCAAAGCCAACCATCATATCGGTAGTAATGGTCGCGTCAGGGAAGCGTTTGCGCATTTCTTCGGCAACTCGTTTGTACTCCGCCGCAGTATAGTGACGGTTCATGCGCTTCAAGGTGTTATCTGCACCGCTTTGCAGAGAAATGTGGAACTGCGGGCAGAGTTTTTCGCATTTTTGGAGCTTCGTCAGCATAGCATCGGTCATGTGGTCCGGCTCTAAGGAGCCTAAACGCACGCGGTAAATCCCCTCGGGCTTGCTTGCCGCCTGTACGGCATCTGCCAAGTCAAGATCTGTACCCTTGCCATAAGAGGAAAGGTTGATGCCGACCAAAACAATCTCATGATAGCCTTTTTCGGCGAGTGCCGTCGCTTCCTTTTCAATATCCGCAAGCGGTTTGGAGCGCACCCAACCTCTGGCATAGGGAATAATACAATAGGTGCAGAAGCGGTCACAGCCGTCCTCGATTTTAAGAGAGGCTCTTGTGCGCTCATTAAAATCGGAAATGAGCACGCCGCCGAAAGCCTCATCACGCTCATGCTCGTTGAAACGCTCGACACGCTTTTTCTTTTCTAAAAATTCGCCTAACATTTCTAAAATTTTGCCGTTATTGCGGTTGCCCAAAACAATATCCGCTTCGGTGAGGTTTTTGGCATCCTCGGGGAAGGCTTGGGGCATACAGCCGGTCAAAATTACAATGCTGTCGGGGTGATTTCGCTTTAAGTGGCGTACGAGCTGTCTGGTTTTTCGGTCGCTTTCTGCGGTAACGGTGCAGGAATTGACAAGAAAAATATCTGCCTCGTCTTCGTTTAAGGTAAGGCTATAGCCGTTTTTTAAAAAGGTCTCGGCAATCGCTTCGGTCTCATATTGATTGACCTTACAGCCGAGTGTATGAAAATAGACTTGCATCATGCTGAAAATCTCCTGTTACTTAGGAAGTTGTAAAAAAGTCCCGATGCAATTTCGGGACTTTTTGGTTTTATTTGCGGCAGGTTTCCTGCAATTTTAAAATCGCATCCTGCACTTCGTTTTTCAGGACTTCGACGTCCTTGTTTTCGGGATAAATCGCATCGCCGAAGGTGACATCGAGCGGGAAGCGACGCATATGCTTCCAATCATAGAAGCGCATCATCTTTTTGCCCTTGGGGAAGACCTCGAACGCGCCGTTGACATAGGCAGGCACAATCGGTACATCGGCATCAATTGAAAGCACAGCCGCGCCGCTCTTCATCTCGCGGAAGATACCGTCTTCGCTTCGGGTGCCTTCGGGATGAATCACAACGCCCCAGCCCTCGTGTAATCTCTGGGTGAGGTTGTTCATGGTTTTCATATTAATACCGCTACGGTCCACGGGTACCATGCCGGCGGCTTTAATTAGCTTGCGGCTGAACGGGTCATTTCTAAAGAGCTCTTTTTTCGCCATACAGCAAAGCTTTTTAAAGCGTTCTTTAGAGAATGCGGAAGAAATGAACAAAAAGTCAATTTTTGAAACGTGGTTGGCGCAAATAATGAAGCCCTTATCCTGCGGCACTTTTTCGACATTGTGCACCTGCAATTTGTAGCAGTTCTGTGCCATATTTCTGAAAAAGGCATAGGTACGATAGTCGCCGTTAGACTTATCCTGCGGATAGTTAATATGCTCCTGACCGATGGTCTGTTTCTTGTCCGCTTTATTTTGGAGCGCCAAAACAATATCCTCGACGGTCATTTCATCGAAATAAAAGCTTTCAATATTGGTTTTATAAATATCCTCAAGCTCAAGTGCCAAATTGATAGCGCTTAAAGAGTCGATGGAAAGCTCGGAGAAAATCTTCGTTTCGGGCTTTACCTCAGCTATTTCGGTATTGGCAATTCTTGCAACGACCTCACAAACACGGGAGAGCATATCGTCTTCCTGCGGTTCTGCCGAATTGGTTTGCATTGCACCGTTCTTCGTTTCGGCAAGTGCACGCTGTTTTAAGAGATAGCGCTTCGGCTTCTGGAGCGAGGTACGCGGGATTTCTTCTACAAAGTGGGTTTTCGCAATGCGCATATTCTGCACAAGCTTTGTACCGATTTCTTTCATCTGCTTCATGATTTGCTCACGGTCGGCAGAGGATTTATTTTCGGGCACGATAAAGGCGTGAATCTCGTCGTAATTCGTCTCTTCATTCGGTACACCGCAGATAACGAATTCTTTTACGCCGCGCAGGGAGGAGTATTTTTCTTCCAAATCATCGGGCGTAATCTTTTTACCGGAAGCAAGAACGATATTTTCTTTGCTTCTGCCCGTAATGCGGATACAGCCGTTGGCATCCTGCTCACCGAGGTCACCAGTTTTGAACCAGCCGTCTTCAGTAAAGGCTTCTTTGGTCGCTTCGGGGTCTCTGAAATAGCCCTTCATCATATAGGGGGATTTAATGAGAATTTCGCCTGCGTCACTGAATTTCACCTGCACCGCCGGATAGGGCACACCGCAGGAATCCGTGTGGATATCCTCGGGGCGGTTACCGATAGTCGGGATATTCGTTTCGGAAGCACCGTAGGTCAAAAGCAGATTGAAGCCGGTTCCGTAATAAAATTCCGCCACGTCCTTATTTAAGGGTGCACCTGCAGAGCATACAAACTCCAGCGCACCGCCGAATGCATCATGAATGGATTTAAAGAGCTTTTTACCGAGCAGACTGCCGTTTTTGTGGCGCGCCTTTAAGCAAATCGGGAAAAAGGTTTTAAACATTGTCGCGGTCATGGGGTTGCTTTTGATTTTACGCATAATCTGCGTCATGAAAAGCTCGTAGACCTTCGGTACAGCCGGCAAAACCGTAGGGTGATATTCTTGGAATGCACCGAGCACGGCATCCGCACTGAGGGATTCGATATAATGCACACCGCCGCCGACAAGAAGCGGCCCTAAAACCAGACAAATCACGCCATAGATATGGCTGTTCGGAATAATCGCCAAGAAGCGACTGTCGGACTGCAAATGCTGCACCTCAATCGTCATTTGTGTGGTATTGATGAGGTTATCGTGGCAATGCATAATGCCTGCCGCACGTCGGGTTGTGCCGGACGAAAAGATAATACAAGCTAATGTTTCATCGGGGTCAACCGTCGGCTCTAAATCAGCGGAAACTGCCTTTAAGGAATCCTCGAACGGCTCGCCGGTGAGAATATTGAACACCGGGAATTTATAAGACGGCAAGGTGTCGAATTTTGCATAGGTTTTCGGGGAAAAGAACGCCGCACGCACGTCGGACTGCTCAATAAAGCTATCAATTTCCGCCGCAGTTAAAGAGGCATCAATGAGTGCCGCGGTGCAGGAAAGCTTACAAGAAGCGAGGAACGCAATCGTCCACTCGGGGCAGCCTTCACTGGCAAAGGCAATGCGGTCACCGGGTTTTACACCTGCTTGTTTTAGGGCTTCGGCATAACGCTCGGCAAGCTTTAGAACTTCCCCGTAGGTATAAAGTCTCATACTGCCATCATTCAGACGAATGGACATTGCGCGTTTATCGGGGTGTTTACTATTGATTTCATATACGGTCTCGTAAATGTTCATTTTTTTCTCCGTTTCCAGCTTTATCCAAAAGTTATGAAAATTGCCTAATATAAAGAAGATTTTATCACAACATTTTTTCTATGTCAAACGAAAACAGCGTTCTTTTATAGTTTATTCACACTTTTCGTGCGTCTCGATTCTTGCAAAAAGCGGTTAAAAATGGTATAGTAAACTTTAGTTATGTTCTAACAGAAAGGAACTTTATTTTATGGATTTTAAAGACAGACTCGCAAAAGAATTTGACATAAAGCCGTGGCAGGCAGAAGCAGTTATCGGACTGCATGACGAAGGCGCTACCGTCCCCTTCATTGCCCGTTACCGTAAAGAAGCGCATGGCTCTTTAAATGAGCAAACCATTCACAGTCTTTTGGAGCGTCTCGACTATTTAAGACGCTTTGAAGAAAGAAAAGAAGAAATCTTCAAGGCGATTGATGCCGAAGGCAAGATGACCCAGGAAATCGAAAAGGCTCTCTCCTCTGCGCAGACGCTTTCAGAGCTTGAGGACATCTATATGCCCTATAAAAAGAAAAGAAGAACCCGTGCTTCTGTTGCAAAAGAAAAAGGCTTAGAGCCGCTCGCAGATTATTTGGAAGCGCAGGAAGCAAATGCAGACCCGTATAAAGAAGCCGAAGCCTATCTCAGTGAAGAAAAAGAAGTCGCGACAATAGAAGATGCTTTAAACGGTGCTAAGGATATTTTGGCAGAACGCGCTTCGGAAAATGCGGAAATCCGCCGCAGACTGCGTAATCTTTTTTCGGTGGTCGGCACAATCTCTGTCACCGCTGAGGACAAGGAAAAAGACAGCGTTTACACCCAGTATTATGATTACTCTGAGCCTGTAAAAACGATTCCCGACCACAGAATCCTTGCGATGAACCGCGGCGAAAAGGAAGGCTTTTTAAAGGTAAGCTGTGAAATCCCGATTGAAAAAGCACAAAGAGCCTTGGAAAGCGAAATGATAAAAAATCCCGTATCGCCCTGCGCCGTACTTTTAAAAGAAGCCTTGGAGGACAGCTACAATCGTCTGCTTGCCCCCTCTATGGCAAGAGAAACTAGAAACACCTTAACCGAGCGTGCCAGCGCCGGTGCGATTCAAAACTTCGGCTCGAATCTGCACGCCCTGTTGATGCAGCCGCCCGTTCGCGACAAAGTTACCTTAGGCTTAGACCCCGGCTACCGTACCGGCTGTAAGGTTGCCGTTACCGACGGCACAGGCAAGGTGCTCGACACAGGCGTGATTTACATCACCCATTCTGAAGCGCAAAAGCAAAATGCTAAAGAAACCGTGAAGCGTCTCATCAAAAAACACGGCGTAGAGGTTATTTCTATCGGCAACGGCACAGCTTCTAAAGAAACGGAAATTTTCGTCAGTGATTTGATTAAAGAAATCCCCGAAAAGGTCGCTTACATGGTCGTCAGCGAAGCGGGTGCTTCCGTTTACTCCGCCAGCAAGCTCGCCGCAGAAGAATTCCCGCAGTTTGACTTAACACTCCGCAGTGCCGTCAGCATTGCAAGAAGACTCCAGGACCCGCTTTCCGAGCTGGTTAAAATTGAACCGAAAGCCATTGGTGTTGGGCAATATCAGCACGATATGCCGAAAAAAGAGCTTGAAAGTGAGCTTGCTTACGTTGTAGAATCCTGCGTAAACAGTGTCGGTGTCGATTTGAATACCGCTTCCGCGCCCCTTTTAGAGCATGTTTCGGGCATTTCCTCTGCCGTTGCAAAAAACATTGTCGCCTACCGTGAGGAAAACGGCAGATTCAAAAACAGAACGGCACTCAAGAAAGTGGCAAAGCTCGGCCCGAAAGCGTTTGAACAATCCGCAGGCTTTTTGCGCATTGCAGACGGTGAAAATCCCTTAGATAGAACCGCTGTGCATCCCGAAAGCTACAAGGCAGCCAAGGCACTTTTAAAAGAGCTTTCGTTTAAAGAAAGTGAAATCGGCACGGAAAAGATGCAGGACTTACGAAAGAAGGCAGAAGAAGTCGGTCTTTCAGCGCTCAGTGAAAAAATCGGTGTCGGTGTACCGACCCTCAAAGATATTTTGGAAGAACTCATCAAGCCCGGCAGAGACCCCAGAGGCGAACTGCCGCCGGCTGAGCTTCGCACCGACGTTATGGACATGAATGACCTGAAAGAAGGCATGGTCTTAAAGGGCACGGTACGCAATATTGTGGACTTCGGTGCTTTTGTAGACATTGGTGTGCATGAGGACGGCCTGGTGCACATTTCGCAGATGTCCAATAAATTCATTAAGCACCCGAGCGAAGTGGTAAAACTCGGCGACCGTGTCGAAGTTACCGTGCTTTCCGTAGATAGCAAAAAGGGCAGAATCGGTCTTTCGATGAAAAAGCCGCCCATGCCCGCAAAATAACCTTTTTGTGCGTTTGCGCCACTCTTAGAATAAAAACAAAACATTTCAAAAGCCCCACACCAGACGGTGCGGGGCTTTTACTTTTACATAAAGAATTCGGTGTTTTCAGTTTCAGTAGCTTCGATGTGGGCAATTTGGTCGAGGCGATTTTGATGTCTACCACCCTCGTATTTGCCGAGAAGCCACGCATCGACAATCATAAAAGCCAAGCCGTCTCCCACAACACGCGCACCCATGGCGAGGATATTGGAATCATTATGCTGACGGGAAAGCAGGGCGGAATACGGTTCACTACAGCAGACAGCGCGAACGCCGTGGACTTTATTCGCCGCAATGGAAATGCCCACGCCTGTGCCGCAGACGAGAATACCGCGTCCATATTCGCCCGAAGCGACCGCTTTACCGACCGCTTCACCGTAGAGCGGATAGTCACAGCGTTCCTCATTGCACGTACCGAAATCCTTCACGAAATAGCCAAGTTCTAAAAGATGCGCTTTGATTTTTTCTTTGAGCGGATAACCTGCATGGTCACTGCCGATGGCGACAGCAAAGGTCTGTTCTGCCAAGGCTCAGCCCTCCTGCTCGACGATATAGGAATCGACGGGAATCATGGGCGGCTCTTTTCCTTTATCCATGGGATTTCCTGCCTTGACCTCTTCAATCATACGGCGAAGAGATGCCGCACCGATTTCTTTGGGGTCCTGTGCCACGGTGGCGGTGAGCTCCTTGGCTTTTACGCTTTGAATCGCTTCTTCTGCGCCGTCTGTACCCACAACCAGCACCTTGCCGAGCTTACCGGCATTCTTGACTGCCTGCAAAGCACCGAGTGCCATGGTGTCGTTACAGCAGTAAATACCCTTTAAATTCGGATGCTTTTGAAGAAGGCTGGCGGCAGTGTCGAGGGCTTTCTGTCTATCCCAATCGGCAGGCTGAGAAGCAATCAGTGTTACGGCATTTGCCTTTTTAAAGGCGTTTTCCGCACCCTGTTTTCTGGCTTCGCCGGAGGCGTTGCCTGCCTTGCCTTCGATAATGGCAACCTCACCGCCGTCTTTTAATTTGCTGATGATATATTCTGCACCCTTTTCGCCGACCTTGACGTTATCGGTTGTAGCAAAACCGATGACAGAGCCGCCGGCGTTTTTAAGGCTTTCCATATCAATCTTTTCATCAATATTCATCACGTAAATGCCTTTTTGATTTGCCGCGGCGATACCGTTAATGAGGTTGGTCGGGGAAAGCGGTGCAACACCGATCGCTTTGTAGCCTTTCGCAATGCAGTTTTCTAAAATGCGAAGCTGACCTTCGGTATCCTCTTCGTTGTTTGCCGCGAAAATATCGACCTTGACGCCCTGTTTTTTCGCTTCTTCTTCGATACCCGTTTTCATCTTTGCCCAGAAATCGTTGGAAAGGGTTTTCAAAATCACCGCATATTCCGTTTTTTTCGGGTTCATGTCCTCGGGCATGGTGGGCATACTGGGTTTTTGCGCCATTTCTTCTTTGCCACATGCCGCGAAAGCAAACAAGCTGAGCACGACGGTGCAGGCAAGCACAAGGCTGAGTAGTTTTTTCATAAAATTCCTCTTTTCTTTAGAATCATCTTCTATTTAAAATCGGCTTTCGCCGCCGATGGACTGTAAAATGAACTATGCACGGAAAATCCGGCGCCGCGCACCGCACTTTCTTCGGTGTGGTCTAAAAAATGCATTTCGAGTGTTTTATAAGGATAAGGTTTTCTTAAATGCTTTAAGATTTCCGTCTTTAAAAGCTCGCGCGGAAAAGACGGCATATAGAGCACGCCGCCTGAAAGAATCACCGCTTCGGGATCTAAAATATTGATTTCCGTCGCAATGGGGAGCGCCAAATCTCGAACAAATTTTTCTAAAACGGGATGATTACCGAAGAGCTCAAACAAAAAGTGCACATCTTCACGCGGAAAATACTGCTTGGCGAGCACCTCTAAATAGCGACCCGACATACGGGTTTCGGCACAGCCCAGATTGCCGCAGGTACATTCTTCCGTAACATCATACAGCGGAATGTGCCCCAGTTCCCCTGCCGCGCCGTTTCTACCGCGATACAGTTCGCCGTTTATATAGAGGGCATTACCGAGTCCTGTGCCTACATAAAAGCCCAAAACGCTCTCTTTATTTTCGAGAGAAAGCGTTTTTAAATCGTCGAGGAGCAAGAAATTTACATCCCTGTCTAAAAACACAGGCAGGGAAAGTGCCTCTTCCAAATCCCTTACAAAGTGTTCCCCCTCGAAGCCTTTTAAATTCGGGGTGGAAAGAATTCTAAGGCAATCTCTGCTCACGAGAGACGGCACACCGATGCCCACCCCTAAAATTTGTTCTTCTAAAGTATGCGCTTTTATATAGTCTTTTATGCGCGTGGCAAGCTGACGGGCGGCATCGGCTTCTCTAAAAATACGGCTGCTGTTCTTTTCAAAATGCCGCGTTCTGCCGTCGGCATCTACCGTACCGATGCGGAAATTCGTGCCGCCTATATCTATTCCTATCGCAAAAGGTTTCATGGCTTCTCCTTTAAAGATTTTCTGTGGCTTTTGCAAAATTCTCGAGCATTTTTTCGTAAGCGGTATTCAAATCCTCATCTAACGAAAAGAGTCCCGAACTACCAACCACAAACACCTCTGCGCCGGCGGATTTTAAATCTCGGAAGGTGTGCTCGTTACAACCGCCATCCACTTCGATTTGGAAGCTGTAGCCCGTTTTTTCTTTTAAATTGCGCAGCATCTCGATTTTCGGCAGCATTTCTTCAATAAAAGGCTGACCCGCAAAGCCGGGGTCTACCGTCATCACCGTCACGGTTTTAAGGCGACCCAGATAATATTCAATCGCTTCCAAAGGCGTAGCGGGGCAAATCGTGACCCCCGCTTCCATGTCGAGGGCTTCGATTTGATTGAGCACTCGAAAAGCATTATGCTCTATCGTTTCCGCCTGGGGGCTGATGAGCGTTGCCCCTGCCTCCTTTAAAGGCAAGAGATAAAGAGACGGTTCGGTCACCATGAGGTGACAATCGAGGGGTTTTTTCGCGACCTTAGCGAATGCCGCCACGAAATCGGGCGAGAGTGTGATATTCGGGACAAAATGTCCGTCCATAATATCCACATGATAGCAGTCGCAAAGCGGATTTAAAATTTCTGCCTGTTCTTTCAGCTTTAAAAAATCCATACACATAAGAGATGGACTGAATTTTGCCTGCATTTTGTTCTCCTTTCTCATCGCTTTTCGGCTACGAATCGGTCAAGGGCAACAGAACCGATAATGAGCGCACCCATAACGACCTGCTGAAGCGTGCTCGAGAGTGCCAGAATGTTCATACCGAAGTTGATGACGCCGATAATGAGACCACCCATAACCACGCCGAAGATTTTACCCTTACCGCCGAAAAAGCTTGTGCCGCCGATGATTGCCGCCGCGATAGCATAGGTTTCAAAACCCGTAGCCGCGGCAGGCTCTGCTGAGCCGACACGACCGAGCAGTACGATGCCGGCAAGACCGGCGCAAAGACCCGAAATCACAAACACAATCGCAGTATGCAGTTTAATGTTGATACCCGAATACCACGCCGCTTCGCGGTTGCCGCCGAGGGCGTATATATTTCTACCGAGCTTTGTTTTCTTGGTTAAAAAAGATAAAATCAAGGCTGTGACAATCGCAATCAGCGCCACAACCGGTACAATACCGAAATTTTTAGAAAGCATAGCGGTAAAGCTTGCAGGGAAGCCAAACACGGCACTGGAGTTCGAAATAATCAAAGTAATGCCTCTGAAAATCGCCTGTGTGCCGAGGGTAATGATAAAGGGATGCAGGCCTGTACCGTTGACTAAAAGGCCGTTTAAAAGCCCTAAAAAGGCACCCAGAAGCAAGCCTAAGATCATGCACAATGCAACGGGTAAGCCGTAAGTCATCAGCTTTGCCGTCACCATACCGGTGAGTGCGACTACAGAACCAACGGAAAGGTCGATACCCGCAATCAAAATGGCGAAAAACTCGCCCATAGCAATTAAAATATTGACAGAGCTTTGGGCTAAAATCTGCGTCACGGTGGAGGGCATAAAGAAATTTTCGGGATTAGCAATCGCCAAAATCGCCAGAAGTAAAATCAAAATACCAAAGGTACCGTATTTTTGCCAAATCGCCTGAAAGCTCATTTTTTCTGTTTTCTTTCGTTCCATTGTTTCACCTCATTGTGCTTTCGCCGTGTCGGCAGTGCTTACGGCAATAATTTTTTCTTCGCTCGCTTCCTCAATCGGGAATGTTTTGACGATTTCGCCCTCACGGAATACCGCAATCGTATCGCAGACAGCAAGAAGCTCGGGCAGCTCCGAGGAGACCACCAAAACGCCCTTGCCTTCGTTCGACAAGCGGCGTATGAGCGCATAAATCTCGCCCTTACTACCCACGTCGATGCCTTTGGTCGGTTCGTCGAAAATCAAAATTTCGGAATTTGCCGCGCACCATTTGGAAAGAATAACCTTTTGCTGGTTGCCGCCGGAAAGCTCGGTGATATTTTGCTCTACCGAGGCGCATTTAATATGCAAATCCTGCTTTTGGCGTTCGGCACATGCCTTTTCAAACTTGAGGTCTAAAAGTCCGCCGACGCCGCCCAGAGAAGAATTTTTAACAAACGGCAAAATTGAAATATTTTCTTTGATGCTGAAATTGCCGAAAAAGCCTGTCTTGCGGCGATTTTCGGTCACCATACCGAGACCGCTTTGAATCGCGCGGTAGGGATTTTTCGTGTGAATTTCTTTCCCTTTAAAAAAGACTCTGCCGCCGGTTCTCGGTTCTGCGCCGAAAATCGAATTCATAAGTTCACTGCGCCCCGAGCCGACCAAGCCTGCAAAGCCTAAAATTTCGCCGCGGCGCAACTGAAACGAGACATCACGCACCTTATTGTCGGCTCTTGTAATATGCTGTACCTCGAAAAGCACCTCGGCTCGTTTTCGGTCCAGCGGCGTTTCGTTTTGATAATTCTTTTTGACTTCTCGACCTACCATCATCGTGACCAAATCATCGGCGGTGACGTCTTTTATATTTCTTGTGCCGACATAACCGCCGTCCTTGAGCACGGTAACACGGTCGCCGATTTCTAAAAGCTCTTCGAGCTTATGAGAGATAAAAACAATGCCCTTACCCTCGGCTTTTAAAGCCCGAATCACCCGAAACAGATGCTTGACCTCTTCTTGTGTTAAAGAGGTGGTCGGTTCATCCATAATGAGCACCCGGCTATCCGAAGCCAGTGCTTTTGCGATTTCAACCTGCTGTTTTTCGGAAATGCTCAAAGCCTCTACCGGCGTTTGCGGGCTTCGTTTGAGTCCCACCTTTTGCAGAAGTTCTGCCGCTCTTTCTTCCATTTGTCGGCGGTCCACCACCTGAAACGCACCGTAACGCTTCATCGGCAAATGCCCGACAAAAAGATTTTCGGCAATGGAAAGCGCATCAATCACGCTGAGTTCCTGATAAATTACGGAAATGCCGTGTTTCTTGGCATCGGCAGGTGTGAGCCGTGCATAGCTTTTGCCCTCCAAAAGAATGCGGCCGGAGGTTGGTGCATACACGCCACTTAAAATTTTCATAAGCGTGGATTTCCCTGCGCCGTTTTCACCGAGCAAAACGTGCACTTCGCCGGGGAGAACCTGAAACGAAATATCCCGAAGCGCGGTAACGCCCGGAAATTTCTTAACAACATCTATCATTTCCACCAAAGCTTGCATAACGTTCTCCTTTTTTGTTTTATCACTTCCTATTCTTCCAATAAAGGAACACTTTTATTCTGTTTGTAATTTAAAAATGCGTATTTTGTATTTTCTGAATTTAAACCTCTGTTTTGGTTGACAGGATTTTTCTCGCATACTATAATATTTTTAGAAAAATATAAAGAAGGGTTTTACATGCTTCCGCAAAGAATTTATGCAGAAATTAATTTAGACACAATTTGTCAAAACGTAAAAAACGCGATGGCTAAAGTCGGCGATGCACGTATTATGGCGATTGTAAAAGCCGATGCATACGGTCATGGCGCAGTTCCAGTTGCCAAAGAGCTTTCTAAAATCGGCGTGTTCGGTTTCGGCGTAGCAACTGCAAAAGAAGCTTTGCAGTTAAGACGTGCCGGCATCGAAAACCTGATTTTAATTTTAGGTCCCGTGTTTGAGGATGATTTAGCGGAGCTTATAAAGCAGGATATTTCCTTAACTGTTTTTTCACTGGATGCAGCACAGGAAATCTCCAAGGCAGCCACCGCTCTTCACAAAAATGCCAAAATCCACATTAAAGTGGACACCGGCATGGGGCGCATCGGTATGCAACCCGATGAAAGTAGCCTGTCTTTATTGAAAGAGATTTTAGCATTGCCCCACATGGAGCCGCAGGGTATTTTCACCCACTTTGCCTGTGCAGACGAGATAGATAAAACCTCCTGTTTGCGTCAAAAAGAAAAGTTTTTGCACTTCATCGACATGGCAAACGCCGAAGGCATTCACTTTCAGATTCGTCACATGTGCAATTCTGCCGCCATTATTGATTTTGAGGATGATTTCCTCGATATGGTGCGCTGCGGCATTATGACCTACGGCTTATATCCGTCGGATGAGGTCAAAAAAGAAAATCTGTCGCTGGCTCCCGCTATGCAAATTAAAAGCCATGTAAGCTTTGTGAAAAAAGTCGGCCCGGATTTCACTGTCAGCTATGGCTCTACCTACAAGACCGAGAAGGACACCGTAATTGCAACTGTGCCTGTGGGCTATGCGGACGGCTATCCGAGAGCGCTTTCGAACAAGGGTTATGTGCTCATTCACGGTCAAAAAGCGCAGATTTTAGGCAGAGTTTGCATGGATCAAATGATGTTGGACGTAACCGATATTCCGAATGTAAAACGTGGCGACCAAGTGGTACTCATCGGTCGAGACGGCGACGAAACCATTACCATGGAAGACGTGGCAAATCTTGCCGGCAGTTTTAATTATGAGCTTTCCTGTAGTATTTCTAAACGTGTGCCCCACGTTTACGAGGAAGGCAACCGCGTTTTGGAAATTTTAGATGCCTTAGATTGACAAAAGACTGAAATTTGAGTAAAATATTGTTTTAGGACAAAATTTTAGGAAGGAGGCTGTTTTATGGAATTTGATACTTTTGACGCGTTTGACGCCGGCATTGCGCTTGGCGGGCTTAGAAACCGTAATGAAATACGCCTTCTGATTTGTTATCTTTTAAAGGCGATTGACAAGCCGATTGCGACCTCTGTTTTATTGGATGCCCTTTTAGATGAGGGACTTGCGAATTACTTTGAAGTCGGTGAGGCGATTTCGGAGCTTTTAAAAAGCGGCAGTATTCAAAAAACAACCGATGAAGAAACCGACGAAGAGCTGCTTTTGGCAACGGAAGAGGGCAAAAATTCCGCCGAGCTTTTGGAGGCTACCCTCCCCAAGACCGTGCGCGAAAAGGCTGTAAATTCCGCTATTAAGCTGATGACCTTAGCACGCAACAAGCGTGAGAATAAGATTTTACAGGAAGCACTGCCGAACGGCGGCTACAACGTCACCTTTGTTTTAGGAGACGGCCAAGATGAACTCATGCGCTTAACGGTATTTGTAGCAGACAGTATGCAATTAGAAATGGTAAAGAACAATTTCCTCAAAGACCCCGTAAAGCTGTATTCCAGCATTTTAACGGCGCTCACTATTTAAGAAACTTTACGAGAAAATAAAAAACGGCTGAGAAAAGCAAAAGCTCTTCTCAGCCGTTTTTTATGGAAACTTTTAAAAAAGCAAAAGAATATAAAAAAATAACTTCCCGTTTGGGAAGTTATTTTTGATGTCGGCGCCGACCTATTTTCCCGGGCCGCTTCCAGCCAAGTATTTTCGGCGCG
>JAHHRN010000007.1 GCA_020025775.1 Acutalibacter sp.
CGTGAGGGACATACAATGCGAAGGATTGCGAAGCAATCAAACGAAGCGAAGCTTCGATCCCGCTATGCTCCACCAAAACAAAAAGAGACTTTTTTAAGTCTCTTTTTTCTTTTGCAAAGTCTCTTCGAGCGGCGGGAGCGAACCGCTTGTCCATCTCACGGCAACGCCGTGAGGGACATACAATGCGAAGGATTGCGAAGCAATCAAACGAAGCGAAGCTTCTTGCTCGTATGCTCCACCAAAACGAAAAGAGACTTTTTTTAAGTCTCTTTTTTCTTTTTCTATGGAATTTATAAAACAGCGGTTAGGGCGAAGTAATTTTTGCTATTGCAGGTGATTTTATGCAAACGATTGAACAGGCACTGAATAAATTACAAAAATCCAAATTCCGCGCGAGCTTTCATCTTTCGGCGCAGGAGCGCGCCTATACGAAAGAAAAGGGCATGGATGTCATTCGTTCTCATGCCGAGGATTTTGTACGCACGCGGCTTGCCCCTGCCGAGATTTCGAATGACGGCAAACAAACGCCAATGCGAGGACACCCCGTCTTTAAGGCACAGCATGCCACGGCCTGTTGCTGTCGCGGTTGCCTAAATAAATGGTATCGGGTTAAGCAGGGTGTGGAGCTTAGCGAAGTACAACAGCAAAAAATTGTGAACCTCTTAATGGCGTGGATTGAAAAAGAAATGCAAAATTAAAACCACCGCAGAAAAAACTCTGTGGTGGTTTTCTTTTATCGTAAATCTTTTTTAGCGCATTTTTCGCAGGGACGCAGTCCTCTTTGTTTTGCTTTTTCTAAAGTGGTAGGATAGTAAGTGCCATTGCCGCAACCATCAATATAATGATAACATTCACCGGATTTGGTATAGTAAACCGTAACCTTTGCATCGGGATTGTTGTTTTGCTGGGGTGCGGGTTTTGCATTTGTGTTTTTGCTGTCGGAATTTGCCTTTTTATTGGAATTGCTATTCTTACCGGAATTTTGATTCGTGTTTGCCGAAGACTTTTTCGGTGCCTCTGTTTTCGGTTCGGTGGGTGCCTCGGTCGGTGCTTCTGTAGGCGCTTCGGTCGGCGTTTCTGTTGTGACTTCGGGTTCTGTGCGAATCTCGATTTCAGTAATTGTGGATGTGGTTGTTTCAACTTCTTTTTTCACATTCTCTTTTTCGCCGGGTGTAAATAGAGAAATCACGCAAAGAAGTGCAATACCTGCGGTTACTGCAATTTTTACCGGCTTTGTCCAGCTTTTCTTGTATTTCCACATGAGAAACAGTCCCACGGGGAAAAAGAGAACGAGCATGAGAATGACAAACCAGCTTTGTTCATAGAATTTCATATATATCCCCCTAAATAATATTATGTGTCAAATTATAACATATTTTGCTAAAAAGGCAAGGGGATAAGAAAAAGGCGGCACATTTTGTACCGCCTTTTTGGTTTGAAACTTATAAATCGCGTCGAAAAGATATACACGTTTTCTGCTTTTCGGCGTGGGCAAAACCGACTTTCGGCTTTGACAACTTTTGACCACTATTTTTCTTTCGGATAATAGTAAACTCTGGCCTCATAGGGGCGAAGGGCGCAGATGTGCGCTTTTGCGGGCGCATCGGGATAGTTGCAGAGCAGAAGCTCGCCCTTTTCGAGGTCATAGTCCCCCGGCGTGCGGAAGGTGCACATGGTGTCCGAGAAGGAGCAAATAATCAAGGCTTTTTCTGTGCCGAGTGTACGCTCATAGCAATAGATTTTTTCGTCCTTCGGCAGTAAATCCTTAAATGCGCCGTAGAGGAATAATTCACTGTTTTGGCGAACCTTTAAAAGCTTTCTGTAATAATTCAAAATGGAGTCGGGGTCTTTTTCGGCTTCCTCGACGTTGATTTCTGTATAATTCGGGTTCACCGAGAACCAAGGTTCTGTTGTGGAGAAGCCACCGTAGGCACTGCTGTCCCACTGGACGGGGGTTCTGGCGTTTTCACGGCTGGTTTTGTTGGCAATCTTTAAATATTGCTCCTCGGAAAAACCAAACTTTTTAAAGAGTTTTTCATTATTAAAGGTGACAACATCTTTAAATTCGGAAAGGGAGGAAAGATTATTGTTTACCATGCCGATTTCCTGGCCCTGATAGATAAAGGGTGTGCCGCACTGCATGTAGCACATGGTCGCGAGCATCTTGCCGCTCTCCTTGCGGAACTTTTCATTGCCGTAGCGGCTGATGATACGCGGATGGTCGTGGTTTTCTAAGTAAAGTGCATTCCATGCTTTACCGTAGAGCTTTTCCTGCCATGTGTCGAAGGCTTTACGCATTCTATTCAGGCTAAAGGGTACAGCGACTGTGTCCGTCATAAAGCAGTCCGCCTGCATGTGGTCAAAGCTAATGAGCATGTCGAGCACTTTGTCCTTGCCGGAGGTCAGCTCTAAGGCGTCCTTGGCGCCCGTCAGCGGAGATTCACCGACCATGAAGCAGTCGTGTTTTTCAAGTGTATCTTTTCTAAATTCGGTTAAATATTCCAACAGATGCGGTCCGTGCTTATAGTGTTCAATGCCGGTGGCTATCGGCAGCGGGAAACCGTTGGGAAGTCCGTCTTGTTTGGAAATAAAGGTGATTACGTCCTCACGGAAGCCGTCCACGCCCATCGAAAGCCAAAAGTCCATAATGCTCTTAACTTCCTCGCGAACCTTGGGGTTATCCATATTGAGGTCGGGTTGCTTTTTGGCGAATACGTGTAAATAATATTCATCCAAACCTTTGTTGTATTCCCATGCGCCGCCCTCGAACATCGAAAGCCAGTTGTTGGGCGGACGTTTTCCCTTGCCGCGACGCCAAATATAATAGTCATGGTAAGGGTTATCCTTGCTCTTTAAGCTTTCTTTAAACCACGGATGCTCGTCAGAGGTGTGGTTAACTACCAAATCCATAATGACCTTCATGCCACGCTCGTGTGCACCGTCTAAAACCTTCTTAAAAAGCTCTAAATCGCCGTATTCGGGACAGATGTTTTTGTAATCTGCAATGTCATAGCCGTAGTCCGCCTGCGGAGAAGGGTAAAGGGGCGAAAACCAAATGGCGGTTACGCCGAGCGATTTTATGTAATCGAGCTTTTCCAAAACGCCCTCTAAATCACCGATGCCGTCGCCGTTTCCGTCTTTAAAGGAACGGGGCCAAATTTGATAAATTACAGCTTCCTTGTACCAATCCTTTGCCATAGAGAATGCCTCACTTTCTGAAAAAATCCTATTCCCCAAGTTTAATTGCTTCTATCGTAGCACAAAGTTTTGTTCAAAACAATCAAAACTTAGAAGAAATTTACAATTTTTTTGAAAAAATTAAAATATTTCCGTTTAAAATTGTTCAAAACTTTGCGGAAAAGGAAATCGATGGTTCGATTTCGACTTTGGGTGCGTCACGCTTTGTTTCGGTTCGCATAAGATGATAGTGAAAGTTGCGAAAACTTTATCTATCTCGACAAGGAGGATTTTTTATGACAGAAAACAAATGCCCCGGCGGCTCTCTTCCCAAGATTCGCGAAGCGGTTTGCATTGATACGAGCCGTGTTTACGATTCCTGCGCAGACAAGGATTGCCTTGCGGATTTAAGCGTCCAGTTTCCGCCGAAATATCAAGACATCATTGATGCGGCTTCGCAGGTCAAGTGCAGAAAGGTAGATTTACTTAATGTAACTTTAGACGTAGAACGTGTACCCTTTAACCGTGGCTGCTACAGTGTGGATATTACCTTCTATTTTAAAGTTATTGTCGAATTCCACTTCTGCAATGACCAGGAACCGGTTGTTTTAAAAGGTTATTCCGTCTTTACCAAGAAATGCGTGCTCTACGGCAGCGACGGCTGTGTGCATGTGTTCTCTTCTACCTATAAGCCTTATCATGAGGATACACAGGGCACTGAAAAATGCACCAATCCGCGTGCCAAAATTCAGGTGGCTGACCCGGTTTGCCTCGGTGCAAAGCTGAAAAGACGTTGCGATTGCTGTGCAGAAGATGCCTGCCACCCGATTCCGAAATGGATTTGCAAATGCTTCCCGAACGAATATCCCGAGAACTTCTGCCCGTCCATGCAGGAAAAGACCGTAGCGGTCACTATCGGTATTTTCTCCATTGTACAGCTCGAGCGCGACGTGCAAATGCTCATTCCCGCCTACGATTTCTGCATCCCGCAGAAGGAGTGCAGCTGTGATACCGATGACCCGTGCGAAACCTTCCGCAAGATTTGCTTCCCGGTGGATGAATTCTTCCCGCCGAAAGAAAAAAACAGCGGCTGCTGCGGTTGCAATGAACCGTTTTGCCCGTAAAAATGAACACTTAAAAAAGGACTGTCTCTAATTGAGACAGTCCCTTTTTCTTTTTGGAGGAAATCTTCATTTAGTATTTACGAAAAATGATTTGTTTGTTATAATAAACCTACTTCTACATCATAAACTTTAAATGCAGACGTAAGAGAAGTAAGAGGGGGTTTTATGCGAAAAAACAAATGTTATATTGCATTTACAGATACGCCTGAGGAACGGCGGCTGATTGCGGAAAGTTGGTCGCATGCGGATGACCTCGGGAAAGAATTCAAAGCAAAACTCGCGGCAGAAACGTTGAATAAAGCCATTCATTTTTGGCTTTGGCTTTCCCTTTTTGTGGAAACCGTGCGTTATATTTTGGCACTTGCTTATAATCATTATACAACCGGCGGGTGGGAACTCTCCATAAGAGCGGAAGTTTTTCTCTCGCTCTATTGGCTCATTTGGGGCTTTACGGCAGCCCTTTTGGTGGTTGGCTTTTGTATTCGTAAGCATCCCGAAAAATATACAGACCTAATCATTTTTATGGGCGACCTATATATGCTCATTTACTTAGTGCGCGGTGTCGGACTTGCCGCTATGGAAGTGGAAACCGGTATTGTCGGTTTTTCTATGATTATTGCGCTCTTTATTTCGAGCTTTGCTATCAATCACCGGCCGGGCATCGCCCTTTCTAATATGTTGCTTACGACGGCGAGCTTTGTGGGTACGGCAATAGCCATGCACCTTACGGCGTTTGCCAACCCCATTGTGTTTTTCAGCCTTTTGTCGGTTGCCATTTTTTCTTTGATCATGTCCTTTTCCAATTATCATGTGAAATATAAGGCGTTTTTAAAGGAAAAAAGTCTGATACGTGCGGGCGAAGCTTTAAATGCGCTCAATGCACAGCTCGAAGAAAAGAAAACCCAAATTCAAATGCAAAATGAAAAATTGCAAGTTTTAAGCCGTATCGACGGACTCACGGGTATGCGCAATCGCCATAGCTTTGTGGAAGACTGCGATGTGCTGTTAAAACGAGCCGCTAAAAATCATAGCTTTTTAACGCTGGCTATAGCGGATGTGGACAATTTTAAACATATCAATGACAGCTACGGTCACATAGTTGGTGACGAATGTCTCCGCACTATAGGCGAAGCCTTAAAGCTTCTCGAAGAAGACCGCGTCAGTGCCTATCGCTTCGGCGGCGACGAATTTATTGTGCTCTTTAACGGCAAAAGCCGTTCGGAAGCGTTTCTTTCCATGAATCGCTTCTTAAAGGAGATTTCCAATGTGCATATCCAAGGTTATGACGGTATGCTCAGCGCCTCTATTGGTATTTACTCGGCCATTCCGAGTGAACAGGAAGATATGGACAGCTTCATTGAAAAAGCCGACAGTGCAATGTATGAAGCGAAAAACAGCGGCAAAAACCGCATTATGACTTCTTATTTAGAACAAGAAAAAGGAGATAACCATTATGTCAAAACAACTTGAAGCACCGAAAACCGGCGACCAGATTGCCGTATTTAAAACCTCCATGGGCGATATTTCTGTGAAGCTTTTCCCCGAGGAAGCACCGAAAACCGTTGAAAACTTTGTAACCCACGCACAAAACGGTTACTATGACGGCCTTATTTTCCATAGAGTTATCGACAATTTTATGATTCAGGGCGGCGACCCGACCGGCACAGGTATGGGCGGCGAGAGCATTTGGGGCGGTAGCTTCAAGGATGAATTTACCCCCGAACTTCACAACCTTCGCGGCGCACTTTCCATGGCAAATGCAGGCCCGAACACCAACGGCAGCCAGTTCTTCATCGTGCAGGCGAAGGAAGTACCGAGTGATTTAATTGAGCAGATGGAGCAGATGCCCGAGAGCAGCTATCCGACCGACTGCATCCGCGCTTATGAAGAAATCGGCGGCACACCGTGGCTTGATTATAAGCACAGCGTTTTTGGCCAGGTATTTGACGGCATGGACGTTGTAGACGCTATCGCCAAGGTAAAGGCAGATTATATGAGCAACAAGCCGTTTACCGATGTTGTCATCAACACCATTGAAATTAAAACTGTTTAAGAAATTAAAGGGGAATCGAGCACTGTTTCGGTTCCCTTTTCTCAAAGGAAGGAAAACACCATGCTTTTTAAAAATATAGCCTATTTGAATCCGGATTTCGAATTGCAACAGGCGCAGTATATCGGCGTAAAGGACGGCAAAATTGCTTTCATCGGCGACGCTTGCCCCGAGGAGGATTTCGGCGAAGTCTATGACGGCGCAAATAAAGTCCTGCTCCCCGGCTTTTATAACAGCCATGCCCATTCACCCATGACCTTGCTGCGTGGCTGGGCGGAAAATTTACCGCTTCAGCGTTGGCTCGAGGAGAAGGTTTTTCCGTTTGAGGATAATATCCACGGCGAGGATGCCTACTGGGGTACGCTTCTTACCATTGCCGAAATGTTAAAATGCGGCACGGTTTCCTTTACCGATATGTATTTCTTCGGCGATGACGTGGTAAAGGCGGTCGATAAGAGCGGCATTAAATGCAATTTTGGCAGAGCGATTGTCAGCTTTGCGGACGGCGATATTCAGGATATTCAAAGCTTTAAGGAAAGCGAAGCCCTTTTGAAAGAATTCCAAGGGGCGTTCGACGGCAGAATGAAAATCGACATGAGCCTGCACGCGGAATACACCAACCGCCGCACCATTATGGAGCAGTTTGCAGAAATTGCCAAGGCACATAATGTACATGCGCACATTCACCTTTCTGAAACCGAAAAGGAAAACAGAGAGTGCATGGAGCGTCACGGCATGAGCCCGACCGCGCTTTTCAATGCCTGCGGCGTGTTCGATGTACCGACAACAGCGGCGCACTGCGTATGGCTCAGCGACGAGGACCGCGAAATCCTCAAGGCGAAGGATGTTACCGTAGCGACCTGCCCCGCCAGTAACTTAAAGCTCGGCAGCGGCATTTGCGATGTACAGGCACTCTTAGATAAGGGTATTCGTGTGGCAATCGGTACAGACGGTGTGGCTTCCAACAATAATCTGGATATGCTTCGCGAAATGTATCTTTGCGCTCTGCTTCCCAAGGGCTCGAAGCACAGACCCGAAATCGTCAGCGAAAAGGACGTTCTTAAAATGGCAACCTTAAACGGCGCGATTGGACAGGGCAGAATGGATTCCGGTAAAATCGAAGTCGGCGCACGCGCGGATTTGGCGGTCATCTCCTTAGACGGCCCGCATATGTATCCGGCTACCGATGTGCTTTGCAATATCGTTTATGCAGGTAGCGGTGCGGATGTTGTGCTCACCATGGTCGACGGCAAGGTCGTTTATGCCGACGGCGAATACAAGACCTTTGATATTGAACGCGTAAAATTCGAGGTGCAAAAGCGCACCCAGCATATTATAAAAGAGGTGAAAAGCCATGCGTAAAACAGCGCAGGAATATGCAGAAATTCTGCTTTCCAAAACAGACCTTCGACCCAAAACCGCTATTGTTTTAGGCTCGGGTCTCGGCTCGTTCGGCGAATCCCTCGACAATCCCACCTTTGTGGAATATAAAGCCTTAGAGGACTTCCCCGTTTCCACCGCGCCCGGTCACAAGGGCCGCTTCATTTTCGGTGAGGTGTCGGGTAAGGCTGTAGTTTGCATGCAGGGCAGACTGCATCTTTATGAGGGCTATCCCATAGAGGATATTGTTTTGCCGATTCGTGTGCTCCACTGTATGGGCGTTGAAAATATCATCATGACCAATGCGGCGGGCGGCATAAACGAGAGCTTTAAGGTCGGCGATTTAATGCTCTTTGAGGACCATATTAACTTCATGGGGCAGAATCCCTTGGTTGGCCCGAACGATGACGCTTTCGGCTGCCGTTTCCCCGATATGACCTTCGCTTATTCGCCCGAACTTCGTGCGATTGCAGAGGAGAGTGCCAAGGCACTCGGCATTGAACTTCGTAAAGGCGTTTTCCTTGCCTGCCTCGGCCCGAGCTATGAAACACCAGCGGAAATCCGTGCTTTTAGAACGCTCGGTGCAGATGCTGTGGCGATGTCCACCGTACCCGAGGTTATCGCCGCGAACCATTGCGGCATGCGGGTTCTCGCGTTTTCGCTCATCTCCAATATGGCGGCAGGTATCTTAAAACAGCCCCTCACCGAAGAGGAAGTCATGGTCGCCGGTGAGCAAAAAGCCGAAGAATTAAAAGCACTGATGCAGGAGATTGTAAAACGCATTTGAGTAAAGCCTTAAGACTTTACAAAGGAGAAAAAAGCTTATGTATGATATGCACGGGGAAACGGTGCATTATGACACCGAAACCAACCGTTTAATGCTTATAGATCAGACTCTTTTACCGAATAAAACCGAGATTTTGGCGCTGTATCAAAAAGAAGATATGCACAGAGCCATTAAAATCTTACAGGTGCGCGGTGCACCCGCGATTGGTGTTGCGGCGGCAATCGGGCTTTCGGTTTTAGCAAACGAAAGCAAAGAAACCGAGAAGGAAAAATTCCTTGCGGAGTTCGAGGCAAATGCGGCGTATTTAAAAACCGCCAGACCCACTGCCGTGAATCTGTTTTGGGCGATTGATGAAATGTGCAAAACCTTAAATGCCTACCGTGCACAATCCGTGGAAGAAATTAAAACGGCGCTTACCGAAAAAGCCCTCGCCATGCACAAAGAAGATGCCGAGGTTTGCCATAAAATCGGAGAATACGGCGCGGCACTTTTAGAGGATGGCGATGCGGTTTTGACCCACTGCAATGCCGGAAGACTCGCTACCGTCAAATACGGCACGGCACTTGCCCCCGTTTATGTTGCGAAAGAAGAGGGGAAGAACGTTTCGGTCTATGCCGACGAAACCCGTCCGCTTTTGCAGGGCGCGCGTTTGACCGCTTACGAGCTTACAGAAGCTGGCATCCAAACCACCGTGCTTTGCGATAATATGGCATCTTACTTAATGGCGCACAAAAAGCTCAAGGCGGTTTTTGTCGGTTGTGACCGTGTAGCGGCGAACGGCGATACCGCAAATAAAATCGGCACTTCGGGCGTAGCCATTTTGGCAAAGCATTACGGCGTACCTTTCTATGTGTGTGCACCGTTTTCCACGATAGACCGCAACACGCCGACGGGCAAAGAAATCCCGATAGAACAGCGAGACGGCGAAGAGCTGCGCTCGATGTGGTATCGAGATGCCATGATTCCCGAAACGGCAGAAACCCTCAATCCTGCCTTCGATGTCACGCCGCATGAGCTGATCACAGGCTTTATCACCGAAAAGGGCATTTTACAGCCGCCGTTTGCGGAATAACCTTTCTTAAATATAATGAAAAAACGAGGACAGCCTTTGAAAGCCGTCCTCGTTTTCTGTTTTATAGATAAAGTGTGCGTGCTTACAGCATGTGCACAATTTCGCCTGCGCTGACGATGCGCTCTCCGTTTGTAAAGTCATCCACCAGCAAAGCGCCGTTCGGTAAAATGTCTAAAACACGGGCTTCAAAATCTTCATCGGGCAAAACCACGCGTACTCTCTGCCCAATGGAAATGGAGCAGGCCTTAATGCGGGTTAAAATATCGTTGTCCTCGCGAAGCAGAGCGCCGCTTCTGACGATATAACGGTCTAAGTTGTGCAAAATCTCGGCGCAAAGCTCGTTGCGGTCGATTTCGCCGGTGTAGAATTCAGAAATCGCACCTGCAATGCCGGCTACATCATCGGGGAAAGCCCCACGCTGGGTGTTGATGCCGATACCGACTACCACGAATTTCGGGCGGTTGTTGAGATTTACGATTTCGCAAAGAATACCGCAAAGCTTCTTGCCTTCGTACATTACGTCGTTCGGCCATTTTACGCCGACCTGCAAATCGTAGAGATTATAAAGCGAATCGCGCACGGCAAGTCCGGCGAGGGAGGAGAGCAGTTCTAAATGCTTTTCGTTGCCTTGCAGGGTGAATACGGCGGAAAGGTAAAGCCCCGTGCCCTTGGGGGAAACAAAGCTTCTGTCTAAGCGGCCGCGACCTGCGGTTTGGCAGTCTGCAACGACAACCGCGTTTGCACCCTTATTTTCGGCGCAAAGCTGTTTGGCAATATCGTTGGTGGAAGCGGTTTCAGAGAAAAAATGCACACGGCGGCGCAGTCTATATTGTTTGCATTGATAGTTTAAGTTGTTTTCGGTCAGTTCATAAACCATGTTGTAAAATCCTCTCTGTGGCGAAAGTGCAACTTTTCGCGCGGAATATCCCTATTATATACTATTTAAAAGGCACAATCAAGAGGAGAGTGCACGGGGGCGGCGAGAAGAATTTCTCTAAAAGGTTGACATTCACTGTGTATTCCTTATAATGATAATGATAACCTGAATGTGACTTTTTTCGTCTATCTCGGACTTTTTATAAAGGAGAATCTCCATGCTTATTATTTTAAGACAGGGTGCAGCACCCGAAAAAATAGAACATCTCGAAGACTGGTTCCAGAACCAAGGCCTCGATACCTATAAAATCATCGGCGAAAAGCAGAGCCTTATGGCGGTGCTCGGCGGTGCAGGGCATATTGATGCCGACTGGGTCAGAAGTCTCGATATTGTGGAATCTGTGCAGAGAATTTCCAAACCCTATACGCTGGTCAGCCGCGACAATCACCCCGAGGATACGGTGATTGAGGTCGGTGATGTGAAAATCGGCGGCGGAGATTTCACCTTTTTTGCAGGTCCCTGCTCGGTGGAAAGCCATGAGACACTGCTTACTATTGCAAACGGCATCAAGGACGGCGCACAAATTCTGCGCGGCGGTGCTTTTAAGCCCAGAACCTCCCCCTATGCGTTCCAAGGCATGGGCAGAGAGGGCATTGAAATCTTAGAAGAGGTTAAAAAAGAAACGGGTATGCCCTTGGTTTCCGAGATTATGGATGTTTCGCAGTTACCCCTCTTTGAAAATGTGGATATTATTCAAGTCGGCGCACGCAATATGCAAAATTACGAGCTTTTAAAGGCCCTTGGCAAAATCGAAAAACCGATTTTCTTAAAGCGCGGCTTTTCTTCGACCTTGCAGGAATTTTTAATGAGCGCGGAATATATTTTATCCGAAGGCAATCCTAACGTCATCCTTTGTGAGCGCGGGATTCGAACCTTTGAAACCGCCACAAGAAATACACTTGACCTTTCGGCGGTGCCGCTCTTAAAAGAGAAATCCCACCTGCCCGTTGTGGTAGACCCGAGCCACGCCTGCGGTATGGCAAGGCTGGTAAAACCCATGGCTTTGGCGGCGGCTGCCTGCGGTGCAGACGGTTTAATGGTCGAAGTACACACTGCTCCCGACAGAGCAGTCAGCGACGCTTCACAGGCGATTCTCCCCGAAACCTTTAACAGTATCGTAGAGGATGTTCACAAGATTTTGGCGGCATTAAAATAAAAACAGGGCGGCTTTTTGCCGTCCCTTTTCTTTTCATAAAGTAATGTACTTTTGCCGGGGATTTTTCTTAAAAAAGAGGAAGAAAAGAACATAAATCCCTATTGTGTCTAATAGAATCGAAATTTCAAAGAATATGATAAAATGTTAACAGTTCGTTCAATAAATAGCTATTTTGTAGAAATAATTACCGCTTATACTAAAGTCATCAAATCAAGAGACAACCTCTTGACTTGAAACAAACAGATTACCCCCTCTGTTTGGAACTTTTTCATTTCTCCCCCTTTCTTTTAAAAAAGAGGAAAAACCGTCTGTTCCCCCACAGGCGGTTTTTTCTTTGTAAAAATTTAAAAAGGCAATAAAAAAGCCGCCGAATCTTCGGCGGCTTTTTGCTTTTTAATATTTTGTAAGGTAGTGGTCGATTTCCCAAACGCTGACGTTGGTGCTGTATTCGTGCCACTCGTGACGCTTGCCCTCTAAGTATTTGGAATAAACGTGGTCACCGAGGGTCTCACGGATGAACGGGTCTTTTTCGAACTCGTCGAGAGCTTCCTCTAAGGAAATCGGTAAACGGTCAATGCCGTCTGCACGAAGCTCCTCTTCGGTCATAGCATAGAGGTTCTTGGTGGTGCTGGCGGGCGGAGTTAATTTGTTTTTAATGCCGTCCAAGCCTGCGGCAAGGCAAAGTGCCATTTCAAGGTAGGGGTTGCAGGACGGGTCGGGGGAGCGAAGCTCTACTCTGGTGCCCATGCCGCGTGCGGCGGGAACACGAAGTAATACCGAACGGTTGGAAGTGGACCAGGAAGTGTAAACCGGAGCTTCGTAGCCGGGAACCAAACGCTTGTAGGAGTTGACTAAGGGGTTTGCTACAGCGGTGATACCCTTGACGTGCTTAAGCATGCCGGCGATGAACTGCATAGCGGTTTCGCTGAGACCAAGCGGTGCTTCGGGATCATAGAAAGCGTTTTTGCCGTCCTTCATTAAGGACATGTTGGTGTGCATACCGCTGCCGCAGATGCCGTAAACGGGCTTCGGCATAAAGGTGGCGTGCAAGCCGTTGCGGCGTGCATAGGTTCTGACAACATGCTTAAAGGTAACTACGTTGTCCGCAGCCTTTAAAACATCGTCGAAACGGAAGTCGATTTCGTGCTGACCTTCTGCACCTTCGTGGTGGGAAGCTTCGATTTCAAAGCCCATTTCCTCGAGTGCAAGGCAGATGTCGCGGCGGCATTCTTCACCCAGGTCGGAAGGACCAATGTCGAAATAGCCTGCAACGTCGCAGGTCTTGGTGGTGGCGTTGCCGTCCTCATCGAGCTGGAAAAGGAAGAATTCACATTCGGGACCGGCATTGAAGGAGAAACCCATGTCCTTCGCTTCCTGCATCACCTTTTTAAGTACGTTTCTCGGGTCACCCATGAACGGTGTGCCATCAACGGAGTAAACGTCACAGATGAGACGTGCGGTGCGGTCTTTCCACGGCAGAACAACAAAAGAATCCAAATCAGGGCGAAGATACATATCCGATTCGTCGATACGAACGAAGCCTTCAATGGAAGAACCGTCGAACATGCACTCGTTATTGAGTGCTTTTTCAAGTTGCTTTGCGCCGATGGCAACATTCTTTAACTGACCGAAAATGTCGGTGAACTGGAGGCGGATAAATTGAATATCTTTCTCCTTGGCAATGCGAAGTACGTCTTCTTTGGTGTAGCTCATAAATTCAACTTCCTTTGAAAGAGACTAAAATGCCGACGGCGTTTTGCATCTCAAAAATTTTAAAAATACCATTACATTATAATATAGGAAGCGGAATTTTGTCAACGCATAGAGCTTAAAGTGTATGGAATTTGTCAAATCACACAAAAAAAGAACCCTTTTAGAAAGCCCCTTTGCTTGAATCCCTAAGCAGAAAGGAAACACAGCGCGAAAAGCGGAAAATATAGCGCAAAAAGCTTGACTTTATAAGGAATCTTTGCTATAATTCCTAATTGCTGTAAACTGTTTATTCGGTTTCAGCTCCTTCCCACAGAGAAGGTCTGTGGGCTAAAGTCCATAAGGAGGTGCAAAAAAATGGCTAAGTATGAAGCAGTGTTGGTTCTTTCTGTCGCTAAGGGCGAAGAAGCAACCAAGAGCCTTGCTGACAAGTTCAAGGCATTAATCGAAGAAAACGGCACTCTCACTAACGTTGACGAATGGGGCAAGAGAAAGCTTGCTTACGAAATCAACGACGAAGCAGAGGGTCACTACACTATCTTCAACTTCGAGAGCAATCCCGAGTTCCCGGCTGAGTTCGAGCGTATCGCTAAGATTACAGACGGCGTTCTCCGCACTCTTGTTGTTAAAGCGTAAGGAAGCGAGGGTTCTAAATGTTAAACTGTGCAATTATTATGGGCAGATTGACTGCTGATCCGGAACTTCGCACAACCTCTTCCGGAGTATCCGTTACATCCTTTACCGTTGCGGTTGACCGTAACTTCGTTCGTCAGGGCGAAGAGAGACAGGCAGACTTCATCAATGTTGTTGCTTGGCGTCAGACAGCGGATTTTGTAACCCGTTATTTCAGAAAAGGTTCCATGATTGCGGTTCAAGGTTCTATCCAGACCCGCAGTTATGATGATAGAAACGGCAACAAACGTTACGTTACCGAAATCGTTGCAGACAATGTTTCCTTCACCGGAAGCAAGGCTGAAAGCGGCACAGGTGCAGGTGCACCGGCAAGCCGTCCCGCCCCCAGCTATCAAGCAGGCGGCAATGACAGCTTCTCTGTTTTACCGACAGCGGACGAGGATGCTTTCCCGTTCGGCGGCGACGAGGATGACGGTTTACCGTTCTAATTTTAAACTTAACGCAGCTTAAACTTATTTAAGCAAAAATTTGACAGGAGGATTTTAAGATGGCTTACGATAGAGCACAGGGCGGACGTCCTATGAACAGAAGACGCAAAAAAGTTTGCTCCTTCTGCGTTGATAAAGTAGAAAAAATCGATTATAAAGATGCTGCAAAGCTTCGTCGTTACACTTCTGAGCGTGCAAAGATTTTGCCGCGCCGTGTAACCGGTACTTGCGCATACCATCAGAGAGAGCTCACAACCGCTATTAAGCGCGCAAGAGCAATCGCTATTTTACCTTACTCCGCTGACTAATTTCCGTTTGCGGCAAGTGTAAAGAAACTGCCGAGACTTAAATTTTTAAGTCTCGGTTTTTTTCTGCTCGAACGGGAGAACTTAAATTAAGAAAAAAATCAAAAGCCAAAAAAGGCTTGACTTGCCTGTTTTTCTATAGTAAAATGGCTCTTTGTGAATATACATATATAAAAACAAAAAATGAAGAAAGGGTGACGGTCTAAATGAATATCTCTGCGGCACTTGCAGGTTTTTTAAATCTTGCTTCAGACAACCTCATTTATGTCATCATCATGTTCCTTATCGGTCTTGTTTTAATCGTTAAGGGCGGCGACGTTTTCGTGGACGCTGCAACTTGGATTGCAGAAGCCACAGGTATCCCGAAATTCATTATCGGCGCCACCATTGTTAGCTTTGCAACAACCCTCCCCGAGCTTTTGGTTTCCGCTATTGCGGCAACAAAGGGTCAGGCAGATATGGCAATCGGCAATGCGGTAGGTTCTGTTACGGCAAACGTTGGGCTTATCATGAGTATTTCTGTTATGTGTATGCCCGCTGTTGTAAAGCGTAAAGAGATTGCTTTTAAAGGTTCTCTTATGATTTTAGCCGTAGCTTGTCTTTTCGCTTTCTCCTCTAATCTTTCTCTCAACCTTTGGCAGAGCGCCATGATGATTGCGATTTTCGCCGTATTTATGGTAGAAAACTTAATCAGTGGCAAAAAATCCATGGGTATTACCGAAGAAGACAGAGGTCCCAAAGCCACCGGCAAAGATGTTGCTATTAACGTTGTAAAATTCCTGATTGGCGCAGTAGCGATTGCTGTCGGTGCTGATCTCCTCGTAGATGACGGTACCATTCTTGCTACCAAGATGGGTGTTTCCGAAGCGATTATCGGTGTTACCATTATTGCAATCGGCACTTCTCTTCCCGAGCTTGTTACCACCATTACCGCTATTGTGAAAAAGCAGTCCGATCTTTCTATCGGTAATATTATCGGCGCAAACATCATCGACCTTACGATGATTCTTCCGATTTGTGCTTTTATTTCCGGCGGTGCATTGCCCGTTGGCAAACAGTCCGCTTATTTGGATATGCCGATTTGTCTCGTGGTAATTGCGATTGCAATTATTCCGACCCTCATTCAGAAGAAGCTCAGCCGTTGGCAGGGCGCTTTAATGGTTTGCATTTACATTGGCTACGTAGCCGTTCTTGTGACCAATTCTTCTATGGGTTATTTACCATTTTAAACAAAAAGCGACGGTTTTTACCGCCGCTTTTTTTTGAGGTTTTCGCAAAAAATTCATGCAAAGATTGTTGAAATTAGCACCTCAATATGTTAAAATTTTATGTTGAAAAAGTAAAGTATTTTGAAAGGCCGGTGAATCATAATGAAAGCATATTTAATGCTTCTCGACGGTTCTGTGTTTGAAGGAACCGCACACGGAGATTTTAAAGAGACCGTTTGTGAGATTGCCTATAATACCGCAATGGCTGGGTATGTAGAAGCGCTGACCGATCCTGCTAACATGGGGCAGGGTATGCTGATGAGCTATCCGTTAATCGGCGGTGCAGGAATTTGTAAAGAGGATTTTGAGAGCGACAGCGTAAAGGCGGCGGCTCTCTTGGTACATGAGCTTTGCTCTGCACCCTCCAACTTCAGAAGTGAAGGCACTTTAGAAGAACTCTTAAAGGAATACGGTGTACCGTGCATCTCGGATTTAGACACGAGAGCGATTGTTCGTCACTTAGGTAAGAACGGCGCAATGAAGGGTATTTTAACCGCAGATATTTCTGATAAAGAAGCCCTCTTAAAGAAAGTAAAAGAAACCGAAGTTGTACCGAGCTTAAAAGAAGCTTCTTTAAAGGAAGTTACTGTATTCGGTGCAGAAAATCAAGGTGCAAGCGTTGCGTTCTTCGACTTCGGCACACAGAAGAGCGTCATCGACCAGTTTATTGCACGTGATTGCAAAGTAACGGTTTATCCGGCAGATACTAAAGCAGAAGAAATTTTAAAGGCAAATCCACAGGTCATCTTCCTTTCCGAAGGCCCCGGCAATCCGAATGATTACACCGAGCAGGTAGAAGCCGTAAAGGTTCTCAAAGAAAGCGGCATCCCGATGCTCGCTGTCGGCCTCGGTCATGAGCTCCTCGCACTCGCTGAGGGTGCTAAAGTAGAAAAAATGCACACCGGTCACCACGGCAGCAACTACCCCGTGTCCGTACCGCATCTCGGTAAGGCATTCTTAACCGTGCAGAATCACAGCTATGCGGTTTCGGAAGAAAATCTTCCTGAGAGCATTGAAATTATGGCAAACAACGTCAACGACGGCAGTGTAGAAGCGATGCGTCTTAAAAATAAGCCGATCATTTCCGTTCAGTTCCATCCGGCTGCAAAGGTTGGCCCGCAAAGCACAGACTTTATTTACGATGAAATTTTAGCACTTGCAAAGGAGGCAAAATAATGCGCGATCAGAGTATCAAAAAAGTAATGGTATTAGGCTCCGGTCCCATTATTATCGGACAGGCTGCTGAATTCGACTACGCCGGCACACAGGCTTGCCGTTCCTTAAAAGAAGAAGGCATCGAGGTTGTGCTTGTAAACTCCAACCCCGCAACCATTATGACCGACGGTGACATTGCAGACAAGGTTTATATTGAACCCTTAACCGTGCCGACCGTTACCAAAATTATTGAAAAAGAAAAACCCGACTCCGTGCTCCCGACCCTTGGCGGTCAGACCGGCTTGAATCTCGCTATGGAGCTCGACGAACTCGGCGTTTTAAAGGCAAATAACGTTCGCTTAATCGGTATCAATGCGGCTTCCATTAAAAAGGCAGAAGACAGACAGGAATTTAAAGATACCATGGAAAAAATCGGCGAGCCCTGCATCGAGTCCTTGGTTGTACACGATGTAGAATCTGCTGTAGATTTCTCCGCCAAAATCGGTTATCCCGTTATCGTTCGTCCGGCATTCACCTTGGGCGGTACCGGCGGCGGTATTGCTTATGATGAAGAAGAGCTTCGCGAAATCTGCGCGAACGGTCTTCGTCTTTCCCGCGTAACCGAAGTTTTGATTGAAAAATGTATCTCCGGCTGGAAAGAAATCGAGTTTGAAGTTATGCGTGACTCTAACGGTAACTGCATTACCGTTTGCAGCATGGAAAACCTTGACCCGGTTGGTATCCACACCGGCGACTCTATCGTTGTTGCACCGACCCAGACGCTTATGAACAAAGAGTATCAGATGCTTCGTGCAGCAGCTCTCAATATCATTGAAGAATTAGACATCGAAGGCGGTTGTAACGTACAGTTTGCATTAGAGCCCAATTCCTTCCAGTATGCGGTTATCGAGGTTAACCCCAGAGTTTCCCGTTCTTCCGCACTCGCTTCCAAGGCAACCGGTTTCCCGATTGCTCGTGTTGCCGCAAAGATTGCGCTTGGTCTTACACTTGACGAAATCCGCAATGCAGTTACCGGCAAGACTTACGCTTACTTCGAGCCGACCATTGACTACTGCGTAGTTAAGTTCCCGAAGTGGCCCTTCGATAAGTTCGTTACCGCAAAGCGTACCCTCGGTACACAGATGAAGGCAACCGGCGAAGTTATGGCGATTGCCAGAACCTTTGAATCCGCTTTGCAGAAGGCGATGCATTCCTTAGAGGAAAACAGAAAGAGCCTTCTTCACGATGACTTCCTTGCACTTTCCGACAAGGAATTAGAAGAAATCATTCACGTAGCCGACAACACCCGTGTTTATGCGGTTGCCGCCGCTATTTATAACGAAATGCCGCTTGAAAAGATTTACGACATCACAAAGATTGATATGTGGTTCCTTTCCAAGATTAAGCGCATTGTTGATATGGAAAAGCTTCTTATGACCGGTCGCTGTGATGCAGAAACCCTCTTAGAAGCTAAGAAATTAGGCTTTACCGATGATGTTATCGCAAAGAATATCGGCACAACCGAAAATGCGATTCGTCATCTTCGTATGATTTGGAATATTAAACCGGGCTTCTCCCTCGTAGATACCTGCGCCGCAGAGTTCTCCGCACAGACCCCGTATTACTATTCCGATTACGGCATCGAAAACGAAGTCGATACCACCCACCGCAAAAAGAAAATCATGGTTCTCGGTTCCGGCCCGATTCGTATCGGTCAGGGCGTTGAATTTGACTACTGCTCCGTACACTCTGTTTGGGCATTAAAGCAGGCAGGCTGCGAAGCGATCATCGTCAACAACAACCCCGAAACCGTTTCCACCGACTTCGACGTTTCCGACAAGCTTTACTTTGAACCGCTTACTCCCGAATATGTCACCAACATTGTTGACATGGAACAGCCCGACGGCGCAATCGTTCAGTTCGGCGGTCAGACAGCGATTAAATTAACCAAGACCCTCCACGACTTGGGCGTAAATATTTTAGGTACCGATGCGGACCACGTAGACGCCGCAGAAGACAGAGAGCGTTTCGACGAAATCCTCGAATACTGCGACATCGCTCGTCCGAAAGGTCAAACCGTTTTCACCACCTCTGAAGCTTTGGTTGCTGCACACAGCCTCGGCTATCCTGTTTTGGTTCGTCCCAGCTACGTTTTGGGCGGTCAGGGCATGCAGATTGCCGCAAGCGACGAGGACATCATGGAGTTCATGGATTTAATCACCAGAACCATCCCCGACCTCTCCGAGCATCCCGTACTCATTGATAAATACTTAATGGGTCAGGAAGTAGAAGTTGACGCCATTTGCGACGGCAAGGACGTTTTGATTCCGGGTATCATGGAGCATATCGACCGTGCAGGTATCCACTCCGGCGACTCCATTTCCGTATATCCGACCGTATCTCTTTCCGATGCAGTGCAAAAGACCATCGTCGATTACACCATGCGTTTGGCTTCCGCACTTCACGTTATCGGTATGATGAACATTCAGTTCATCGTGCTCAACGAAAAGGTTTATATCATCGAAGTAAACCCGCGTTCTTCCAGAACTGTTCCTTACATCAGTAAGGTTACCGGTATTCCGGCAATTTCTCTTGCAACCCGCACCATGCTTGGCGAAAAGCTGGCAGACATGGGCTTTGGCACCGGTCTTTACAAGCAGAGCGGCTACTATGCAATCAAGCTTCCGGTATTCTCCTTCGAAAAGATTATCGACGCTGACCCGTACTTAGGTCCGGAAATGAAATCCACCGGCGAAGTACTCGGTATTTCCAAGGACTTCAACGAAGCTCTCTTAAAGGCATTCGACGGCGGCGGTGTAAGCCTTCCGAAGGACGGCAAGATTATCGTAACCGTTCGTGACAAGGATAAAGCTGAAATCTGCGAAATGCTCAAAGAGTTCAAGGATTCCGACTTCAAGTTCTATGCAACCCCTGGCACCAGAAAGGCGCTTCTTGAGGCAGGCTTTGAAGATGTGAAACCGGTCAACCCGATTACCGGCGACAGCCCGAATATCATGGACATGCTCCATGCAGGCGATGTTTCCCTCATCATCAACACACCGACCCACGGTCGTGTGCCGAGCCGTGACGGCTTTAAGCTTCGCCGTATGTCCGTAGAGAGCGGCACTTCCTGCCTTACCTCTCTCGATGCTGCAAAAGCACTTATGCAAAGTACCTTCATCGTACCGAGCGACAAGATGTCTCTCACCGATATTGCAAAATTAAAGGTGCAGAAATAAGTTCTAAAGAGCAGACTGCTTTGCGGCAGTCTGCTCTTTTTGCTTTATGCGTGTTTTTATAAATTAAAAATTTGTTTTATGATTTTGCCGCTTTGTAAAGTGTATGTGCTTTACAAAATGTGCATTTAAGAAAGAAGGGAAACCGTATGACTATCGTTTGGATTTTGCTGGGTATCGTTGCCGCAGTGGCCTTATTGCTTTTAATTTTTGCAAAAGTTGTAGAGAATTTTGCGTTCGGCAAGCGAGAAGAGGGGAATCCCTATTTGCGGTATTTTACCGCCGAGGATTTTGAGGGCTTACAGGCAAAGCCCGTCAAATTTCCCAATGCCGAGGGCGATACACTGCGCGGAAACCTTTATTTTAAAGGGAATATCGAAGATAAAAAAGCCCTGCTCGTGTTTGTGCATGGCATGGGCGGCGGGCATTTAAGCTATACCACAGAGCTGAATTTCTTTGCGGAGCAGGGCTATTTAGTGCTTGCTTATGATAATACAGGCACGATGGCGTCCGAGGGCAAATCCCTCAAAAGCATGACACACAGCATTTCCGATTTGTGTGCGGCATTGCAATTTGTAAAGGAAAACAACCTTACAAACTCCTTGCCCATTTTGCTTGTCGGTCACTCTTGGGGTGCTTATACAGTTTGCCGTGTTTTGCAGTATGCACCCGAAGTTAAGGGTGTTGTGGCGTTCTCCGCGCCCGAAAATCAGCCCCAGCTCTTCTGTGACCAAGTCAAACAGCAAGCCGGGCTTTCCGTGCCTTTCTTAAAACCGTTTTTTGCTTTTTGGGAGCGGCTTGGTGTCGATAAAAAGACTACACAAAATACCTCTGCGGCGCTTTTACAAACGGATGTTCCCGTGCTTCTCTTCCACGGCGAAGCCGACCCGGTTGTGCCGCTTTCCAATGCCGCGGTTTCCAATCCTGTGCTATGCGAAAAAGGTAATATGGAAATCGAGGTTTACCCCGACAAACAGCACAATGTTTATGCCACACGTGAAGCGGAGCAGTATATCGCCGATAGCTTCGGAAAGCTCACCGCTCTTTTAAAAGAAAAGAAAACAGACGAAGCGAAAGTGCTTTCGGAATCTTTGGATTTTCGCAAAATGTGCGAAGAGGATGCCGAGGTTATGGAAAGAACTGCCGCATTTTTGAAGCGCTGTCTGCAAAATCAATAAATCTAAGAAGCCTCACTGCGGTGGGGCTTTTCTTTTGCCACAAAGTGCACAAAGCCCTAAAAATTCGCATAGAATGGAATACTCCCCGAGTGAGAGCCTTCGGGTTTTCACAAAAATTTCTAAAAAATGTTTATGAAAGAGATTTGATGGGAAAACTAGCCTTAGACATCAAATTTTCTTTTGGAGCGTGATGCACATGCAAGTTCGGCGCGGGGATATTTATTATGCGGATTTGAGTCCTGTGGTCGGCTCGGAGCAAGGCGGTATGCGTCCTGTTCTGATTGTTCAAAACGATGTGGGCAACAAATATAGCCCAACCGTCATCGCGGCGGCAATCACCAGTCAGAAATTCAAAAATCAACTGCCAACGCATATCAAAGTGCATGCAGACCATTGCGGCTTGCAAAAAGATTCTATTGTTCTTTTGGAACAAGTTCGGACTCTCGACAAAAAGCGTCTCAAAGAGCGCATGGGAAACTTACCGCAAAATGAAATGGAAAAAATCAACAGAGCTATATCTGTCTCTTTCGGTTTACCCGCAGAAAATTAAAGAAAAAGCTGTCTCCCGATAGGTGGAGGCAGCTTTTTTTGTTTGAAAAATTTTGTCAGGAACATAATTTCTATTTTCTATGGCAAACTAATAAAAAAGAGAAAGGAGAATTCAAATGTCGAATTTAACCACCGAAGAATTAAAAGGACTTTCGGAAACCTTAGGGGCGGAAAAGGTTTTAATCCAAAAATACAAAAACTATGCCAAGATGACCGCTGACCCGACCATTCGAGCTATGTGTGAGCAGTTGGCTGGTCAGCACATGAACCATTACGACACGTTAATGATGAATTTTCAGTAAAGGAGCAAGTCATGCCAAACGAACAAAATTTAGCCCTTTGTGACCAGGAGATTTTAGAGGATATTCTCTCCTCACAAAAGCACGCGACTGCAATGTATAACACCTATTCCGGCGAATGCAAAAACACCACCTTGCAGGGCGATATGCTCAATATTTTGCGCGATGAGCATAACATGCAGTACAGCGTGTTCCAGGAAATGGAAAAACGCGGCTGGTATAAAACCGAGCAGGCAGAGCAAACCAAGGTGGATGAAGCCAAAACCAAATTCGAAAATATAAAGAGCGATTTTTAAATTCGCGCTACGAAAAAATTGCAAAACGCCCCGCCTTATGGTAAAATGATGCCAAAAGGGGAGGCGTTTTTCTTATGAATATCCGAAAAGCCCAAGAAAAAGACATTAAAACTATGGAAAAAATCTGTATTGAGACGGCTCCGCCTGCTTTGCAAAAGGATGAACGGACAAGGGAAATCACTTTACAGACCTATCATAAATTTTACACCAGAGCTTCCCTCGAGAACTGCTTTGTTGCCGTGGACGAACAGGATGAAGCGGTGGGGTATATCCTTTGCGCGCCCGATTATGAAACCTATCTTGCTGAGTTTAGACAGACGGAATTACGAAAAATCTTTCGCTTGCATCCCTTAAAAGGCATTTATGCCTATGGCGAGTCGTTAACGCAAAAGCTCTATGCGAAAGCCTTTCCGGCGCATTTGCACATTGATATTTTAGAGCCTTATCACAGAATGGGGCTTGGTACAGCGCTTATGGAGGCTTTGAAAGCACATTTAAAAGAGCAACACTGTAAAGGCATATTCCTTTCCGTCGGGAAAGCAAATACAGGGGCAGTAGCTTTCTATCAATCGCAGAATTTTAAAATTTTAAAGACAATCGGCGGCGCACATTTGATGGGCTGTTCCCTCTGAAATGAGGAATTGCCGCGATTAAACCGCAAAAAACGGGATACCCTATAAAGAGTATCCCGTTTTATTTTTCTGTTTTAGTATTTTCTTTTGTTTATTTCTTCTTGCCGCGGATTTTACCGAGTGCCCAGTCCAAGAGGAAGAGCAAATAGCCAATCGACAGGAAACCGATGGCAATGCACACCACGGTTAAAATCACCTTGTTCGTGCCGTTGACCGCTTCATCTAAGAAAAGGTAGGGGTAGGCGCTTTTGGTTTTGCCAAAGTGGAATACCAAAGAGCCGAACTTGGCGCGAAGCAAAAGGAAGATGCCGTAAAGCGCAGGGAAAATAAGACCCGCCGGCGGATAAAGGGCTTTGTACTGCCCCTTCGGTACAAATAAAAGATAGTCGAGCAGAACCAAAATCGGGAACAGATAATAGGCTAAGAAGTGCAGAGCACCGCTCGAATACATGCCGTATTGCAGGTCACCTGTCGAAGCAATGGCACCGCTACCCGAAAGAAAGGGAACGGCAATGCCTGCCGCGAAAATGCTGACCATAACAGCACCCTTTAAGAGTGGATGTTCCTTGCCCTTCTGGGTGCAGACAAGATAAAAGAAATAGAAAAAACCGAGAAAATAAACTAAGGGCGTAAAATAGCAAAGCATACGCTTTACGCCTGTGCTCGTGCCAAGGTTCATAAACTGCAAAAAGAGTGAAAATTCGCAGACACAAAGCACACAAAGTCTAAAAAAGGTGCGGAAAGAATTGCTTTTCAGATACATGGGAAAAATCTCCTTCAAAAATCTTCTAATATGATAGCATTTTTTAAGGGAATTCGCAATTCTTTTTGCAAAACGATTGAAATATTCACAATTAGAATTTATAATGAAATTATAAGAGGTCTAGAAAAGACTTCTGATTTTTAAGAAAGCGGTGATCCAAAATGGCAGAACTTAAAGGCTCTCAAACCGAAAAGAATTTATTGGCAGCATTTGCCGGTGAATCTCAGGCACACACCAAGTATCAGTATTTTGCTTCTAAAGCAAAGAAAGACGGCTATGTGCAGATTGCAAACCTCTTTGAAGAAACAGCAAAGAACGAAAAAGAGCATGCAAAGATTTGGTTTAAACTCTTAAACGGCGGTATGCCCTCTACAGAAGAAAATCTGAAGGCGGCGGCAGACGGCGAAAATTACGAGTGGACCGATATGTATGCTGACTTTGCAAAAACCGCCAGAGAAGAAGGTCTTAACGAAATTGCCGTGCTTTTTGAGGGCGTAGCAGCCATCGAAAAAGAACACGAAGAGCGTTACAGAAAGCTTCTTTCTAATATTGAAGAAGGCTTGGTATTCTCAAGAGACGGCGATTGCATTTGGCAGTGCTCGAACTGCGGTCATATCGTTATCGGCAAAAATGCACCCGAGATTTGCCCCGTGTGCAGCCACCCGAAATCCTATTTCCAGATTAAAGCCGAAAATTATTAAAATGCAGCAAGGCGTGCATGCTTATAGCCAAATAGGCTTGCACGGCTTGCGGCTATGTGTAGGAGGACGAAGCACTCCCCGAGGACTTCGAATGTCCGCTTTGCGGCGTCGATGCCGACCAGTTTGAAAAGGTTGAAGAATAAATAAAAAAACGGACTGCCGAAAAGCGGTCCGTTTTTCTTTTGGAAAGCATATAAAATACGTCAAAGCATAACATAAAGAAGTGCGAGGAGTAGCGCTTCGTTTTGTCCGTTGGCTTTTAAAACCAGTAAGAGCACAAAAAGCAGAGCTTCATCCGGCTCATTTAAAATGGTGTCTATGAGATTCGATTTGGTCTCCTTGGCTTTCTTTTCCTGTTCTTTTTTGTTGTGCGGTGCAAAGTAACTCTGAAAGCTTGGGTAAACTAAGTCCTTACCCTCGGGTAGATTCAAAGGCATCGAAATTCTACCCGGCTTTTGCGCTTCTTCTGCCATTTTCTCCTTTTTCGGCGTACAGCAGTCGGAGGAGGAGAATCTCACGGCGGCTTTCTTTTCCTCTGCATTATTTTGAATCAGCTCTCTGGAGCGTGCCTGCATATGCTGCACGCGCCGCAGTGCTTTTTCCTGCATTTCTTGAAGTTCGTCAAAGCTGTAATCCTGCATCTCAAAGCATTCCTTTCAAAAGCGGTAAAGCATCCATAACGTGTAAAAAACGCAGGGCTTCTTCAATTTTTTGCTGTCGTTCTTTAGAAAGGAGCGGCTGCAGGCTCTTTAAGAATCTAGTTACGTCATTTTCCTCGTTTTGAATCTGAGAGAGCGAAGAAAGCGCACGCAGGAGCGAAGCATTTTCGCTTGAGATTTCGGGTAGAGAGATTCCTTTCTGCGGTGCACTCGGTGCAGGCTCCTGTGGCTTAGTTAAAAGATTTTTTGCAACCGCCTGCAAGCGAGACAAATCCTCGGGGGAAAGCCCCGAAAGCAGTTCGTTTAAATTATCCATAGTATCGCCTCCATATACCGTAAAATTGCCCTTTCGATTTTGCGGCACGCATGAGTTAACGGTTTTCCAGCAGCTTCTTTAAAAGGGCTTGCGCTTCGGGGGTGCTTAAAAGATTTTGGGCGGCTTGCGGGTCGCGAAGAATCCGTTCTAATTCTTCTGTCTTGGCAGGATTTAATTTCTGCATGAGATAGTCTTCCATTTCCTTTACATTCCGTTTTTGCTTCAGTTCAAAAATCAGATTATCTGTTTGATCATTTCGATTTTGCATTGCAAACACCTCACCGGTTTGATATAATTATTATATAGTATGCGAAAGAGGGTGCTTCTATGACCAGACTTTTGGTCGTTTCGGATTCCCACGGCGATATTCCGTCGTTGATGCGCGCTATTGAGCTGCACAGGGAAGCGGATGCCGTATTCTTTTTGGGAGACGGTCAGCATGATTTCCTTTCGGAGTGTGTGTCTCGCTTTTTAACCGATAAAAAGGTGACCGCTGTTCGGGGAAATTGCGATATGTATTCCGAGCTTCCGGCGGAGGAATTGGTGCCGCTGGCGGGGCATCGCATTTTAGCCCTCCATGGGCATACCCGAGGTGCGAAGTATGGGCTTGGCGCGATGCAGACGGCGGCAGAGGAAGAATATAATGCCGATATTGTCCTGTATGGGCACACCCACAACCAGAGACACGATTATGTAAACGGGATACATTATCTTTGCCCCGGCACGATTCACAGAGGCGAATATGCCATGGTAGATATTACCGATAAGGGCGAAGTGTGCTGTATTACAGCGAAGTTATAAAACGGAGGCAAAAATCATGACTTTATTAGAGAATGTACGTGTAGTATTAGAAGATAGCGTAAAAGACGCCGACGTCCTTGTGGCGGACGGCAAAATCCAAACCATTGGCAAGGACTTAAAAGCACCCGAGGGTGCAGAGGTCATTGACGGCAAGGGCAGATATCTTGCTCCCGGCTTCATGGATTTGCACGTTCACGGTGGCGGCGGATATTCCGCGATGGGCGGTAAGGATGCCGTTCTGAAAATGTGCCGCGCCCATGCTCAGTACGGTACAACCTCCATTTTGCCGACCACACTCGCGGCACCGATTGACCAGCTCAAAACCGCGATTGATGGCATCCGCGAAGCACAGGCAGAGGCAAAGGATGTTAACATTTTAGGCGCACACTTGGAAGGCCCCTTCCTTTCTCCGAATATGTGCGGCGCGCAAAGCCCCGAAAATATCTTAGTGCCCGATGAATGGGACTATGAAGATTTGCTTTCCTACTGGGACGGCATTAAAATTGTTGGTGCGGCACCCGAAACCAAGGGTGGCATGGCGCTCGGCAGAGCGATTCAGGCACACGGCATGATTGCTTCCGTAGCCCATTCCAGCGGCGATTATGATGTCGCAGAGGAAGCCTTTAAAAACGGCTATTCCGATGTTACACACCTCTATAATGCTTGCACCTCCTGCCATAAAATCGGCGTATTCCGCTATGCCGGTACGGTAGAGGCGGCACTCGTGAATGACAATGTCACCACCCAGATTATCGCGGATTTGCGTCACCAGCCTGTGGGCGTTTTAAAGCTCACCTATAAGTGCAAGGGCGCAGACAAAATGTATTTGATTACCGACGGTCTCGAATATGCCGCTCTCGAAATGGAAGAGGGCCAGACCTTTATGCAGGAAAACGGCATGGCAGTTGTTTATGAAGACGGCGTTATGAAGCTTGCCGACCGCTCCTGTCTTGCCGGCTCTGTTGCGACCTGCGACAAGCTCGTGCACAACATGTATAAGAAAGTGGGCTTGCCGCTCCCGATTGCCGTAAAAATGGCAACCGCAACCCCCGCAAACGTCATCGGTCTTGGCGACAGAAAGGGTAAAATCCAGGAAGGCTATGACGCAGACCTCATACTCTTCGATGAAGATGTAAAGGTCAGCTTCGTTATGGTCGGCGGAGAAATCATCAAAAACGCATAATGTAAAAGGAAAAGTAGAGAAGCTACGGTACAGAATTTGTGCCGTAGCTTTTTTATTTTGCTGGAAGATATTAAAAAATCGCGTGAATGCCGAGGAAAAGAAGATGCACCAAAAAGCAGGAAAAGAGACCGCACACAGTCGGAATGAGGAAGGAAAGTGCCGTCCATTTAAAGGACTTGGTTTCCTTTTGAATCGTTAAAAGTGTTGTGGAGCACGGCCAGTGCATGAGGGCAAAGAGCATCACACAAATAGCGGTTTCAATCGTCCAGCCGTTGCCGATTAAAAGGGCATGCAGTTGGGTGAGGGAATCGAATTCGAGCAGGCTTCCCGCGGAAAGATAAGCCATGATGATAATGGGGAAGACAATTTCATTGGCAGGCAGTCCCAAAATAAAGGCGAGCAAAATGACACCGTCTAAGCCAAGCCAATGTGCGAAGGGGTCTAAAAAGGTGGCACAGTGTGCCAGCAGGGTTTCGCCGCCGTAAGAGAGGTTGGAAAGAAGCCAAATGAGAATACCGGCAGGTGCGGCAACCGCCACGGCGCGACCTAAGACAAATAACGTGCGGTCAAAAATCGAGCGGATAATCACCTTGCCGATTTGCGGCTTTCGGTAGGGCGGTAGCTCCAAGGTGAAGGAGGAGGGAATGCCCTTTAAAATCGTTTTGGAAAGGATTTTCGAAACAAGCTGGGTCACAAGCACCGAAAAAACAATCGTCAGCGTTAACAGGACACTGGAAGCGAGCGAAGCGGAAAAGCCGCTCGAAGCGCCCAAAAAGAACATGGTGATAATGGAAATTAAAATCGGAAAACGGCCGTTGCAGGGAACAAGACTGTTCGTAAGCACGGCAATCAGACGTTCACGTGGGCTGTCGATGATGCGGCAACCTGTTACACCGACCGCGTTACAGCCGAAGCCCATGCACATGGTTAAGGACTGCTTGCCGCAGGTACCGGCTTTGCGGAACTGGTGGTCTAAATTAAACGCCACGCGCGGCAGATAACCCAAATCCTCTAAAAGGGTAAACATCGGGAAAAAGATAGCCATGGGCGGTAACATAACCGCTACAACCCAAGAGAGCACACGCCAAAGTCCAAAGACCAAAAGCTCCCGAAGCCAAGGCGAAACGCCGCAATAGGTGAAGAAAGCAAGCAACTTTTCTTCCATGCCGAACAAGAGATTGGAAAGCATCTCCGAGGGGTAATTCGCGCCGACAATGGTAATCCAAAAGACCAAAAGCAAGAGTAAAAGCATTACGGGAATACCCACGGTTTTGCTCATGAAAATGCGGTCAGCCGTGCGGGAAAAATCTTTCTTTTTCGTGGGGGCTTCGGTCACGATACCCTCCATAAAGCCTTCTGCCGCACGCACCAGTGCTTCGCCCATGTCTTCACGCAGCTGTTCTTTGGAAATGCCCGCTTTGTTTAATTCTGTTTCGACTTCTAAAAGGGCTTTTTGCACGTTTTCGGCTTCGGCAAGCGCAACACCGGAAAAGGAAAGCAGAGTTTTTTCGGCTTCCTCGGCATTTTTCAGCATCTGTAAGGCGAGGGCGCGCGGCGAAAGCGGTAAATCGGGAAGCGATTCCAAGGCGTTTTCCAATATGCCCACCGCGTGCTCAATCGTTTCGGGATAAGGTATTCTCGTGGCAGAGGGGTTGGGCGCTTGGGCGAGTTGCGCGAGGGTGTCCTTTAATTCACCAAGTCCCTTTTTGCTCCTTGCCGCCATGGGAATCACGGGCAGAGAAAGCCGCTTCGAGAGTAAATCCAAATCTAGCGAAAGCCCCTTATGTTTCGCCTCGTCCATGAGATTCACACAAACTACCGTGTTCGGCGTCAGCTCGGCAATCTGCAAAACAAGGTGGAGATTTCGAAGCAAGCAGGTGGCATCGCACACCACTGCCACGGCGTTGCTTTCTAAAGAAAAGAGAAAATCATCGGCGTGCTTTTCCTCTTCGGAATGTGCCGAAAGCGAATAAGTACCCGGCAAATCGACTAATGTATAGGCTTTGTTTTGGTAAGTATAGCTGCCGAAAGCGTTGGAAACCGTTTTGCCGGGCCAGTTTCCCGTGTGCTGATGCATCCCGGTGAGCGCGTTGAATACGGTGCTTTTGCCGACATTAGGATTGCCCGCGAGTGCCACGACAAAGGCATCCTTTTGCGGCTCATTTTTCTTCTTTTTAACCATTCGATTTCTCCTTTTCTAAGGTGATATAGGCGGCATCGCAGTCTCGAATCGCAATGGATGCGCCGCGAATTTCATAAACGCAAATATCGCGCGAATAGCTTTGTGCTGTGCAAAGCACCGTAGTTTTCGGAATCAGTCCCAAATCCAAAAAACGTTCTTTCATCGCCGGCGGCGCAAAAATATCTGCCACAATACCGCTTTCTCCCGGGGACAGGGAGGCTAAGGTTTTGGCTTTATTCAAAAAAATCCCTCCTAAGCTGTGTTTTTTTAAGCCCTATCTTCATCTTATGAAAAATCCCCGAAACGGTTCTTTCTTTAGACAAATTTTTTAGGGCTTGTCCGTTACAATCAAAGAAAACGAAAAAGGAGGCAGTTCATGCAAACCGTTATCGAACGAAACGAAGACACGCTGCTCGTCTATCTCAGCGGCGAGCTGGATCACCACAACGCGGCACATTCGCGTATGCAAATTGACGATGCTATAGCCTGTATGCAGCCCAAAAAAGCTATCTTAGATTTTTCGGGCATCACCTTTATGGATTCCTCGGGCATCGGTCTTGTCATGGGACGCTATAAGCTGCTGAACACCATGCAGTGCCCGTTAGAGCTTTGCGGTCTTTCGCCCCATGTCTATAAGGTCATGCGCCTTGCAGGACTCGAGCAAATCGCCGTTTTGCAAAAGGCAGGCAGAAAGCCGGAATTGGCAGAACCAAAAAAGGAGGCAGAGGATGAAACCCATTAACGAAATGAAAATGCAAATACAAAGTCTTTCCATGAATGAGGGCTATGCACGTGTGGCGGTGGCAGCATTCGCGGCATCGTTAGACCCGACACTGGAGGAACTTAGCGACATTAAAACCGCCGTGAGCGAAGCGGTCACAAACTGTATTGTCCACGGCTACCGCGATTCGTTCGGCATGATTTACATAGCGGTGCGGATTTTTGAAAACGGCAGAATCGAAATTAAAATTCGCGACAAGGGCAGAGGCATTGAAAATATTGAAAAAGCACGCGAGCCGCTTTTCACAACGCTTGGCGGCGACAGAGCCGGACTCGGCTTTTCCGTCATGGAAAGCTTTACCGACAAAATGCGCGTGCGCTCCACCCTCGGCAAGGGGACGACGGTGACACTGATTAAGGAAATTAAGGGCAAAAAGAATGCCGACGAGGGATGAGCGAATTTGTGAGAATTTGGGGTTGGTGCACGCGTGCGCGCACCGCTTCGGCAAGAAAGGGATTGATTATGAGGATTTGTTTTCGGCAGGCTGTATCGGTTTAATCAAAGCGGCAGACGGCTTCGACGAAAGCCGTGGCTTTGCGTTTTCCACCTATGCCGTGCCGGCGATTTTGGGTGAAATCAAGCGTCTGTTTCGTGATGACGGCATGGTAAAGGTCAGCCGTTCTTTAAAAGAACAGGCGATGCGTGCCTCGAAAACCCGAGAAGCGCTCGAAAAAAGCTTGGGTCGGGAAATCAGCGTAAAAGAGCTGGCGGAGGCACTCGAAATCTCGGAGTTTGAGACCGCCGAGCTTTTAAATGTGATGCAGCCCGTTTCGTCGCTCACCCAAATGGTCGAGGGCGAAGAGGGCAAAGAACGCGACATTCCGACTGAAAACAGTGAGGAGCTCGAAAACCGCTTGGCGCTTTCTCAGGCACTCGATACCTTAGAAAGCAAAGAGCGAACGCTGATAGAACTACGCTATTTTAAGGGCATGACCCAAACCAATACGGCGAAAGCTTTGGGCATTTCACAGGTACAGGTCTCGCGGCTCGAACGAAAAATTCTCCTCACCATGCGACAACGCCTAACCGGATAAAAGGACTTTGCAAAAGAGCAGAGTCCTTTTTTCTTGACTTTTTTTAGAAGTTTTGTATAATAAAATTAACTTTTTGCGGGAGGGGTTTAGGCAAATGGATGTGAAAGAAGCGCAAGAAAGACTTTCTGCAATCGAATCAGACATTTCTCTCGAGAATGTGCAAACGGCAGGGGAGACTGTTTTTATAAAAGATAAACAGAAACAGAGTGTTTCTATAAGCGGCGGCGTCTTTTCTGGTGCGCATACGGCGGTTTATCGAAAAGAAGCCTGTAAAGAGAAACTTTCTAAAATCCTGCTCCCAAAAGGGCTAAAGATAGAGCGTGCATGGGTGGAGCAGACCCCTTATCACATGGCACGTCTGCCGAAAATCTCAAGCGATGAGAAAACACAGCACTATATTTCTCTCAAAGAAGCCGAAGCGATTTTACAGAACGCGGTGCATCCCGAAACCGCTTATTTGCGCGGCTTGCATTCTGCCGCGTGGGGCGGCAACGCTTATCGTATAGAAAAAACGGAAAACGGCAGTTTCAAAAAAATATGGGTCGGCAACAACAATCGCGGCAGGAAACTGCACCGCGACAAGGTGATTTTAGAAAATCTTTTTGAGCTTTTAACCCACCCTTATGAATTTTTCTACGATAACGAAACAGGCGACTTTTATTTTTATGATGTGTGGCAAGACAAATCGGAAATCGAGCTTTCCTTTGCCGCCTGCCAAACACTGTTACAAATCGAAAACAGCGAAGCGCCGATTACGATTGAAAATACCGTGTTCGAGCGCTCCGACAACAGTATGTACAAGGGCAAGTGGGAACGGTATCTGCGTAGTGATTGGGCATTTTGCGATTGTGCCGCCGTGCAAATCCGAAATAGCTCGAATATAGTTTTTAAAAACTGCGAATTTAAAGACCTCGGCAATACAGCGGTACGCATTTTAGGCGATTGCCGCAAGATTCGCTTTGAAAACTGCTATTTTCACGACAGCCTTTCGAACGGTATTCTGATTTTGGGCGAGCCCGGCAGTACCTACTGCACCTCCTCCTGGGAGGGGAGTCATCATATCACCCATATGGAAAGCCCCGAAAAACAGGGCGCAAAAATCGAAGCTTATCCGAAAGAAATTGCAGTTCGAGAGTGCCTTTTCGAGTGGCTCGGGCAAACCGATTTGCAGTCGGCAGGTGTTTGCATGAGCCTTGCCAAAAATGTAACGGTGGAGCACTGCACGGTGCGCCATATGCCGCGAAGCGGTGTGAATATCTGCGAAAACGCGTTCGGTGGACATCAGATTTTACATAACGATATTTATGACTGCGTGCGGCAAACCGGCGACCATGGCCCGTTCAACAGCTGGGGCAGAGACCGCTTCTGGTCTTTGAAACGCTACGAAACCACGGGCAAATACGGTAAGCTGAAAAAGCCCTATGCCCTACAGGATATGACGGCACGCAACGAGCTTGTCGGCAACCGCGTCATAGGCTCCCACGGTTTCGGCATCGACTTAGACGACGGCTCTTCAGGCTATACCATTGAAAACAATCTTTGCATCGGCGTGGGCATCAAGCTCCGTGAGGGCTTCTTCCGCACGGTACGCAACAATATTTTGATTTTTGCGCCGTTTGATTATCACTGCGCCTTTTGGGGCAATGACGATTTAATTGAAAACAATCTCATTTATGCCGAAGAACCAATCCGCTGTGTCTTGGAAAATCGCGGCAGTAACGCGATCTTCCGAAATAACTATCATGTTTTTAAAAATGCCAAGGACAGCGAACGCTTTAAAAAGGAAACTACACTCTCCTTAGAAGATATTTTAGCGGGCAATTATGCTTTAGAGGGGATAAAACCCCTTACCCCGTCCTTCGGAAAAACGGGACTCGAAGCTCCCCAACTACCCGATTTTTCGAACTTTAAAAAGGCAAGAATTTTAAAAAACCTGCATTATACACTTTCTGAGGTGGACTCTGCCGTGCAAACGGCAACGGGTGCCCCCGACACAAAGGGTGTCTTTCTGAAACGGGCTTCCTCGCTTTCGAAAGGCTATCGCATGGGACTTCGTTCGGGCGATTTGCTTTTGACCGCCGACGGAGAAGCACTTACCTTAGAAAATATCCAAAACGCCCTAAAAACCGCAAAGCATTTTACCGTGCTTCGCGCGCAAAACGAAATCAAAATATAAAAGAAAGAGGTTATTTTATGTTACAGCTGATTCCCATGCCCGCCGAAATCCAACGCTACAGCGGTGTGTTTTCGATGACGGCCGATACCTCCTACACTGCTGAATCGCATTTTTCGGAAGCCGCCGAATTTTTGGAAAGCTATTTTAAAAAGCTTTTCGGAACAGCGCCCGAAGAAAAGGAAACGGGCGATATAAAATTTTTCTATGCCGAGAATTTGGCAAAAGAAGCCTACCGCCTTTCGATTTCCGCAAACCGTATTCAAATTGAAGCGAGTGCACCTACCGGGGCGCTGTATGCCCTGCAAACGCTTCGTCAGCTCGGTGATTTTGATTTGCAGGAAAATCCCGAAGAAATCCAAATTCCCTGTGTCGAAATTGTAGATTATCCGCGCTATAGCTGGCGCGGGCAGATGCTCGATTGCTCACGGCATTTCTTTTCTACAGAAGAAATCAAACGCCTTTTAGATTTGATGCTTTATCATAAGCTCAATGTTTTTCATTGGCATTTGACCGACGATCAAGGCTGGAGAATGGAAAGCAAAAAGTATCCACTTTTAACCGAAATTGGCTCTAAGCGTAAAAACACACAGCAGACGGGGTGGATGGAACTAAATTATAAGCTCGAAGGCAAACCGCACGAGGGATTTTATACGCAAGAGGAGATTCGCGACATTGTGGCATATGCTGCAAAGCGAGGCATTATGGTTGTACCCGAAATTGATATGCCGGCACACTTTGCTGCCGCCGAAGCCGCTTACCCTTATCTTGCCTGCCGTGAGATGAAAAGTGAAGTGTTTTGGTGGTACAGTGGAATCGTTCCGCATACGGAGCTAGGGTATAAAGATAGCTCTTGGAATCGTCCTGCCTGCCTCGGAAAAGAAAGCACCTACACCTTCATTTTCGACATTCTGGATGAGGTTTGTGAACTTTTCCCTGCGCCGTATTTCCATATCGGCGGTGATGAATCGCCCACAGCGGAGTGGAAGAAATGTCCGCACTGTCAAAAGAAGATGCAAGAAGAACACCTCGAAACACCGCGTGAACTCCAAGGCTATTTCACCAACTGCGTGGGGAAATATTTAAAGACCAAAGGCAAGAGTCTCATTGGTTGGAACGAAGTTTTGGATTCCCCAAACATTGACAGGAGCGTAGTTGGGCAGTATTGGACGAGTAAAAGAAGCAAGGCGGCGGAACGCCATATTAAAAAAGGTGGCAAGTTAATTTTAAGCCGTCACAATGCCTTCTATTTTGACTTTCCGCATAGCAAAGTACAGCTCAAAAACACTTATACATTTGACCCGAAAATGTGCCATATCCAAAAAAACAGAGAGAATCAAGTATTGGGCGTTGAAGCAGAACTTTGGACGGAATTTGTAGCCGACCGCCGCAAGCTCGATTTTAACCTCTTTCCGCGTATGGGCGCTGTGAGCGAAAATGCGTGGACGCCCAAACAAAAATGCAGCTTCCGAAGTTTTCAAAAACGTTTGCCGCATTATGAAGCGGTCCTCCAAAAGCTTGGGGTCAACTATGCCCCCGAGAAAATTACGTTAAAAAATCATAACGTAAAATATACGCACGCTTTCTATTTTAAAAATCCTTACTTAGAAGTGGAAGACGGTGAAGCTGCAAAACGTGGAACAAAATAGTCTCCTTTCGGTTTTACTGGATTTTTTCTTTGAAATATGCTATACTTTTGAAATAATCCATTTCTATCTTTTTGAAAACAGTAGGAGTCTTTTTATGAAAAAGCTTCAAAAGTCCAAACAAGCCATGCTCAAGGTTGCCGCTCTGGCACTGGGTACAACGCTTCTTTTTTCCAGCTGTACGCTTTCGAGTGCAACGGTTGAAAAGCAGAAAATCGGTACCCTCGAGTCGGTCGAAACCACCTACAGCGAGGCAAAGCATCATGCTTTAAATGAAAACGATTTAGTCTATGTAACCAAAACCGGTTTAATTGAATTATATTTAGATACTGCTTCCTTCGGCGTTTCCGTTCGGGAAGTCAATACAGGCAAGCTCTGGAATGCGCTTCCGACTTCGGATGTTGCGGAAAATAAAGCCGCCGTGTTAGAAGCTACTGTGTTAAAGGACGGCAAACGCTATAAGCTCAACACGCAGGACAATTCCGTGGCATTCGGTTCAGCTTCCTTTAAGCCGAAAGAAGACGGCTTGCTCGTGACCTATGATTTGGCACTCGACGAAGCAACAGCAAATAGCGCGTTTGAGTCACTTGCGCCCGATGCACTTTATGTATCTTTAACGGTCAATTACACCTTGACCGACGGCGCCATGTATGTTTCTTTGAATTGCAACGAGATGTTAACGAGCGAAAACTGCACGGTAGAAAGCGTGGAGCTTTTACCTTATTTCGGTGCGACAACGGAAGACAGCGAAAGCGATTATATCTTCCTGCCCGATGGTAGTGGTGCGATTTCTTATTTAAAAGCACAGGAAGAGCCCGTGAAAGCTTTTGTACCTTACGGTGCAGATGCGGCGAATCCGCGTGATACGGCAGACAAACAGCCTTCTGTTTTAGCGGCGTTCGGTATGAAATCGGGCGAAAGCGCTTTTTCGGCACTCGTAGAGGGTGGCGATACGATTTCGGAAATTATCACACACAGTAAAACAGAAGAAGAACCGTTTTACAGGGTCGGCACAAAGTTCTTCGTGCAGGATGCGACTGTCATCGGCAAAGAGGGCAAACAGACCCAGCACCTCGGCAACCGTCATGGCGGCGAAGTCAAGATTTGCTATCGCTTCCTTTCCAATAATAATGCAGGCTATGTGGGCATGGCAACCGCGTGCCGTGAGCTTCTCATGCGCAGAGGTTTGCTTTCCACAAAACCAATCGCACAAGCGGAATATCTGCCCTTCCTTTTAACGGCGCAGGCTTCTGCACCTAAGTCCGTAACCAACGGGGCAAAGATTTTAACCGATTACACAGAACTCGAAGAGCTTTTAGCCTTGATGAAAGCGAAGAGTATTAACCATGTTCTGGTGCGTTATAACGGCGCGCTCGACGGCTCTTTAAAGCAAAAACAGTTAAAACACAGCGGTCTTTTGGGTGGCCTCGGCAATGAAAAAGAGTTGAAATCCCTGCTCGGTTATGTAAAAACGCAGCAGTTCAGTCTCTTCTTGAATGTCGATTTGCTTTCCTTTGCAAAAGTGAATCACACCGCCAAAAGCTTAACGGGTGACGCGATGCACGTAACGGAGCAAAATCCCTTTGCGGCATACAGCGGCAAGGAAGCCATCGACAAGAAGCTTTTAAGCTTAGATGAAATGACCAAAGACGTGGAAGCCTTTGTGAACGGCGACTACGATTTGGAATTTGGCGGCTACTGCGTGGATGATGCCGGCAGCTTGCTCTACTCCGATTACGGCGATGCTTATAACAGACTCAATGCGGCGGACTTGCTTTCCAAACAGGCCTCCACCCTTTCGGCAGGGCACAAGCTCATGGTCGATACAGGCAATGTCTATATGCTCAAAAATGCCGATGTAATCGCCAATTTGCCGTCTGCTTGCGGCTATAAAGAAACTGCCGCTTATGTCAGCGTACCGTTCTTGCAAATGATTTTCCACGGCACACTCGACTATGCACATAACGCAATCAATCTTTCGGAAAATCCGGAACAAGCCTTCTTAAAATCTATGGAATACGGTGCAGTACCGTCTTATACCCTGTATTTTAAAAAGACCGAAAACGAAGCACTGGATGCAACCTATCATTATGAGAAACAAATCAGCAAGGCGGCAAAGAATTACGAAAAAGCCAACGAAGCTTTAAAGGATTTGCGTGACGCCCGTATGACAGGGCACGGCAAGGTGCAGGACGGCGTATATTTCACGGAATACAACAACAGCACGCTTTTGTATTTCAATTATAATGAAACACCGGTGACTGTGAACTCTATCACGATTGCGCCTATGTCCTTCCTCAGAATCAACTGATTTTTAAAGTCCCCGCCTTGTGCAGGGACTTTTTTGGATATATTAAAGATAAGGAATCAAGCTATGGAAACATTTTTAGAAAGAACCGAGCGCCTTTTCGGAAAAGAAGAGGTTGAAAAATTAAAACAGGCGAGAGTTGCGGTGTTCGGCATCGGCGGCGTGGGCGGCTATGTGGCTGAGGCGCTTGTGCGTGGCGGCATCGGTGCGATTGATGTGTTTGACCCCGACGAAGTGCACGAAAGTAATTTGAATCGCCAGATTTTAGCCTTGCATTCGACTATGGGGCAGAAAAAAACCGAGGCTTTTAAAGCACGCGCTCTGGATATTAATCCTGAAATTCAGGTGCAGACCCATGAAATGTTCGTCCTACCCGAAAATGCCGCAGAAATTGATTTCACGGCGTTTCAGTATGTGGTCGATGCGATTGATACCGTAGCCGGAAAACTTGAAATTATTGAGCGTTGCAGTGCTCTGGGCGTACCTGTCATCTCCGCTATGGGAACGGGCAACAAAATGCAGCCCGAGCTGTTAGAACTTGCCGATATTTACGATACCTCGGTTTGTCCCTTGGCACGCATTATGCGCCGAGAGCTTCGTAAAAGAAATGTGGAACACTTAAAGGTGGTTTATTCTAAGGAAGAACCGAAAATCGTCAATCCCGAAGGCGTGCGCCAGCCCATTATCGGCAGCAATTCCTTTGTGCCTGCAACGGCAGGACTTTTGATTGCCAGCGCGGTGATTCGAGACCTAATGAAATAAATTTAGATTTTTTTGAAAAATTTTAAAAAAAGTATTGACATTTGGGGTACTTATATATTATAATATCGAAGCTGTAAGAAATACAGCGACATGGCGGCATAGCTTAGTTGGCTAGAGCGTCCGGTTCATACCCGGAAGGTCACAGGTTCAAGTCCCGTTGCCGCTACCAAAAAAAGCGGCGAAGCATTCGTCGCCATATGGCCCGGTGGTCAAGCGGTTAAGACACCGCCCTTTCACGGCGGTAACACGAGTTCGATTCTCGTCCGGGTCACCACGATAAAGAGATTCACAAACGTGAGTCTCTTTTTTGTTTTTCTTTTTTTATGACGAGAATCGAACTCGTTCGTCCATCTCACGGCGGTTGCCGCAGGCGGAGCCGTGAGGGACATAAAATAGGACGCTTGCGAAGCAAGCACAAGGAGCGCGGTGCGCTCCGATTCTCGTCCGGGTCACCACGATAAAGAGATTCACGATTGTGAGTCTCTTTTTTTGTTGTTTAAAAGAAACGAGAATCGAACTCGTTCGTCCATCTCGCGGCGGTTGCTGTGGGCAGAGCCGTGAGGGACATAAAAAGAAAAAGATTAAAATAAAGCACAAAACGGCTATAATTTGCAGATACAATTTCGCCGGCAGATAGGGGAGAGTCGAAAATCTCTAGTAAAGTTTTACTGTCGTTAATATCTCACAAAAATAAAAAGAGATGCACAATTTCGTGCATCTCTTTTTTAGTGCTTTTTATGCTTTAGAAAAGACCTGTGATTTCGCCGTCGGCGGTTACGTCGATGTTGTATGCGGCGGGATTTTTCGGGAGACCGGGCAGGGTCATGATACTGCCGGTTAGGGCTACGATGAAGCCTGCACCTGCGGAAAGCTGAATGTCACGCACGGTGAGGGTGTGTCCCTCGGGTTTGCCTAAGCGTGTGGGGTCGTCGGAGAGGGAATACTGTGTCTTGGCAACGCAAACGGGGAGCTTGTCTTTGCCGAGCTTTTCAATTTCCGCAATCGCTTTTTTGGCACTCGCTGTAAAGACTACGCCGTCTGCGCGGTAGATTTCTTTTGCAATGATTTCAAGCTTCTCGGGAATGGAAAGGTCTGTGTCATAAAGCGGATGATAGGAAGTGGGCTTTTCTTCGATGGTCTTGATGACCTTCTCTGCCAAATCTACGCCGCCTGCGCCGCCCTTCGCAAAAACATCACAAAGGGAAACTTCAACGCCCATATCTTCTAAGAAGTTCTGTAAAAATTCGATTTCCTGATCGGTATCTGTGCCGAAACGGTTAATGGCAACCACTACCGGTACACCGTATTTGTGCATGTTTTCAATGTGGGTCTGTAAATTGACAATACCCTTTTGCAGTGCCTCTACGTTTTCTTCGGCAAGGTCTGCTTTTGCTACGCCGCCGTTGTATTTCAGCGCGCGAATGGTCGCTACAATGACGATGCAGTCCGGCTCTAAGCCTGCGGCACGGCATTTAATATCGAGGAATTTCTCTGCACCGAGGTCTGCGCCGAAGCCGGCTTCCGTGATGCAGTAATCGGAAAGCTTAATTGCTGTTTTTGTAGCAAGCACGGAGTTGCAGCCGTGCGCAATATTGGCAAAAGGTCCGCCGTGCATGAGTGCCGGTGTATGCTCGAGCGTCTGCACGAGGTTGGGCTTAACGGCATCCTTTAAAAGTGCTGCCATAGAACCTACAGCCTTTAAATCTTTGGCGTAAACCGGGTTGCCCTCCACGTCGTAAGCCACTAAAATGTTGCCGAGACGAACTTTTAAATCTTCCATAGAGGAGGCGAGACAAAGAATTGCCATAACCTCGCTGGCAACGGTGATGCAGAAATGGTCTTCACGCGGTACACCGTTTACCTTGCCGCCTAAACCGATAACAACATTGCGAAGCATGCGGTCATTCATGTCTAAGCAACGCTTAATCAGAATACGGCGCACATCAATGCGCAACTCGTTGCCCTGCTGAATGTGGTTGTCGAGCATGGCGCAAAGCAGATTGTTTGCCGCTGTAATGGCGTGCATATCGCCGGTGAAATGCAGGTTAATATCCTCCATGGGTACAACCTGTGCATAGCCGCCGCCTGCTGCACCACCCTTGATGCCGAAAACCGGACCTAAAGACGGTTCGCGAAGTGCAATTACTGCATTTTTGCCGATTTGTTGCATCGCTTCCCCGAGACCAACGGTTACTGTGGTTTTGCCCTCACCTGCAGGGGTGGGGTTGATCGCGGTTACTAAGATGAGCTTGCCGTCCTTACGGTCTTTAAATTCCTCTAAGAGGGAGAGCGGAAGCTTGGCTTTATATTTGCCATAAAGCTCCAAGCTGTCCGTCGGTACGTGCATCTTTTCTGCAACCTTTTCAATCGGAAGCATAGAAGCTTCCTGTGCAATTTCAATATCCGATTTCATTCTTATCTGCCTCCTAAAAGCTTTTCAATATGTGTTTGTGTCGGCTTTGCCCAAGCATAGCCCTGCATGTAGGCGCCGTTATATTTTTCTTTGGCACCCTCTTTTTCGTCTAGAAAATCATATAAGTCACAGGAGAATTTAGAAACATCTATGCTTCTCCCGTTACGAACATCTAAGAAAATATCCGAAATACCCGCATCAGCAAGTGCTGTGCGCAGGCTCTTTAAAACCTTTCGGAAGAGAGACTGCACAGACTCCTCATATTCTCTTTCGGGCCAAAGCTTGGAAATCGCGTTTTCCGTGCTGACAGAGCCACCGCGACGATCTACGAGAAGCGCCAAAAGCTCTTTCGACTTCGCGCTGGAAAAATGTACGGGTTTGCCGTCTATGAATACGTCAAAATAGCCGAAGGTGTGAATATAAGGCTTCACGCCGTCGTTTTTAGGCTGTAAACGCTTGGCTTTTTCAATTTCTTTTATGACCATTTCTTCGGAAAACGGCTTTAAAATATAGCCGATGGCATTCACACCGAAGGCATCAAACGCATATTCCTTAAAGCCGGTTAAAAAAACAATCGCAGTATCGGGGGAAATCTCACTGATTTTCTTTGCAAGCTCCAAACCGGACATTACCGGCATTTCAATGTCTAAAAAAGCGAGGTCAACCGGATTCTCTTGCACATAAAACAAGGCGTTGGCGGGGTTGTTAAAAGCCTTGAAGCTCTTAATTTCCGACAAATCTTTCACGATAAATTCCAGGTCTTCCGTAACCAGACGCTCGTCATCTACGGCAATCATACGCATAATAGAAACACTCCTTCTATAAATTATGCTTTATCTTTGTCTTTGTCTTTTGCTTTGTCTTTCACATTTTGCTGTTGCGGGATTTTTATACATACCTTTGTACCGACATTCGGTTTGCTTTCAATGGTCATATCGGCAGAAAGCATGGATTTAAAACGATAACGAATATTTTGCAGGCCAACGTGGGAACGCCCGTCTTCTTCGGGAAGCGCATCGGGGTCAAAGCCGATGCCGTTGTCCTCTACGCAAATGACATAGAAGCCGTCTTTACGGTAAGTGGAGAGCTTTACATAACCGCCCTCGGGCTTTTTCGTGACGCCGTGCTTAATGGCATTTTCCACCAGCGGCTGGACGCCGAGGGTGGGCACGCAGAAATCCTCTTCCTGAATATCGTATTCTATCGTTAATTTGTCGGAAAAACGGAGCAACTCAATATTGCAGTAATACTGAATGTGCTGTAATTCCGTTTCAAAAGGAATGGGCTCGGTATGACTGAGACTGTCCATATTGCCACGCAGATAATAGGAAAAATCAATAATGGCTTTTTCCGCAGTCTTGGGGTCGCGGCGAATCAAAGATTTAATCGTATTTAAAGCGTTATAAAGGAAATGCGGTTGGATTTGAGAAATCATAACCGACATGTTGGCTTTTTCAAGGGCGCGTTCCAGTTCCTTTGCCTCCTGCGCCGCACGGTAGATTTCGTCGGCACGTCTGGCATGGATGATAATTAAGAACAGCGCAAAAATCGAAAGAGAAAGCGGCATGAACGAGGAGCAAACCATGGGTAATAAACCGTTGGTGTAAATCGCATCCACTGTGATGCCGGAAAGCACAAAGAAATAAGCGAGGGTAAAGAGCCCTGCATTTTTATTGCCTTGCGCGGTACTGAGGCAAAGATGGTTGATGAGGTAAAGGTCCGCAATCGTAGAAACGAGCTGTAAAATAACGAAATAATAATTACTGTAAACCGAATTTGGTAAGAATGCTACACCAACTGCCACCAAAAGGAAGAGTGACGAAAGGAAAGCGGTGAATTCCATCGAAAACGAAAGGTTTAGTTCGTCTTTAAAATAAATCAGAGAAACGAGCTTAATGACGAAGGTGCTCGCAAAGGTCAGAAGCGCCATTTTTTCATAGCTCAGCCAAAAGAAGGTGGGCTGTGTAACGATAAAGCCTTCTGTGGAAATCATCAAACGCAGAGAGAGAAAGAGAAATAGTAGGGGTAGCCACGATGAAAAATAGCGACGCTTTGAGACAAGAACCACAAAGAGCAACACCATCGAAGCATAGAAAATTGTACCGGCAAAGGCATAGCGCATGGAAATCGCCGCGTTTTGATAGCGATTTGCCGCGTGGAAGCCGGTAATAATCGGGGTTAAATAAAGACCGGAATAATGCTCGGAAGAAACTTCAATCACGAGCTCGTGCCGCTCCGGAGAAAGATTCACCTTTTGGCGCGTAGAGGAGGCACTGGACCAAGATTCCGAATTCGCCTTGGCAAGTGTGCCGCTTTCGGTGACCAAAACGCCGTCTAAATAAATACGGTAGGCACAGGCGAGGTTCGGCACATAAATAGTCAAGGGCATAGTGCTTTCTAAGTTTTCAATATAAGCGCGGTAAGAAGCAATTCCGCCGGTTTCATAGGGTGTGGTTTTCAAAGGGTTGCCGGCATAAGAGGCGGGAACTGGAAAAAGCTCTTTTTTCGGTGTGATTTTCGGGGGATTCGACTTTAATAAAACACCGTAATAAAATTCCCAATCCCCGTGTAAGTAATAACGCTTTCCGCCTACCAGCGGATCGGCATTTTTAAAATCGAACACGCCGTTTTGCGCGATGATTTTGTCATTCTTTAGTATGTGATTTCCAATTTGAAAAAAAGAGGTTAGGAGAAGGATAAAGGAAATTAAGAAACACAAAAAGAGAAAATTCGCCTTTTTTTTGGCGTGATTTTGCGATTTCATTTCCCAAATACCCCCCACTTTAAATATTACTTTTATTATAGCGAAAAACGGGGCAGAAAACAAGCGTTTTCTAAGGATTTTAGTTGACAAAAGGGGGAGAAAAAGGGTATAATCAACTACGTATTACAAAGGAAAGTGCGCCGTTTTTACGCGCTTTTCGTTTTAAGGAGATTATAAAGCAATATGGAATGGACAGGCTTAAATGAATTAAGAGAAAAATATTTGTCTTTCTTCGAGAGCAAAGGTCACCTTCGTTTGCCGAGCTTTTCGTTAGTTCCCCAAAACGACAAGAGCCTTTTACTCATCAACTCGGGCATGGCGCCGATGAAAAAATACTTCACCGGTGAAATCACACCGCCCAGAAAGAGAGTCACCACTTGTCAGAAGTGCATCCGCACCCCCGACATTGAAAACGTTGGTAAAACCGCACGTCACGGCACCTATTTTGAGATGCTCGGTAACTTCTCCTTCGGTGATTACTTTAAACATGAGGTTATTCCGTGGGCATGGGAGTTCTGCACCAAGGTTATGGAAATGGACCCCGAGCGCCTTTACATCAGCGTATATGAAGACGATGATGAAGCCTATAACATTTGGGTGAACGACATCGGCATTCATCCCGACCACATGGTTCGCTTCGGCAAAGAAGATAACTTCTGGGAGCACGGCGCAGGTCCTTGCGGTCCTTGCTCTGAAATTTACTATGACCGCGGTGAAAAATACGGCTGCGGCAGCCCCGACTGCAAGGTCGGCTGTGAATGCGACCGCTATATCGAATTCTGGAACCTCGTATTCACCCAGTTCGAAAACGACGGCAACAACAACTACACCCCCCTCGATCATCCGAACATTGATACCGGCATGGGTCTTGAAAGACTTGCCTGCATCAGCCAGGATGTAGATAACCTCTTCGAGGTAGACACCGTGCAGAATATCATGAAGCACATTATGCGCATCGCAGGGGTAGAATATCATAAGGATGACAAGGTCGATGTTTCTCTTCGCGTAATCACCGACCATATCCGTTCCACCACGATGATGATTGGCGACGGCGTTATGCCCTCCAACGAAGGCAGAGGCTATGTACTTCGCCGTTTGCTTCGCCGCGCGGCTCGTCACGGTAGATTGCTCGGTATTGACCACACCTTCCTTTCCGATGTTGCAAAGACTGTAATTCAGGAAAACGAAACGGCTTACCCGAATCTTCGCGAGAAAGAAGATTTCATCTGCAAGGTTATCGAAGCGGAAGAAGAAAGCTTCTCTAAGACCATTGATACCGGCCTTCAGCGCTTAGAAGAAATGCTCTCCAATATGAACGGCACCTGCCTTTCTGGTGAGGATGCGTTCCTCCTTTCCGATACCTACGGCTTCCCGATTGATTTAACCAAGGAGCTCTTGGAAGAAAGAAATATGACCGTAGATGAAGACAAGTGGAAAGAGCTTGTTTTAGAGCAGAAGCAGAGAGCCAGAGCCGCCCATAAGGGTGCAGGTGCAGAAGCTTGGGACGGCCCGCAGAGCGCGACCAAGGATATGGACGAAACCGAGTTCACAGGCTATGCTTCTCTCGAGGAAGAAACCGAAATTACAGCCATTATCGCAGAAGGTGCCCTGCAGAGCGGCATCGGCGAAGGCGAAAAGGCTTCTCTTGTTTTAAAGAAAACTCCGTTCTATGCACAGAGCGGCGGTCAGGTCGGCGACACCGGCGTTATCGCGGGCGCAGACTTCACCTTCGTAGTAGAAGATACCGTAAAGACTCCCGAGGGTGTTATTTTACACCACGGCTTTATGCAAAACGGCGCGGCAGTTGCTGATGCAAAGGTTAGTGCTAAGGTAGATGCTGATAGACGTCATGCGATTATGCGCAACCACACCGCAGCCCACCTTTTACAGGCAGCACTTCGTAGCACACTCGGCACACACGTTGAGCAGGCAGGTCAGCTTGTCAACGGCGAGCACGTTCGCTTTGACTTCACTCATTTCTCTGCACTTACCGGCGAAGAAATTGCCGCTGTAGAGCAGAAGGTCAACGAAGCTATTTTAGCGGCTATGCCCGTTGTAACCGAGGTTATGCCGATTGAAGAAGCCAAGAAGAGCGGCGCAATGGCACTCTTTGGTGAAAAATACGGCGACATGGTTCGCGTGGTTCGTGCAGGCGATACTTCTATTGAATTCTGCGGCGGTACACACGTAGAAAATACCGGTGCAATCGGTCTCTTCAAGATTGTTTCGGAATCCTCCGTAGCTTCCGGCGTTCGCAGAATCGAAGCAGTTACCGGTCTGAATACTTTACAGTATGTGAATGACCGCAACGCGCTTCTCTTCAATACCGCGGCGGCACTCAGAACCGAAAATCCGAATGAATTACCGCAGAAAGCGGCAGCAACCTTAAACGAAATGCGTGAGCTTTCCCGTGAGCTCGAGAGCCTCAAGGCAGAAATTGCCGCACAGAAGGCAGGCGACCTCTTAAAGGATGCCAAAGATCTCGGCAGTGTGAAGCTTTTGGTTCGTGACCTCGGCGAAGCCATGCCCGATGCACTTCGTTCCATGTGCGACACCGTAAAGGGCAATGACCCCGCTATGGTAGCCGTATTCGCAGGCAAGAATCCCGAAAAGGGCAGTGTAACCCTCGCTTGTGCAGTCGGTAAGGAAGCACAGAAGAGCGGCGCACACGCAGGTAATATTGTTCGTGAAATCGCTAAGCTCACCGGCGGTAACGGCGGCGGCAAGCCCGACAGCGCTATGGCTGGTGTGAAGGATGCGGCAAAGCTTTCCGAAGCGCTTGCAGCAGCCGAAGGCATTGTTTTAGGCTTACTCAAATAAAGGAGAATGAAAAATGGCAGATTGTGTATTTTGTAAAATCATCGCAGGAGATATTCCGTCCAAGAAGCTTTATGAAGATGCGCTTTGCTATGCCTTTTATGACATCAATCCTCAGTCCGATACGCACTTCTTAGTTGTTCCGAAAGCACATATCGCTTCGGCAAACGAACTCACCGAAGAAAATGCGGCAGTGGTTGCCCATATCTTCACCGTGATTCCGAAGCTTGCTAAGGAACTGGGTCTCGAAAGCTACCGCGTGATTAACAACTGCGGTGAGGGCGCAGGTCAAACTGTGTTCCACCTGCATTTCCACGTGCTTTCCGGCAAAAACTTAGGCGAGAAACTCGTTTAAAATGAAAAGACCGTTTTTAGTGATTGGCGGCACCATGCTTACGGTGCTTTTTCTCCTAAACGGCGCAGAAATAAGAGCGATGAGCGTTGCCTTTTGGGCAGCGCTTGTCGCTTTTTGCTTTTCTTTATTATTTAAAGATTGCCGCAGGGATAAAACCCTCCCGACGGCCTTCCTTTGCGTGATGCTTTCGGTCTGTCTTTTAGGCATAGCCGAGCATAACGCCACACGAAAAATAAAAACGTTTGCAGACGAAAGCTATATCGTTAGCGGTACACTTTGCGATTTGCCCTATCAGCAAAACGGCAGATATTATTATCCCATAAAGACCGATTTTATCGAGGGTGAAAAGGTCAAAATAAAGGTACGTTTAGTCTCGAGCGAACCGCTGGATTTAGAACCCCACGACCGTGTGACCGCAAAGCTCCATTTGTTTGCACTCGGCGCAAAGTCGAAAAATCCCTCGGTGCAGACGCAGTATAAGGCAAAAGGTTTTCTTCTCGGGGCAAGCCTCCATGCCGAGCAGGCGAGAATTGTAAAAGGGGAGGAGAACTCCCTGTTCAGCTGTATACTGAATCTGCGCCATAGATTGGCACTCGAGATAGAAAGAAACCTGCCTGCACCCGAAAACGGCGTGCTTGCCGCCATGAGTCTCGGTACAAGCCGCACTCTTTCTAAAGAAGTACAGCAGCAATTCAGAAGCGCAGGGGTTTCGCATCTGCTTGTTGTTTCGGGCTTGCATCTGTCCATTTACAGCGGTATTTTAATGCTCTGCCTAGAGAAAATGCGTCTCCACCGCAAACAAAGGGCACTTATCGGCTTGGCATTGACCGCTTGCATCACGGTGCTCACCGGCGGTGCACCGTCTGTTATGCGTGCGGCGTGTATGCTTTCGGTACTGTTTCTAGCCGACTTGTTTTCGCGTGAGGCGGATGCCTTGAACTCTCTGGGCATAGCCCTCTTTCTCATGCTTCTTATAAATCCCTTTGCGGCAAAATCCCTCTCTCTACTTCTTTCCTCGCTTGCAACACTTGGCATTTTGCTCTTTGCCAAACCGATAGAACGTGCCTTGCTCCCGAAAATTAAACGCTGTAAACCCCATAAGGTGCTGCATGGCTTTTTAAGCTTTTGCATTTCGACCTTTGCTGTCACTACAGCGGTTACTATTTGTACCCTACCTGTGCAAATGCTGGCTTTTGGCACCTTTACGCTCTTTGCATTGCTTGCGAATTTCCTACTCGTTCCGCTGGCAGGTATGGTTTTGCTTTTTACTGTTTTAGGCGCATTTTTCGCTCTATTTTCGTTACATGCCCTGTCTACAGCCTGCTTTTTCCCTGCCTTTTATCTCGCAAAATATATGATTTTTATAACGGCGCAGATTGCGAAATTACCCTTTGCGGTTGTGCCGGTTTCCGATACGCTTCCCAAAATCCTGCTCGGCGTTTCATTCCTTGCCCTCGCGATTTTGTGCCTTTTGCCTTTCTCGAAGGAACGCTTTTTAAAGCCTATGGCAGGGGCGCTTGCCGTTCTGTTTCTCCTCGGAAATCTGCTCTCCTTCGGCTGGAACAGGGCACAGCTTCAGATTTTTCCCATGGAAACTAAAAAGGGGATGTGCGTTTTACTGCATACCGGAAGCGAAAATATTTTACTTTCGAGTGCGGTGGATAACTATGCAGATTATGAAATTTGTGCTATACTATATACCTATGGCGCAAAAGAACTCGATGCCGTTTTCGTGCCGACCGAGGAGCCGAAAGCCATGTCCTTGCTTCATAAAGTGTCGGCGCAGTATCCGATAAAAACACTGTATGTGCCACAAGAATCAAAACAAACGGCTCTCCCGAAAGCCGAGACGGTAAAGCCCTTGGAAAAGGAAGTTTTGCATTCTGCAAACGGAAAACTTACCTTGCTTTTTTATCGGCAAAACGGGGTGAATTATGCCGAAATAAACTTCGGTCAGTTTAGAGCGCTTCTTTCCTTTTCGAAAGAAAACAATTTTAAAGGCGACGGTGCAACGCTTTTTATGACGGCAGAGCCCATCCCGAAACAGGGCTTCGAGCCGAAAGCCTTTTCCCATGTCCTTTTGTGCGGCAAAGAGAACGAAGCCGACTTTTTAAGCCTTTATACAGAAAATCTATATACGCTGTCCCAAAATCCCATGCTCGTTTTGACCGCACAGGAAGACGGGACGCTCCAATTCAAAAACAGGAGGTAACCCATGCCACAGCTCACAGAACAGGATTTAAAACAGCAAATTAAATCGGGTGACCTTGCCAATCTTTATGTCTTATATGGTGCGGAGGGCTATTTAAAGCAGTTCTATGCCAATGCACTGATAAAAGCCGCCGTGCAGGAAGAAATGGCGGTATTCAACCTCAAAAAATTCGACAGCGATGACGGAGTAGATTTGCCCGCTGTGCTTGAAGCCGCAGAAACGCTCCCCGCATTCGGCGGCTATATGGGCGTTTTGGTGCACGATTATCCCTTAGATGCGCTGAATGCGGCGGATAAAAAGCTCTTTGAGGAATTCTTAAAGGATATTCCCGATAGTACCGTGCTCGTCTTTTGGCAGGACAGCGCCGAGATTATCCCCAAAAAGAATGCCAAATGGCGCGCCGTGCTCGATAAGGTATCGAAAGCAGGCGGTGCCGTAGTGCCGCTCGAAGCACGCTCGCAAAGCGATGTTTTAAAGCTTTTGCAGTCGGGTGCCAAAAAGCGCGGCTGTGTTTTGCAAAGACCCGAGGCACAATATCTTTTGGAAACCGTCGGCAATGATTTGAGCACGCTTTTAAACGAAATCGAAAAGCTTTGCAATTTTAAAGAAGGCGGCGAAATCACAAGAGCCGATATTGACGTTTTAGTCACCAAATCCTTAGAGGCGAATATCTTCGACCTCTCGAAAATGCTGACCCTCGGCAACTGCACCAAGGCTTTGCAAATCCTTGAAAAGCTCCTTGCCGACAAAGAAAAGCCCGAGATGATTCTCGGTACACTCATTTCCACCTATGTCGATATGTATCGCGTGAAGCTCTCTCTCGAGGCAGGGCAAACGGCGACCTATCCGGCGGAGCATTTCAACTACCGCGGCAAGGAATTTCGTCTGCGCAATGCGGCAAGAGATGTGCGCAACATGAGCGTCTTGGCACTCAGAAGCTGTCTCGATGATTTGAATGCGGCGGATATGGCACTCAAATCCGGCATAGATGACCCGAAAATTGTACTCGAAAAACTCATTGTCCGTCTTTCGGCGGCGAAAGGAATGCACTAAACGATGCTGAAAATTAACGAAGCCATCATCGTCGAGGGAAAATATGATAAAATCAAGCTGCAAAATATTGTGGATGCTTTAATCATTGAAACCGACGGCTTCGGCATTTTTAAAGATAAAGAAAAACAAAAACTCATTAGAAAGCTTGCGAGGGAAAAGGGTATTTTAATCTTGACCGACAGCGACTCCGCAGGTTTTGTGATTCGCTCCTTTTTAAGCGGTATTGTGCCGCCCGAGCAAATTAAAAATGTTTATATTCCCGATGTGTTCGGCAAAGAAAAACGCAAAGAAACCGCCTCGAAAGAGGGTAAGCTCGGTGTTGAGGGCATGAAAAAAGAAGTTCTGCTCGAAGCTTTCGAGAAAGCGGGCATTGCCTGCGCCCCCTGCGAAGAACCGAGAGAATCGCGTCGCGAGGTGACCCATACCGATTTGTTTGAGGACGGGCTTTCCGGCGGGGCGAACAGCGCCGAAAAGCGCAAAAAGCTTTTAAAAATTTTAGATTTACCCGAGCGCATGAGCACCAATGCCATGCTGAAAATGATCAATACCTTTTTAGATTATGAGGACTACAAAGCGGCAGTCCGAAAAGCGGAGGAACGCTTATGAATATTCTTGTAGTGGCAACGGGCGGTACCATTGGCAGTGCGGCTTCGGATGCTGTAATCGCGCCGGACGGCGCGCAAACGCTTCATCTTTTAGAGCTTTATAAGGCACGCTTTCCCGAAGATCAAAATGTTTTTCAGGTGCACAGTCTTTGTGCCGTGCTTTCTGAAAATGCGAATGATGCCTTTTACGAAACGATACTTGCCTATTTCAAAACCGCCGACCTTTCTGCCTTTGACGGTGTGATTTTGCTTCACGGCACGGATACACTTTCCTTTACCGCGCCACTTTTAGCTATGGCGCTTCGCGAAATCGAAAAGCCGTTTTGCCTCGTTTCTTCCAACCATATCTTAGAGGATGCAAACGCAAACGGTGTGGATAATTTCCACGCCGCAGTGGCTTATATCGAAGGCGGCTTTGCCGGCTTCGTTGTACCCTATAAAAATTCCGACGGCAGAATCTATTATCATTTGGCAACACGTCTTTTAGAAGCCGACCCGTTCTTAGACGATTTTCATTCTGCCTATGATTTGCCGCTCGGCGAATATAAAAACGGACAGGTGCTCTTGACCGAGGATAGCCGTTTGCCCTCGCAGGCGGCACTTTCCAAAGCGAAGGAACCGCTTATGGAAGCAGCACCGAAATTCGAAAAAAACATCCTGTTTTTAAGAAGTGCACCGAATTTAGATTTCTTTGCCGTGGAGCTGGATAAAAAGCAAACAACCGCAGTGCTCCTTACGGCTTATCACTCCGGCACGGCGGCAGAAGAGCCCTTAAAGGCGTTTGCACTGCGTGCCAAGGGTGCGGGGATAGAGGTGTACCTTGCACCTGTAAAGCGCACTGCAATGCAGTATGCTTCGACCGATGTACTTTTAAAAGCCAATGTGCATCCGCTTTACGGGCTGACCCCCGAGGCGGCTCTGGCGAAAGTCAAGCTGGCTTATCATCACCCCACAGCATCTCCCGAAGAAATTTTAAATCAAAACCTTTATTTTGAAGAAATCGAATGATTTTGCAAAGGCGGTTGTTTATATGAAACGTACTTTCAAAAAATACTGGGGCCTTTTTGTGCCACTCTTTTGCGGCGTTTTAACCCTGCTTCTTTGGGGCGGCGGTAAGCTGTTTTCTCTTACCTTGCAAATGAACCCGTTTACAGATTTAATGCTTCTCGACCTCGCTTCGGTAGTGGCCTTTCTGTTTTGGCTTATGCTGCGGCTTTGCGCGCATGCCAAACGTAAAGCGCGAAAATACAGTGGCTTGCTGATCGTTGTTTATGCCGTTCTTACGCTTGCGGCATCTGCCGCGCTCTGTTACGGCGGTGTTGTGGCGTTGGCACTTTATTCCGAACCCGAGCACGTTGTCGAGCGAAACGGCGAAAAAATGGTCGCGCACGTGCATAATTTCTTAGATGTACAGGTGCACTACTACACCTATGAAAATGCCCTGTATTACGGGAAAGAGCTGGGCAAAGAGGAATACAGCCTCGGTCTTTATGACCCGATTGAAGAAGAAAATCACGAGCTGCTTAGCTGGGAATTTCATGACCGTGAGGGCAAGCCTTTACACAGCGGCGAAACACTCACAAAGAAAGCAGAGCCGTTTGAGGGCTATAGAATGACGCGCGACGTGGATACCGCCGGTCATGTCTATCGGTTCATCTATTCCGCCCCGTATTATTGGAGCGGACAGCCGGATATATACAGCCCCACGCGCATCGGCATTACCGCGTTTGATAAAAACATGGAAGCTGAAACGGGCAGAGTGTATCTGCAAAATTATCTTCAAAACGATAAAAACGAGCCTATAGAGCAAGCAGATGACGCCGTTATCTCGGCACTTTTAAAGGAACCTTGTCCCGATACGGCGCAGGCCTATATTGAACTACTTCGTCGCGGATTTTCTCAGCAGGCAAAGGAAAACGACTGGGGTGAAACTGAAATTGAATCACCTATTTTCAGTGTGGTGCAGGGCGAACAGGAAAAAATGCTTTGTGTGCGGTTCGATTTGATTCGAAACGGCGAAAAGCAAGCGGTATTGCAATATATTCGGCAGAATGAGCCGTATATGCTGACCGCCTTCTTCTGTGATGCAGAAGCTTTAGAGGCACAGGCAAATGCCTGTCTTTGGACACTGGACAGCTTAAAGGCAACCAAACGAAACGTATAAACATAAAAGAAATACAATAAAAAAAGCCGCCGAAGGTTTTGGTAGAGGCTCTAAAGGATGTTTTTTTGAAAAAATTGGGTGCAGCCCCTTTTGGGGCTGCGCTCTTTCTTTTTATGCGGGTTTTAAGCTATTCTGTTCTGCTTTTGCTTCTGCCAGCTTTTTCTCATTTTCAGCAAGCAGAGCTGTGAGTTCAGATTGCTGTTTTTCGTAAGAGGCAAACATTTTCTGAAAACGGTCACTTGGCAGATTTCCAAGAGTTGCGTCCTCATAGATTTTTTCAATCAGCCTGTCAATTTCTGTAATTTGTGTGTGATTTCATTTTACAGGAAGATCTAAGTATATACGAATGTGCAAATTTAAAAGCTGCAATAAAATAAAAATACCGAAGACAGCGTTTGTTCGCTATCTTCGGTATTTTCTTTCGCCTTACAATCCCCCATTTGAGGTTGGTCTAAATTACTTCCTTATCTGGCAGACTCGAACGGTGAAGTGTTTTTTGTTATGTAGAGAGATTAGTCTTTTGTCATGCGACGAATATAACGCTTAAAGAACTTTAAAGCTTCTTCGACACTTGCAAGCGGTAAACGCTCATTGGTGGCGTGTGTGCAAAGCAAGAGCTTTGTATCGACAACAAACGGTGCGAAGCGGTAAATGTTTTCACAAACATTTTCGTAGTTGCAAGCGTCTGTACCGCCCATAACGAGGAAGGGGACAACCAAATTCTTTTCGTCGGTTCTCTCACACAATTCCTTAATGGTCTGAAAGGCTTTGGTGTCCGTCGGGGAAACCTTAGAAGCCTCTTTGCCGACGAGGTATTTCACATCAATATCTTTATTTCTACAGCTTTTGCGGATGTGGTCTTCGACATCCTGCGTGGTTACGCCCGGCATGGTGCGAAAATTGACGGTGATGGAAGCTTTTTCCGGCAAGACATTGAACTGCGGACTGCCCTCTGCCATAGTGACAGCGGTACAAGTACGAATGAGCGATGCCGCCGGCGGGATTTTCGTCATGATTTTTAAAACAATCGGTTTTAAAATGCGTAAGTTGCAGAAGAGCAGGCGTGCGCCGTAAGTGCTTCTTTTACCGATAGAACGGAAAAGCTCATAAACATAATCGGGCATTTGCGCCTTGAATTGATGATTTTCAATATCCTTGATGACATCGGCAAGTGTGCCCAAAGCAGTATGCTCAGGCGGCTGTGAGGAGTGTCCGCCTTTGGCGTGTACGCTGATTTCGTAGTTGATACTGCCCTTTTCTGCGATGCCGACACCGGCAAGCTGGCAGTCTACAATGCCTTTGGCTTTCGCGGGTAAAATGGCGCCGCCTTCATCCAAAACAGCCTCTAAGTGTACACCCTGTTTTTCTAAATAGGCAGCCATTTGCTTTGCACCGTTGTCCGGTGCAGCAACGACTTCTTCATTGTGACCAAGGCAGATGTAAATGCCGCGTTCAGGCTTAAAGCCTTCCGCAAGTAAACTTTCCACACTTTCCAAGACGGCGATTAAGTGGTTTTTCATATCCATCGCGCCTCTGCCCCAAATGAATTCACCGTCGTTGAAGCCCTCAAAGGGTTCGTGCGTCCAGTCTTTCTCCGTACCCTCTGCAATCGGCACGACATCTTGATGTCCGAGTAGGGCAATGGGGTCTAAATCGGGATTGCTGCCTTCCAATTTAAAAATCAGGCTGGCATCACCAATCTTTGTTTTCGTCATATTTTTATGAATGAGGGGATAGCGTTCTTCTAAGAAATCGTGGAATTTTTGAAATTCTCCGAAGTCCACTTCATCACGATTATAGCTTGAAATAGTTTTGATTTGTATCGCCTGAGAAAGGCTTTCACAGTAGCGGTCCACATCCACGGTTTCTTCTTCCAAAGGTTCCCCTTTTTGAACATCGTCTTTAAAAAATGCGGCTCGAATGAGCGTTAAGACGATGAAGAAGCCCAGAAGTGCCAAAATAATCCATAATACGATCATAGAAATTTCTCCTTTTTAATTTAACGAAGTAAAGTGCTACACCCATTAAAACATATTTTGGGCGGATTGTCAATCTAAGACAAAAGATCATTTTAAAAAACTACATTGCAAAAAATACGAAAACATGGTTTAATGTAGATAAGAATCTATAAGGGAGAGATTTAAATGGACTTTAAAAACAGCGGCGTATTATATGCGCTAGCGGCGATGGTGGTGCTTTTCGTCATCGTGCAATCATTCTTTTTTATGTACAAGGCGTGGAAACGCGGTAAAGAAATCGGCATTCCGTCAGCCACAATGAAGCAGACGGTTCTTTCCAGCGCACTATTTTCCATCGCGCCCGCGATTTCTATTCTAGCAACGGTTTTGGCATTGGCTTCGGCTCTTGGCTATGTGCTGCCGTGGATTCGTCTTTCGGTTATCGGCAATTTGGCTTATGAAACTGTTGCAGCAGAGGCGGCGCTCGAAGCACTCGGCACCTCGATGGCGAATACCAACCTTTCTACCATGGAATTTTCCACCGTTGCGTGGGCAATGACGGTGGGCTCTTGCTTCCCCTTAATCCTTTTACCTTTTCTTTGCAAACGCGTGCACAAAATGATGAATAAAGTGCTTGGCGGTGGAGAATCTACGGACGAAAAAGCAGGGGAGAAGGCAAATTCTAAACAAAAACTCGGCGATATTTTAGGTGCAGCGGCGTTCATCGGCATTATGGCGGCATTTATTGCAAGAAGCGTGATGGGCGTGCAAAAAGACGGCCCGTCCGCAGGCTTTATGATGCTTGCAGTCCTTTTGTCAGCGATGATTTTCACCGTTTCCCTCGACTTGCTTTGCAAAAAGAAGCATTTAACCAAGTTAGAGCCGTTCGTTTTACCGATTGCCATGTTCGGCGCAATGGGTATTGCTGTTCTTTTGACACAGGTTTTGTCGCCGGAAGTCAGCCAGTTCGTTTGGCGCAGTATTGCTGAAAACGGTCAGATTGTTTGGAGCAGATAAGGAGGGGAAACAGAATGAAAAGAAAACAAAACGATGCAATGCAGCATCCAAGAACTTATATCGACACCATGCATTTTTGGGGAAAAGTTTGGTCTGTGACGGCACTTTGCGTACTGTTTGCCGTGCCTCTCGTCTTTTCTCTTTATTATCATGTGTTCCCGAAATGGGACATCTTTTTAAAAGCCGTACTCAAAATTATCCCCATTTACTGGGGTACGGCGATTGTCGAAGTGCTGACCTACACCCCTATGCTTGGCGCAGGCGGTACCTATCTTTCCTTTGTGACAGGTAACATTACAAATTTAAAATTGCCCTGTGCACTGAATGCTCTTGACCGTTCCGGTTACAGAGCATCCGCAGAGGAGGGCGAGGTCATTTCCACGATTGCCATCGCTTCCTCTTCCATTACAACAACCTTGGTTATTGCTGTTGGCGTGCTGGCATTCGGACCCTCGATTGCCAAAATTACGGCACCCGATTCTGTTTTAGCACCGGCATTTACCTATGTGATTCCGGCACTGTTCGGTGCGCTCGGCGCATCCTATTTCCTCAAGCACTGGCGTATCTCCATTTTCCCGATTGCTGTGGGCATTTTGGTCTATGTTTTTTCTCCAACAATGCCTGTCGGCACGATGATTTTTGTAACCATTGTTGCTGCAGTGCTTGGCGCACTTGCCCTCTATAAGATGAACCTTTTAAAGGATTAACCCGTCTGTAAGGCAGACGAAAAGCACTTAACAAATGCTCAGGGTTACAGAGGACAGTTTACTGAAATTAGGACAACGAGCATTGCAACGGAACAAGGAAATTGCCGAGAAGGACTGTAAAAGGTTCTTCTCGGCTTTTCTTTTTGTCCACACATTCGTATTTACCGAAAGGCTTCTGTAAAATGAAGGCACTTCTCAATCATGTCAGAACATCTTTAGCCTGATTTATCATCACCTGAATTTGTTTATTGCCAAATGGGATCGCCCAGGGCACAGAGGAAAGTGTATTGCTTGAGATATATAATGCAAGCAGTTTCCAAAACTCCAACGGAACAGCACCATCAAAATAACCATTTACCATGCCTGAGGAAAACAGAGGGGACTTCTGAGCACTCCATACAATCCGGTTACATTTGATATCCATCATTTCAGGGGAAAGTATACTCTCTTGACTTGGTCGGTACATCAAATGTACCGGCTTTTTTTGCTGCCTTTTTTCAGCCGGTGACGACGGAATGACCGTCCGCTGGGGATATGATTTTGCGAAGAATGCTGCTATCGCTGACAGCAAGAGCGAGACAACGCCGCTTGAATGGGGGCAGGAACGACTGCGGGTAAACCGGCTTCTGGAAATCTAATTCTGAGGAAAGGAGATTTTTGTAATGCCCAGATTATCAAAACGCTTGCGGCAGGAATGGGCATTCTTCCTGCACCCTGAAACAGGTCGCCGTACTTATAACGAGCTGTGTCGTAAAAAGGTGCAATCGTTAGGAGTGACCTCCTAAAACCTCCCCAAGAAAGCCTGTTTCATCTTATAAAAAAGATACGGTACAGCCCAAAACGGAACTGTACCGTATTTTTTAAGAAACTTCCTTATGAGGCGTACCCTTTTGCCCTCGGCGGTTTCTTTTATTTGAAATCATAAAGCCATGTGCCGCATTCTTCGTGAGCGAAAACTTCGCTGAAGCTATCCTCTTTAAAAACCTTGAGCATTTCTGCCATGGAATCCGCAAGGGGGAGAGCGGAGAGTTCTTCTTTTCTCGCCCAAAAGACTTCGCCCTCATCGGAAGAACGGAGCGTTCCTTTGTATGCGGTTGTTTTATAAAGAAGCACAATGTAGCGGATGTCTTTCTCTATATACCAATCCTTAATACCACAAAGCGTGGGGTTCATAATTGTAAGCCCTGTTTCCTCAAAGACTTCACGAATCACCGCATCGGTAAATGGTTCACCCTTTTCGACATGACCACCGGGAAAGGACATCCCGTGCCAACCATCCACTCTGTTTTGCACAACCACTTTGTCTCCGTCTTCAATCATGCACATATTGGTTAAAATAACTTGTTCTGTTCGTCGCATGGAAAATCCTCACTTATCAAAATACTGTAATGATTATATCAACAGGAGAGGAATTTTGCAAGAAAGCCCCACCTGTGCCGCAAATAGCCTTTTTTTCACGATTTCGTCATTTTAACAATTTTTTGCATAGGTTTTGACAAGATTTTCTGTATTGACCTTTTTGGATTATGGGCATATAATTAACATTGTTAATTTATTTGGGGGAGATTAAGATGGCAGAAAGGGATTGGCAACAGATGTTAGCATATCAGCAGGAATTACATCTTTTTTCAAGAGCGTTGCTCGCGCAAGGGCAAAAACGGACGCTGACCGCCAGTGAACTGGAGCTCTTATCTCGAATCTATTTAGAAACCGAAGAAAGCACGCCGCTGGTGCTCAGCCGTCAAAGCGGCATGAAAAAGGAAGCGGTCAGCCGCTCTTTAAAACAGCTTTTTGAAAAGGGCTATATCGAAAAAGATAAGCGCCCGCAGGATGAACGCAGTTATGTGCTTTCGTTAACCGAAAGCGGAAAAGCGGCGCTTCGTGAAAATTACGCGCCGATTTTGCAGCCGCTCTATGATTTACAGCGTGCCATGGACGACGATTTTGACAAGCTGTTCGGTTTAATCCAAAAAGCCAATCAGGAAATGAAAATAATGCGTAAATAAGTAGTTAATGAAAGGTTATGGAGGTTTTTTCGTGCGATTTTATGATGCAATACAATTAGATCCCTCGTGCTTAAAGCCGCAAATCCGTGCGGCAGAGGATAAAAAAGAAAAGGCAAGACTGTGGCTGGCGATTGCCACACGTTCTTTTTTTATCGTGGTGTTTGCCATTATGATGATTGCGCCGGTATCGCCGCTCTTTGGCGCGGAAAACAGCCCGATGGCTGTTGCGATGTTCTGTATTTTCTTAGGACTTCGCTTCGTAGATTTCGGCTATCGTATGCAGGATTCTCTTGTGAATTTGGCGATTGTATTTTTACTCTTGTGCTTTGCACCGTCCGCGGCGGCCCAGGTCAATGTGGTTTTTGCGGCTCTAATTCATGTCTCTGCCTTTTTCATCATTCTGTTTATGACAAGTGACAGCCCCGAAATGGGCAATGCAGGCGTTTACACGTTCGCCTATATCTATCTTTCGGGCAATCCCGTATGGGGAATGCTCCTTTGGAAACGTGCGCTCTTTACTTCGATTGCCTATATTTGCTGTGCTTTGCTCCTCTTTGCAAAGCATCGCAATAAAAATAAAGAGGTTCGCTTCTGGGATATGGTGAAAAATATTAGCCTTAAAAATAAAAAGACCCAGTGGCATTTACAGTTGGCACTGGGTGTGGGTCTGATTTTGGCACTGGGTGGTTTCTTCCAGTTCAAGCGCATGATGTGGGCGGCATTCGCTTGCGGCTCGATTCTGGGTTGCTATGGCGCAACAGCACCCGATGCAATGAACCGCTCCGTACAACGTATGGTCGGTTGCGTGGGCGGCTCTTTGGTGTTCTTTGTTCTTTATCCGCTCCTTCCGGAATCCCTGCAATTCCTTGTTGGACCGCTCGGTGGTTTCTGCATGGGCTTCTGCGCGGATTACCGCTTCAAAACAGCATGCAACTGCTTGGGTGCTATTTTCATGGCAACGAGCTTGTACGGCGTACAGGAATCGGTCTTTTTGCGTGTGGTACAGAACTTCGCCGGCGTGATTTTTGGTTTCTTGTTCTTGCTGATTTATCAAAAAGTCATGCAAAAATGCTTGGATTCCCAAAACGAAGAAAATGTAGAAATCGCTACAGCATAATAAAATAATAAAGAAAAACAGCAGGTTGTTCTCTTGGGAGGAGCCTGCTGTTTTTCTACCCCTTCGTCGCCTTCAAGAATGGCTGTTGACAAAAAATATGTGAAGTGCTATATTGGCTTTAGAGAAAGCCTTTGTCTCTGATTAGAAGCATAAATCCCAAACCGACCGTGTACGTTTTATGGATTTTAGGAAAGAAAAGGTGAGTTTTCTATGACCTATAAGAAATTTCGCATGATTTCCATTTGCAGCTATATAGTTGTTGTGATTCTTTCGGAAGTATTAATTTATTATTTGGTAGGAGAAGCCACGCTCGAACAGCCCGGCTTTTGGCATTACTTCAGCCTGTGGCTTCCAGCTCTTCTCCTCCTTGTTCAAACTTTGGCAGAGATTATTTTTCAGAAAAAGCACAAAAAAGGCGAAGATGATAAATAGAGGTCAGTCGCCAAAACAAACGAATCAAATAAAAACAGCAGGCTTTTATTTAACCTGCTGTTTTTCTTTTTACAGATGAATTTCCTTTTGATTTTTTTGTTGAATATTGGAATGGGAATATGAGAGCTGTTTACAAAATGGTTTTTATATCTGCAATCGTTTCCATAGTATAATCTGCTTTGCTTTGGATTTCTTTTGATATCTGGTTTGCATATTTTCCTAAAATCCAAACCGTTTTCATTTCGATTCCTTTCGCTGGTAGAATATCATTATCCATTCTATCTCCAACCATAACGGCGTTTTGAGCCTTGCAGTTTGCCATATGTAAAGCGGTTTCAAATATGGACTTATCTGGCTTTGCAACGCCCAGTATGTCAGAGGATGCTATAACACTAAAATAGTCTAACAAGTTCCAATTTGCCAGCCTATCGCTTGTCCCTGTAACTTGATTTGCAATAATGCCCAATTTATATCCTTTTTGTTTTAGATAGTTTAAAGTATCTATGGTATAAGGAAATAGCTTTTCGTCTTCACTATGCCATGGCGTTTTTCTAATTTGAAATAATGAATTGCTTCTGCATTGCCGTCCAATCCACGTTCTGCAAACTCCGTGCGTTTGGCATCAAAATCTGCAAAGGAAATATTTGTATGAAGAAGCATCTCTTTTGCCCTATGATTATAAGCATCCGTTTCATCTACAAGAGTTGAACCAATATCAAAAAATATCCATTGTGGTTTCATAATGGTAAAGCATCTCCTGTAAATATACTTCTATAATTCGTGTATTATTTCAAATCATAAATCCATTTTCCGTTTTCTTTATGATAATAAAATTCACTTAATTTTTCATTGCAAAAAACCTTATACATATCTTCCATATCGCTTGCAAGATTTAAAGTTAACAGCTCGTCTTTTTTTACCCAAAAGACCTCACCCTCTTCGGAAGAATGCAACGTACCTGTGAAACTATCGGTTTTATAAAAGAATACAATGTAACGAATATTGTGCTTTATTGGCCAACTTTTAAGTCCGCAAAGCTGAGGATGCGAAATGGTGAGCCCTGTTTCTTCAAACACTTCACGAATTACGGCGTCTGTAAAAGATTCGCCTTTTTCCACATGACCACCAGGGAAGGTAATACCGCTCCAATCAGATGCAACTCTGTTCTGTACAAGTACCTTGTCCCCATTCTCTATCATACACATATTGGTTAAAATTATTTTTTCTGCCTTTTCCATAATTTCTACCTCTAACGGAGTGCGGACAAATTCATTAAAATATGCACCGCAGATTTCCTTTCCAACTTTCAATCTTCATATTCTGTCCGAAGTTCCATAGTCTTCGGCAAATCAAAAATACTTTCTTTTATGAACAGTGGGTATAAATATTCGTCTTTTAGTGCTTCAAAAGGCAACCAAGAAAATTTATGCGTGTGCACACCCTCATGCATGACAAAAGTATCCAACGGCAAAGCTAAGCTGTCTGTGTCTATAAGAAAATAGAGACATAGCTCATGATATTCCTGCCCGTCTACATCATCCGTGAAAAAAATTTGATTGAGCCACAGCGGACGAATAATTTTGGCATCTATTTGTAGTTCTTCTTTGAGTTCACGTAGCATAGCGGCTTCAGCAGTTTCACCTATTTTCACTCTGCCACCAGGAAGATAATAATAAGGAGAACGTTCGTCGCGCATGGCAAGGAGTTTATCCTCTTTTATAATAATGGCACATACTCTGTAATTGAATTTGTAGTTGTCACATTTGAAAGTAATATCCATAACACCATGTCTCTTTTTATTAGATTTTCTTTATTATATCGAGTTTATAGATATTTTGCAAGGTTACTTTTTTCGAAGATTTGTTGTCAATGTTAGTTCTAATACAAGATATTCCAGAACATGAAATCGCCTTTCTAATACAATGCTTCTTTGTACATCAAAGGACTTTTTTCAAAAATAGAGAAAAATATAAAAGTATGTTATATAGATGTGTAAAAAAACAGCATCCGAACGCGAATTGCGTCCGGACGCTGTCCGGTGGTGGAGATGGCGGTACTCGAAACCGCGTCCGAAAATGCATTCCCATGGCTTTCTACGAGCGTAGCTATACGTTTAACATTCCCTTATCCAAACGCTGTGTAGCCGGCTTCTGGATTTGGTAGCCCTGTTCTGTGTGATGCGTTACAAGGCGATTGCGCATGCACATTTACTGCTAAATGACATTCCGTACCGAGCCGCAGTCCTCTCGGGGGAACGCTCACTGCAAATTAAGCAGCGAGGAGTTGAGTTTTATTGTTGTCGTTTATTTTCATAAACTGTGGCTGTTTAAGGCGGTACCACACCGCCGCTCGCTTACCACGGTTCAACATCCCCGTCGAAATCCTTTCATCCCCATATTTGGAGAAAACGAGAGAATATATTCCGTGGTGGAAACTCTTTTTGTTTTCTATTCTATTATAAGCTGTATTTATGAATAAGGCAAGAACGGAGCTTGCTTTATTTCATGCGTTCTTTCATTTCACGCTCCATGTGACGGGCGGCTTCGCGTTTGGCGGCGACTTCACGCTTGTCATAGAGCTTTTTACCTTTGCAAAGACCAACCTGCACCTTCGCTTTGCCCTTTTTGAAATACACGGAAAGGGGAATGAGCGTTAAGCCCTGCTGCTTGGTTGTGCCGAGCAGACGCATAATTTCCTTTTTGTGCATGAGGAGCTTGCGCACACGAAGCGGGTCTCTGTTGAAAATATTGCCCTGCTCATAGGGGCTGATGTGCATACCGTTGACAAAAATTTCGCCGTCCACAATACTGCACCAGGCATCCTTTAAGTTCAGACGACCGGCACGGACGCTTTTGACCTCGGTACCGAATAATTCAATACCGGCTTCAAACGATTCCAAAACGAAATATTCGTGGAGCGCCTTTTTATTTTGCGCAACGGTCGTGTTGGTATTCTTTTCTGCCATGCCGTATCATCCTTTCTTAAAATTATAAAGCACTTCTGCCCTCGAGCGCACGGCTGAGGGTGATTTCGTCGGCGTATTCAAGGTCTGCACCGACGGGCACACCATAGGCGAGTCTTGTGACCTTTACGCCCATGGGCTTCAAAAGACGAGAGAGATACATAGCAGTTGCTTCGCCCTCTACGGTGGGGTTTGTTGCCATGATGACCTCTTTCACCTCATCCGAGGAAAGTCGTTTGAGGAGGTCTTTAATCGTTAAATCATCGGGACCTACGCCGTTCATGGGGGAGATTGCCCCGTGCAGGACGTGGTAAAGCCCGTTGTATTCGCGGGTGCGCTCAAAGGCTAAAACATCCCGCGGATTTTCAACTACGCAAATTAAACTGCGGTCTCTTTGCGCGCTTTCGCAAATCGGGCATACTTCTGCCTCGGTGAGATTCTTACAAACGGCGCACTGATGCACTTTTTCATGCACATTTTGGATGGCACGCACCAAAGAGTTCACTTCACCGTCGGAAAGCCCCAAGACATAGAAGGCGAGGCGCTCTGCGGATTTACTGCCGACAGAGGGCATTTTGCGAAATTCGTCAATGAGTGATTCTAAAACCGGAATTGAGTATCCCATTAAAACATACCGCCAAGACCCGGGATGCCCTGTAAGCCGCCGGTGATTGCACCCATTTCACGTTCTGCAGTTTCGTCTGCCTTGCGCATGGCTTCGTTAAGTGCGGCAAGGAGCAAATCCTCGAGCATTTCGGTATCCTCGGGGTCGCAAACCTCGGGTTTAATGTGAATGGATTTGATTTCGTGGGAACCGTTGACAACAACGTCTACAGCACCGCCACCTGCACAAGCGGTGTATTCTGCCTCAGCAAGCTCAGCCTGTGTTTTTTCCATGTTGGCTTGCATTTCCTGGATCATTTTCATGGCTTTTGCGCCGGTCGGTCCCTGGTTCGGAATTCTTGCTTTCATAAGTATTGTACTCCTTTTTTGGATTTAATCTTTATTTTAAAAATTTATTGCTGTTCTACAATGTGCACACCCAAGTCCTCTGCATGCGAGAGCAGATTTTCTAAGGGGTCTTTCGGCGGTGCGGCGGCCTGTGCGGCACGCTGACGCTGAATTTCCTCGGGGGTGTTGTATTTACCTAAGGTAAATTTCTTGCCCGTTACTTCGCCGACGGCACGTGCAATACATTTGACGTGCGTGGGCATTTTTAAAAAGTTGTCCAGCAAGGGATTTTGTGATTGAATGAGCAAATAGTCGCCGTGCACGAATGCTGCAGAATCGGTCATGTGCGCATAGAGCGGCATATCGATTGAACGCAGTCTCTCTAACACATCGCGCCACGGTGCAAACGGAACATCTCCGGAAGCTGTGGGCGCAGGTTCATGCGCCGGGGAGGCAGGCATCTGCCTCGGAGCTTCGCGAACCGGCGGTGCAGACATCGGCGGTTCAGAAACAGGTGGAGCAGCCGAAACGGGCGGCTCAGACGGAAGCGGCGGCTCCTCTATATCAAAGGGGAACTCATCGGCTTTTCTGGACGGTATCGGTTCTGCTTTTGGTGCTTCGCGAACCGGCGAAACGCTTGATTTTACAGGGCTTTGCGGCATTTCTACTGCTGATTTTTCACTCTGTAAAGGTGCGGAACTTGCGGCCTGCTGTACCGCAGGCTCAGCCTGTGTAAAGCTTTGTGCATTTACATTTGCCGTAAAGCTGCCGTTTTGTAGCTTGCGTTCCAGCTCGGAAATCCTAGAAAGTAAGGCGGATGCGTCGGTGTCGAGCTTCGGATTTGCAAGGCGAAGCACAGCCACTTCTACGGTCGAACGGCGGTTCGCGCCGCCCTTTAATCGCATAGCGGTTTCCGAAAGCACATCCATAATATTTAAAATGCGTGCGAGGCTGAAATGCGTCGCTTGCTGTTTTAATTTTTCTAATTCATTTTGCGGGCAGACCACAAGATTGCCGTAATCATTGACGGTTTTTAAAATCATCATATTACGGAAATGCGAGGTGAGGTCTAAAACCAAACGCTCCATGTTGCAGGCGTTTTGGTAAAGCTCCTGAATCAGCTCGAGCGCCGCGGCACTGTTGCCTTCGGCAATCGCATCGGTGAGCGCGAAAAGACGTTCACGACCGGCAAGCCCTGCCGCACCGGCGACAACGGCTTCGGTAATCTCTGCACCGTAAGCGGAGCATCTGTCTAAAAGGGAAAGTGCATCACGAAGCGCACCATCGGCAAGACGCGCAATCAAAAGTGCGGCATCGTCTGCAAGCGCTAAGTTTTCCTGCTCGGCTACATATTGTAAGCGCGCGGCAATATCCTCCGGCTCAATGCGTTTAAAATCAAAACGCTGACAGCGCGAAAGAATGGTAGCCGGAAGCTTGTGCACTTCGGTGGTTGCCAAAATGAATTTCACATGCTCGGGCGGCTCTTCCAAAGTTTTTAAAAGGGCGTTGAACGCACCGGTCGAAAGCATGTGCACTTCGTCGATGATATATACACGGTATTTTGCCTGCGTAGGGGTGTAGTTGGCTTCCTCACGCAAATCGCGGATATTGTCTACACCGTTGTTGGATGCCGCGTCGATTTCGATGACATCGAGCACAGAGCCGGCGTCAATGCCGCGGCAGATTTCGCATTCGTTACAGGGGTTGCCGTCCACAGGATGCAGACAGTTGACCGCCTTAGCGAGAATCTTTGCACAGGTGGTTTTACCGGTACCGCGCGAGCCTGTAAAAAGATAGGCGTGGGAAAGCCTGCCGCTTTTTAAAGCACCAAGGAGCGAAGCGGTGATATGCTCCTGCCCGACCACATCCGCAAAGGTTTGCGGGCGCCATTTTCTGTAAAGCGCTTGATACATGGAAAAACCTCCTTTAAAGATTTAGAACGGGTATTTTAGGCAAATAAAAAATACCTTAACTCGATCATGCACCGTGCAGGCTTGCTGCGGCGCACAGGCTGACCGCTTAATGCTGCTCGGTTCCCCGCCTGACATGGTTCACGGAGCACTGTCGCACAGGGCCCACACGGCACACGATCCAATTAAGGTACGCTTTATTATAGCGCATAAACAAAAATTTTGCAAGTGTTTTAAAACTGAAAATATGGTGATTTTCTGTTGTTATTTTATAAATTTTTTGGTATAATATGCTGTAACCTATAAATACTGCAAAATAATGCACAAATATCCAATAAAGTGAGGAGAAATGCGTATGTTTAATATTCTCCCGCAGCCGAACGAGATTCTATTATCGGCAGAGGGACCACGTTTTGTTTTAAATTCCGAAACAGGCATCACCAAAAAGCCTTATCTTTCGGAATTTTTAGATTTTGTAAAACGTGAGTTTGATGTTCGACTTCACAAAAGAGCCGAGGGCGAACAGCAGGGTGAAAATGAAATCGTTATCACCTTGACCGACGAAATCGAAGATGAGGAAGGCTACCGTCTCTCTTGCCGTGACGGTGCTGTTTTTATTTATGCAAGGCAGGATGCCGGTGCGTTTTATGCTCTGCAAACCTTAAAGCAGCTTTTACTGCAAAGTAAGGGCAATGTGCCGCCGCTTTTAATCAATGACAAACCGCGCTTTAAATATCGCGGCTTTATGCTCGATTCCGGCAGATATTTCTGGACGGTGGAAGAAGTTAAGCGCTTTGTGGATTTGTGCGCCTTACATAAAATCAACGTTTTCCACTGGCATTTGACCGAAGACCAAGGCTGGCGTATCGAGATTAAGAAGTATCCGCTCTTAACGGAAAAAGGCTCGCACCGCAGCCACACCAATTTCGGCTGTGTGCCGCACGGCGGATTCTATACACAGGAAGATATTAAAGAAATCGTCAACTATTGTCACGAACGCTTTATGAAGGTTATGCCGGAATTCGATATTCCGGGGCACGTGGTTTCCGCGATTGCCTGCTATCCCGAGCTTTCTTGCTTTGACCGTAACTTAGACGTGGCGACCCACTGGGGCGTAAAGCATGATATTCTCTGCGCGGGTAAAGAAAGCACCTTCCAGTTTGTGTTTGACGTCTTAGATGAAATTTTAGAGCTCTTCCCAGACAAGCTCATTCACCTCGGCGGTGACGAAGCTGTAAAAATGCGTTGGGAGCTTTGTCCGCTTTGCCAAAAGCGCATGAAAGAGGAAGGCCTTAAAAACGAAGAACAGTTACAGCATTATTTCATGAGCCGTGTGAATCGTTATGTCCGTGAAAAAGGCTATACTTCCGTTATGTGGAACTATGACGGCGTGGACGGTACCGATTATTTAGACAGAGACATTGTTTGGCAGATTTGCGGTATGAGCGACAATTCCAACATTGTAAACGAGGAACTCAAGGCGGGCAGAAAGATGTATAATTCTTCTTCCTTCCCGTATTATTTGGATTTCCCCTATGGTTGGGTTAATCTCAAAATGGCTTATGATTTCGAACCTGGCATGGGTGAAAACATGTTCGGTGTAGAAGCACCGCTTTGGACAGAATATGTGCCGGACCTTAAAAAGGCAGATTATTGTATGTTCCCGCGTCTCGGCGCGATTGCCGAAACCGCGTGGTCTCAGCAGGAAGACAAGAGCTACGAACGTTTTGCAGCGGGTCTTCCCGAATACTTCGACCTTTTAAACGCATACGATGTACGTTATGCGACGATGGCGCAGTGCATGCCCTCTAAGCTTCGCGGCAAATGCCAATCCACTTGGTGGAATCGCCGTATGTTGCACTGGCAGGGCGTTCACAATTTCATTGATGATGCGATTGTAAAATCCAAAGTACAGAAACAGAAATAAGATTGCCGACGGGAAACGGCAAAACTTTATATAAAAGAGAAAAGCAAAGAGAAAAAAATCAATTTAGGGGAGTGTTCAATTTTGAAACAAGCAAAATATGTTTTGGCATTAGATCAAGGAACCACTAGCTCGAGAGCGATTTTATTTGACAGAAACGGTGAGATCGTTTCTAAGGCACAGCACGAATTCAGCCAGATTTATCCGACACCGGGCTGGGTAGAACACAATGCCATGGAAATTCTCTATTCGCAGTTCCAGGCGGTTACTGAGGTTATCAATAAAAACCGTATTTATACATCGGATATTGCCGCAATCGGTATCACCAACCAGCGTGAAACCACAATTTTGTGGGATAAGGGCACAGGTAAGCCGATTTACAACGCGATTGTTTGGCAGTGCCGCCGTACCGCAAATATGTGCGAAGAAATCAAAAAGGATAAGGAATTCTGCGACTACATCACGGAGCATACCGGCTTAGTTGTAGATGCTTATTTCTCCGCAACCAAAATCAAGTGGATTTTAGATACCGTTCCGGGCGCGCGCATCTTAGCCGATGCCGGTCAGCTTCTCTTCGGTACAGTAGAGACTTGGCTTATTTGGAACTTAACCGGCGGTCAAGTACATATCACCGACTATTCCAATGCATCGAGAACCATGCTTTTCGACGTAGATAAGCTTTGCTGGGATGAGCATATTTGCGAAAAATTAGATATTCCCATGTCCATTTTACCGAAGGCCGTTCCCTCCAGCCAGATTTACGGCGAAGTAGCACCCGGACTTTTGGGTTTTGAAGATATCGTTGGCGTGCCGATTGCCGGTGCTATCGGCGACCAGCCTGCCGCTCTGTTCGGTCAGGGCTGTTTTGAACCCGGTCAAGCAAAGAACACCTACGGCACAGGCTGTTTCTTGCTGATGAATACCGGCGAGCATCGTGTAAAATCCCAGAACAATCTGGTTACAGGTGTTGCTTGGGGCTTGAATGGTAAGGTAGAATATGCCATTGAGGGCTCGGCATTCAACGCCGGTTCCGTCATTAAATGGCTCCGCGATGATTTGAGACTGATTGACTCCGCACGCCGCTGTGACGAATTGGCAGAAAGCGTGCCGAATGCCAACGGCATTTACTTCGTCCCGGCATTTACCGGTCTCGGCGCACCTTACTGGGATATGTATGCCAGAGGCACGATTGTCGGTCTTACCCGCGGCGTAAAGCGTGAACATGTGGCACGCAGTGTCTTGGAAGCGATTGCTTTCCAGATGACCGACCTCTTAGAAGCCATGAAAGCGGATTCCGGCATCGAGCTTGCCGAGCTTCGCGTAGACGGCGGTGCGTCGGTCAGTGACGTGATGATGCAGATTCAGGCAGACCTCGTCAGAACCAAGGTAAATCGTCCGAAAATGGTAGAAACCACAGCACTCGGTGCGGCATTCCTTGCCGGTCTTGCTGTCGGCTTCTGGGAAGATTTAGACGAGCTCAAGCAAATCCGCAAGGTAGACCGCGTGTTTGAACCCAAAATGGTGCTCACCGAAAGAGACCGCCTGTATAAGGGTTGGCTTCGTGCAGTAGAGCGCTCCAGAGGCTGGATTGAGCCGGATGAAGACTGATTCATGAAAACGAAAACTTGCATACAGTGCAATCGAGAATTTACACTTTCCACTTCGGAACTTGAATACTACCGTGAAAACGGTTTAGATGAGCCGAAGCGCTGTAAGGATTGCCGCGAACTCAATAAATTACGCGGAGAGGGTCATGGCATTGTCTATGACCCCGCTTATGGTGTAAAACCCGATTACGGCGAACAACTGGTTTATAAGGATGTACCGAAACCAAAACAGAAAACACAAAAACAGGCAGAACCTGCACAAAAACCGAATTCGAAAACGAAGCCAAAGCATTCCTATCCGTTCCTTTGGTCGCTCGGTTGTGCCTTGTTTGTTTTAATCTATATTGCTTTAAATTCTGTTTCGAAAACTGCACAAACAGAAGCTTTCTTTAGCGGCGTTTCTGTGTTTTCTCTTTTGGGCTTTTTGATTTGTTTAGTTGGCTGGGCTGTATCTTTTTATCGCTCCAAAGCGCCGACAGACGAAGAAAAGGAAGCCGCAAAGGTTTACAAAAACACTTCTAAGGCGGCGAATTGGGAACGAAACGAAGCGGTGCAGGATCAACAGATTATCTATCGCTTTCGCTGTGCGGATTTTCTGGATGAGCATTTCGAAAAGCACAAAGCAGAGGTCGGTGCACACAGCAAAACAGAGTATTTAAAAATGGCGAACGCTGTTATTTTTAATAAACGGACGAAGAAAAAGAGAGACCCCCAAAACGAGGATGCCGTCTTTTTCATGCCGCCCACGGGTGAGGTTGTGTTTGTTTCAAACGATGGATACATTCGCAGTTATTACATCACCAAAAAATCTTTCCAAAACATCTAAAGGAGCAAAGTTATGGATTACGCAAAAGAAAGTTTACGCCTCCACTACGAATGGCAGGGCAAAATCGAAATCAAGTCAAGAGCCAAGGCAAACGATAAGGATGCCCTCTCTTTGGCCTATACCCCCGGTGTTGCACAGCCGTGCTTAGAGATTCAAAAGAACCCCGAAAAGTCTTATGAGCTCACACGCCGCTGGAATACCGTTGCCGTTGTAACCGACGGTACAGCCGTTTTAGGCCTTGGTGATATCGGCCCCGAAGCGGGTATGCCCGTTATGGAAGGTAAATGCGTACTCTTTAAGGAATTTGCCGATGTTGACGCGATTCCGCTTTGCGTGCGTTCGAAGGATGTCGATGAAATCGTAAATTGCCTGAGCCTTTTGGCAGGCTCGTTCGGCGGTATCAACCTCGAGGATATTGCCGCACCGCGTTGCTTTGAAATCGAAGAAAAGTTAAAGGCAAAGACCGATATTCCCGTGTTCCACGATGACCAGCACGGTACAGCCGTTGTTGTTGCGGCGGCAGTGCTCAATGCACTTCGTGTTGTTGGCAAGAAGATTGAAGATTGCACGATTGTGCTTTCCGGCGCAGGTGCCGCAGGCATTGCGATTTCCAAGCTTTTGCTTCGTCTCGGTGTAGGCGATATTTTGCTTTGTGACATTAACGGTATTTTGTGTCGTGATGATGACAGCCTCAAGGCGGCGCAAAGAGAAATGTCCAAAATCACCAACAAGAACTGCAAGCACGGCAAGCTCGCCGATGCGATGCAGGGCGCAGATGTATTCATCGGTGTTTCCGCACCGAATATTGTTTCGGCGGAAATGATTCAGTCCATGAACGAAAAGCCGATTGTATTCCCCATGGCAAACCCCGTGCCGGAAATCGGTCATGATGCCGCTTTAGAAGCCGGTGCAGCCGTTGTCGGCACAGGCAGAAGCGACTTCCCGAATCAGATTAACAACGTTTTAGCATTCCCGGGTATTTTCAGAGGTACTTTAGATTGCCGTGCAACGGAAATCAACGAAGAAATGAAAATGGCAGCCGCAGAAGCGATTGCTTCTTTGGTTTCCGACGAGGAACTTTGTGCAGAATATATTCTTCCCAAAGCCTTCGACGAAAGAGTCGGCAAAACCGTAGCCAAAGCCGTAGCCGAAGCCGCCAGAAAATCCGGCGTAGCCAGAATCTGATTGCATAAAATACAGAAAAAGCGCACTCCTTTCGGGGTGTGCTTTTTTTTATATTTATTATCAATAATTTTTTAATTACATAGAAAAAACAATATATTGTTGACAAAGGTAATGATATATGCTAAGTTAAAACTAAACTGAATTGTTCTATGCGACAAGAAGGGACGGGGGATTTTATGAAAAAAGAAAAAACACCGATGAAGGCTTCTAAAAAGTTAACGATTTTAGCAATTACGATTTTGTTGGCTGCTGCACTCATCAGTGCGTTGTGGTGGGTACTGGTTTACGTACCGTATCAGGGCTATGTAAAAGATTATACAAAAGCTCCTATGCAGATGACAACAGATGTCTATGAAAAACAGAAAAACGATTTTTCTTACCAAGTGCGTTTTCCGCATTTTTTGTCGGAAGATACCTTTTTAAAAGTACAGTATGGTAAAAATATTCGAGGAACAGATGAAAACGGCGAAGCCCTGCAAAAATATGCAGTGGAATTTTTTGTCTGGCCTGCTTACTGCACAAAAACGGAATACGGTTTGGTTTTGGAAAATAAGCAATATATTGTTGATGTGAAAAAAGAGGCAGACGGGCGTTTTACGGTGACCCATGACTATACTGATCCCGAAGCCTTAGAAGCCTTTGCAGCATATGAAGAGGAAATTCAAGCGGTCATCCAAAAAGCCGATGAAGAGTGGGAGTGGGAACGCAAAAAAGCTATTCAAGAGGGCTTTAAGGTATTATTTTCTAAAGAATCGTAACAGCGACGGGAAAGCTTTACGGCGTGTAAGCTTATCCTATAGGTGGGGGGGAGCTTGTGAAGAAAACAAAGTTTTGGGTGACTTTACTTCTTTTGTTGTTTTGCTTTGTTTTAAATAGTGAATTCTATCAAAGCTACCTTACGGGCTTTTTAGATGATTTTTCAATGGCTGTTTTAGAAACAGAAGAAAATACAGATGCAAGACTATTTCAAAAAATAGACGAGGTCAGCCAAAAAACGGGACGACCGTTGTTTGTGGCTGTGACCGAAACGGCAGTTAACGGCAAAACGGATATAGAGCTTTTTTGTTCGGAAAACGCAGAAAAGCTCTTGAAACAGCAGTATGGATTAAAAGAAGGCAGCTACAAAGCACCGCTTTTAGGGGAAACCGAAATGCACTTCGAAAAGCTTCCCGAAGCGGATGCTTCTGCGAAACAAATTTGTTTATATACACGGGGCAGTAAAAGTGAATTGATACGGTTGAATCAGCGTCTGTCGGAATTTTGCAGCTTAGAGGGCTTTTCCGAAAGAGGGCACAGCAACGAAAAAGGCTTTTCTGTCGGGCTGTTTTTGGTTTTTGTTTTATTTTATGTTTTGATTTCTGCCTTGGATTTGCAATTTAGAAAAAAAGAAATCTTTTTAAAAATTTCTCTGGGACAATCCAAAGGACGCGCCGTCCTCGAAAATTCCGCTTTGGATGCCGCAGTATTGTTTCTTTGCTTTTTCCTGCTACGTGCGCTTTTGAAGCCCTTTTTCTATACGGATTATAATTTGCCTGTTTATATCGGCTTGCTCGCGCTGTCCGCTATACTGAATACGTGCCTTTATCTTTCCATTTATCGAATTCGTTATAAAGAAATTCTTTACGGCGGCAATATCGGGGAAGCAACCGTTTCCAACTGCTATTTGGTCAAGGTGGCATCTATGGTATTAACCGTGACTCTGCTTTGCGGTAATCTTGCTTTGCTTTCCGTGAATCTGCAGCCGCTGTGGCACGAAAAAGATGTACAGCCTTATAAAACCAAGGCTTTTGTGTCTTTACTGCCTGCTGTGCGAACCGAAGAAAATTTTCAAAAGACAGAGGAAATGTATGGAGCCTTGCTGCTCAATGGCTTGCGGCAGAATATGGCGACCTTTTCTTTTCGGGAATGCAGTGCCGAAAGTGACAGGGAAATCATTCTTTCCAACGATGCTTCTCTTTTCGTTCAATCCGGTATGGAACAGCCGCTTCCCACAGAGCAAAGTTTTGTTGTTCTGCCCTATGACTGTGATTTGAAAACAGAGTCCGATGCAATGGTTTTAGAGCAGTGCAAAGCCGTGCTTTCTATGGATTTAGGCGTTACCTGTGAGGATTTGCCGATTTATCATGCAAAGAAGCCATCTAAAGCTTTATTTTTCCATTTGAATGACCGGAAAAATGCACAAATGGGATACGGCGTTTCCGAAAATCCCATTTTTATTTATTGTAAAACAGAGAAAGAAATTGCTGAAGCGGTTGAAGCAAAAGAATTGTATAATCCGCAAGCGCGTTATGCTTTGTATCAGTCTTCTTATTTGGAACAGACGCACTTAGAAAAAGAGGGAATCAAAACAGAGATTTTCTCAGCAAAAGGGGTTTTTGCGGCACACAAGAGCGGCATTTCCAGAACCGTAATGCTGAGTATAGTTATGATTGCTTTACAGCTGTGTATAGACCTTTCTATGATTTCGGTTTTAATTCGTTTTGAATACAGCGCCCACGCCGTGGAGCTATCTTTAAAAAAACTGATGGGCTACAGCGTGTTTTCTAAAAACAAATCCCTAATTTTTTTAAACCTCTATGCGGCGGCAATCGGCGTTATGACGGCAGTTTTAATTTTTTATTTGCTGGGCTTGCCCTATAAAAAATTGGCTGTTGTGACAGGCTTTGGCGTTCTTTTGGCAGAAAGCCTGCTTCTTTTATGGCGACTGCATCGCTTTGAAAAAACAAAGGTTATTCAAATTTTAAAGGGGGGCGCGCTATGATAGAGCTTACCGAAATTACAAAGGCATTCGGCGAAAAAATTTTGTTTCAGGATTTCAGCCTCCGAATTGCAGACGGCGAATTTGTGGTCTTTACAGGCAAAAGCGGCTGTGGTAAAAGTACACTGCTCAATATCATCGGCGGTTTGGAAAAGCCGGACAGCGGTAGTGTGATCGTAGACGAAAAGGATATTTATAAGCGCAAAAATCAAAAGGCGTATTTCAGCGAAACCGTCAATTTTCTGTTTCAAAATTTTGCGCTTATGGAAAATAAAACCGTAAAAGAGAATTTAAACATCGTCCCGAAAAAGCACAGGGAAGCACTTTCTCCCGAGGAAGCCTTGGCGGCAGTTGGCTTAGAAGATAAAATGGATACTAAGGTCTACAAGCTTTCGGGTGGGGAACAACAAAGAGTTGCTCTCGCGCGCGTGATGTTGAAAAAATGCAAAATTGTTTTAGCCGATGAACCTACTGGCTCTTTGGATAAAGAAAACGCCGCGGCAGTCATGGAAATGCTTTTAAAACTGAATGATTTGGGTAAAACCGTCATTCTGGTTACGCATAGCTTAGAAATTATTCCGAAACGTGCCAGAGTCATTGCGCTCTCTTAACCTGAAAAAGAGAACTTATCTGGGTACAAAACAGAATATATCAAAAAAGCTGTATCTTTTTTAGATACAGCTTTTTTATTTTTCCTCTTGACAAAACTGTTATTACTGTATATAATCGGTATATACAGTAAATGAGAGGTGAGAATGTGCAAATTTACATTGATAATAAGAGCACTGCGCCGATTTACGACCAAATTTACACACAGATTAAAAGTCAGATTATCAGTGGCGCGCTGAAAGAAAATACCCTTCTTCCGTCGATTCGCGGCTTGGCACGAGATTTGCAAATCAGCTTCATTACCACCAAGCGTGCCTATGATGAACTGGAAAAAGACGGCTTTATTTATACGATGCAAGGGAAAGGCTGTTTTGTCGCACAGCAAAATGCCGAGCTCCTGCGCGAGGAGCATTTAAAAAAGATTGAAAAGCTTTTAGATGAGGTTTCCGTTCTTTCTAAAGCGTGTAATTTAAATCCGGCAGAAGTGCATGAAATGTTAGATTTCAGTATGGAGGAAAAGCTATGAGCGAACTGTTAGAAATTCAAAATCTTTCCAAAAATTTTAAAGATTTCTCTTTGCAGAATGTAACCCTTTCTTTGCCGGGCGGCTGTATTATGGGCTTGGTCGGCGAAAACGGTGCAGGCAAAAGTACACTGCTTCGTTTGATTTTGAATACCTTACAAAAAAACAGCGGCTCGGTGCGCATCCTCGGTGAAGAAAACAGCGAAGAAAACATGATCCATTTAAAAGAAGACATCGGCGTGGTAACCGATGAAATCGGCATTCCCGGTTGCCTTACGGTGACACAAATTGAAAAAATTATGAGAAACACCTATAAGCAGTGGGAAGAAGAAAAATTTTTTCAGCTTTGTGAGCGCTTTTCTTTGCCGTTAAAGCAACCCTTCGAGAGCTTTTCCAAAGGTATGAAAATGAAGGTCGGCATCGCCATAGCCCTTTCTCACAGAAGCCGACTTTTGCTTCTGGATGAGGCTACAAGCGGTCTTGACCCTGTGATTCGAGAGGAAATTTTAGACGTGTTTCGAGATTTTGTCTGCGATGAGGCGCACGGCGTTTTGCTTTCCTCACATATTGTCAGCGACCTTGAAAAAATATGCGACTATGTTGCGTTTTTGCATCAAGGCAAGCTACTTTTATGTGAAGAAAAAGACGTATTAACCTCCACCTATTGTGCTGTGCATTGCGATAAAGAAACGGCACTGAGCTTCCCCAAAACAGACGTTCTTTTCTGCAAAGACAACACGTTTGGCACAGAAGTCATTCTCAAGCGTTCGGCAGTGCCGAGGGAGCTCTCCTACAGCCCGGTCAGCTTAGAGGAATTGTTTGTCTATATGGTGAAAGGAGAAGAAAGTGTATGAAAGGCTTGCTTTTAAAGGACTTTTATTTAACCAAAAGGTATTTTAAATTGTATTTTGCACTTTGTTTATTTTTGATTATTGTTTCTTTTTGGTCAGACAGCATTTTTCTTTTAATGCTCTACCCGTGCCTGATTGCCGGTGCACTTCCCTATACGCTTTGGGGCTTGGATGAAAATAGCCGGTGGGAAGATTATCAAAAAATCTTGCCGAATAGTATAGAGAAAATTGTTTCCTGCAAATATGTGGTGGGTTTACTTGGACAGTTTTTGATTGTTGGATTACTGCTTCTCGTTCAGCTTCTAAAGGCCTTTTTGTCCGAGGCAGGAAATGGAAAAACAGTATGGACTATGATGGCTTATGTTTTAGGCTCAGCGCTTTTAATGGCTGGCTTAACCATGCCGTTTGTTGTATATTTTGGCGCACAAAAAGGCAGGTTTATGTGTGCTATGGTAATTGGCATTTTTTATGCCGGTGTTTTTGTGCTAAATTCCCAGTATAGTCTAGAGGATGTTCGATCGCTTTCAACAATCAGCTTTTGCATTGTCAGTTTAGTGGTGTATGCGGCTTCTTGGTTTGTGTCGATTGCACTTTATAAAAAGAAATGTAGAAAATAAACTTTATGACCCAACGAAAAAGCTGCCAGTCGAGCATTGTATCGACTGGCAGCTTAAATTTTATAGCATGTATTACGCTTCATCGAGAGGGGAAAGGAAGAATTCTTCTTCTACTTTCACGTTGCGATAGTTTAGGGCAATGCCGTTTGCACCATATGTATGAACGAGTCTGAATAAAAACGCATGAATGCCGTTTTCGTCCGCTCCATTTTGCACTTCATGCACTTGGAAAGACGGGGCTTCCTCTGCAAAGTTTTCACTATAATATGGTTTAGTCAGCAACATGGCACAGGTTTGCTCCGATGCATCTTTATCTGTGAAAAGCAAAGGTTTGCCTTGCTCTTCCACGTAGAAAATACTTTCTTCTTTTATAAGGGTGTTGCCAAGAAGTTCGGAAAGTAAATCTTTTTTATTGTAGAAATTATCTTCGTCCTCTTCTTCGCCGTTTTCTTCACAAGAAAGAAGAAGATTTAAAAGCTCCGCTGTGTCTGTTGCGGTGATTGCCTCTTCCGCGTCATCGGTTAGATAGATGTTTTCTTCTTCAGACAGATAAAATTCTTCTAAAGTGTTACGGTGTGTAGTTTGGATTTCTTCTTGCGTAGCGTTTCTCTCATAAACCACACTGCCTACACGAATCGGATAATTAGAGGCATTTTCTAACCATAAATAGACAAGATAGCCGTCCAAAGCCATATCCAGTGGCTTTTCATATTCATCATAGATGGCTAAAACTTTTGTTACTAAAGGTTCTTCGCCCAAATTTTTGAGATACACTATATCATTGGGACGAATTTCTCCTGAAGCCGTGCCAAGAACAATGCAATTTTGAATTTCACCTCTACAGGGGTGAGAAGTCAAAACGCCCAAGGTGAAGTTGGGAAGCTCCTCGAGTGGTTCAAAAGCTTCCGGCTCGAATTGTGGCATCGGTTGCACGCTTCGTTTCGGACTTTCGTAAACATCCTCTAAAGGCTCTTTTCTAAAACGATCAAAAAATCCCATGCACAGCACTTCCTTTCGTTTGTTAACTACAGTATAGCACGCATAAATTTTTATCGCAAGAGCGAAAGAAAAAGACCGAAGATTTTGCTCTTCGGTCTTTTTTATAAGATATAAAATTATTCGTTTTCTTCCGTTTCGGCATCGTCTAAGGCTTCGGCTACTTTTAACATAATCGCACATTCCATGCGCTTTTTAAAGAGCTTGCAGCCATATTCGTAAGTGCCGGTGATAGAACCTGTTGCGTGGCAGGCGTTTGCCGCACAGCCGCCGCTGCAGTAAAGCTTTGCCCAGCAGTCCTTGCAGTCGGGTCTTGCGTAAGCGTTGCAGAGCTTAAATTCGTTCTGAAGCTCTGTGTTCTTAACGCCGTCCCAAATGTTACCCATTAAGTATTTTTCATCGCCAACGAACTGGTGGCAGGGGTAAAGGTCGCCCCACGGGGTAACTGCCATGTATTCTGTGCCCGAACCACAGCCGGAAATACGCTTGTAAATGCACGGACCGCCTTCGAGGTCGAGCATGTAGTGGTAGAAGGTAATCGGCTTGCCGGCACGTCTTCTTTGGAGCATGTACTCGGCTAAGATTTCATACTGTCTATAGAGAATCGGCAAATCCTCTTCGGTTAAGGCGTAAGGCTCACCTGGTGCGCAAACTACAGGCTCCATAGAAAGCTTGGTAAAGCCTAAATCTGCCATGTGGAAAATATCTTTAGTGAATTCCACATTGTTGTGGGTGTAAGTGCCGCGTACATAATATTCCTTGTCGCCGCGCTTCTTCACGAACTCCTGGAACTTCGGCACAATGGTATCGTAACTGCCCTTGCCGTTGACGGTTTTACGAAGATGGTCGTGCACTTCTTTTCTGCCGTCAAGAGAGAGTACAACGTTGTGGCACTCTTTATTGGCAAAATCAATGACATCGTCATCCACGAGCACACCGTTTGTGGTGAGGGTGAAGCGGAAGTTTTTGTTATACTGCTTTTCGATGCTTCTGGCGTAAGCGGTAATCTGCTTTACAACGTCGAAGTTCATGAGCGGTTCGCCGCCGAAGAAGTCCACTTCTAAGTTGCGGTGCTTGCCGGAATGTTCTACCAAGAAGTCAATGGCGCGCTTACCGGTTTCAAAGCTCATAATGGCACGTTCACCGTGATATTTACCCTGTGCCGCGAAGCAGTAGGAGCAGTTGAGGTTGCAGGTGTGTGCAACGTGCAGGCAAAGCGCCTTAATGTCGGTGTGACGCTTTTTGAAATCAAATGCCATGTCGGCATACTGATCTTCGGTAAAGAGCTGACCGTTTTCCTTGAGTTCCTCAAAATCTGCACGAATATTTGCGAGTTCCTCGGGGGTAACGTCTTCTCTGTCTTTATATTTTTCTAAAAGGATGCGGTCGATTTCCTCGGGGGTCTTTTCCTCCCACATGGAAAGCATGTCAAAAGACACGTCATCGAGTGCATGTACCGAGCCGCTGAATACGTCGAGTGCAATGTTATAGCCGTTTAATTTGTAAAGATGTAACATAGTTTCTAAAATTCCTCAAAAAGAAAAGCCGTTATCTTTTGAAGAAAACGGCTTTTCTGCATAAAGTCTAAAAATTCTTATTTGCTTTCTGCCATGCATTTTTCGCACTGCTGGTTAGCAACGCCGCAGGAGGTCTTGCAAGCGCTCTGGCAAGAAGTCTGGCATTCGCCGCAGCCGCCGTTCTGTGCGCTCTTCTTTAAATCGCGAGTCTTTATAGTCTGAATTCTTTTCATGATAATTTCTCCTTTAAATAGAAAGATTTTTACGAAAATATAGTAGCATACTTCCTGTGCTTTGTCAATCCAAAACGCGAAAATCGGGGAGCTTTTTGTCGCCGGTTTGCACCGATAAGCCGGCTTTTTTCATAGCATCAATGCGCTTTAACATGCCTTCGTTGATTTTTTCACCGGGAACCAAAAGCGGAATACCGGGCGGATAGCACCAAAGCGCATCGAGCGCAATTTTGCCTGCGGTGTTTTCAAGAGGCAAAAACACACCGTCCTTTTCTTCGGCTTCCGAGGGAAGAAGTACACGTTCGGGCAGGGTCATTTCTGCAAAGGTCGGGGGATTTTCGGTGCGATTTAAAGAAGCATCTATTTTATGCAGTGCCGCAGTTAAACGTAGGAAGCCCTCTTTCGTGTCGCAGGGGGAGGTCATTAAAAGTGCATAGGAAAGCGCCGCCATTTCACTCTCTAAGGCGAATTCTTCGCGCAGTTTTTCTAAAAGGGCATTGCCGTCTATATCGGTATTTACCGTTACAATCGGGAGCTTGCCCTCGTCAAAAGCAAAGAAGGTCGGGTGCTGCGAAGCGGAATCCTTTCCCTTATTTAAAACGAAAAGATGCTCTAAATCTTCGCACTCTGCTGAAAATTTCGACAGCAGATTTTGATAATTTCCAAAAGCCTCTTTTCCCTTTTCTTCCAAGAACTTCACACAAAGTGCAATCGAAGAAAGCAGGATGTAAGAGGGGCTAGAGGTCTCAAAAACGGCACATTTCTTTAAAAATGCGGTGGGGGAAATGCGCTTGCCGTTCACATGCGCTACGGCACATTGCGTCATGGCGGGGAGGGTCTTGTGCAGGGACTGGATGACAATATCTGCTCCGCAGGGCACGGCAGAAAATTCGGCAAGCGGCGTAAAGCGAAGATGCGCGCCGTGCGCCTCATCAACCAAAACGGGAATCTCTCTTTCGTGCGCCAAATTTACAATCGTTTTAATGTCGGAAAGCACACCGTCATAGGTCGGCGAGGTCAAAACTACCAAACGGATTTCGGGGTGCAATTCCAAGGCAGATTTTATATCCTCGGGGCGAATACTTCCGGCAATGCCGGTTTTTTCGTCGGTCGGCGGTACCACATAGTAGGGCTTTAGCCCCAAAAGGGATACGGCGTTATAAACGGATTTGTGGCAGTTGCGTGCCATTAAAATGCTGTCGCCGTAGGAACAGCAGGTGGCGATGCCGGCTAAAATGCCGCCCGTCGAGCCGTTCACAAGGGGCAGGCTGAACGCACTGCCGTAAAGCGCCGCCAAACGCTCGGCGAGGTCTTTTAAAATGCCCTCGGGATTGTGAAGATTGTCGAAACCGTCGATTTCGGTGATGTCCTCGGCTAAGGGCAAATCGTCGCCTAAAAGCGCGGTGTTGCGCTTGTGCCCCGGCATATGAAAGGGATAGGCGCCCGAGGTGCTGTACGCCTTGAGCGCGTCAAAAAGATTGGGTTTATTCTGCTTCATGGGTTTGTCCTTTCCGAAACTGCTTGGGGGTCATCCCCTTGTAGCGTTTGAATGTTTTTACAAAATAGCTTAAATCGTTAAAGCCGCAGGAAAGCGCAATGTCCGTGACACTCTCCTCGGAATAGAGCAGGTGGTCGGCAGCACATTCCACGCGGTAGTAGTTGAGATAGTCAATCGGCGTTTTGCCGGTCATGGAGCTGAAAAAGCGGCAGAAATATTTGGGCGACATCCCCGAAGCCTCCGCAAGCTCCTCTAGGGTGAGGGGAGAGGCGTATTCCTTTCGGATGAGCGATAGCACACGTTTAATTTGCTGAATCCGGCGCATGTCGCGGGTCGCCGTCGGCAAAAGCTCCTCGTGCCGTTCGTTGCGCTGTAAAAAGGCGAAAAGCTCAAAAAGTAGTCCCGTAATCTGCCATTCACAGCCCTTTTCATGGGCAATCATTGCCGAAAAAAGCTTCTTTAAAAGTGCACCCTCCTCGGAATCCTCTTTTACGATGCTTTCTTTTTGAAACTGCTGATTTTGCAGAGGGTCAAGCTCTTTTTGATAGAGGGGAGAGGTGCGCAAAAAATAGCCCAAATCAAATACGAGACATTCATAAACGCAGTCCTTCGGAACGCCGCCGTGCAGGACACCGCCATGTAGGAGAATCGCGTCGCCCTCGGTCAAAAGTACGGTTTCGGTGTCGAGGGTCAAGAGAAATTCGCCCGAAAGCACACGGATAATTTCAAAATCAATATGCCAGTGCAGGGGCATTTGATAGCGCGGATGCTTCTTATCGACATGGTGATATTCTATAGGAAAAGAGACAGTGCCGCGTGTGGTTTGTTCTTCGTAACCCATATTGAGCATCTTTCTCCCTCCAAAAAAGTGAATATTGTTATACTTTATTGCTATTATACTACAAGCTTTTATAGAAAAACAACAGTATAATAGAAATATCATGAAAGATTTTATAAATAATCCTTTGATTTTTATAAAAGAGAGGTTAAGGAGGAAAACAAAATGGCAAAATCCAGACTCATCGGCGATTATCCCGTTATCGGTATCCGTCCCGTGATTGACGGCAGAAGAGGACCCTTAAAGGTTCGCGAATCCTTAGAGGAGCAGACCATGCAAATGGCGAAATCCGCAAAGGCACTGTTTGAAGAGAACCTTCGCTACACGAACGGCGAACCTGTAAAGGTCATTATTTCGGATACCACCATCGGTAGAGTAGCGGAATCCGCCGCCTGTGAAGACCAGTTTAGGAAAGCCGGCGTTGCCATTACCCTGACCGTAACCCCCTGCTGGTGCTACGGTGCAGAGACTATGGATATGCAAAGAGATACTATTAAGGGTGTTTGGGGCATCAATGGCACCGAAAGACCCGGTGCGGTGTATTTGGCTTCCGTTCTTGCCACCCATGCGCAGAAAGGACTTCCGGCGTTCGGCGTTTACGGTAAGCACGTGCAGGATAAGGAGGACACCACCATTCCCGAGGATGTGCGCGAAAAGCTTCTGCGCTTTGGTAGAGCGGCTGTTGCGGCGGCGACCATGCGCGGCAAATCCTATTTACAAATCGGCTCTATCTGCATGGGCATCGGCGGTTCGATTATCAACTCCGATTTCTTTGAAGAATATCTCGGTATGCGTGTAGAATCTGTAGATGAGGTAGAAATCATCCGCCGCATGACCGAGGGTATCTACGACGAAGCCGAATTCCAAAAGGCAATGAAATGGACAAAGGAACACTGCAAGGAGGGCTTCGACAAGAACCCCGACTGGTTCAAAAAGTCCGATAAAGAAAAGGAAGAAGCTTGGGAATTTGTTGTAAAAATGATGTGCATCATCAAGGACCTTTACAACGGCAACCCGAATCTTCCCGAGGGCAGAGAAGAGGAAATGGTCGGTCATAACGCCATTTGCGGCGGCTTCCAGGGTCAAAGACAGTGGACGGACTTCTATCCGAACTGTGACTATCCCGAAGCGCTTTTGAACTCTTCCTTTGACTGGAACGGCGCAAGAGAAACCTATGTTATGGCAACCGAAAACGATACCTTAAACGGTGTCTCCATGCTCTTCGGCAAGCTCCTGACCAACCGTGCTCAGCTTTTCTCCGATGTTCGTACCTATTGGAGCCCCGAAGCGGTTAAGAAAGCAACGGGCTATGATTTAGAGGGCGTTGCCAAAGAAGCAGGCGGTTTCCTTCATCTCATCAACTCCGGCGCATCTGCCCTCGATTTCTCGGCAGAAGCGAAGGATGCAAACGGCAATCCTACTGTAAAACCGTTCTGGGAAATGACCGAAGCGGATCAGAAAGCCTGCCTCGATGCTACCACTTGGAACGCCGCAGATATGGGTTATTTTAGAGGCGGTGGCTTCTCCTCGAGATTCTTAACCGATGCCGAAATGCCGGCGACCATGTGCCGGCTCAATATCGTTAAGGGCTTAGGCCCTGTGATGCAGATTGTCGAGGGCTACACCGTAAAATTACCCGAAGAGGTTTCCGACATTCTTTGGAAGCGCACCGACTACACCTGGCCCTGCACTTGGTTTGCACCGAGACTTACCGGCGAGGGTGCTTTCAAATCCGCTTATGATGTGATGAACAACTGGGGCGCAAACCACGGCGCAATCAGCTACGGCCATATTGGTGCAGACCTCATCACCCTTTGCTCTATGCTTCGTATTCCGGTTTGCATGCACAACGTACCCGAAGAAAAAATCTTCCGTCCGGCGGCTTGGAATGCCTTCGGTATGGATAAAGAGGGCGCAGACTTCAGAGCCTGCAAGAACTTCGGCCCGCTCTATAAATAAGGAAAACCGTTATGAAAAAAGAAGTAAAAACCTTAGCCTTTGACTTTGGGGCTTCGTCGGGGCGTGCCATTCTCGGCACGTTCGACGGCGAAAAAATCGCCTTAAAGGAGCTACACCGCTTCTCGAATGACCCCGTCACTGTGAATGGTACGATGTACTGGGATGTTTTAAGACTGCTCTTTGAAATCAAAGAAGGTCTTTTGAAAACGAAGGCAGAGGGTGACCTCGACAGCATCGGTATCGACACCTGGGGTGTGGACTTCGGGCTTTTGGATGCACACGGCAAGCTCCTTGAAAATCCTGTGCATTATCGGGATGCGCGTACCGTCGGCATTTTAGAAAAAGCCTTTAGGAAGCTCCCAAAAGAGGAATTTTATCAGATTACGGGTAACCAGTTCATGGAAATCAACACCGCCTTTCAGCTTTATGCCTTGGCACTCGAGCGTCCCGAGGTGTTAGAGCGTGCGGATTGTCTTTTATTGATGCCCGACCTTTTGCGGTATTTTCTCACGAATGAAAAGGGCACGGAATACTCCATTGCCTCCACCACCCAGCTTTTGGATGCCGAAAAGAAAACGTGGTCCAAACGGGTTTTAGATGCACTTTCTATCCCCGAAAAGCTCTTAACCGAGATTCAGCCGACTGCCACCAAGGCGGGGCAGCTTTCCGAAGCGATTTGCGAGGAATTGGGGCTTTCCCCGACCGAAGTTATCGCCGTGGCAGGGCACGACACCCAGTGCGCGATGGCGGCTGTCCCGACCGAGGAAGAGGATTTTCTTTTCCTCAGCTGTGGCACATGGTCGCTCCTCGGCACAGAGCTTCCCGCGCCGATTCTCAATGCGGATGCCTATCAATGCAACCTCACCAACGAGGGTGGCTACGGAAACAAGGCTTCGTTTTTAAAGAATATCATCGGGCTTTGGCTCATTCAGGAGACTAGACGCCAGTGGAAAAAAGAGGGCGAGGCGCTCTCCTTTGCCGAAATGGAAGCTTTGGCGCGCGCCGAAAAACCGTTTCAATGTTTCATCGACCCCGATGACGAAATTTTTGTTCCGGCAGGCAATATCCCGAAACGCATTCGCGAATACTGCCAAAAAACAGGGCAGCCGGTGCCCGAAACCAAGGGGCAGATTCTTCGCTGTATTTATGACAGCCTAGCCATGAAATATCGCTATGCCGCGGAGCAGGTAGAATTTTGCACGAAAAAGCACTACGAAAAATTCTATATCGTCGGCGGCGGTGTGCAGGATCAGCTTCTGTGCGAAACGGCGGCGAATGTGCTTTCCAAAACCGTTGTGGCAGGACCTGTGGAAGCCACAGTTTACGGCAATATTTTATTACAACTACTCGCCCTCGGGGAAATTCCGGATTTAAAAACCGGTAGACGGATTTTATTAGAATCCGAACAGCCAAAGGTCTATGAACCGCAGGCGGCGCTCCTCGAAACGGCAAACCAAGCTTATGAAAAATTCAAAGAGGTGACAGCCTTATGTTAAAAGGCATTCCGAAAATTTTACCGCCCGAGCTTTTAAAAGCACTTTGCGAAATGGGCCATGCCGACCGTATGGTGATTTCCGACGGCAACTTCCCGGCACATTCCGTGGGCAAAAATTCGATTGTGATTCGTATGGACGGTCACGGTGTACCCGAGGTGCTCGAAGCGATTTTACAGCTTTTCCCCTTAGATACCTATACCGAAACCCCCGTGGGACTTATGGAAGTTGTGTCAGGTGACCCTGTCGAAACCCCGATTTGGGATACATATTATGATATTGTTTCCAAATTCGATGCCAGAGGTAAGGCGGCTTTCGAATATATCGAGCGTTTTAAGTTCTACGAAGAAGCCAAAGACGCTTACCTCATCGTCGTGACCGGCGAGAGTGCACTGTATGCCAATGTAATGCTCCAAAAGGGCGTTGTAACAGAATAAATAAAAGAAAGAAGAACAGAAAAATGGCACTTAGTTATATGGATGTAAGAGAGCAAATGTGCGACATTTGCCACAAAACCTGGCAGCTCGGTTGGGTCGCCGCAAACGACGGTAACCTTTCCGTCCTTTTACCCGACGGCAAAATTTTAGCTACCCCCACGGGCATCAGCAAGAGCTTTATTACCCCCGAAAAGCTTGTTGTTATCGACAAAGAGGGCAATGTTTTAGAAGCCGAGGGCAATTACAGACCCTCCTCCGAAATCAAAATGCACCTGCGTGTATATAAAGAGCGTCCCGACGTCGGCGCTGTGCTCCATGCACATCCGCCTGTAGCGACCGGCTATGCTGTAGCGCATATTCCGCTCGACCGCTACACCATGATTGAAACCGTTGCGGCGCTCGGCTCGATTCCGGTAACCCCTTACGGCACACCCTCTACACAGGAAGTGCCGGACGCGATTGCACCGTATTTGCAGGAGCATGATGCTGTGCTCTTAGAAAACCACGGAGCACTCACCATGGGCGTAGACGTGCTGACCGCCTACTACCGCATGGAAACCTTAGAGCTTTTTGCCAAAATCAACCTTGTCGCACACCTTCTCGGCGGTGAAAAGGAAATCTCGCGCGAGAATATCGACAAGCTCATCAATCTTCGTTCCTACTACGGCATCACAGGCAAGCATCCGGGCTATAAGCACTATAGAAAAGACGAGGACGAAGAGTAAATTTCGACTTTTTTAAAAGAAATGAAAAAGTAAACAGGGGACAAAAAACGGGAAGCCCATGAAAGGGTTTCCCGTTTTTTTATATTTTATTTCTAAGGTCATTGATAATTGTTTGAATATGCTCAATTTCTAAATCTGTAAGACCGGTGGTATCAATTTTTCTCTCTATTTCTCTGCCCAAAAGATAGTCTGTAGAAACATTAAAAATATCTGCTAAATGTATCAGCATTTCAATAGAAGGCTGAATATTGTCATTTTCCCAATTGGAAATGCTCTGCTTACTAACACTTAACAACTTGGCAAGTTCCACTTGACTGATGCCCTTGGATAGACGAAGGCTTCGTATTCTTTCATTTAACATTTGCAATCACCTCCGCAAATATAACAATACTATTGTATGCAAATACTTGACAATCTATAAATACTATGGTATTGTATTACTGGACTGCAACAAAGAAAAATGGATACTTTCTATGAAAAAAACACTAAAACTGCAATTAGTTTCTCTTGCGCTTCTGAGTGCCGGCGTGTGGATTTATTTATCTGCGCAGAGTGTTAAAGGGCGTTTGTCTTTTATTCGTAATTTTATACCAGATTTTTTATGGGCGATGGCTTTTAATTTCTCTTTGGCACCGATTTTTAAAGAACTGTTTGGACGGAAATATTTAGTCGCTACAGGCACGGTTTGTTTTTTATGCGGTACACTTTACGAAGTTTTTCAATATATCGGTATTTGTAAAGGGTATGGCGATGGAATAGACGTAGTGGTATATTTTACAGCAACTCTTTTGAGCTGTAATTTAATAAAAAAATACTATACAAAGGAGAAAAAGAAATGAAAAGAGTAATGTATTCAGTTGTGGCAATCGCATTAATTTTGACTTTTACGTTTTTTGCTGTTGCTAGTGGAGGGTCAGATGCGGAAACATCTGGCGACGGGGGAAATAAGAAAAACGAAACGACAACAGAAAGTGCTAAAATTCCGGCTTATAAGCTCGGAGAAACGGTAACGGTAAAAACATCCGGTAAAGAGTACACAATCAAAATCACAGGCGTTAACGAAACAAAAAAGAGAAACGAATTTTCGGATAAACAAGCTGACAGAGTTATTTTGATTTCTTACGAGTTTGAAAATATTGCTTGTGAAGATGATTTGTATATTAGTGATATGGATATGAAAGTATACGATAAAGATAATAATATTTTAGAATCCTATCCTGCAACAGAAGGGAAAGCAGCTTCTTCCGTAAGCCAAGGCAGAAAAGGTAGCGGTGTTATGGCTTATGCTTTAAATAATTCCAACAACTATGTTGAAATGGAGCATTACAGCAATATTTTCAATTCCAAACCGGATTGTAAATTCATATTAGAATGGTAAAAAATTCCCTGTAAGCAAAAGACCGGAATCCCAGTAAATTTGGGATTCCGGTCTTTTTATTTTGATTAGAATTTAGCCTTTACATTTTGTTACGGCTTAATCGTCAAATTCTCTTAAATGTCCTTCGCAAAGGAGATTCGGGTAGTTCCACTGGCGTAAAACCTCATATACTGCAACGGCAACCGAGTTTGAAAGATTTAAACTTCTTGCGGCGGCGTCATTGAGCATGGGGAGTCTGGCACAGCGGTCGGGGTGGTCATGCAATAACCATTCCGGCAAACCTTTTGTTTCCTTGCCGAAGAAAAGAAAGACCTTTTCGGGGTATTCTAAATCCGAATGGATGTGCTTGCCCTTGGTTGTGAAAAAGTAAAAATTCTCCTCGTCTTCCTTATTTTTCTCGAGAAAATCATCCAAAGAATCATAATAGGTAATGTCTAAAAGATGCCAGTAATCAAGGCCGGCACGCTTTAATTTTTTATCGTCAATCTGAAATCCCATTGGGCCGACCAAATGCAGTCTGGAGCCGGTTGCGGCGCAGGTTCTGGCGATATTGCCCGTGTTCTGCGGGATTTCGGGTTCTACTAAAACAATGTTAAGTTCCATAGCTATTCTTCCTTTCCTGTCTTTCTATTATACGAAGATTTTTTGTGCTTGTAAAGGCGCAAATTTTTAAAAATCGCAAAATTTCCCAAGGATGATTTTGAAAGAACGCCGTAAACTAAGAATACATCTTAAAAAAGGAGGATGAAAAAGATGAACAGCTCTATGAGTAATGCCGCAAAGGCAGTCGGCGTAAGCTTAGCCGTAGGTTCTGCGGCTGCCGTTGTCGGTGGGATGATGAAAAACACCTCCACCAAGCGCAAGGTGAAGAAGACCGCGAAAAAGGCGGCAAATGTCATCACCAGCTTTGTGGATCAGTTACAGGCTTCCATGAAATAAAATGGACGGGGCGCTTTTCTGTTTCTCGATAGAAAAGCGCCTCGAGGAGATTTTTTATGAAAAAATATGTTTTAAAAATCATCGGACTTTGCCTTTGTACGGCTTTACTCTTTTGTTCTTGCTGCAAGGATAAGCGAATGGAAAGCCCCAAACAGATTCCCGATGAATCTATTGTAGACTATCAGGACCCCATGCCCATGGCGGGTGAGAATCCAGCGCAAAAGGATGAACAGACCTATACGGGCTTTCCACCCTTGCCGCTGTTGGATTTTACGGTGCCCGACCCCGAAAACACAAGGGGACTTTCCACCGAAAAGCACGGCTACAGCTACGGCGTCTCCAAGGACGGCAAGCCGCACCAAACCTCGATTGAGAATCAAAAGTATTTTGAGGAAAAAGGCTTCAACGCCGTTTGCCTCGATACAAAATCTACCGAAAAGGTGCTGTATTTAACCTTCGATTGTGGTTATGAAAACGGCTACACCGCGAAGATTTTGGATACTTTGCGCGAAAAGGGCGTGCCGGCGGCATTTTTCTGCACGCTTCCACAGGTGAAAGACTACCCCGACCTCATTGCCCGTATGATTCAAGAAGGGCATATTGTCGGCAACCATTCCGTAAAGCATCCGTCCTTCCCGAAGCTCACAAGGCTCGAAATGGCACAGGAAATCAAGGGTATGGATGATTATTTGCGCACGCATTTCGGCTACAGCGCGCCGTTTTTCCGCTTCCCCATGGGCGAATATTCCGATTGCGCCCTCGATTTGGTCGGCTCGCTCGGCTTTAAATGTGTCTTTTGGTCCTCCGCCTACGCGGATTGGGATTTAGACAAGCAAAAAGGCGAGGAGTATGCGTTTCAAACCGTTACGGCTCGCATTCACCCCGGTGCAGTACTGCTTTTGCATTCCGTTTCTCCCGATAACGCCCACGCCTTGGGCAGAATTATTGACTGGGCAAGAAACGAAGGCTATACCTTTAAATCCCTTGCCGAAATGCCGGCATAAAAATAAGGTGGAGACTTTAAAAGTCATCCACCTTGTTTTTTATAGTGTAAACCAGTTGATATTATTTTCAAAGGTGCAGTCATTGGCAAAACGAATCCCCGAAAGCGCGGGGGCAGTAGGCTTTCGCAGGGCAAAACCAATAGCGACAGCCTCTTTAAAATCGCCCTCTGCTGTGAAGCGGTTTTCTGTTCCGCCGAGCAATGCCCTGTCTTGAAAATCAGAAAATAAAACGTGCTTTTTCATCTCATTATTATATTTTACATAGCAAGAAAGCGAAGAAAATCCGTAGGGAAGAGCGAATCCCTCGTTACAAAGCGTTAAAGTTAAACGATTTTCGGTAAAGGCAATTTCCTTTACTGAAATTAGATAACCCAGATGATCGGCGAGATAATCAAAAACCGTTCTCTCTATTTCTTCTTGTTCGGAATTTTTAAAATATGTTGTGGAATAGGGGAGACCCAGCTCTACAGATTGTGCCGTGGAAAGGGTTTCACCTTGCCAGCGAGACATATTATAAGCTTTCCCGTCCTCTATAAAATTGTGGGTCATGCTCAAGGTCGAAAGGTGTCGAAGTGCACAGCCTTTTAAAAATTCTAAGCCGTCAATCCACCCATTTTTATAGGAAGTGTCCTTGCCCCACGGCATTTCGCCGTCATTCAGCAATAATGCGGATTCTTTTGAGAAATTTTGAAACTCTGGCGCATCCGGCGTGCTCCATTTGTGATAAACACCGACCAGATAATCATCGTGATAACCGATGCGGTCAAAGTTTTTGTGCGCGGGAATTTTCTTTTTCATATATTCACGCCGTACCTGCAAAGAAAGCCAGTCGGGCAGAATATCGGCAATCGCCGTAAGCAGTTTTTTCTTAGAATGAAAGTGTTTCGCTGTGTGCCATTCGCCCCAAGCACCGAAAAATCCTGCCTGAAGCACCAAAACCGTGTCTTTTGCGAGTGCTTCGTGTTCGGACATCCATTTGGAAATCTCTTCTAAATGCGCCTTTATTTGCTTTGTGGTAGGGCCTATCTTTCGATTGACCTCAAATTCATAAGCAAAACGTAAAACGGCGCGAAGTCCGCGGGCTTTGAGTCCCTCTAAATAGGTTTCCAGCTGTGCAAACGCCCTTTCGTCTAAAGGCTTTTTGCAGTATTCCGAAAGATAAACATAAACCTGCACTAAATGCACGGGATAGTCTTTATAAAGCGCTAGCTGTTCGTCTAAATAACCGAGCGGCGTTTTACCCTTGTGAAAGGTGACGGTGTCCGAGCCAAGACAAATATAGGCTTCTAAGCGAAAGCCGCGGTCTGGATTCTCCCGAAGCGACGAAAAAGCTTCGCCGTAAAGGGGAGAGGGATGAATTGTTTGTGTTGCCATGATTGTGCCCTTTCTTAATAAAAAAAGCATCTTGCAAAATACAAGATGCTTTTTAAACCTTCGGATTTTAGATTACTGCTTAGCGCCGTTATCAAACATCTCAAGAGCCTTAACGCTGGCTGCGAAGCAACCTGCAAGACCTTCGAGGTTCATGTTGTCATAGGTATCGCGGCGGGTGTGGTAGTAGTCTTCCAATTTGTGGTTAAGACCGGTAACGCCAGTAGCTCTGAAGCCTGCCTGTGCAAAAGCTGCGGAGTCTGTTGCACCACCGAGAGGCGGAACCCAACCCTTTTTGCAGGGAACGCCAGCTTCTTTTGCGGCTTCCATGAAGAGGTCGGAAACGTCCTTATCTGCCTTAACGGAACCGTTGAGGTCGCGGTAGTTGGTCATTAAGTATTTCGGATCGTGAATGGTATCATAGGAGAAAATGAAGGTCGGAACGTCATCAAATTCGCCCTTATGCGCTTCACACCATGCCTTAGCGCCTCTAAGACCTGCTTCTTCGGAGCCGGTTAAGATAACGCCGATTTCGGTGTTTTCAAATTCAATGCCTTCATCCTGTAACATTTTGAGAATAGCGATACCTATGTAGCAACCGGAAAGGTTGTCGTTAGCACCGTCAACCACACGCTTTTTGTTCCACATCCAGTAAAGACCAACGAGGAAAGGAACGAAGAGAAGACCCCAAAGTGCGGCTGTGCAGAGGGGAGAAGTCTTGTCAATTACACCAAACACGCCGTTCTGGCTGATGCTGATGCAAGAAAGAACAAGATAGTAAATAGCGCCGATAGCGCAGATGATGGCGTGGCCTTCAAAGCCAACACCGCCGAGTGCGTAGTTTACGGGCCATTCCCAAGCAGCATCGGGGTGACCGTTGAAGAAAATACGGCGTTTTACTTCGCCTGTGCAGGATTTCACAGCGGTAACGTTGTGACCTGTTTTTTCCGGGAAGAAACGGTCAACAAATTTCTTGTAGATGCCGAACTGTAAGAAAACAATTACAAGACCGGCTACAATTAAAAGTACGGAAAGCAGCGGTGCAAAAAAGAAGAGTGCGATTGCTGCTAAAACGAAAGAAATGGTAAAGTAAATCCAGCCATAGAAAGAACCGGGATTTTCTTTAAATGATTCTACGTCTGCTCTCTCACAGCCGCAGTCCTTTTTCAGAACCTTTGCCATGTACTCGCAAGCCTGCTGTTCACCCTTAGAACCGGGTGCACGCTTTTCAAATTTTTTGCAAATATATGTAATTTCTTTTAACATATATTTCGCAGCCATGTCTTTTTTTTCGATGATTTTTTGTAAATCCATAAAACGTCCCCCTTTAATATTAGACATTATGTATACTGTATCACACTACCACCCACAACTTATGAATAAATAATGAATAAGATATTAACAAAACGTGAATAAAGGGGAAGAAAGGTCCTCGAAGAGTCAATAAAAAACACTTGACACAGGATTTGTTCAAAAGAAAAAAGAGGACGGCTCAAAGCAGAGCGTCCTCTATAGCATCTTTAAAATGAATAGGCTCTAATTCCTCTTCTGTACAAAGCTTTGCAAATTGGTGTGCAGATTTTTTATCTGTAAATACATCATGATATTTCGAAAGTAGAACGAAACGCCCTCCCGACGTCTCATATAGTGCAATTCCGTATGCTGAATAAGTTCCGAAGTCGTCTGAATAGCCTTCTTCCTCAAGAACTTTGTACAGATAGCGCATCGAAGCAATCCTCATCTTTTAGGATATCTAGGCTGAAGTGCATGACTTCTGCAATGCGAACGGCATTGCTGAGTTTAGGATCCGTTTTTCCAAGCTCCAAGCTTTGATAGTGACGCAAGGAAATATGGCAGAGTTCCGCAGCTTCTAGCTGCGTTAGCTTTTGCTCTGTTCGGCTCTTATAAAGCATTTTAGCAAAACATATGGCTACAGACATTTTTTGTATCTCCCTTCGAACTAGTATATTTTATCCTATATGAAAATAGGTTTAAACGCTGTCTAGTTCCTATTGTAGAAAAAGTATAAAATATATATAATATGTCATAAAAAAACACATAATATTCACGAAAAATTCCCTAAAATGGGCCTTATTTTCAAAATAAAACCGATATAACACATTTTTTTGTGCTATATCGGCAAAAAAGTAATACAAAAGTTTAAACAATAGGCTCCTGTACTCTTTTGATTTTCGCGCTTGTAGTTTTTTGAAATGGTACTTCACGACGCTTGATTTTGCGAATGTGTTTGTAATTTGGTAAAGTATCGTTGATTTTTTCTATCTCGGCGCGGAGCATTTCGGGTGTAATCTCCGGAGATTCCTGCTCTATGTAAATCTCCGCGGTGATTGCGTGATTTTCATCATATACCAAAGCTTCCGAAACAAAGGGAATTTTATAAATCATGGCCTCCAGCTCCTCGGCGGAAACATTTTCGCCGTTTGAGAGGAGAATTAAATTCTTCTTTCTGCCGGTGATGAAGAGGAAGTTGTCCGCATCCACCCTGCCTAAATCGCCGGTTTTGAACCAGCCGTCCTGGAAGGATTCGGCAGTGGCTTCGGGGTCATTGTAATAACCCGTGGAAACGGAAACGCCGTGCGCCCAGATTTCCCCGTCTACAATTTTGACTTCACATTCCGGCACAATTTTGCCGACGGAATTCGGACGGTGATAGTAATCAAAATTCACAGAAAGAAGCGGAGAGCATTCCGTAAGCCCGTAGCCCTGAAACAGATTGATGCCGATGCTGTTGAATTTGGCAATTAAATCTTCTTCTAAGGGTGCGCCACCGCACATGAGGGTTTTCAGTCTGCCGCCGAGTGCCGCACGAATCTCCTTTAAAAAGAGACCGCTTAAATCCATGTGATGACGGTAGAAAAAGAGGTTAATTTTTGTGAATCTATAGAACTGTTTTTCTTTCTTTTGCTTCTTAACATTTTTTTCAATGCGCTTAAACAGTTTTTCGGCGAGCATCGGCACAATGAACATAAGCGTCGGTGCATATTCCTGCATTTCCTTTTGCACATAACGAATGCCGGAGCAAAGACAAATGGTAACGCCGGCGGAAAGCATGCCTAAAATAGTGCAGGTGAGTTCATAGGTGTGATTAAAGGGGAGCACCGATAAAATGACATCCTTGCCGTGCTCTACCTGTACCGCACCGAGCCCCTGCCAAACATTCGAGGCAAGATTTCTTTGCGTGAGCATAACACCCTTGCTTGTGCCGGTGGTGCCGGAGGTGAATACAATTTCAAATAAAGCGTCGGGGTCAATTTCGGGTAAGGAAAGCTCTACGGCGGGAGATGCAGTTAAAGTCTGCATGGAAACGCCGAAAACATCGCTGCCCTCTAAAACGGCATCGGCTTTTTTCTGCGAAGCTTCATCGTAAACGAGGCAGTCCACATCGGATTTTTGTAAAAGGTCTTTCAAATCCGCAGAGGAAAGCTTGCGGTCTAAGGGAACAATTACAAGACCGGCAAAAGCCGCGGAAAGATAAGTGACAATCCATTCGTAAGAGGAAGGCCCTAAAACAGCCACATGACGGATTTCTTTCGGCTGGGTGAGCAGAAGCTTTGCAAAATGCATAACATCCGCTAACAGCTCGGTATAGGTTTTTTGAAACGGGACTTTGTTACGCTTGAATCGAATGGCGACAGAATCCCCATAATGCGCAGCGGAGCTTTCCACAAGCTCTTTCAGAGAAGCGGTTCTTTCGTTCTCATAAAATGCGTAGTTTTCTTTCATGTAATAAACGATCCTTTTGGGCTACAGTGCCCGTTATTTTGTTTACAGGTTGCGTAAAAGTGTTAAAAAACACACATCATAAAGCATAGTTTTTCTTTGTGGAAGCATAGTGACAAAAATTAGAACATTTTGTAAACTTTGTGCTTCTAAAATCACCCGCGAAAAAGAAAATTTTTAACTTGACGGTGAGATTTTGAAATGCTATTATTAAGAAAAAAGGGAGCGTGATTTTGTGAGATATGAAATTTTCGGCGATACTCTTCCGGCAGTGTCCTGCTATTTAGAAGCCAATGAATCCATGATTACAGAGCGTGGCTCTATGTCTTGGATGACCCCGAATATGAAGATGGAAACCACCACCAACGGTGGCATCGGTAAAGTATTCGGCAGAATGTTCAGTGGCGAAGCACTTTTCCAAAATCGTTATACGGCGATGGGCAGCAGAGGTATGATTACCTTCGCTTCTTCCTTCCCCGGCAATATTACCGCATTTCAGATTACACCGCAGTGCCCCATGATTGTGCAGAAGAGCGGCTTTTTAGCTTCGGAATCCACCGTGGAGCTCTCTATCTTTTTCCAAAAGAAATTCGGCTCCGGCATTTTCGGTGGTGAGGGCTTCATCATGCAGAAGCTTTCCGGCAACGGTATAGCCTTTGTAGAATTCGACGGTAACGTGGTCGAATATGAACTCGCGCCAGGTCAGCAGCTGATTGTGGATACAGGCTATGTTGCGGCAATGACCGCCAGCTGTTCCATGGATATTCAAACCGTACCCGGTGTGAAAAATATGCTGTTCGGCGGTGAAGGCGTATTCAATACCGTGATTACAGGCCCTGGTAAGGTTTACTTACAAACCATGCCGATTCCGCAGGTAGCCGGTGCTTTAAGACCCTACTTCCCTTCGGGCAACTGAGAAAAGACTTGATAAAATCCCTCTGTATTTGGACACAGAGGGATTTTTTGTTCCCTTTTTGCCTGTTATTATAACAAATTATAAGGATAAAATCAAATTGAAATCCTAGAAACTACGGTTATTTATGTACCTTTCTTTTCCTCTTTTTCGATTAAAAAAACAAAAGACACACCGAAAGTGTGTCTTTTATTTTTGGAAACCCGCAGAACAGAGCTCTGCCGGCTTTGCTATATGAAGATTTTTTTAAGAAAGTAAAACCGCGTCGGTTTCTTCCTGCACACCGGCAACCTCGGCAAATTTTTGCAGAAGCTGGGTTTTGGTAAGCTTCTTCTTTTCCTCGCCACTGATGTCTAAAATAATCTTTCCGGCATTCATCATAATGAGACGGTTGCCGTGGCGAATGGCGTCATGCATATTGTGGGTAATCATCATGGCGGTAAGGCCGTTTTCCTGCACAATCGCGTCGGAAAGCTCTAAGACTTTCGCGGCTGTTGCAGGGTCAAGCGCCGCGGTATGCTCATCTAAAAGCAAGAGCTTCGGCTTTTGTAGAGAAGCCATTAAAAGGGTGAGTGCCTGTCTTTGACCGCCGGAAAGTAAGCCTACCTTCGCGGTCATACGGTCCTCTAATCCGAGTCCCAGTCTTTCTAATTTCTCTCTGTAAAGGGCTTTTTCCTTTTTGGTTACGCCCCAGGAAAGCCCTCTTTTTTGTCCGCGACGAGCGGCGAGCGCCAGATTCTCGATGATTTGCATATCCGGCACAGTGCCGAGCATCGGGTCTTGGAATACGCGACCGATGAATTTTGCACGTTTGTGCTCGGGAAGTCCTGTCACATTTGTGCCGTCAATGGTGATGGAGCCTTCATCAATCGGCCAAACACCGGCAACCGCATTCAGCATCGTGGATTTTCCGGCGCCGTTTCCGCCGATAACGGTGACAAAATCACCGGGGTTTAAATGTAGGCTTAAATTGGAAAGGGCAGTTTTTTCATTGATTGTACCGGGGTAAAATGTTTTGGAAACATTGGAAAGTTCAAGCATGCTGTGCCTCCTTTGCTTTTTTCTTTGCGCCTTTTTCGGCACGTTTAAAGGAATTGCGGCTTCTTGCCTGTAAATTCGGAACGGCAAGGAAAATCGTAACGATAATTGCGGTGAATAATTTTAAATCGTTGGGGTCTAAGCGAAGCCATAAAATCACGGTCATGGCGATGTAGTAAATCACGCCGCCGAGTGCAATGAAGCCTAAACGAATGGCGAAATTACAGCCTTTTTTGAAAATCGCATCGCAAAGCACTTCGCCGATGATAATGGCGGCAAGACCGATGACCACGGCGCCTCTGCCCATATTGACATCGGCAGTACCCTGGAACTGAGTCATGAGCGCACCTGCCAAAGCGACGATGCCGTTGGAAAGGGCAAGACCAATCATTTTCATGGTGTTGATGTTGATACCCTGTGCTCTTGCCATGGCGGCGTTAGAGCCGACTGCACGAAGGGCACTGCCGCGCTCTGTACCGAAGTACCAGTAGAAAAGTGCAATGACAAGAAGAACCAGAACAAAGCCGACAGCAAGTGCCTCGTTAATATATAAGGAGGACATCAAGAGACCCTTGCCGTGGGTTTTGCCTTCAAAGAACATGCCGAAGGTGCGTACACTGGCTGTGCGGTTGGATTGTCCCATAATCCGTAAGTTCACAGAGTAGAGGGCGAACTGCGTTAAGATACCGGCTAAAATTGCGGGGATGCCCAGCTTCGTGTGTAAGAAGCCGGTGCACATACCGGTTACAATGCCCACCAGCATGGCAATAAGGGTAGCGAGCCATGCCGGAAGTCCTGCCATTATCAGCATGACGGTCACTGCACCGCCGATGGCAAAGGAGCCGTCTACGGTGAGGTCCGCAATATCGAGTAGGCGGAAGGTGATGTATACACCCAGTGCCATAAGACCCCAAATCAGTCCCTGTGCTATGGCAGAGGGCATCCGGGAGAATAAGTTTAAAATATCTAAAGATGCAAAGTATGTCATAAGTTTTCTGCCTCAAGTTTGTGTTAAGATTATTTTTCGATTTCTACATAGCCTTCGGGAATGCTCAGACCGAAAGTCTTGATTTTGTCTGCGTTTACCTTTTTAATCGGATTCTCAAAGTATTGAATCGGCATAGAGGAAATCTCTTTTTCACCCTTTAAAATCTCCACTGCCATTTGACCGGTTGTGCGGCCAAGCTCGTAGTAATCAATGGTGAGGGTGGAAACGCCGCAGGCTCTGCAGATGGATTCTTCGCCGGCGATAATCGGTACGTTTGCGGTTTCGGCAATGTTGTTGATGGCCTGTGCGCAGGTAGCGGCGGTGTTGTCGGTCGGAATGTAGAGTACATCGTTTTCACTGCAAGCAAGGGCGGTAACAGCGGAAACATCGTTGGAGTCGGCGAAGGTGTAAAGCTTGACTTGAAGACCGTTTTTTTCGAGCTCTGTCTTTACAACATCGGCTTGGTATTTGGAATTCGGCTCTGCGGAGCAGAAGAGGATGCCTACGTTTTTAGCTTCGGGGAAGAATTCTTTTACCATGGCTGCCTGCTGGTCGAGCGGTGCTAAATCTGCTGTACCGGAAATGTTGCCGCCGACTGTGCCGTTAAAGTCTGGGATTTCGAGTGCCACACCGTATTCGGTAACGGCAGTGCCGAGAATCGGAATATCTACGGTAGCGGTTGCCGCCGCCTGCAAAGAGGGGGTAGCGTTGGCTAAAATCAAATCTACGTTGTTGGCGACAAAGCCGGTGCAAATTACGCCGCACTGGTTGATGTCGCCGGAGGCATTTTGGTTATCAAAGGTGACCTGACCGGGCATTGCTTCATTTACGGCATCCATAAAGCCTTTTGTTGCAGCATCCAGTGCCGGATGCTGTGCACTTTGGCAAATGCCGATGGTATATTTTTTATCAGCACTGTTGGTATTTGTCTTTGCATTGCAAGCCGCAAAGGACAAAATCATCGTTAATACAAGGCCGATAGAAATGAGTTTCTTTTTCATAATTTTTCTCTCCTTTGTTCTTCAAGCCTCGGGGCTTGAAAAGTGATTGACATTAGTATATACTATGTACAAGCATATGTAAACTTGATAGTTTTTATCGTTACCATAGAAAATCTTAATGGAGGAAAACATGGAATTACAGAACTTAAAAACCTTTGTAGAAGTGGCAAAACTCGGTAGCTTTACCAAAGCCGCCGAAAGCCTCGGTTATGCACAGCCGACGGTTTCTTTCCAGATTCGACAACTCGAAGAAACGCTCGGTGTTCAACTGTTTGACAGAATCAATCATAAAATCGCGCTCACCGATTCAGGACACAAGGTGTTATTGTATGCGGATGATATTTGTCAGCGTGTGCAAGATATGCGCGAAGAAGTGGTGGCACCGCAATCGGTTAAGGGTACTGTGCGTGTCGGCATGGCGGATTCCACCTGTAGCTGGTTTTTAGAAGACCAGTTTTTAGCCCTGCGAAAGCAATATCCCGATATTTCACTCGAAATCACCACAGGCAGTACGGAAAATATTCTGTATCTTTTAGACCAAAACCAAGTGGACCTTGCCTATACCTTAGACCGTCACGTCTATCATAAGGACTATATTATTGCAGGCGAGGAGCAAATCGACACGCACTTCGTTGTTTCGGCGAAAAGTCCGCTCGCAAAGCAAAAAAAGCTCACGCTGGAAGAAGTCACAAAGCTGCCTTGTATCTTAACCGAGCAGGGCATGAGCTATCGCCGCATTTTAGAGCAGGATTTGGCGCGCTATTCCCTGCAAATCGACCCGATTTTAGAAATCGGTAATACAGATTTAATCGGACGCCTTGTGTCCCGCGGTATCGGCATTGCATTTTTGCCGGATTATGTCACCGAGCAAAAGGTGAAAAAGGGCGAACTTGCCTATCTCGAAGTAGAAGGATTGCAGGTGGAAATTTGGAAACAGCTCCTCTATCATCGCCACAAATCCCTCTCGAGACCCATTCGCACCGCCATGTCATTTTTTATTTAAATGGACGTCTAAAGTCCGGTAGTATAGGACAGCAAAAACGATGCTCTCCAAAGCATCTTCTTAAAGAAAAGCAGTCTTACAGTCGGAGATAAAACGATTTCTGCCGGTGCTTGTGGAAAATGTGAAGGGCGACAGCCTAGCGACTGTGGCTTCCAACGATTATGAGGAACACGACGTGCAGATCACCGCGGTGATAGGCAAAAACAAGTCACCCTATCCAAACGCCCCCTTGCGGTCTGTGGGAAGATATGTTCAGACAAAGAAGATAAACAAAAAGCCTTGAAGCAACTAAGCTTCAAGGCTTTTTGTCCGTATAAAAGATAAATTTCACAGCATCACAGGTAAAAAAAGCAAATTGTCGCGGGACTATAGGGATATTTTGCTTTTACATCATGCTTTTAATTTATAGCTTTAAGCTCCTCCACCTGTAAGTCCTCTAACACAGCAAAAGCAATGTCCGCAGAGGAGACTTCTGCTTTCCCGTCATCAAATCCGACTGCCATATAGGGAATATCCTCTCGCACGCACCAAACTGCTTGATAGTCCTTATCCAAAAAAGCAATATCAAAGGTTGCAACGGCAATTTTACCGCTTTTGCCTTCTCGAATTTCGCATTGATAGTTGGTGACATATTGCTTATCTGTATGGGTTGGTAAGCTTTCGGGAAAAAGCTCCAGTGTATAAGAATTTAATAAAAAGTTCACGTGGTTATAAATATGTTCCTTGAACGGCTCCTCATCTCCGTTGAAAACACCATGATACATAGCCTTCAGCTTGTCGCGGTCTAAATCAAAGGTGCCGATTTGATAGTTGGAGCGCAGAAAGTGGTCTATATGGAGAACATAGGGTAAGGCTTCAATTCTATTGGAAAACATATCCTCGTTTACCGCAGTGGATATGGCTAAGATTTCGTAGCCGTCGTTCTCTGTAGTTTCCCAGTTTTCCGGAAGAGAAAGCGTATATTGAAGCATATCGTCCTGGCTGTTTTGCTCCACGTGCTGCGTTAGTGCAATATTTTTTGAACCCTTTTCGCCTTTATGGCTTTGACAGCCGCTAAAAAGAAACATGAAAACAAGAAGAACACTGCAAATGCGCATAAGCCTGTTTTTCATCTAAATCTCTCCTTATGAATTGGTAATTCCATAATATATCGTAAGGCATACAATGTCAAGAGCAGATCATACTTTCAAAATTTTTTACCATAGATTGAACAAAGAAAGGAGCAAGCCGTTTTGCGGACGATTCATATAAAAAAAGAAGAGAACCTCATCGCGATTTACGCGTCGAGGCTCTCGACTGGCTGGGGTGGCAGGATTCGAACCTACGAATGCAGCAGTCAAAGTGCTGTGTCTTACCGCTTGACGACACCCCAATATGAAATTTTAAAAAGAAGAAAAGCTCTGCCCAAAAGCCTTACGGGCACGGAACAGAGCCTTTGTAATATGGGGTGGATAGTCGGATTCGAACCGACGGTCTCCAGTGCCACAAACTGGCGCTTTAACCAACTAAGCTATACCCACCATATGAAAACGTTTAAATGGCGCGCTGAGAGGGACTCGAACCCCCGACCCTCTGCTTAGAAGGCAGATGCTCTATCCAGCTGAGCTATCAGCGCATTTTCAAACGCTTGATTATTATATATAATAAAACGTATTTTGTCAAGTGTTTAAAGAGAAAATTTTAAAATTTCTAAAAAAACGGTATCTGCTTTGAAAACAGATACCGTTTTGCTTATGTAGAAATCTAATCTGCAAAAGACCTTATGCAGGGATGAACTTGGTTACTAAGCCGTAAATTAAGATACCGGCAACGATTACGGGAAGTACATAGGTCATGTAGCCACGAGCCCAATTTTGAACCTTGAGACCTTTGCCCTCGTTGGCTTCTGCTGTGAAGTTTTTCCAACCCCAAGCACGTTTGCCCGTGCAGAATAAAATGTAGATAAGAGAACCTGCCGGAAGAAGAATGTTGGAAACGACGAAATCTTCGAGGTCCAAAATGGCAGAGCCTTCACCGAAGGGCTGAACCATGCTGAGCAGGTTGTAGCCGAAAGCGCAGGGCAGGGAAAGAAGAATCATAGCGACGAAGTTTACAGCGCAGGCTTTCTTTCTGCTCCAACCCCAAATATCCATGCAGCAGGAAATAACAACCTCGAATACGGCGAGAACCGTGGAAAGTGCCGCGAAGGACATGAATACGAAGAATAAGCTACCCCAGATTCTGCCGCCTGCCATGTGATTGAAGATGTTGGGCAGGGTGATGAAGATAAGGGGCGGGCCGGCTGTAACTTCTACGTTGAAGGAAGCACAGGCGGGGAAGATGATAAGACCGGAGCAAATAGCTACAAGCGTGTCGAGAACGGCAACGTTTACGGATTCACCAGCCAAAGAACGCTTCTTGTCGATGTAGCTGCCGAAGATGGACATAGCACCGATGCCGAGGCTGAGGGTGAAGAATGCCTGGTTCATAGCACCTACAATAACCTTACCGAAGCCGGAAGCTAAGCTGCCATTACCGACCTTGGCAACGTTGTCTAAGTTGGGCATTAAGTAGAATTTAAGACCCTCATTACCGCCTTCCATGAAGATGCTGTTCACGGCAAGCACACCCATGATAACGAGGAGGGCAAGCATCATGTATTTGGTAACTCTCTCTAAGCCCTTCTGCAGGCTGAAGGAGCAAATGAAGAAGCCCACAGCCACAACGATAACCATGAAGAAAATTGCTTCATAGGGGTTACCGAGCATGCTGTTGAAGGTGTCGGCTACCTGCTCGGTAGAAGCACCTACGAACTGACCACCGGCGGTCTTGAAGAAGTAGTTCAGCATCCAGCCGGCAACGCTGGTATAGAACATCATGAGGATATAGTTACCTGCCATAGCGAAGTAACCGTGAATATGCCATTTACTACCCTTGGGTTCGATTTCCTGATAGAGTCTTGCAGGACTTTTGCGTGCCGCACGACCCATAGCAAATTCCATCGTCATAACGGGAATACCGAGGATGGCAAGGAATACTAAGTAAATGAGAATAAAGATCGCACCGCCGTACTGACCAACCATGTACGGGAATTTCCAAACGTTGCCGATGCCAATCGCACAACCGGCGCTCAACAGGATGAAGCCTAAACGGCTTCCGAGTTTTTCTCTTTGCATAACGAATACCTTTCTTTTAAAAAATTTATGAACGAAGCGCAGTACTTATTTTAAATAAAGATCTGCCGCTTTTTTCATCACTTTGGAGGCGATAGGTAAAGCTACCGAACCGCCGCTGCCGCCGTTCTCGGCGACTACCACAATGGCGTAGGGGAAGTCCTCTCGCTCGGAAAAACCGACGAACCAGGCGTGCGGTTTTTTGCCCCCGTTTTCGGAGCTGACTTCTGCTGTACCGGTTTTTCCGCACATCTCGAGTTTCGGGAATTTGGAATCACCGTATTTGTTTTTGACCGTGGAACGCATCATTTTTTGCAGCTCTTTTGCAACCTCAGGGGTAAAGAGTGCTTCGGGTTCTGCATTTTCTTTCGGTCTGTCGGAATATATTTCTCTGCCGCTTTGCGAACGAATGCTTTCAACCAGATAGGGCATAGTCTTTTGTCCGTTGTTCGCAATAGAACCGATTATGGTCAGCATGTGGCAGGGATTTACGAGGGTGGTATATTGCCCGATACCCGCCCAACCGAGGTCGAGGTCTGAGGCATTTTCTAGGGAAAATCGGCTCTTTGCCAAATGAATACTGCCGATGTCCATCGAGGTGTTAAAGCCTAAGCGATTCATGGTTTCGCTCATGCCTTCCTTGCCGACTTCCACAGTAACCTTGGAAAAGACGCTGTTACAGGAAACGTTCAGTGCTTTTTCAAAATTCAGCTTACCGTGCTTGGCGTTACATTTTACAGAACCGCCGTCTATGGGATTTTCACCTGTACAGGTGTAATCCTCTTGAAGCAGGGAGGGCTTGTGCTCCATTGCCGCCGCAGAGGTTAAAACCTTAAAGGTAGAACCCGGTGTATAAAGTCCAGAGAAAAATCGGTTGAGGTATACACCGTCATAAGCACCGGTTGTATCGTTTTGAATACTTTGTGTGGGCTTGTTGGCAATATCAAAGGCGGGCTTAGAGGCTACACAAACCAGTTGACCGGTTTTGTAGTTATAGACACCGACTGTACCCTTGTTTTGCCCGAGTGCATCGTAGGCGGCTACACAAAGGTCGGCGTTAATCGTGAGTGCCATATCGTTGCCCTTGCCATATTTTTTTATGTCATACACACCGTTTGCAAAGCTGTAGCCAGTCAGTGCATCCTTATAAGTGGATTGCACACCCGTGGCAATGTAACCGCCGGCATCGCCGACCACGTGCAGGGTGGCGGTACGAACTTTTTTGCTGTCGTTATAGACGCGCTTTCCGTCTTTGGTTTCGGCAAGTACCTCGCCGCGTTCGTCGGTAATGGTACCGGCGGCAATGAGTGCACCGCCCGAAAAGACGTGTCGGTTTTCCCGGCGCATCGCCCATTTATCGGCATTCACATACAGCGTGCCGAAGAGGATTCCCGAACCGACTAAGAAGACGGCAACCAATGCATAAAGCATAAGCGCTCTTCTTGAAATACTTTTCATGCGCATCGCTCCTTTCTATCGGAATGACCAAAAGCGTTACGCCTTCAGAATGGAATCGTATCGTTTATAGGTCTTAACATCAATCGCTTTAATGAACGCCACCAGACCCCAACAGCACATCATGGAAGAACCGCCGCGGCTGATAAAGGGGAGGGTAACACCCGTCCAGGGGAGCAGGTCGGTAACACCGAACACGTGCAGTGCCGCTTGGAAAAGGAGTAAGGAGGAGGCGGCGAGTGCCGCAATCGAGTAAAACGAGGAACGCGCCGCTACCGCATAGCGAATGCTGTAAACAACGAGCGCTACAAAGGTCAAAAGCACCAAAAAGGCGATTAAGATGCCGTATTCCTCGCAGACCATACCAAAGGCTAAATCTTCCGTTGCGGCATAGACGTTACGGAGCTTGCCGTTGCCGATGCCGAGACCGAAAAGACCGCCGCTCACGGCATAAATGAGAACGCGTACCTGCTGATAGCCGCCGGTCGCCGCATAATCCCAAATGTGCCGATAGGTTTCAAATCGTTTCATAACATAGGGTTTAAAGGTGACAACACCCACACCGCCCGTGAGCGCCGCGGCACAGACGAGGAAAATCGTTTTGATGTCGCCGGAGCGAAGAAACGCGATGACAATAAATGTAAAGAAGAAGATAAGTGCCGTACCGAAATCTTTCATCAGGAAGAGAAGCCCAACGCAGGAGACGGCAAATAAGATATATTTGGTTAAGCTCTTTGTGGATTGTAAATGCTCGAGCGTTGCCGCGCCGACAAAGACGAAGGCGATTTTAACAAGCTCGGACGGCTGAATGGAAAAGAGCGGATGGCTTTTACTGCCGATGATAATCCAGTTCTTTGCGCCGTTGATTTCACTGCCAAACAGGAGGGTGAAAACGAGCGCCGCAATCGCTAAAAAGGCAATCGGCATACGAAGCTTAATCGCACGCTCGGTGTCGCTTAAAATCCAAAGCAGGAAGATGAAAACGCTGATACCCATTAATACCGCGATGAGCTGTGTATAAGCCTTGTCGGGGTAAACGCTGGTCGTCAGTGTCAGACCGATACCGGTTAGGAAAAAGGCAATCAGCTCGATTTCAAAGCTTTTTCGCTTTAAGAACACACCAAAGACTAAGAAATAAATCCATTCAGTTAGAATATAAACAGTAAAGACCGTAAATAGGGTTGTGTTGCTTTCCTGCGTTCCGTTAATAAAAATCTGGAACATGGAAATGACTTGAAAAACGGTCATCAGCAGTAAAAGAAACTGCCATTTTACGGGCTTTCTGTATGTTTTTTTACGAGTTTTCTGCATACCTTCTGCCCTCACGATTCTCTAAATAAGAAGCTGTATTCCCCAAGCGAAATCACGTCACCGTCATAAATGGGAAACGTGCCAAATACGGATTCACCGTTTAAGTAGGTGTCGCCGTTCTCGGTTAAGTCCGCCAGCATCCAGCCGTCACGGGAAAGATAAAGCTCTGCGTGCTCTGCGGCAATGTCCGGCATCGGGAGGCAAATATTACAATGTCTACTTCTGCCTAAAAGACATTCGCTGTCTAAATAAAACGCGCTGTGGTCAGCGAGATTGACAAGTCTTGTGGCGTTGGTGTAGTCGATTTTCTCTTTAGAACCGGTCTGCTCATTGCCGTAACCGTTGGAGGAAAATCGCATAACCACGTTGCCAAAGGAAAGTGTATCGCCGTTTTGAAGCTTTGCGCTGTGGCGAATCTGTGCACCGTTTACATAAACACCGGTTTTTGACTCGGTATCGAAAATGTGCCAGCCGTCTTTGCGAAGTGCCAAAACCGCGTGGAATCGGGAAACGGTGCCGTATTTTTTCAAATCAATGTCACAGGCACGGCTTCTGCCGATAGAGGTTTCCCAGTTGGAAATCGGAATTTCACTGTCATCTGCTAAATTGAGCAGAGTCGCCATGGTTTCTTTTCGCGGTTTTAAACGGAACAAAGAAAAGACACAGCGCAGTAAAATAAACAAGGCAAACAGGGCAAGTACATAACGGGAAAGATATTCAAACTGCGTTAAAAATACTTCCATAAATTGCCCTCCTTTTAAAGTTTCTAAAAAATATTACATACTTTTATAGAATACTGCTAATTCACTTAAAAGTCAATGATTTTCCGGGAGCTTTTTCCAGTAAAATCAAGGCTTTTGCGCTGAAAATGTTTCGGGATTTTTTATTTATATATGAAAAAAAGGGACTGTAAAAAACACAGTCCCTTTTCAGCCTATAAGAATGCTTTAGACGGTTTCTTCCAAAGCCTGCTGCTCTGCAGCTTCCGCTTCCATTTCCGTTTTTTTTGCCGCGACTTCGGATTCGGGACAATCATATTCCCAATTCCAAGGATTTTTGCGGCAAGCACGATCCGCAAAGGGAACGTAAATGGAAAGGATACCAAAGAGTGCGAGTGCCCAGCAATACCACATGTTCGGGATAATGTCGATGGGCGCGAGAGTTACACCATATTGGTTGGTTAAGGATGCTGCGACCAAAAGCTGCGCGCCGTAAGGGATAAGACCCTGGAACACGCATGCAAAAATGTCTAAAAGGGACGCGGTGCGTCTGGGATCAATTTTATATTCACGGCTGATATCTTTTGCAATACCGCCGCTGAGAACGATAGCAACTGTGTTGTTTGCAGTTGCACAATCTGCTAAGGAAACGAGCGTTGCAACGCCAACCTGTGCGGATTTATGGCCCTTCATCATGTGACGGAGCTTGTCGATAAGCCAAACAATGCCGCCGTTTTTGGTGATGAGTGCGGACATACCCGCGCAAAGGAGGGTTAAGAAAAACACTTCATTCATACCGGTGAAGCCGTTCCAAACGCTCTGCGCAAATTCAAAGATAGTAAGGGAGTGGCTAAAGAAGCCAACGAGACCGGCAGAAAAAATACCGATGGTAAGTACCAAAAAGACGTTCATACCGGCGAGAGCTAAAACTAAAACGAGTAAATAAGGTAAAACCTTAATGAGGTTGTAGTCTAAGGATTCCATAACCGGAGCAGAATCAGGTCTGCCGAGGAAAAGGAATAAAATTAAAGAAATGAGCGCCGCGGGAAGTGCAATGTAAAAGTTCACGCGGAACTTGTCGCGCATTTCGCAGTTCTGCGAACGGGTAGCTGCAATGGTTGTGTCGGAAATCATGGAAAGATTATCACCGAACATTGCGCCGCCGACACATGCACCGAGCATGAGCGGTACGCTAAGACCGCTTTTATCTGCTACGCCAACTGCAATCGGAACAATGGCACTAATGGTGCCCATGGAGCTGCCGGTTGCAGTGCCCATAAACGCGGAAATCAAAAACATGCCGGCAACGAGAAACTGCACCGGAACATGGCTGAGACCTAGGTTAATGGTTGCATCCAAGCCGCCCATTTTGCTTGCCACTGCCGAAAAAGCACCTGCCAGAAGATAAATCACCAACATGGTTAAAACATCTTCCTGACCTGCGCCGTTGGCAAAGGTTCTAAATCGTTCGGTCATGCTGCCCTTGGACATAGCAAAAGCCAAAAGCACAGCAATAAACATTGCAGTTACAGAGGGAAACTGATAAAAAGCCATTTCCACACCCTGGTGTTGTAGGATTAAACCTGCACCAAGATAAATGGCGACAAATACGGCAAAAGGAAGCAGTGCCCAGCCGTTTCCGATTTTCTGCTTGTTTTGTTTCATCGTGTTTTCCCTTCCTGTATAAAAAAAGATAATATTCTAATATTATACAATATTTCTAATTTAAAAACAATAACAAAGTGCCAAAAAAATAAGGCTCTACCGCCTTTAAATAGCACTCAACATTTTAAGTATATCACGGGCAAAAGGGGAATGCAATACTTTAAAGCAAGTACGTTCCAATTTCTATGAATTGTACAATTTAAAGGGATAAAGTTTAGATAGTTTTGTGCTTGAAATACCGTAACATATATGGTAGATTATAATCACAGAAAGGGAAAGGTGATACCGATGTACAGGTAGTCAAAAATCCCAAGCTTTAAACGAAAAGCGAAAGTTTAGGGTGCCGAATAAAATAACCGCACGAGCTTTTAAAAAGCAAATTTGCAGATAGATGTTCCAAAGTGGAACGGATTCGGAATCCTAAAGAAAAACTTCCAAAAAAATCGTTTCAAGTTTTCTGCAAAGAAATCTTTTCATAAGAAGAGTGAAAAGGTTTCGGGAACCTATAGAAAGAGAGGTAACCATATGAAGTTAGATATTGAAAATCAGCAGAAATAGCCCTTGACCAGTATGAGATGTGTAAAGAAACATCGGTCAAGGGCTATTTCTATTTTACCTTTTAATTTCATATGGAAAAAGCACCGAATGAAGAAACGCCGCAGGGCGCTTTTTTTATGTCCGGTGCTTTATTTTTGCTTTATTCTGAATTAGTGCTTTTCGGTGAGATCATGCAGAGCTTCTATGTAGCCTGCAAAGCCTTTGCCGATAATGGTTTTTTGACAGCAGTCGCGCACATAGGAAATCTGACGGTAGCTTTCGCGCTTGGAAACATCGGAAAGATGCACTTCTACGGTCGGAATGCCCACGGCCTTTATCGCGTCGGCAATCGCAAGGCTCGTGTGCGTGTAGGCGGCAGGATTTAAAATGATGCCGTCCACGTTGCCGTAGGCCTCTTGGATTTTATCAACCAGTGCACCCTCGTGATTCGACTGAAAGCATTCGACCGAAACACCCAAAAGCGCGGCTTCCTGTTCGATTAGGGAAACCAAATCCCGATAGGTGCCCGTGCCGTAAATTTCGGGTTCGCGAATCCCCAGCATATTGAGGTTTGGGCCGTTTAAAACTAAAATTTTCTGCATTTATTTTACCTCGTTTTCAACCACATCATCCGCAAGGCACGCATAGGCGTCTTTTCGGCTTTCATAAAGGGCTTCTATAGAATGCTTTTCTGAAAGCGGTCTACCCGCTGTCGGGAGACTCGAAAGCGCTCTTTTCACCCAAATAATCCGGGAATTCTGCCGAAGCAAATCGAAGTTTTCGGGCCTTGTCACAACGCCGCCGCCCGTGGCAATCACCGTGCCCGAAAGCTTGGTGACTTCTTTTAAAACTTCGGTTTCCAAAGCTCGGAAATAGGCTTCCCCGTGGGTTTCAAAAATTTTCGAAATAGGCATTTTCGCCTTTTCCTCAATGCACTTGTCGGTGTCAATAAAAGGCCTTTTATATTTTTCTGCCGCTTTTCTGCCAAGATAGCTTTTGCCGGCACCCGGCATACCGATGAAGATAAGGTTTAATTTTAGGGCTTTGATTTCTTCAAATATTCGGTCTAAAGCTTCCTCGGCAATTTTCGCCCCTGTAAAAATCTCTGCCGCCTTTTTTGCCTGTGCCACGAGCATATAAAGTCCACCCGCGGCGGGAATATTTCGCCGCTCGGCATCTAAAAGGAACTTCGTTTTATAAGGGTTATAAATTAAATCCACCGCGCCGGTGCAGTTTTTAAATACGGAAAAATCTACGGGACTTTCCCCGTTGTTCGGATACATTCCGACGGGTGTTGTATTCACGAGAATTTGGGCATCTGCGTGCAAAGAGAGATTTTCATAATTGTTTTTTCCGCTTCTCGAAATCACGATAACTTCTTTTGCGCCTAAATCCTGAAGCGCGGTTTGCACGGTGAGGGAAGCACCGCCACTGCCAAAGACCAGACATTTTTTGCCGCTGACGGCAATATCGGCGTGCTTTAAAAGGGCGCAGAATCCGAAATAATCCGTGTTATAGCCGCAAAGCTCGCCGTCTTTCCAAAGCAGGGTGTTCACACTGCCGATTCGTTCGGCTTCGGGCGAAATGCGGTCGCAAAAGGACATCACGGTTTTTTTATAGGGTATTGTTACGTTAAAACCCTTATATTGCCCCGATTTTATGAAGTTTTCGAGATTTTCTTTTTCCACTTCACAAAGGTCGTAAGGGTACTGCCCGAACCTTGCGTGAATCTCCGGAGAAAAGCTGTGCTTTAGGGTTTCTCCGAGCAATCCGAATTTTTCCATGGGATGCCCTTTCTATTTGTTTTCGTTTTTAAAAGCTTCCAGCGCTTTTTCGATTTCTTCTAAGGAAGCATCGGAAAGCCCCAAAGCCTTTCTTTGCCTATCTTTACTCAGCTCCATAATCAGACGATATAAAAGCCGCGCGTGCGCCTTGTTTTCGTCCAAAACGCGGCTTTCGATTTTTTGAAGCTTTTCTTCTTCTCGAGTTTGATCCGTAATCGGTAAGTGCTTTTCTTCTTTATAAGCCGCAATCTGCGCAGATACCTGTTGGCGTTCTTCGAAGGATTTTAAAATTTCGGCGTCGAGCGCATCAATTTGTTTCCTTAATTTGTCTAAATCTTCCATGCCTCAGCCCTCCTTTTTGGCATCTAAATAGAGATCATAAAGGGCGATGGCAGTTGCCGCCTCCACACAGGGAACGGCACGCAGCACCACGCAGGGGTCATGTCTGCCCTTGATTTCTAACTGCGCGCTTTCCGCCTTTTCGTAAAGAATGGTTTCCTGCTTTTGCGCAATCGAAGGGGTGGGCTTCATAGCGACACGGAAGAACAGCGGTGTGCCAACGGTAATGCCGCCGAGAACGCCGCCGCAGTGATTGGTTTTGGTTTGCACCTTGCCAGTTTCATCATAATAAAAAGCGTCGTTATTCTGACTGCCGCAAAGCTTTGCGCTTTGAAAGCCGTCTCCAAACTCAATGCCCTTAACCGCCGGAATGGCAAAAATCGCCTGCGAGATTTTGTTTTCCACACCGTCAAATATCGGTGCGCCGAGCCCTACGGGTAAGCCCTCCACATGGCAGGAAACAATGCCGCCGAGAGAATCTCCCTTGGCTTTGGCTTCTTCTAAGACTTTTTGGAAATCTTTAGTCTGACCGCCGATTTCCGCAATCTCGGCATGAATGAAAATGCCTTCTTTTTCTAAAATCTGCTTGCAAATGCCGCCGGCAATGCATAGGGGCGCAGTGAGTCTGCCCGAAAAATGACCACCACCGCGCACATCCTCAAAGCCTTTGTATTTCGCATGTGCCGTAAAATCGGCATGCCCCGGACGTGGCATTTTTTCCATGTTGCTGTAATCCTGCGCACGCGTATCGGTATTTTCGATGATAGCCGTCAAGGGTGCACCGCAGGTGACACCGTTTAAAAGTCCTGAAAGGAATTTCGGTTCGTCGGTTTCCTTGCGCGGCGTTGTTAAATCGCTGTGCCCCGGTGCACGGCGCTGTAAAAAGGTCGAAAGTGCCTCAAAATCCAGCGTAATGCCGGCAGGCAGACCGTCCATCGTCACACCGATGGCTTCGGAATGGGACTGCCCGAAAATCGAGATTTTAATGTTATTTCCAAAGGTGGATGCCATGACTACTTCCTTTCTACGTTCTCCGCGAGGGAGAGTGCTTCTAAATCTTTAAAGAAATCGGGATAGGATTTGGAAACCGCCTCCGCACCGTAAATTTCAACTTTGTGTTTGGCAAGCAGAGAGACCATAGCGGCGAGCATCACAATTCTGTGGTCGCCGAACGATTCAGCCTTGCCACCCTCTAAGGGCTTGCCGCCCAAAATACGCAAACCGTCGGAGAGAACTTCTATCTTCGAGCCTAAAGAGAAGAGCACCGAAGCAATGCTTTCCAGTCGGTCGCTTTCCTTGAACCGCAAACGTGCGGCATTTCGAATGACGGTTTCGCCCTCTGCCGCCACGCCTAAAAACGCGAGCGCAGGAACTAAATCCGGAATTTGTGCCGCATCAATTTCGATGCCGTGCAAGGGGGCTTTCGAGACAAAGACACTGTCTTTCTGCACCTGTACATTTGCCCCGAAGCGGCGCAAAAGAGCTACAATTTCCTTGTCTCCCTGTGCCGAATGCAAATCTAAATGTCGAACACAAATGCCGTCGTCTAAGAGCGCACCGGCGCAAAGAAAAAAGGCGGCACTCGACCAGTCACCCGAAACATGGTAGGCATCGGGGGAACGGTAGGTTTGATTGCCTTTTATATAAAATCCGTTGTCTGTTTTTTGAATTTCAATACCGAAGGCTTTTAGTGTTTGCAGGGTCATATCCACATAACCTGCGGATTGGAGCTTGCCTTCTATTATAATACGGCTGTCTGCCTTTAAAAGCGGAAGCGCGAACAAAAGCCCGGAAATAAACTGGCTGGAAACATTGCCGCTTAAGTGAAATTCACCGGCTTGCAGTTGACCGCCGACATGAAACGGTGTCTCCCCCTGTGCACTTAATTGCACGCCGTGGGAGAGAAGTGCCTCATAAAGCGGCGAAAGCGGACGGGCGGGGAGTCTGCCCTCTAAATGGAAGCGAACTTCTTTGCCGAGTGCCGCAACAACGGGAAGCAAAAAGCGAAATGTCGAGCCGCTTTCTTTGCAGTAAAGGTCGGCTTCTCCGTTTTCTAAGGCAGCTAGGCATTGTTTTGTGGCGTTTATATCGTCGGAGCTATCTTTTATATCCACTTTGCCGCTGTCCTTTGCCAAAAAGGCACAAATCAGTGCTCTGTGGGCGTCGGATTTTGAATCAATCGCGTTTATGCTTCGCATAAGATTTGCTCCAGCTCCTTTAAAGACAGGCGTTTTAAAACGCAACTGCCGATGCGCTCGGGGATGACAAGGTCAATTTCGTCGCCCTTGCGCTTTTTATCTGCTCTCATTATAGCACAAAGTGTGGGCATATCCCACGGCATTTGCGTAGAAAAGCCGTAAACGTTTAAAATTTCTCGAAGCTCCGGGACAATCTTGGCTTCGCACCACCCGTTTTTTGTGGCGACTTCGGCTATTTTGAGCATACCCAAAGCAACTGCACAGCCGTGGCTTACGGTAAAATCGCTCGCACGCTCTATGGCGTGTCCGATGGTATGTCCTAAATTGAGTTTTTGCCGTTCTCCACGGTCAAACCTGTCCTGCTCGACAAAGCTTTCTTTGATTTCCACACAGCGTTTTACGAGAAATTCTAAATTTTCTTTTGTCCATGCAGGATTTTTTAGATTCCCGAAAAGCTCGGCATCCGAAAGCACACCGTATTTGATAATTTCTCCCATGCCGTCTTGAAACTGCGCTTCGGGTAGGGTGTCTAAAAGCGATACATCCCACAAAACGAGGGCAGGCATATGAAAAGCACCGGCTAAATTCTTGCCAGCTTCTAAATTTATAGCGGTTTTACCGCCCACGGCGGAATCCACCATAGCCAAAAGCGAGGTTGGGACTTGAATCACGGGAATCCCTCTTAAATAGGTTGCCGCGGCAAATCCGGTAAGGTCACCGACCACACCGCCGCCGAGAGCGACTGCACAATCGGTGCGCGTTAAGGGAATCTCTGCCATGTGATTCAGAAGCGCTAAATAGTTATCTGCATTTTTGGAAGCTTCTCCGGGTTTTATCGTAAAGGTGAAAACAGAAAATCCCGCTTTTTCGAGGGAGACTGTGGCTCTTTCTATATAAAGTGCGCCCACATGTTCGTCCGTGACGACCAAAGCGGTTCTGCCTGTGATAACTTTTGCGGCAGAAGCACCTAAATTTTCTAATTTCATCTGTTTTAACCTCCATTTCGTGGCAATTCTGTATGCGCCAGAGGAATTTTTACTGGCTTCTATAAGGCTCTATGTGTAAAGCTATTCCACTTGATTTTTGCGAATTCTTTATAAAAGTACTCCTTTTGCAGATGTGAAATATCAAAGTCTGACGGCTTACAAACCTTGCTGTAATAAGGATTTTCGGCATTTTGTAGCTCCGAAGCCTTGCTTTCTTGATTTTTAGTTCCGCTCGGCGAAAATTATTACCTGAAAGTAAAGCTCATTTCCTTGTCAAGAGAAAATCTTGAAATGCCCCTTAACTTTCGTTGAAAGTTAAAAAAAGACAGTCTTGGGGCGGATTTCAAGCGCAAAATCTTTATTTGTGGTTCATTCTTCTGCCAAAAAGTCGCTGAAATTCGCTATATAGCATGGTTTTTTTAATACCTTAAAATATTTTACATAATAAAAAAAGACTTTGCAAGCTGTTTAGTCACAAAGTCTTTAAAAATCTATGATTTTTTATTCGGAAACGGTTATTTGCCGGATTTGTTCTTTAATGCACGCATTCTGGCGGTTAAAATCAGTTTCCTTGCACGAACAGCTTCGGCTCTGTCTAAAGGCTCAATGCCTTTTAAGGGATAATCAATGCCGAGCGATTCATATTTCTTTACACCGAGCGTGTGATAGGGGAGAACGTCCAAAGCCTGCAGGTTCGGAAGCGTGGCTAAAAATTCGCCGAGCTTCTTCCACTCCTCTTCGCTGTCCGTAAGAGTCGGAACAACTACGTGGCGTACCCAAACGGGAATCTTTTTTTCGGCTAAGTAGTTTGCAAAGTCCAAAACATTTTTGTTAGAAGCCCCGGTTAAAACCTTGTGAGCTTCCGGCTCAATATGTTTAATGTCGAGCATCACTAAATCTGTGACCTCCATCAGCTTGTCAAACTTCTCGACTACCGCGGGATTCTCGCGCTGAAAGGTGATGCCGGAGGTGTCTATGCAGGTGTGAATGCCCTTTGCTTTTGCCGCTGTAAACAGCTCTAAGACAAAGTCCATCTGCAATAGGGGTTCACCGCCCGTCACGGTAATGCCGCCGTTCTTATAGAAGGGGGCATTGGCCGCATAATGCTTTAAAACTTCCTCAACGGTGATTTCTTTACCACCGTCTTTTGCCCAAGTGTCAGGGTTGTGGCAATATTGGCAACGCAGGGGACAGCCTTGTAAAAACAAGACAAAGCGAATGCCTGGACCGTCAACGGTGCCGAAACTCTCGAAAGAGTGTATACGTCCCGTCATACGAAAAAGCCTCCCTGTTAGATGGATTCGTGGAAAGTACGCGCAATAACTTCGTCCTGCTGAGCCTTTGTAAGCTTAATGAAGTTTACAGCGTAGCCGGAAACACGAACGGTAAGCTGCGGATATTTTTCGGGATGTGCCTGAGCGTCTAAAAGGGTGTCTTTGGAAAATACGTTAACGTTTAAGTGATGACCGCCTTCTTCTGCGTAGCCGTCAAGAAGATTTACAAGGTTGTCGATTTGCTGTTTGTTTGCTGTCATGATACACATATCCTTTCTGTTTTTTCTTAGTTTATATCTGCGGGAACATGGCATACGCCGTCTGCGCTTTCGCCACAGCAGGCGTGGCAATGGGACTCTGTCGGGTCACCATCGCCGCCGTTAATATTCATTCGACCGCCGCCGTTTGCCATAAAGGCATCAATGCGATCCACTAATTCATCAATGCGCTGGTCTTCTGTTTTTTCTGCCATCGACATTTCCTCCTTAGAGAAGATTAGTTTTCGGATTCAAATTCCGGCATTTCAACTTCGAGGTCGCCTGCGAAGATCTGATCATCCTTACCGAGAGCACCGGGGATGATGGAGAAGGTATTGGAGATACCGTCCTGTGCTTCGCTGAAGGGAAGCTTTGCAACGGATGCAAGGCTTGCAACAGCACCGTGAGTGTCACGACGATGCATCGGGTTTGCGCCGGGTGCGAAGGGTTCGCCCTTCTTACGACCGTCCGGAGTAGAACCAGTGTTTCTGCCGTAAACAACGTTGGAAGTAATGGTTAAGATAGATGTGGTCGGGATACCGCCTCTGTAGGTGTGGTTACCCTTTACATAGCTCATGAAGGTGCTTACGAGTTCGGAAGCGATGTCGTCTACGCGAGGATCGTCGTTACCATATTTCGGGAAATCGCCTTCTACTTCGTAGTCAACAACTAAGCCGTCTTCGTCACGGATGCACTTAACCTTTGCATACTTGATAGCGGAAAGGGAGTCAGCTACAACGGAAAGACCTGCAATACCGGTTGCGAACCAACGGGTAACCTTCTTGTCGTGAAGTGCCATCTGTAACTTTTCGTAGCAGTATTTGTCGTGCATGTAGTGAATGATGTTAAGAGCGTTTACATAAACCTGAGCAAGCCATTTCATCATAGCGCGGTACTTGTCCATAACATCGTCATAGTCGAGGTAGTCGCCTTCAACCGGACGGTATTTCGGGCCAACCTGCTTCTTGGAGATTTCATCTACACCACCGTTGATAGCGTAAAGAAGGCACTTAGCAAGGTTTGCACGAGCGCCGAAGAACTGCATTTCCTTACCGATACGCATGGAGGATACGCAGCAAGCGATGCCGTAGTCATCACCGTGAGTTACACGCATGAGGTCATCGTTTTCGTACTGAATGCTGGAAGATTCAATGGAGGTCTTAGCGCAGAAACGCTTGAAGCTCTGCGGAAGACGGGTGGACCAAAGAACGGTCATGTTCGGTTCGGGAGCGGTGCCGAGGTTCTGAAGGGTGTGTAAATAACGGTAAGACATCTTAGTTACCATGTGTCTGCCGTCGATACCGATACCACCGATGGATTCGGTAACCCACTGCGGGTCGCCGGAGAAAAGATCATTGTATTCGGGAGTTCTTGCGAACTTGATGAGACGAAGCTTCATGATGAAGTGGTCTACGAATTCCTGAATTTCTTTTTCGGTGTAAACGCCGTTTGCAAGGTCACGCTGTGCATAAATGTCAAGGAAGGTGGAGGTTCTGCCAAGGCTCATTGCTGCACCGTTCTGTTCCTTAACTGCTGCAAGGTAGCCAAAGTAGAGCCACTGGATAGCTTCTTTGGTGTCCTTAGCCGGCTGAGAAATATCGAAACCGTAGATTTCGCCGAGCTTCTTTAAATCCTGAAGGGCACGAATCTGCTCGCTGAGCTCTTCACGCTCACGGATAACGTCGGAATACATGATAATACGAGTGGTATCTTTCTGGTGCTGTTTGTCTTCAATCAGTCTGTCTACACCGTAAAGAGCAACACGACGATAGTCGCCGATGATACGGCCACGGCCGTAAGCATCCGGAAGACCGGTGATGATGTGTGCGCTACGGCAAGCACGCATTTCGGGAGTGTAAACATCGAATACACCTGCGTTGTGTGTTTTGCGGTGGGTGGTGAAGAACTCTTCAATTTCGGGGTCGAGTTCGTAACCGTTCTGTTCGCAAGCCTTCTTAGCCATGCGGATGCCGCCGTAGGGCATTAAAGCACGCTTAAAGGGCTTCTCGGTCTGGAAACCTACGATGGTTTCCTTGTCTTTATCTAAATAACCTGCGCCGTGAGAGGTGATGGTGGAGATCACGCGGGTGTCCATGTCTAAAACGCCGCCTGCTTCACGCTCCTGTTTTGTGAGGTCCATAACCTGTGCCCAAAGTTCGTTTGTAGCTTCGGTCGGACCCTCCAAGAAGGACTCGTCTCCGTCATAGGGGGTGTAGTTCTTCTGGATGAAATCTCTTACGTTGATTTCTTTTTCCCATTTGCCGGCTGTAAAGCCGTTCCATTCTGCTTTCATTTCAAGCCTCCAGATATTATCATTTAAAATTACCTATTTCGTACGGCTTTATTATACTTTTTCGACCGCGTTTTTGTCAAGCAACGAACCCGTGGAAAACCTTGGCATTCAAGGACTTTTACGACATCGTGTATAAGAACTTTTCCGGTTTTTTCGTGAAAAAATGCTTTTTTGATTTTCCTTTTGGGGAAGTTAAACAAAGAAATGAAATAATTCGGGATTTTACGTTGATTTCTTACAAAAATGAAAAAAATTTAACAAACTTTTTTCGAGATTTTTTTGTTGCTTTTTTTCATAAAAGCCGACCCGTTTTTTCTCGATTTGAAGAAAAAATGCACAAAGAAAAAGGGGCGTGTTTGGTATTCGCTTTTAAGCGGAAAAGCGTGACACGAAGCGGTCTTACATGCAAACTTTTCGGGCAGACGCCGTCCGATTTCGAAATACCCGAATTTTCTTTTCTTCTTTGCAGTTTCAAAGCGGAAAAATCAGCGCAATTTTTGAAACGGGTTATTTATAGCTTTCCCGAAAAATTTAAAAAACGAAAGGTACTAAAGTATCGAAAAAATTTTTTAGACTGTTTTAAACGACATTTGTGCATAATCCCTGCTTTCGTCTCAAATTATTGTAATTTTGCACATTAATTTTAAATTGCTTTTATTATTTTTGTATGATATAATTAGCCATTGTGAAAAGAGACCAAAGAAAGGAGCAGAAAGCTGCCGCGTTTGCGCGGCGCTTTGTAAGAAAACAGTTATGAAAAAATTTTTAAAGGTTTTAGGCTGGATTTTACTTGTACTTGTGCTTTTGGTGGGCGGGCTTATCGGATTTTTAAGCCTTCGCGAATATCGACCAGAACCGAATGAAGAGGTTACGGTGCAGAATGCTCAAAACACAAGCGTTTTTGCAAAGAAGGAGCTTTCTGTTCTTTCCTTTAATATCGGCTATGGCGGTCTTGGCGATAATGCCGATTTCTTTATGGACGGCGGCAAAGAGGTATCTGCTTCTGATGCGGCTCGCGTACAAGAAAACCTTAAAAATATCAGCACATTATTGCAGGAAAAGAAACCGGATTTCACGATTTTGCAAGAAGTGGACCAAAATTCCGCGCGCACAAAGTATTATGATGAAACCGAAGTGCTCATGCAAAACACAGGCCTTTCCGGTGCTTTTGCTCTGAATTATTCCTGCCCGTTCGTGCCGTATCCCGTACCGCCTATTGGCAGAGTAAATTCCGGGCTTTTCACCTTAACCGAGTATAAAACGGCTTCGGCACAGCGCATAAGCTTACCTTGTCCGTTCTCTTGGCCGATTCGCACTGCGAATTTGAAGCGCTGCCTTTTAATTAGCCGCATTCCGATAGAGAACAGCGATAAGGAATTGGTTTTGGTCAACCTGCATTTGGAAGCCTATGATGACGGCGAAGGCAAGGCGGCACAGACGAAAATGCTTTTGAGCATTTTGGAAGAAGAATACAAAAAAGGCAATTATGTTGTTGCCGGCGGCGATTTCAACCAGACCTTCACCGGCTGCTTAGAGGAATTTCCCTTGATAGATGAAACCTATTGGAAACCGGCAGTTTTAGAACATGAAGAGCTGCCCGAGGGCTGGAAGTTCGTTTATGATTTAGACACGCCCAGCTGCCGTCTCTTAAATCAGCCCTACGCGCCGGAAGATCCCGCCACCCAGCACTATGTTTTGGACGGCTTTATCACTTCCCCGAACCTCGAAGTGAAATCCGTAGAAGCCCTCGATTTAGGCTTCGTCTCCTCCGACCATAACCCCGTATATATGGAAGTTACACTTTCCTAATATAATTGTATAGAAAAAAGACCCAAGAAAAGTTTCTCGGGTCTTTTTTGGCAAGGATACATATGTATATTTGTTTTCACTCGAAAAAAGTGAATTTTACATTTGCGCCTGCACGAATTTTATGGGAATGAAAAAATGATTAAAGCAGAAAAATATCGCTACATATGGATTTAAGACTATTGCTTTTAAGCTTTAACTTGTTATAATAATAGAACGCATTGCGTTTATGCAATTTGGTATATTTATATAGAAGAGGAAATATAATGATGAAACAAAATTCCATACCGTCTTGGTTTCGACGAATTTTACAGCCATTTACTACCGTACCCTCTAGCGAAAAAGAGATACTGCGCGCCGGATATCATATTCTAAACAGTACAACAGAGAATCAGCCTTTTATTTCTAAAGTCGGTGAGAGTGAAAATTTCCGCATTCCGGCATTTACTGTTTTAAAAGACGGCACATTGTTTGCAGCGGCAGATGCCCGTTATTCTACAACAGGGGACGGCGGCGGATTAGACACTATGGTTGCCGTTTCTAAAGATAACGGAAAAACCTGGAAGCAAAGCTTTGCGATTTGGTATCCCGATAGTAATGGATACGCCGGGAAGAAAGCCACGACTTGTATTGACCCCATTGTTGTAGAGGACAAGGAAGGTGCTATTTATATAGTAGCCGATATGAATCCCAGCGGTGTTACAAGCATGCACGGCTATACTTTTCCGAATTGTGGCACAGGCTATAGTAACGTAAACGGCACAGCCCGTTTGGCTCTTACAGATAATTACAAAAAAGTAAATACAAATCCGCGCGAGGAGCCGTATCCTTACTATATGGGTGACCTAAAAGACGGATATGCCACCGTATATCATACCGCAGACAGTACACCAACAAAATGGGCTATGGATGCGTGGTGGAATTTATACGAGATAAAGGAAGACGGCACCTATGCGCCGCTTTATCAGCATCAGGTCAACAGACCGCGTCGCCCGGTTCAACAGAATGTTTTTTATAAGGGCTCGGTTCTTCATGTTTACAATACCGGTTATCTCCTAATGGCTGTTTCACAGGACCATGGCGAAACATGGCATCCGACCGTGTTAAATCCGCAGATTAAGCGAGATGACGAAACGGCATTGTTGGTATCTCCGGGAAAAGGCACAGTCACCTCTGACGGAACCATTTTGATTCCTTTCTATAATTGGTATCCCAAAAAGCGGTCACTGGTTCAAAATGCCAGCTTTATTTGGTCTAAGGATAAAGGAAAAACTTGGCATCGCACAGTGGATACGCATAATGCAAACGGCGTTACATGGAACAGCGAAAATGAGATGGTAGAAGTATATAATGGCATCTTACGTATGTTTATACGCAACGGAACTGAAAAAATTGCTTATGTTGATGCTGTATGGGACGAAAAAATTCAAAATTATGTTTGGCGTGACCCGTATGTAACATCGGTTCCTGTTACGTCTTCCTGTAACGTTACCGCGATTACATACTCTAAAAAAATCAACGGTAAAATGGCAGTTATGGTCGCCGCTCCCGCCGGAAAAGGACGTGCCAGGGGTAAGATTTTTACTTTCCTTGTGCAGGAAGACAATTCGATGCAGCTTGCCTATGAATACGAGATAAATAAAGGCGAATATGCATACTCCTGCATGGATGAGTTACCAGACGGTTCCATAGGCTTACTGTATGAGCCGAAGGGCGGCGAAATTCTCTATACGAATATTTCACTGCAAGATATACTTGCGCACAGCGTGGACGAATAAATCGTCGCAATAAATAAAAATCAAAAGCCTTGCATCTCACAAGAAATGCAAGGCTTTTTTTATATAGAAAAGGATAGCTTTTTTTAGATTATGGCTTTACGACGGGTTTACTTTTGAATCCAGTCAGCCAATGCAGTAGCAAGTTGTGCATGCCCTTTTTTCGTCAGGTGCATACAGTCATAGTTATTAAATTCGGCTATGCCTTGCGCATCCAAGAAGGCACAGCCTTGTGCCTTACAGACGCTCTCAAATTTTTCGGCAAGTCCTCTGGATTTTTCGGCACAGGTTACACCCATGGCCTCGCCTTCGGGTATTTTATTTAACCCTTCTCCGATATGAGGGGGCGCAACCACCAGAATGTGCGGCTCTCCGTTTCGCCAGCACATGGTGCTTTTGGCTTTCATCACAAGCCTTTCCATTCCAATGCCGATACAGGCTGCGTTGACGCCCAAACGGTCTTTGGTATCGTTGGTGCCAAGCATAATAATCAAAAGATCCACAGGCTCGTGACTCATCAATGTGGAATAGATTACATCAATTCCTGCCATGCATTCGTGTAAGGGATCGTCAAAGACGGTTGTACGACCGCTTAACCCCTCTTCCAATACCAAATATTCATCGCCCAGTTTCTTTTGTAAGAGGCAGGTCCACCGTTCCTCTTCATTAAATCGATTGCCACCGTCAGCACAGTCGGACGGAACGGCACAGTAACCGTGTGTGTTTGAGTCCCCAAAGCAAACAATATGTTTTTTCATAGAATCAATCCTTCGTATACGATTTTATTTTATATTGACGCAGTGTTTATACTTGCAGACAATGTAGCTTGGCAATATTCAAAAAGCCAATAAATAGTTTTTTGCTTATAAGAATATTATAACAGGAAGAAATTTAATTTACAATATGTATACGAAGCGGAACATAGCGTCCATTTTTGTTGACGGATGACGGAATACCTCAAAGATTTGCAATATAAACGCTCCTACTTGACCGATAGGTATTTCGTGCGAGCCTTTTAGTATCTATAATTTGGCTCTTAGGGTCGAATCTGTTTTAGAGCAAAAAAATAACAGATACACGAAAGTGTATCTGTTATTGGTACGCCGGAAGGGTAGGGAGAACAATCATCTCGAACCCACCCGCAGCTATAATTTAGAAAACAGTGGAACGCGACGCCCTAAAAACAGTCAAGTAAAAGCTTGTACCGTGCATAAAAAGTGGTTGTTATTTCTGTGTTCATGCGAATTTCGTGCGGATGTTATCCGCCGGACTTTCGAATTCCTTCCGCCTTTGTGAATATAAAAAAACAAGAGATACGAAAAATCGTATCTCTTGTTTTGGTACGCCGGAAGGGATGTGCCTTTGCTTCGCAAATGCACCATTCTCGCAGTAGAACTGCTCGAACCTTTTCGCTGAAAACGATTCACCGAATCGTTTTCTTAACGCTCAAACCCTCTCAGGGTTCGAATCCCTTTGTAATTTGAGCAAAAAAATAACAGATACACCAAAGTGTATCTGTTATTGGTACGCCGGAAGGGATTCGAACCCCCGACCTTTTGGTTCGTAGCCAAACACTCTATCCAGCTGAGCTACCGGCGCATGCAGATTAGAACGTTGCGCTCTTTTCGACTGCCGTAGTATCATACCACCGAATAGTGCTTTTGTCAATAAGTTTTTGAAAAGAATTTTAATTTTTTTCAAAAAACAGGTTCTCTTTGCAAATTTTGGTGTTCGGTGGTATTCTAGTACATATATTTTAGATTTCAAAAGGCGGTGGATGATTTGCGTTTAGGTCTTATAGATGTTGGCGGCGGTTTGCGCGGCATTTACGGTGCAGGTGTTTTGGATCGTTGCTTGGAAGATAAGGTACAATTTGACCTGTGTATCGGCGTTTCGGCGGGCAGTGCGAATACGGCTTCCTTTTTAGCCGGTCAAAAGGGCAGAAATTATCGTTTCTATATTGATTATGCCAAACGTAAGGATTACATGAGCTTCCGCAATTTTCTGCGAGACGGTTCTTACCTCGGCCTTTCCTATATATATGGTATCTTGAGCAATGCCGACGGCGAAGACCCCTTGGATTTTGCGGCGATTTGCAAAAATCCCGCGCGTTGGCTGATTGTTTCTACCGAAGCCGAAACGGGTAAGCCTTATTATTTCGAGAAAACCGATATGAAGCAGGATAATTACACCCCCCTCATGGCGTCCTGCTGTATTCCGGGTGTGAATAAGCCGGTGAAAAAGGACGGGGTATTATATTTTGACGGCGGCCTTTCCGACCCCATGCCGATTGAAAAGGCATTGGCTTGCGGCTGTGACCGACTGGTGGTTATTCTGACGAAGCCCTTGGGTGAATTGGAAAACGCAAAGAGCGACGCACTTCTCGCGAAGCTCCTGCCCAAGAAATACCCGAAAATCTCCGAACAGCTTTTGCACCGCACGGAACATTACAACCATTCCCTGCGCCGTGCTATGGAACTGCAAAAGGAGGGGAAGGCGTTACTTATTGCGCCGCAGGATATTGCAGGGTTAAAAACGCTCACGCGCGACAACTCCGCACTCCATAGACTCTATGAAATGGGCATGGAGGACGGCAAACAGGTGGCACAGTGGCTTTCGTCTTTCTCTAATTGTGAACAAAACCTGTAAATTTCATAAGAAAACCCGAGACTCGAAGCGCTTTTTGTGCGTTTCGGGTCTTTTTTTACCAGTTTTCCGGATATTTTTTCGCTGAATTTGTTCATAGTATAACAACTTTGTGAACAAACAAAAAAACCTATAATTAAAATATTGACTATTAGTCATTTTGTGCTAAAATGGTAGCTGTAAGATAAAAATGACTATCGGTCATTTTGAGAATTTGCATAAAGCCGAAAGCGTGGCATATAGTGCAAAGGGGTCTTTACTGAAAGTCTATGATCGACAAAAAGAAAAAGAGAAAGGTAGTGTGTTCTAATGATAGAGTATGCAGAGTATTTTTTCCCTTCTTCCGACAAAGAAACAAGCATTCACGTAAATACCTGGAAGCCGGATGGCGAGGTGCGTGGCGTGGTACAGATTGTGCACGGCGTTGCAGAGTACGGTTTCCGATATGACCGCTTTGCACGTTTCCTTGCAGATCACGGTTTCTTCGTAGTAGCCGATGATCATTTGGGGCACGGCAAGTCACAAAAGAAAGATGCACCGCCGCTTTACTTCGGCGAAAAAGACGGCTGGTGGTATGTGGTTGACGATTTATTGAAAATCCAGGAGGATACAAAGGCAAAATATCCCGATAAACCTTATATTCTGTTTGGACATTCCATGGGTTCTTTCCTTTCGAGAAGCTTCCTCATTCGCTATCCGGGCAAGGTAGATGCCTGCATCCTTTGCGGCACTGGATTCCCTTCTGCGCCGGTAATTCTCGGCGGCAAAATCGTCTCCGGCTTGGAAATCCTTCGTCTTGGCAAAAAAGGTTACAGCAAATTTGCTGACAACTTAGCGTTCGGGGCCTACAACAAGAAATTCGCACCGAACAGAACGCCGGTGGATTGGGTATCGAAGAGCGTGGAAAATGTGGATGCCTATATGGCAGACCCCATGTGCGGTGGCAATGCTTCTCTCGGACTTTTCCGAGATATGTTAACCGGTCTTTCTTATATTACGAAGCAAAAGAATATTGAAAAAATGAACAAAGAACAGCCCATCTTCTTTATAGCGGGCGATCAAGATCCCGTTGGCGATATGGGCGAGGGCGTGAAAAAAGCCGCCGAACGTTTCAAACAGGCAGGCTTGCGTGATGTAGAGATGAAACTCTATAAAAACCTTCGCCATGAACTTTTAAATGAAGCAGAATATGAAGAGGTTCAAAACGATATCCTGACTTGGATAGAAAGGAAAATCTAAAACGGGAAATATATATAAAAGAGGCAGTGATAATGACCAAACGTAATCAAAAGAAAACGCAAAAATTCGACAGCCTTATTGCGGCGGCTTTCGACTTGTTTGAAAAAAAAGAAATCGCGGCGGTTTCGATTGATGAGATTGTGCAAAAGGCAGGCGTAGCAAAAGGAACCTTTTACCTGTACTTTCATAACAAGCCGGATTTAATTGGTAAACTGATTCTGAAAAAGGCCTCGGAATATTTAAGCGAAGAGGGCGTACAGCCCGAAATTACAACCGAAGCGGAATTTAATGTTTCTACGCAAAAATATCTCGATTATTTAACCGATTTCTTAGAGAACAATCCGACACTCACCAAGCTGATCGACAAAAACGTGCATCTTTGTGTGCACGCGGTTCTCGAAAATACCGACGGTGCTTTCGGCGATCTTTATCAAAAGATTGTGAAGTATTTCACCGAACGCGGTATTTCTGAACGGGAAATCAACATTAAAATGTATATCTATTTAGAGACGGTGGTCTCCTCCTGCTGTAATGCGATTCTTCGTAACCAGCCCGGAACGATTGAAGAGGTGAAGCCGAATCTTTATGATATTGTAACGCTTAGCCGTTATCATTTGATAGAATTAGAACAAAGGGAGCAAAAAGCATGATGCACAAACTGGCGAAATGGGAGGCAGACCACCCGAAAACGGTCTTTACCATCGCGCTTCTACTTTTAATTCCCGCCTTCGTGGGATTTATTTGTACGCGTGTGAATTATGACATTCTTTCCTATCTTCCTTCGGATTTAGAGTCCGTACAGGGTGAAGAAATCCTGGACGAGACCTTTCACAATGCAAGCATTTCCATTGTGATTACCGAAGATATGCCGGCGAAATATACGAAGGCATTGAAGGATGAAATCGGAAAGATTGACGGCGTGCAAGGCGTCGTTTGGGTAGACGATATTGTGGGCATGCAAATGCCGCCTGAAGCGATGCCCGATGAATTACGGAAGGTTTTTTACAACAACGACGGCACCAAAACCATGATGCTTGTGCAGTATAAAAACTCCGGCTCGTCGGATGAAACCTTAAAGGCTGTTGCCCAAATTAAAAAATTGGCTAACGAAAAAACCTTTATCAGCGGACTTTCCGCTATCACGCAGGACACGAAAGAGTTAACCGATAAAGAGGCACCGGTTTATATTGCGGTTGCCGTTCTTTTGGCACTCGCCATTATGTCCTTTATGATGGAATCTTGGATTTTGCCGCTGCTTATCCTCATGGCACTGGGTATGGCAATCCTGTATAATATGGGTACGAACTTCGTACAAGGCGAAATTTCCTTCTTAACGCAGGCGATTGCCGCGATTCTACAGCTCGGTGTTACTATGGACTACTCCATCTTCCTGATGGACCGCTACACCGAAGAAAAAATCAAATGCCCGAATGACCGTTCCGAGGCTATGGCAAGAGCGGTTACACAATCCTTTACCGCATTAATGGGCAGCTCCTTAACCACGATTTTCGGTTTCGTTGCGCTTTGCTTCATGCGCTTGAAGCTCGGCTTCGACATCGGCTTTGTTATGGCAAAGGGCGTTGTCTTCGGCGTATTAACCGTTATCTTCATCCTGCCGGAAATCATCCTTCTCTTTGAAGATTCGATTAACAAATATAAGCATAAGAGCATTGTACCGCACTTTGATAAGCTCAATGCATGGGTCATCAAGCACAACAAAGTGTTCGTTACACTCTTTATCGTTTTACTGATTCCCGCCTACATCGTACAGGGCAACGCCAGCGTTTATTACAATATGGATAAGGCGCTTCCGCAGGACCTCATTTCGATTGAAGGCTTGAACACCTTAAAAGATGAATTCAACATGGCATCCACCCAGTTTATTTTAGTGGATGACAGCATCCCTGCCGGTAAGCTCATTCAAATGGAAAATGAGATTAACGAACTGGACGGTATCGCTTCCATGCTTGCCTACAACAGTCTGTTAGGCCCCGCAGTACCGGATGATATTTTACCGAATTCCTTAACCGAAATTTGCAAGCAGGACGGCAAGCAAATGATTATGGTTAATTCCGAATACGGTGCGGCAAGCGATGAACTCAATAACCAGCTCGATAAAATGGAAGGAATCGTTAAACGCTATGACCCGACCGCGAAAATCACGGGCGAGGGTGCGCTGACCAAGGACTTAATTACGACGATTGACCGAGACTTCATTGTTACGGGTGTGCTTTCGATTGCGGCGATCTTCATTTTGATTGCAATCTGTTTCAAATCCTTCTCCTTGCCCGTTCTGTTGGTGCTCTCCATTGAGCTTGCTATTTGGCTGAACCTTTCGATATCGACGCTCATGGGAACGGAGATTTCCTTCGTTTCACCGACCGTTATCAACTGCGTACAGCTCGGTGCAACCGTTGACTATGCGATTCTTTTAACCACGCGTTTCCGTGAAGAAATCCGCTTGGGTCTTCCCAAGAAAACCGCGATCCTCAATGCGGCGAATGCAGCAGAACGTTCCGTTTTGCAGAGTGCTTCGGTATTCTTCATTGCAACCTTCGGTGTATATCTTATCTGCGATATTTCCTTAATCAAGGGCATTTGTGCACTCCTTGCAAGAGGTTCTTTAATCAGCGCCTTGAGCATTGTGTTCTTCTTAACCCCCGTACTCTATGTAAGCGAAGGTTTAATTCGCAAAACAACCTTCTGGTGGAATAAAGAAAAACCGGCCAACAAGAAATTCTTTAAGTTGCGTAAGAAAAGTGAGGTAAAACAAGATGCGTAAAGAACTGTTTTTAAAGCTTACAGCCCTCCTGCTCGTTGCGGTGCTTCTCACCCTGACCTTCAGTGCCTGCGGCAAAAAGGCTAAGACCGATAACGAGATTTTAGATTCGGAATTAAACGGTACCGAATATAAACAAACTGCTTATGACACCATAGCCGATCCTAAGGATGTCAAGAAAGAAGAAAGCGTATACATTAACTTAAAGTCCAGCGGCGAAGTTTACAGAGTAAACGTCACCGACTGGCTTCATACCCCGACACCGCAGGTTCGTATTGCGGACGTTAGCGATCTCGAAAACATTCAGAATGTAAACACCCTTACAGAGCCGGTTCGAGAGAATGATATGCTCTACTGGGATATGGACACTACCGACCTCTACTACAGCGGTCAAAGCAAAAAGAATCCGCCCGTAAACTTCACCGTACAGTATTTCTTGAACGGTGAGGAGCTTTCTGCGGAGGACATTGCCGGTAAAGCAGGCGATGTTGCTATTAAAATTACCTTAACCAACACCTTAGAACAGACCGTCACCGTAGATAAGAAAAACTACGAAGTGATTACCCCCATGCTTGTAGCAGGTGGTACGATTTTACCGGAGGACACCTTCTCCAATATCGCGATTGACTATGGTACAGCCGTGAGCGACGGCGCAAAGCAGCTCGTCTTCTTTGCAGGTATCCCCGGCATGGATGAAAGCCTCGGTCTTTCCGAACTCAATCTCGCTGGCATCGACAAGGCAATGTATACCAATACCTACACCATTACCGCACACACCGAATCCTTTAAGCTCGGCAATATGCTCTTCGCAGTTATGCCGTTCTCTTCCATCGGTTCTGTCGGCAAGGGCGGCTTGACCGACGGCATCGACGGCATCAAGGACCTGCTTACTGATATGGAAAGAGTACAGGCGGCTATGGAAGGCCTCGACATGCAGAAAATCATTGACCTTTTATACGGTGATTCTGCAAAGGTAAAGCGCGTCATGAATACGGTAACCGACGCGGCAAACCTCTATACCGAAAATGAGAAAATGCTCAAGGTGCTCGGCTCCTACATGACAGAGGATAATATCAAAAAGCTCGATAAGCTCATGGTAGACCTCGAAAAGACCGATATGGATGCCGTTTCCAAAACCCTCAGCGACCCGAAGCTCAAAATGCTCTTAATGCTCTTACCGCAGCTTTCTCAGAGCCTTTCCAACGTTTCGGAGCTTGCGGCAGACTTAAATGATGTTATGCCGATTTTCAGAAGCCTTTCCAAAGAAATGGAAGACCCGGAAATTCAGAAGTGCTTAGAGGATTTACCCAAGACCTTAAAGCGCCTTAACGATATTATCACTGTACTCAACAAGAACAAAGAAGTTTTGGCTGTAGCCGGTGCGTTCGTTAGCCCCGACAATCAGCAGTATGTACAGACCTTGACCGACACCGCAGAAAAATATGCAAACCTCGGCAGCCTTTCCGAAGCACAAATCAATGCGCTTTCCAAACGCGCTAAGGCTTGGTTACAAAGCGGCAGCTCTTATGATATCTTTACCAACCGTCCGGAAAATGTAAAATCCACGGTTATGTTTGCTTATAAGACGGATGCTATCGACGCACCGAAGCAGGAAGAAGCTGCAGAAGGTGAGGAAGCCCAGAGCGGCAATAAGTTCGTAGCATGGTGCAAGCGCGTGTTCTTAGGTCAAGGCAAATAAGACACCTAAAAAACCCAAAATTTTTTTCAAAACGAAGGGGTTTCAAGATTGAAATTCCTTGGGGTATATAGTATAATAAAGATTGCTTTGTGAGGGCTTTTTCGAAAGAACTCACAAAGCAATAAAAGCAAAAAGGAAGTGACCTTATGAAGGTAGATGCATGCGTCAAAAAGGAGACAGGCTATATTACCGCTTGTGTTCTGATTTTGAGTGCGCTGATGGAGGCGGTGTTCTTAGTTTCTCATCACTGGGATTTAACCGTGCTTTACGGCAATCTCTTAGGCGCGGCAGTGGCGATTGCCAATTTCTTCCTCATGGGGCTTACGGTGCAAAAAGCAATGGATAAGGATGAAAAAGAGGCGGCGACCGGCATGAAGGCTTCGCAGGCACTGCGTATGGTGTTCCTCTTTGCCGCAGCGGCGCTCGGCGTTTCTCTTTCCTGCTTCAATACCATTGCCGTATTGCTACCCTTATTTTTCCCCCGCCTTGCCATTATGGTAAGACCGCTTTTCACAAAAAAAGGAACAAAGGCTTAACTTCGGTGAAGCCTTGGTAAAAAAGAAGGTGAAAAAGAAAATGAAAGAAAAAACTGCCCGTTTTAAAGCAGTGGACATTTTGCTTCTTTGCTTAATGGTTTTGCCGATTCTTGTGGGTATAGCCCTCAAAGTCCTCTTGATTCCGGCAGCAGACGGCATTGAAATAACGGGCGCGCATATCTTCTTTACCCTGAAACTTCCGCTTTGGGATTTACCGATTACGGAGGCACAGGTCAACTCTTGGCTCGTGATGTGTTCGGCACTTTTCCTTTGTCTTTACTTAACACACGGCATCACAGCGGGCGTTAAAACTCGTCGTCAAGGCGTTGCAGAGTGGATTGTGGAAAAGACAGAGGGTTTGGTTGACGAAAACATGGGCGACTACTTCAAAAGCTTTGGCCCGTTTATCGCTGCGATTCTTTGCCTGTCGGCATTTTCGAGTCTCGTTACACTCGTCGGGCTCTATCCGCCGACCTCCGACATCAACATTGTCGGTGGCTGGGCAATTCTCGTCTTTATCCTCATTACTTATTATAAGATGAAATGCGGACCCTGGCATTATGTCAAAAGTTTTGCGGAACCCGTTGCCTTCCTTTTACCGCTCAATTTGGTCGGTGAAATCGCAACCCCCGTTTCCATGGCGTTCCGTCACTACGGTAACGTACTTTCCGGCTCGATTATTGCAACCCTCGTTGCCGCCGGATTGCAGGGCGTGTCCCACATGGTTCTCGCGTGGCTGCCCGGAAAGCTTGCGGAATTCCCACTTTTACAGATTGGCTTACCCGCCATTCTTTCGGCTTACTTCGACGTATTCAGCGGATGCTTGCAGGCGTTTATTTTTGCCATGCTGACTATGCTCTACGTTGCAGGTGCCTTCTCTCCTGAGGACTATGAGAAGCGCAAAGCTAAGAAAAAAGCAAAAAAAGCAAAAGCCCAATAAACATAAGTTTTAGAAATTTTTAAAACATGGAGGAAATCAAAATGTTAGAACTTGCAATTGGTATCATTTTAGGTTGTTGTGCACTCGGCGCCGGCGTTGCGATGATCGCAGGTATCGGCCCTGGTATCGGTGAAGGTAACGCAGTAGCTAAGGCTTGTGAAGCTATCGGCAGACAGCCCGAAAGCAGAGGTCAAGTTACCACAACCATGCTCATGGGTTGTGCAGTTGCAGAAACCACAGGTCTTTATGCACTTGTTATCGCTATCCTTCTTCTCTTCGTTGCCCCCGGCCGTTTCGTAGACATCTTAATGCAGTTCATCGGCTAATTTTAAGGGAACGAACGAAAATAGGAGTGAAAGAACATGATGCAATCGCTCGAAATCATATCTGTTAATATTTGGCAGATTGTGATTTCTCTTTGCAACCTTCTGATTTTGTTTCTGATTATCAAAAAGTTTCTCTTTAAGCCGGTCAAGAATATGATGGCAAAAAGAAATGCGGAAATAAAAGCGCAGTACGACAATGCCGAAGCGGCAGAACAGAGCGCACTGCAAAACAAGGAAGCATGGGAAAAGAAAATGGATGCCGCTCATTTAGAAGCGGACGAAATCGAAAAGGCAGCGAAACAGCGTGCCGAGCGCCAGAGCGATAAGATTCTTATGGATGCGAAAGAGCAGGCCGAAGGCATCTTAAAGCGCGCAGAGGTAGCCGCTGCTGCCGAAAAGAAAAAGGCAGAAAAGGACATTCAAACGCAAATCGTCGATGTGTCTGCACTTCTTACTGAGAAAATGCTCAAGAAGAAGCTCAATGAAGACGATCATCACGAATTGATCGGTGCCTTTATGCAGGAAATAGGTGAACACCATGACGCAAACGAGTAGAGAATACGCCGTTGCACTCTTCACCTTAGGTAAAGAAACCGACACCGAAAAGGAGATTTGTGATTCCTTAGAGGTTGTCGATGCCGTATTCAAAGAAAATCCCGAATATTTAGAGTTTTTATCCTCGCCGAGCATTCCGAAAAAGGAACGTCTTGACGCCGTAAACACCCTTTTAGAGGGACGTGTTCACGAATACGTTTGCTCGTTTGTTTGCCTGTTGTGTGAGCATGGCAAGATTTTTGAATTCTCGGACTGCGTCGAAGATTATAAGAGCTTCTTTAGAATGCTCGAGCAGGTTTCTGTTGCACACGTGCGAAGCGTTGTTCCGCTCAGTGAAGCAGAAAAGCTGGAACTTATAGAGAAATTCCAGAAAATTTGCGGGCATCAAGTGACCTTGGAATGTACCGAAGATGCATCGCTCATCGGCGGTATGGTCGTAGAAATCGACGGCAAGGTCTATGACGGCAGTCTGAAACAGTATTTAAGTGATATAAAGGAAGTGATGTGCCAATGAGTCAAAAGCCCGAAGAAATCAGCAACATCATTAAAGAACAAATCAAGCATTATAAAAACCATATTGAGATGTCCGAGGTCGGCACGGTTGTCCTTGTCGGCGACGGTATTGCGAGAGTTTACGGCCTTCGCAACTGTATGGCAAATGAGCTTTTGAAATTTGATGACGGCAGTGTTGGTATTGCGCAGAACCTCGAAACCGAGACCGTTTCTGTTGCAGTTTTATCCGACGATAACCATATTAAAGAGGGCACAACCGTTCGCCGTTCCGGTGAGGTTGTTTCCGTTCCGGTCGGCGAAGCGCTCCTCGGCAGAATTGTCAATGCGCTCGGTGAGCCCATCGACGGCAAAGGTCCGGTAGAAACTACCGCCACCCGTCCGATTGAGTCCGAAGCCCCCGGCATTATTGAAAGACAGAGCGTTTCCGTTCCGCTGCAGACCGGTATTAAGGCAATCGACAGTATGATTCCGATTGGTAGAGGTCAGCGTGAACTTATCATCGGTGACAGACAGACCGGTAAAACCGAAATCGTTACCGATACCATTATCAACCAGAAAAACAGCGATGTTATCTGCATCTATGTTGCTATCGGTCAAAAGAGCACTTCGGTGGTTCAGCTCGCGAACGAATTAGAGCGTGCAGGCGCAATGGATTACACCATTATCGTTTCTGCATCCGCTTCCGAGAGTGCACCGCTCCAGTACATTGCACCGTATGCAGGTTGTGCAATGGCAGAATATTTCAGAGAACAGGGTAAGGACGTCTTAATTGTTTATGATGACCTTTCCAAGCACGCAGTAGCTTACCGTGCACTGTCTCTTTTGATTAGAAGACCCCCCGGACGTGAAGCTTACCCCGGCGACGTTTTCTATTTGCATTCCAGACTCTTAGAGCGTGCCGCTTGCGTAGCACCCGAGTACGGCGGCGGTTCCATTACCGCACTTCCGATTATCGAAACACAGGCAGGCGACGTTTCCGCTTATATTCCGACCAACGTAATTTCCATTACTGACGGTCAGATCTTCCTCGAAACCGAGCTTTTCCATGCAGGCGTTATGCCGGCTATCAACCCCGGTATTTCCGTTAGCCGTGTTGGTGGTTCTGCACAGATTAAGCCGATGAAAAAGGTTTCGGGCGAACTCAAGCTTCTCTATTCTCAGTACAGAGAATTAAAGGCGTTCTCTCAGTTCGGCAGTGACCTCGATGCAGATACCAAGGCACGTCTTGCCCTCGGTGAACGTATCGTAGAGGTTTTGAAGCAGGGCAGAAATGCACCGGTTCGCGTCGGCTGTCAGGTTGCTATCGTTTATGCGGTTATCAACGGCTATTTAAACGATGTAGCAGTTAAGGATGTTAAGAAGTACGAAGCAAAGCTTTACGACAAAATGGAAAATGAGCACAAAGCGCTCTTAGACCGCTTAGAGGCAGGCCATTTTGAAGATGAGGATGTTGAAAACCTCAAGGGCGTCTTAGAAGAAATGCAGAGGTGATAAACGGTGGGAGCAGATATTAAAAGCCTGAGAGTCCGCATGAAAAGCGTGGACTCCACCCTGCACCTGACCAAAGCGATGGGGCTTGTCGCTTCATCAAAATTGCACCGCGCCCTTAAAAATATGAACAAAAGCAAGGCTTATGCCAATGCCGTTTCGGAGATCGTCGATACTTTGACGCTTTCTCCGGAGGCAATGCGCAGTCCCTTTATGCAGGAGCGAGAGAGCGGCAAAATCAAGCTCATCGTGATTGCGGGCGACAGAGGTCTTGCGGGCGGCTATAATGCCAATATCTTCCGCTTTATGCGTGACTATGAGGACGCAGAAGTCATCACCATAGGTAAACGTGCTTGCACGAGATACGGTCAAGAAATCAATTCTTCCGAGCATTTTTCTTCCGAAGATGCCGCGGCACTTTCAAAGAAACTTTGCGAAGAATTCAAAAACGGCGAGTTCCAAAAGCTCGGCATTGTTTCGACCACCTATAAATCAATGATGTCACAGGAAGCGGGCGTGCAGTGGGTATTGCCGCTGACGAAAAACGAAGATGCAAAACCCCACAGCATTTTGTTTGAGCCGAATGAAGCCGAGATTTTAAATGCCGCTGTGCCCTTATATGTTTCGGGCGTCTTAATGGCGGCAGTGCGTGAAAGCTTTGCAAGTGAAATTGCCGCTAGACGTGTGGCAATGGATTCCGCAGGCAAAAATGCACAGGAAATGCTCGACAACTTACAGCTCAACTACAATATGGCACGTCAAGGTGCGATTACGCAGGAGATTACGGAAATTGTCGCGGGCAGCGGCGATTAAAGGAGTGGACAACTTGGAGAATACAGGCATCGTAACACAGGTCATGGGTCCTGTTGTTGACGTTCGTTTTGAAAACGCAGAGTTGCCGGCGATTTACAATGCGCTGACAATTCCGATTGGCGAAAGAACGCTGACTGTAGAGGTTGCACAGCACATCGGTGACAACACCGTTCGTTGCATTGCAATGGCTTCTACAGACGGCTTAAAGAGAGGTACACCCGTTACCGATACCAAGAGAGCAATTAGCGTTCCGGTCGGTAAGGAAACCCTCGGCAGAATTTTCAACGTGCTTGGCGAAACCGTAGATAACGGCGACGAAGTGAAAGCCAAAGAGCGTTGGGATATTCACAGAGCGGCGCCGGATTATGAAGATTTGGCGGCGTCTACAGAAATTCTCGAAACCGGTATTAAGGTTATCGACCTTATCTGCCCCTATTCTAAGGGCGGTAAAATCGGTTTGTTCGGCGGTGCAGGTGTTGGTAAGACCGTTCTTATCATGGAGCTTATCAACAACATCGCAAAACAGCACGGCGGTCTTTCTGTTTTCACCGGTGTTGGTGAACGTACCCGTGAAGGTAATGACCTTTACTGCGAAATGAAAGAATCCGGCGTTTTAGACAAAACCACCTTGGTTTACGGCCAGATGAACGAGCCGCCCGGAGCTAGAATGCGTGTTGCGCTTTCCGGTCTTACCATGGCAGAATACTTCAGAGACCAAGAAAATCAAGATGTTTTGCTTTTCATTGACAACATCTTCCGCTTTACACAGGCAGGTAGTGAAGTTTCCGCACTTCTCGGCAGAATGCCGTCCGCCGTTGGTTATCAGCCGACCTTGGCGAATGAAATGGGTGCCTTGCAGGAAAGAATTACTTCCACAAAGAAGGGTTCTATCACCTCTGTTCAGGCGATTTACGTTCCCGCGGATGACTTAACCGACCCCGCACCGGCAACCACCTTTGCGCACTTGGATGCACAGACGGTTCTTTCCCGTGCGATTTCTTCTCAGGGTATTTATCCGGCAGTTGACCCGTTGGAGTCCACCAGCCGTATCTTGATGCCCGAGGTTGTCGGCGAAGAGCATTATGCCGTTGCAAGAGAAGTACAGAGAATCTTACAGCGCTATAACGAACTCATGGATATTATCGCTATCATGGGTATGGATGAACTTTCCGATGAGGACAAGGTCTTAGTTGCAAGAGCCAGAAAGATTCAGAGATTCTTATCTCAGCCCTTCGACGTATCCGAAAAATTCACCGGTATCCCCGGTACCTATGTTCCGCTGAAAGAAACCGTTCGTGGCTTTAAGGAAATCGTAGAAGGTAAGCACGATGACTTACCTGAATCTGCATTCCTCTTCGCCGGTACGATTGATGACGTAGTGGAAAAGGCAAAGAAGGTAAAGGCATGAGTAGCTATACATTAAAAATCACTTCGCCCGACGGCGTAGTGTTCGAGGATAGCGTAGAAATGCTCAGTCTCCGCGGTGCAGCCGGCGACCTCGCCGTGCTCGCGGGTCACATTCCCTTTGTCACCTCGGTGCAAAAGGGTGTTTGCAAGGTCGTTCTTGCCGACGGCACAGAAAAGGAAGCCGAAACAGACGGCGGCCTTTTGACCGTAGGCAGTGACGAAACCATTTTCCTTTCCGATACATTTAAGTGGAAGGAATAGTCACGGTGGCGTGACAGCACACGGCTCAACCGTTTGGCGTATCAAACGATATGTGCTGTGCTCAGTTTAAAAAAAAAGCCGTTCCGTTAAGGAACGGCTTTTTTTGGCTTGCATTTCTTCTTAGAATTGTATATACTGAAGAAAATCCACCTTTTGAGGTAGAAAGGGCAGAACCTATGAGCGAAAAAGCGATCATTGTAACGGTGCTTCTTGTCATTTTCCTGTTTTGTGGCGCGGGCTGTATTTTCTTTATACACAAAGAAGATGTTTATTGTGCACAGCATGAAGATAACGCTTCACGCGCCAATCTTTACAAAATGGGCAGCGGACCCTTAGGGGCGATTGCGCTGGTAGCTCTCCTGTTTCTCATTGAATATTTGGTTTCCCAATCCTCTTTATCGGTCTATTATCAAAATCAAATTTTCTATTATCTGCCGCGTATCCTTTATGGCGCATTGCTCGTGGTTTGTTTGCCTTATCTTTTGATTCTTCTTGCGCCGATGATTCGCGACCAAGCTGTTCAGTCCCATGACGGCATAAAATTCATCGAGAATGAAGCGTCTGCGCATCCCAACGCCAAAATTTATAAAAAAGACCGCAAGGTATTTTGGAAATATTTGATTATTTTTTGGCTCTGTATGTTAGTTTTGCAGGGGATTGTTACTGTCCTTTTGAAATCGGATAAAGAATTGCATGCGGGGCTTGCCCTTACCTTGGTCGGCACAGCAATCCTGTGGTATGTCAACTGCATTGACGAAAAACGTCCGCTTCTGCTTGCCGATGATGGGCTTTATGCGTGGGATCAAGGTCGCTTTCAGTGGTTCTCCTATACCGATGTCGCTTTTGCGGAGGCGAAAAGAGGTATCGGAAAGGGGATTATCCTCCACTGCGGCTCCGCGGGCGAAATTCATATCACGGCAGCCTATGTACATTCCGATCTTCTGTTTCAAGATCTTATGGAGCGCTTGCAAAAAGCCAATCCAAAAGTGAATATAAGTAAAAACGTGTCGGATTTTCTAAAAAAATAAAGCAAAATATTCTAAAGAACCGTCCCTATTTTAGGGGCGGTTTTCTTTTGCCTTTTCTTGACTTTTAGCCCTAAAAACACTATACTTATGGTATATCTTGTTGAAAATTTAACAGAGGTGGAATATATGAAAACAGAACAGTTTCTTTACGGCACTTTAAAGGACGGCAGAGCCGTTCCGGCATTTAAAATTACCAACGAAAAAGGCGCTTATGTAGAGCTTATCGCTTACGGCGCAACCTTAAATAAAATCGTAGTGCCCGACAAAAACGGCGTTTTAGAGGACGTTTTGGTCGGCTTTGATACCTTGGAGGGTCAGCTTCTTTGCACTGAATCCAACGGCAGAACCGTCGGCAGAGTAGCCAACCGCATTGCCGGCAATGGCATCACGATTGACGGCAAAAATTACCCGATTACCAAGAATGTGGACGGCAAATTTACCCTCCACGGCAATCATGAATATGCCACAGCCCTTTGGGATGCCGAAATCCTCGGCGATAATGCTGTAAAATTCTCTTACGACAGCAAGGACGGCAACGAAGGCTTCCCCGGCAATGTTCACAACGAAGTGACTATGTCCTTCAGCGAGGATTGCAAGGTGAAAATTCATTACGAAGCACATACCGATGCGCCGACCGCAATCAACATGACCAATCACGCCTACTTTAACTTAGCAGGCTATGATGCAGAGCAGATTGTGGACCACGAAGTCCAGCTCTTCTGCGATGCTTATACACCCACCAATACCGACTGCATCCCGACCGGCGAAATCCGCTCGGTTGCGGGTACGCCGTTCGATTTCAGACAGCCCAAGACCATTCGTCAGGATGTCGATGCAGACGATGAGCAGTTAAAGCTTGGCATCGGCTATGACCATAACTTTGCGATTGCCGATTATGACGGCACACTGCGCAAGTTTGCGATTGTCAAAGAACCCAAAACGGGCAGAGTGATGACCGCTTACACCGACCTTCCGGGCGTGCAGTTCTATATCGGCAACTGGATGGGTAAACAGCAAATCGGTAAGGGCGGCAAGGAAATTTTATATCGTCAGGGATTCTGTCTCGAGACCCAGTATTTCCCCGATGCCATGAATCATGACACCTTTATTCCGTGCCTCTTTACCCCCGAAAAGCCCTATATTTCGGAAACCGTTTACGCTTTCTCTGCGGAATAAGCGGAACACTTCGCGAAAGGAACGGGAAAAAATAGAGAGATTTACAAATGCTTTTTCCTTTGTTCATAATTTGGATTTAAAAATTTTATACTATATTTACATGTAAAAAAGAAAGGGTGATTCCCGATGCCGAATGAAAAGATTTTGGTTGTCGATGATGATAACAACATTTGCGAGCTTTTGCGTTTGTATCTCGAAAAAGAGGGGTATTTAGTAAAAATCGTGAATGACGGTGTGTCCGCTGTCAATGCCTTTAAACAGGAAAAACCGGACCTTATGATTTTGGATATTATGCTTCCGAAGCTCGACGGCTGGCAGGTTTGCCGTGAAATCCGCAAGATTTCCGATAAGCCCATTATTATGTTGACCGCAAAGGGCGAGACCTTCGACAAGGTGCTCGGCTTAGAGCTTGGTGCAGATGACTATATGACCAAGCCCTTCGATACCAAAGAAATGGTGGCAAGAATCAAGGCTGTGCTTCGTCGTTCCGGCGGCGGTGCGGCTTCCGATTCCGTGAAGGAAGTTGTCTTTGATAACCTTTCCGTAAACCTCACCAACTACGAAATGAAGGTTAAGGGCGTGCCGATTGATACGCCGCCCAAAGAGTTGGAATTGATTTATCACCTTGCCGCAAATCCGAACCGTGTATTCACACGTGACCAGCTTCTCGATGAGGTTTGGGGCTTTGATTACTACGGCGACTCGAGAACCGTTGACGTTCACGTAAAGCGCCTTCGTGAAAAATTAGAGGGCGTTTCCACAAAATGGGAACTCAAAACGGTTTGGGGCGTAGGCTATAAATTTGAAACAAAGGAATAAGAGAAAATGAAAGCGAAACTTCAACACATGCGGCAAAAAATTTCGCATCGTTTTAATCACCAGTCCCTGTTTGCCAAATATTTTTCCGTGTTCTTCATCATGGTTTTTATTTGCTTTCTTGTGCTGGGCATGACGCTTTCTCTCTTCGTTTCCAATTACTGGACAGCGCAAAAAGAGCATATCTTAAAAGAGAATGCCAAAACAGTCGCAGAAAACAGCTCCCACGTGCTGACCTCCTGGTTACAGGAGGAGCCGGAGGGCGCGATTCTCTTTGTCTCCAATACGCTGACCACGGTTTCGCGTGCGATTGATGCGGATGTATTTATTTGCGATACCAACGGACGTGTCATTCTTTGTAAGGAACTGATGACCTCAGAAATCGAAATGCGTCCGAACGGGGCGTGTGAGATTCACAACGCCTATCAAATTCCTCAGGAAGTGTTGGAAAAGGTCAATGACGGCGGCTTCTGCACCCGTGGCAAATTAGGCGGCGTGTACGAGCATTCCCATTTGGTTGCCGCAGAGCCACTTTTGGCTTACGGCGATATTATCGGCTATGTGTTCGCCGCAGAGCCTGTAAGTCTGCGCTTTAAGGATTATATCTTTGATGTTGTGCGGATGTTTATTTTCGCTTCTCTGTTGGCACTTTCTATCGGCTTCGTGGTGATTTATGTGTTCACCTATAACCTCGTGCGTCCCTTAAATGAGATGTCTAAGGCGACCAAGGCGTATGCAACGGGCGATTTCAGCCCACGTGTGCGTGTCCGAGGGGAGGATGAGCTGGCAGAGCTGATGACGGCGTTCAACCAAATGGCGACGGCGCTTTCCATTCAGGAATCCACCAGACGCAGCTTTGTGGCGAATGTCTCCCATGAGCTGAAAACGCCGATGACAACAATCGGTGGCTTCATTGACGGCATCTTAGACGGCACGATTTCGCCCGAACAGCAAAATCATTATTTGGAAATTGTTTCCAACGAAACAAAGCGCTTGGCGCGACTGGTTACGGCGATGCTCAATATGTCGAAAATCGAAGCGGGCGAATTACAGCTTCAGCTGAAGGATTTCGATTTGACGCAGGAGATTTTCAGCACCATGCTGAACTTCGAGCAAATCATCGAAAAGAAAAATATCCGCGTAGAGGGGCTCGATGCTTTACAGCCGACCATGATTCGTGCGGATAAGGATATGCTGCATCAAGTCATTTACAACTTGACGGATAACGCAGTCAAGTTCACCGAAAACGGGGCAATTCAGGTCTTTGTTTCTCAAAATGCCGTGGAAACAACCGTCAGCATCCGTAATACCGGTGCGGGCATTTCCTCCGAAGAGCTTTCCCGCGTATTTGAGCGTTTCTATAAGGTCGATAAGTCGAGAAGTTATGATGTCAAGGGCGCAGGTCTTGGGCTTTATATCTGCAAAACGATTATCGAAATGCACGGCGGAACGATTTGGGTACGCAGTGCCGAAAACGAGTTTACGGAGTTCTCTTTCACCATTCCGAAAGAAATAAAACCGCTCGAAAAGAAACACAAATAAAATATAAGATTTCTTTAAACCTTATTCATATGAAGTTAACATAAGCGCAAGATACTATAGATAATGACTTTCAAAGGAGGAACACAGGATTATGTGTGACGACTTAAATAATACACCGCATGAGGATGCGAAACCCCAAAGCTTCGAGGGTACTCCGGAGCCTCAAACGCAAGGTACAGCACAGCGTGCCCCGCAAAATGAACCGCATCCTAACTATGGTTATCCATATGCTTCGGGGCAAATGCCGGGCAGTCAGCCTACCGGCTCCTACACACAGCCGAATCAGGCGGCAGGCTACACAGCAGGTTATGCACCCGTTCCGCCGGTGCCGCCGAAAAAGAAGAAAAAGAAAACAGGGCTTATTGTTTTCCTTTCCATTTTAGGGGCTTGTGTCTTAATCAGTATCATCGGCGTTATCTTTGCTGCTGTTACCGACGGCAAACCCCACCTTAATTCTCCCGATGTTTCGGCAGATATTGAAATCGGCGATTCTCCCATTGCACCGACCAAAGATGAAAATGGTGCGCTCACCGCAAAAGGTGTTTATGAAAAGGTAAAAGATGCTTCTGTAGGTGTTTTGGTTTATAAAAACAGCTCCTTCAGCAACACCTCTTTAGCAGGGCAGGGTAGCGGCGTCATTGTCGGTGAGGACAAAACTCACACCTTTACCTACGTTGTAACCTGTGCCCACGTAATCAACGGCGGTGAAACTGTTAAGGTACAGCTCCATGATGAAACCCAGTACGATGCAGTCATCGTCGGTTATGATTCCAGAACCGACATCGGCGTGCTTCGTTTACGTGTGACTGGTCTTACCGCTTGCGAAATCGGCGATTCCGATAAGCTTTCGGTCGGCGAACCGGTATTTGCTATCGGTAACCCCGGCGGCGTTTCCTTTGCCGGTTCCTTTACAGACGGTATGGTTTCCGCAATCTCCCGTCCGGTAGACAGCGAAATCGGTTACGAAATGCTTTGCATTCAGCATACCGCGGCCATTAACCCCGGTAACTCCGGCGGTGCATTGGTCAATGCTTACGGTCAGCTTGTCGGCATTAACTCTTCTAAAATTGCCGGCGAAGGCTTCGAGGGCATGGGCTTCTCTGTACCGAGCAAGACCGTAAAAGAAGTTTTCGACGAAATCGTAGCCCACGGCTATGTTACCAACCGTGCAAAGCTTGGTATTCAGTATTTCCCGGCTTCTTCCAATCAGATGTACAGCATGATTGTCGGCGCCAACCACTTGCCGGCAGGCACGATTGTTATTCAGTCTGTCACCACAGACAGCGACCTTGCAAATCAAGATATTCAAAAGGGCGATATGGTTACCAAGGTCAACGGCAAGGAACTCGATAATGCAGATATTCTGCCGGATGTGATTGAAAACGCTAACGTCGGGGATGAAATCACCTTGACCATCAGCCGCGTAGATGTGAAAAACAACTACGAATTGCACGAATTTGAAGTGAAGGTCAAATTGATTGAAGATAAAGGTACGGCGGCACCGACTACAGAACCGACCTCCGACCACGGCTTTTATAATCCCTTCAGCGACTTTGGTTTCGGTCAATAATCTATAGCAAAAAGCACCTGCGCAAGAGGGCGTGGGTGCTTTTCTTTTGCTTTGTGCATTGACACGCTGTAAAATGAATATTATAATTTATAGTAATGAGAAAAAGGAGCGAATCAGCTATGTTTAAAGAAACTAATTTACGTGCTTTAGAAGGCTCTCCCGTTAAGATGATTGCAGAGGATTGGGCACTCTTGACCGCCGGTAACGAGGCACATTTTAACACCATGACCGTCAGCTGGGGCGGCGTAGGCGAGCTTTGGGGCAGAGATGTGGCTTTTGTCTTTGTTCGTCCGCAGAGATATACCTATGAATTTATGGAAAACAGTGATACCTTCACTTTAACCTTCTTCGGCGGCGATTATAAAAAAGAACTCGGCATTTGCGGCAAGGTTTCCGGCAGAGATACCGACAAAGTCAAAGAAACCGGCCTTACCCCGTGGGCAGTCGAGAACGGCGTTTCCTTTAAAGAGGCGAAAACCGTTATGGTCTGCAAGAAGATTGCCGTTTCCGATATGAAACCCGAAAGCTTCTTGGATGAAAGCATCAAAAACAATTACCACGGCGATGATTACCACAGAATTTATGTCGGCGAGGTTTTAAAGGTCTATGTTGCCGAATAAGAAAGATTTTTAAAGAATTTTAAAAAAACTTTCAAAAAAGACTTGCAATTTGTAAGGAGCTGTGTTATACTAACAAAGTACTTGAGAGATGACGTATAACACAGTTTCTCAAAAGTCGGTGTTTATTGCGATGAGGGTCCACCCGTTCCCATTCCGAACACGGTAGTTAAGCTCATTCGCGCCGAAAATACTTGGCTGGAAGCGGCCCGGGAAAATAGGTCGGCGCCGACATTACAAAAGTAGTTCTCCAATAGGGGAGCTATTTTTTTGTCCTTTTTTAAAGCTAAAAAAGAAATTTAAAAAACTTTCAAAAAAGGCTTGCAATTTTAAAACAACTGTGGTATACTAATCAAGTACTTGAGAGATGACCTTTATAGAGTTTCTCAAAAGTCGGTGTTTATTGCGATGAGGGTCCACCCGTTCCCATTCCGAACACGGTAGTTAAGCTCATTCGCGCCGAAAATACTTGGCTGGAAGCGGCCCGGGAAAATAGGTCGGCGCCGACATTACAAAAGTAGTTCTCCAATAGGGGAGCTATTTTTTTGTCCTTTTTTAAAGCTAAAAAAGAAATTTAAAAAACTTTCAAAAAAGGCTTGCAATTTTAAAACAACTGTGGTATACTAATCAAGTACTTGAGAGATGACCTTTATAGAGTTTCTCAAAAGTCGGTGTTTATTGCGATGAGGGTCCACCCGTTCCCATTCCGA
>JAHHRN010000008.1 GCA_020025775.1 Acutalibacter sp.
TTCTCAGTTTTTCCAAAAATTCGCTTTTAACTTTGTTCAGTTTTTAGGGTGTAATTTATATGCACCATTAGCTCAGTTGGTAGAGCACCTGACTCTTAATCAGGGTGTCCACGGTTCGAGCCCGTGATGGTGTACCAATTGACAACAACATGGCCCGTTGGTCAAGTGGCCTAAGACTCCGGCCTCTCACGCCGGCAACAGCGGTTCGAATCCGCTACGGGTCACCATTTGATTAAAACGGGAATACCTGTTTTATATATCCCACTTCAGTGGGGCATCTAGTAATTAGCCTGTGATTTCACAGAGTTAATATAGTCGGTGTTTATTGCGATGAGGGTCCACCCGTTCCCATTCCGAACACGGTAGTTAAGCTCATTCGCGCCGAAAATACTTGGCTGGAAGCGGCCCGGGAAAATAGGTCGGCGCCGACATCAAAAAACCGATTAAGCGCAAGCTTAGTCGGTTTGACACATTCCTCAATAGCTCAGTTGGTAGAGCATGCGGCTGTTAACCGCAGGGTCGTTGGTTCGAGTCCAACTTGGGGAGCCAAAGAGAAAGACAAGTTTTTACTTGTCTTTCTTTTTTTATTTAAAAAGCTGAAATTATGAATCTTAATGGGACGGGAGTTGTCCGGCTGTATCGGCTTTAAAGCTTTAGAAACGCAGGAAAAGAAAAAAACAAGGCTTCTTGTAAAAGAGGTAATATTGATGCATCAAACCGAGCCATACAACGATGTCTCCGTGCAAATGCACTAAGGATTTAGCCCGACTTGAGAAAGTGGGGATTTCAAATGAAATATGCATATGGTTAAACGGAGAAGATGAAAATATGAATTTTGAAGAAATGGCAAGAGAAAGAAAAAAACATTTTTCAAATTACGGATTCAAACTCTGATGAGACCTTAGCCGAGGGAATATGGGTGAAAGGCGCTGCCTTTTTATTCAAAGAGCTTTCTTTTAAATTTCCAAAGAAAGTTACCAGCTATCCGGATACTGGTGTGTTTGTTTTATTTGCTGGAAGTGCTGTTAGCAATTCTTCTTTTGAAAAGGCGAATAAATTCATTGCAAACGGAAGAACGACCAGAGAGCTTATTTTTACAAGTCGAAGTGCGGCTTCGGAATTTGCTACAGGCCATGCAGGAAATGCTTGGAAATAATAATGAGACAAGTGCCAAAGGCGATTTACTTTTGGCACTTTTTTGTTGCTTTCTTGTTTTTTTATGATATACTCAATTTGGGAATAAATTTTATATGGAATGGAGGGCTGCTGACATGGAAAAAATCGGTCTTGCACGCGGTACGGTTCGCTTAGTGCCGCATCAAAAGGAATGGAAAGCCGAAGCTGAAAGGACTATACATAATCTCAAAGATATTTTAGGTGAAGCTGCCGTGGATATTCAACATGTAGGCAGCACCTCCATTATCTCTATTGCCGCAAAGCCGATTATAGACATTGTGGTTGCCGTTCGAGATTTTGAATCCGTTCTTGCCAAGAAAGAAGCCTTACAAGAGGTCGGATTCTATTATCGCCCGAATTCTAATAATTTAGGAAATCAAATTCTTTTCGCTTGCGGAAGCTATTATGAGGGAACGGGCGATTTGCAAACGCATTTCATCCATGTTGTATTAGCGGACAGTATGGATTATAGAAACTATTTGAATTTTCGAGATTATTTAAACGCCTTTCCCGAAGAGGCGAAGCAGTATGAAGCTTTGAAATTATCTCTTGCAAAGGAAAATTCGGTAGATCAAGGCAGAGAAAACTACACTGGCGGGAAAAAGACGTTTATAGCAGAAGTCTTGCGAAAGGCTCTCGCGTGGAGTTATCTTGGCAAAACAGTGATTATTCAAATTGACCGGCCACTGGGAACGCATCATCCGAAGCATCCCGAAATGGTCTATCCTGTGAATTACGGCTATATTCCCGAAGTATTTTCTGCGGATGGTGAGGAACTGGATGTTTATCTGTTAGGGGTTACCAAACCAGTAGAGTCTTATACGGCAAAGGTGATTGCTGTTGTGCACAGGCTGGATGATGTAGAAGATAAGCTTGTTGCGACACCGGAGAATATGCAACTTACAAAAGAAGAAATCAAAAGTGCAATACACTTTCAAGAGCAGTATTTTAAAACAGAAATAGAACTTCTTTCAAAATAAAAATCTGTTTTACAAAAGAGGATTTCTTATGAAAAAAGGTTATGAATTTTCTTAGGCATCGTTTCTTCTTTATTTATTTGCTTTTTCTTTTATTGTTTGGTATACTGCATAATAGATTGCGTTGTAATGAAGGGAAGAGGGTAAATTCCCTTCATAAAGCGGAAAAAGTTTTAGTAAGCATCTGAATCAAAGAGCATCGCAGTTTGCATGAACAGCATTTCAAGCCGTATAGGAATTTATTTATAAAAGAAAAGAAACTGCGTATCATTTGCTTCTACAGCGACGGAATTTTTTTATATTGCACTGGCTTTACTGTATGGCAGAAGATGCTTTGAAAAAAACAGGGGGAGTATTATGAAAGAGAAAAATAAACAGATGGAGAAACGAAATTTTCCAATAATTTCAATCGTGAGCTGTGTATGTATGTTGCTGTTCTCTCTGGTTGAACTTGTTTTATTCCTAAGTGAAGATTTTGTATTTAATGCGCAGTTGGTGGTTTTGACTTTAGCCATTCCGATTACGATGTTCTTGATTGCTTTTTTTATCAATCGGGCAAAGAGTGTGCATCCTACGGTTAAAAAAATACTGACACCGATTTTAGCTTTTCTGTTAATTCCGATTACACTTGTTGCGGTGCTTTTGCCTGGCAAACTTGTACGCACTGTAAAAACAGAGGGTGTGGAAGCTTTTGTTACCTATCGGAATGCGGATGCTTATGTATTGGATCATGCGGATAGTATTTCAAAAACAAAGGATGCGGAGTGTCATGTGTACAACGAAGTGACTTTCCTAGGTGGAAGCGCAGTAACGCTTTTTTGCACCTATAGTGCAGAGAACTATGAGACGGAAAAAGATCGTTTACCGACGCTGTATGCTTTTCGTACAGAACCTTTTGTCAGCAAGGAGGCGGACGGTTTTACGGCATCTCCGGATTTTGAATTCCAAGGTTTTGTGTTTCATACAGTAGATCCAGATCAATACGAGGAATTGAATTTTAAGGAATGTATGCTATACATTGGTACAAATGATGCAACTCACGAAATAGCCTATGTACAGCACTATGAAGAATACAACGGCGATTATTTGGAATGGCCATTGGATGAAGAATTGGATGGCTTTTGCGGCTGGCAATATTTTAGAAAAAAATAATCAAAAAAGACCACCGAATAGGTGGTCTTTTGGTTTGTTAGCTTGCTTTATTTCGCATACAAAGATAATCCAACTAAAAGGCAGCCGTCCATATAGGGGAGTTGATGCTCATCTAAATAGGCGTAGAGGGCTTCGTTTGCGGCGCCGGGCTGAACGACAATCATTTTAAAAGCTTTCTTGCACTCTTTTAAAAGCTGTAAACCTTTTACAGGATGAATACACAGGTCAATGATGTCGATTTCCTCGGGAATATCGTTGAGCGATTCGAGCTCCTTGCCGACGGCATAGACTGTGTAGCCTTTTTCTTCTAAGCCATGTTTAATTTTATAAGCATATTTTTCTTCGTCTAAGGTGTTGCCCAAAACGGCGAACACATTTTGCTGCATCACTTCTTTTAAATCCATAGAAATCACCTCACCCACAGTATAGCCGAAAACGCGTGAAACAACAAGTGAAATTTTTAGCGAAGAAAAAGAAATCTTGCGATGGAAAAGCGAGAATTTTCCGTAAATTTCCCTTTACGGACAGGAACGGGATATGGTATACTTAGAGAAGATTACTGCAAGGGGGGCGCGAAGTGAATGCAAATGGATAACGAATCTTTTTTAGATAGCGTTACTTTTGGATTCTTTTTTCAATCGAGAGATGCGGTAAAAAACGGTTTGCTTTTCCTGTTCGATGAGCTTCGCGAATATCTCAAAGAATGGGTTGTTATAACAACCGATGCGAAAAGCGGCGAAAAGACCGAACAGATTTTTACGGTGAACCTAAAAAATGCGGCAGAGGTTTTATTGCAGGATGCCAAGGCAAAGGCTTATGGCTCTTATAATCTGCAGGGTATGGAATACGCGCTTTGCCTGCACGCAAAGCAAGTCACGGAAACCTCGGGTGCTGTTCTTTTGGAAATTCCGAAAGCGCAGATTTTTAAGGATAATCCGCAAAATGTGGATTTTTCGATTCTCAGTGCGACAATGATGAATGAAATGGAAGCACTGGCACCGTATCTGCAATACACCTATGCTTTTTGCGACAGCGAAAACACCGTGCGATGCACAGAAGCCGAGCTGGCGGATGAGGCATTTTGCCCGTATTCCTTACTTTTTTATCCTACCGAAGCGGAAATGGAAATCCGCCTTGGCGCAACAGAAGTGGACGGTAAAACCGCGCGCACATTTTAATTTAAAATTTTCAGCGGACGGCTTTGGCTGTCCGCTTTTCTTTTTGCATAGCTTTTTATTTGCGGGGCATTCTAAAGAGGAAACCGCCTGCCTTAAATACGCAGGCAGAAAAGGAGAATGCACGATGCCAAAGCTTTTATATTTAACTGCCAACACTAAAACCGAAGCGGAATCCACCTCGAAAACCGTGGGACGCGCGCTTGTGAATGATCTTTTATCGCGAAATCCCGAACTGGAGGTCGAAGAACTGGACCTGTATGATACACATTTGCCCAAGCCCAAGGGAGATTATTTTGAGGGTAGAAACGCGCTTTTGAATACCCAGAAGAGAGAGAGTCTGCCCCGAAAGGCGCAAGAGGATTTGGCCGCCATGGAGGCCCTTTGTGAGCAGTTTAAGGCGGCGGATCTCGTGATTTTAGCCTGCCCCATGTGGAACGTCTCATTCCCTGCGCCGGTGAAAGCCTATTTTGATTGCGTGATTCAAGTCGGAAAAACCATTTCCTTTGACGGCGGTATGCCGCACGGTCTTTTGAATGATAAGAAACGCAGCTTCGTCTATATCCAGTCCTCCGGTGCAAAGCTGCCCTTGCTTATGCGCCCGACCATGAACCGCGGTTTGCATTATATTAAGGATATGGTGCGCTTGATGGGCGTTTCTGATTTTGAGGAACTTTTAGCCGACGGCACCGGCGATACCGAAGCCGAACGTCAGGAGGCTCTGCGTGCGGCGATTCAGAAAGCGGACGTTCTCGCGGATAAATTGCTGAGAGAATAAGGAAAACAGCATATATAATAGAAAGAAAAAACAGGTGGATGCCGCTTTGGTATCCACCTGTTTCTATATAAATCGTTTTAGATAAATTTTATCTAATTGAATTAGTTGATTGCTTTGGTGTCGATTTCTGTTTGCAATCTTTCAAGAAGCTCATCGAGGTTCATAGAACCGATGTCGCCTTCGCCGCGATGACGAACGGAAACTGTGCCGCTTTCGACTTCCTTATCACCGAGAACGAGCATATAAGGTACCTTCTGAAGCTGTGCTTCACGAATCTTGTAACCGATTTTTTCACTGCGGTCATCTACATCTACGCGGATGCCCTTGTCGAAGAGATATTTCTCAAGCTCATGAGCACGCGCATGGTGACGGTCAGCAATCGGAAGAATGGTGACCTGACGGGGTGCGAGCCAAAGCGGGAATGCACCTGCAAAGTGCTCGATGAGAATGCCAATGAAGCGTTCGATAGAACCGAATACAACGCGGTGAATCATAATCGGACGGTGCTTTTCGCCGTCTGCACCGGTGTATTCTGCCTCGAATCTCTGCGGAAGCTGGAAGTCAAGCTGAATGGTACCGCACTGCCAGGTTCTGCCGAGGGAGTCTTCCAAATGGAAGTCGATTTTCGGACCGTAGAATGCGCCGTCGCCTTCGTTTACAACGTAGTCGAGATTTAATTCGTCCAGAGCCTTTCTAAGACCGTCGGTAGCCATTTCCCAATCGGCATCGCTACCCATGGAATCCTCGGGACGGGTGGAAAGCTCTACGTGATATTTGAAGCCGAAGAGGCTGTAAACCTCGTCGATAAGACCTACAACGCCCTTGATTTCATCGGTAATCTGCTCGGGGGTCATGAAGATGTGTGCATCGTCCTGTGTGAAGCAACGAACACGCATTAAACCGTGGAGTGCACCGGATTTTTCGTGGCGGTGTACCAAACCAAGCTCGCCCATACGAATCGGCAAATCACGGTAGGAACGCGGCTCGGATTTATAAACGAGCATGCCGCCGGGGCAGTTCATCGGCTTAATCGCAAAGTCGGTTTCGTCGATGACGGTGGTGTACATATTTTCTTTATAGTGATCCCAGTGACCGGAGGTCTCCCAAAGTGCACGGTTGAGCATCATGGGGGTGGAAATCTCTACATAGCCTGCACGCTTGTGGATTTCTCTCCAGTAGTCGATGAGGGTGTTCTTGAGGGTCATGCCGTTGGGCAGGAAGAACGGGAAGCCGGGGCCTTCTTCCATCATAGCAAAGAGCTTTAATTCCTTACCAAGCTTTCTGTGGTCACGTTTCTTAGCTTCTTCGATTCTCTCGAGATATTCGTCCAGTTCGCTCTGCTTCGGGAAAGCGATACCGTAAATTCTCTGAAGCATCTTGTTCTTTTCGTCGCCTCTCCAGTATGCACCGGCAATGGAGGTGAGCTTGAAGGCTTTGACAGAACCGGTGGACATGAGGTGCGGGCCTGCGCAAAGCTCCTTGAATTCGCCCTGCTCATAGAAGGAAATTGCCTCGCCGTTGCCTGCGTGCTCCTTGATAAGCTCGGTCTTGTAGATTTCACCGCGCTCGTCCATCATGGAGAGAGCTTCTTCGGGGGAAAGCTCGAACTTTTTAAGCTCTAAGTTTTCCTTTACGATTTTCTTCATTTCCTTTTCGATTTCTTCGAGGATTTCGGGAGTGAAGGATTCCTCTAAATCGAAGTCATAGTACCAGCCGTTGTCGATGGACGGACCGATAGCAAGTTTAACGTCGGGATAAAGACGCTTAACAGCCTGTGCCATAATGTGGGAGGCGGTGTGCCAGAAGGTCTTTTTGCCGTCTAATTCATCGAAGGTGACAATTTCAAGGTCGCAGTCCTCAGTAAGAGGGGTGCGAAGGTCGCAATAGGTGCCGTTAATTCTGCCACCGCAGGCAGCCTTGTAAAGACCCATGCCGATAGATTTTGCAACTTCTGCAATGGTGACGCCGTTTTCGAATTCTCTAACGTCGCCTTTTAAGCTAACTTTAATCATTGTTGTTTGCTCCTTTCCAAAATAAAAAAGCACTTCACCCCAAAGTTTTTGGGATGAAATGCTACTACATTCCACGGTTCCACCCGAATTGATATGCGAAAAACGCATACCCGCTCTTTTCACCTTAACGCGGTTTCTACGGCGCGCCTTTTATGCCGGGGCATCTTTACAGCGCACGCTCCGAAGCGGTGTCGGGCTATCGTTTTTTTCGGCGCTTTCAGCCACGGCACCGAATCTCTTTTAAAACGGGGAAAAGCCTTTCTTCTTCGTCTAAGCTTTCTTTCTATTATATATAAGGGCTTATGCTATGAAAGCATTATACGCTTTAGCGAATTAGAAAGTCAAGACCTATTTGCGAAAAAAGGGCGGAAATCTTTGAAAAACCTAGGAGAAATCTTAAAAAAGTTGTATTTTTAGTTGACAAGCGGATAAAAATAGTGTATGATATCAAGGCAAATAAAGAAGGACTATCTTCCGTTCTCACCTGTGATTTCAAATGAAACAGGTCAATACGCAAAAATGCTGAAGGGTTAACCCTTAAAAAGCTTGTATTTTGGCGCGGACGGAACACTGTCCGCGCTTTTTTTGAATTTTTAAATTAGGAGTGAAAAGCGAACCGTATGAAAGAAATGCAAATCAATGAACAAATCCGTGACCGTGAAGTCCGTGTCATTAGCGACAGCGGCGAACAGCTTGGGTTAATGTCTGCGAAAGAGGCTCTTAAAAAGGCTGAGGAAAGAAATCTCGACCTCGTTAAGATTGCGCCGAATTCCACACCGCCCGTATGCAAGATTATGGATTACGGTAAATACCGTTTTGAACAGGCAAAACGCGCAAAGGAAGCCAAAAAGAATCAAAAGGTAATGGAGATTAAGGAAATCCGCCTTTCTCTCAACATTGACACGCATGACTTTGAAACGAAAGTGAAGCACGCCGAAAAATTCTTAAAGGCTGGCAACAAGGTGAAAGTTTCTATCCGCTTTAGAGGTCGTGAGATGGCACATCCCGAGCTCGGTAAGGTTCCGATGGAAAAATTCGCGGCGGCATGCGACGAATTTGCAAATGTTGAAAAGCCCGCAAAGCTTGAGGGCAGACAGATGCTTATGTTCTTAGCACCCACCAAATAAATAAAAATCATTGCAGGAGGAATACGAAATGCCTAAGATTAAAACACATTCCGGAGCAAAGAAACGCTTCAAATTATCCAAGAACGGTAAACCGATGCGCGCACACGCAAACAAGTCTCACATCCTTACCAAGAAGAGCACTAAGAGAAAGAGAAATCTTCGTAAGACAGCTGTTGCGGATGTAACCAACCAGAAGCAGATCAAACGTCTCGTTCCTTACAAATAAGAAGGACTTTTTCGAGAGGCGGTATTCGCCGCAGACAATATTATCGGAGGTAACATAAATGGCAAGAATTAAAGGCGCTATCATGACGCGCAAAAGAAGAAATAAAGTTTTAAAAATGGCAAAGGGCTACTACGGCTCCAAGAGCAGCCTCTTCAAGACTGCTAAACAGGCTGTTATGAAGTCCGGCAACTACGCTTACGTCGGCAGAAAGCAGAAGAAGAGAGATTTCAGACGTCTCTGGATTACAAGAATCTCCGCTGCTTGCAAGATGAACGGTATGAACTACTCCACCTTCATCAACGGCCTCAAGAAGGCTGACATCAGCCTCAACCGTAAGATGCTTTCCGAAATCGCAATCGCTGATCCCGCAGCATTCACCGCACTTTGCGACCAGGCAAAAGCAGCGCTTAAATAAGCTAAAACCACGCCTTTTTTTAAGAGGCGTGGTTATTTTCATTTTTTAGTAAAGGGGGCGAGACGGTGCAGTACATAGAAATTCAAAGCCGAAAAAGCGAAAAAGTGAAAAACTATTGCCGTCTTTTGTCGACAGCAAAGGCTAGAAGAAAAGAACGGCTTTTCTGTTTGGAGGGCTTGCGTCTCTCTGTAGATGCGGCACTTTCGGGCTTTACAATCGAGCAGGCTTTTGTGACCGAAGCGGCGCTTTCCAAAAGCGAAAAGGAATTAGAGCCTTTGCTTTCTGCGGCACGCTTTGTTTATAAAATCAGCGAAGAGGTTGCCGAAAAAATGGCAGACACCGTCACAACCCAAGGCGTTTTCTGCATCGCTAAAATGAAAGAAAAGGCGGATGCCGTTTTAGAAGTCGGCGAGCGTTATGTCGCGCTCGACAACGTGCAAAACCCGTCGAATCTCGGTGCAATTGCCAGAACTGCCGAAGCTTTAGGCTTTAAAGGCTTGCTTTTACAGGACGGCTGTGATATTTATAATCCCAAGGCGCAAAGAGCTTCTATGGGTTCTTTGCTTCGTTTGGAAATTCGCGAGACTGGGGATTTAGCGGCCTTGCTCGCGGCGGCACCCAAGGGCATTTTGACCTTTGCTACCGTGCCGGACAGCACCGCCGAGGATATTCGCACGCTCGACTTTTCGGGCGGCGCAGTGGCGGTTATCGGCAATGAGGGCAACGGCGTTTCTGCGGCGGTTTTAGATGCCGTGCAGAAAAAGGCAACCATTCCGATGCGTGGCAGAGCAGAGTCCTTAAATGCGGCGGCAGCGGCAACGATTACGATGTGGGAAATGATGAAATGAACGAAACGGCTTATTGGATTTGGCTTTTAAAGACCCTCGGTGCGGCGGCGCCGATTCGAGATATTTTAGACTATTTCGGTTCGCCCCGTAAGCTTTACGAAGCGGGCAGTACCGAATGGCGTCTTTCGGGGCTGATGAGTCCCAAGCAAATCTATGCGCTCACAAGATTTTCTCCGTCCGAGTCAGGCGAAACCATGAAAATCTGCCGTGAAAACGGCTGGCAAATCCTCACACCCGAGCACGTTTGCTATCCGCAGGCGCTGTTAGAGCTTCGGAACTATCCGCCCGTGCTTTTCGTTTGGGGCAATGCCGAAGCACTCACAAAGAATGTAAAAATCGCCGTGGTCGGCACAAGAAAAACGTCCCGGTACGGCGCGAGAGTGGCCTTTTTGCTCTCCGAGGCGTTAACCAAAAGCGGCACGCTCATTGTTTCGGGCGGCGCTCTTGGTGTAGACAGTGCGGCGCATCACGGTGCGCTTGCAGGCGGTGGCAAAACCATTGCGGTTTTAGGCTGCGGTCTCGGCACGGATTACTTAAAAGAAAATGCACCTATGCGTGCACAAATCGCAAAAAGCGGCGGTGCGGTGATCAGTGAATTTTTACCGTTTTCCCCTGCGTCCAGAACAACCTTTCCTCTTAGAAATCGCATTATTTCGGCGATTTCCCTCGGAACGGTGGTTGTTGAGGCAGGCGAAAGAAGCGGTTCTTTAATTACCGCTCGCTGTGCATTAGAGCAGGGACGAGATGTCTTCGCCGTCCCCGGAGATTTAATCTCCACCGCCTATACGGGCGGCAATAAGCTCATTAAAGACGGCGCAAAGCCGGTCTTTTCTCCCTTAGATATTTTAGAGGAATATCTCTATCTCTACGGTGACGAATTAGACCCAGAGCCGTCCAAAAAAACCTTCGGCGAACTGCTTTCAGACCACAAAAACGAGATAAGGCTTTCTCAAAAGGAAATGCCCCTCGCGGCAAAAGAGCCGGTAAAGCCGAAAAAAGAAAAGCAAATGCCCGAAGCGGTGTCGAAACAAAGGGCACCCGAAGAAGTGCCAAGGGCAAACGAAGCAGAAAGCATCCCGGCGGAACTCAGCGGCGATGCGGCTGCGGTTTATAAAGCACTTCTTGGCGGCGAAAAGCATATTGACGAGCTGTGCGAAATTCTAAATCTTCCCGTGCAAAAGGCGCTTTCGGCGCTCACCACACTGGAGCTTATGGGTTACGCAGAGCTTTTGGAAGGCAAAAAATACAAATTGAACTAAAGAACAGGAAGGGTACAGCATGGCAAATTTGGTAATTGTTGAGTCTCCCTCAAAAGCAAAAACGATACAGAAATATCTCGGTAAGGACTATACCGTTACAGCTTCGGTCGGTCATATCCGCGATTTGCCGGCGGCACGTCTTAGCGTCGATGTTAAGAACGATTTTGCCCCGAAATATAGCATTGTAAAAGGCAAAGAAAAGCTGGTTAAAGAACTCAAAGGCATGGTCAAGGAAGCCGATAAAGTCTATCTCGCAACCGACCCGGATAGAGAAGGCGAAGCGATTTCTTGGCATCTTGCTACGGTTTTGGGTCTCAGTCTCGACGACGAAAACCGCGTAAAATTCAACGAAATCAATAAAACAAGTGTTAAAAACGGCTTAGAGCATCCCGAAAAAATCGACCTTGATTTGGTCGATGCACAGCAGGCGAGACGTATTCTCGACAGACTTGTAGGCTATAAGCTCAGCCCGTTTGTTTCTCAGAAAATCCGCCGCGGACTTTCCGCAGGCCGTGTGCAGTCTGTAGCTTTGCGCCTCATTGTAGACCGTGAAGAAGAAATCCGCGCTTTTAAGCCCGAAGAATATTGGAGCATTGATGCGGCATTTATCGCGCCCTCCTCTAAGAGAGCATTTGCGGCAAGCTTTGTCGGCGATGAAACCGGCAAAATCAAGCTCACGAGCAAAGAAGAATCCGATGCGATTTTACAGCGTCTTGAAAATGCAGAATACACGGTAACCGAAGTGAAAAAAGGCACCAGACGCCGCCAGCCGGCACCGCCCTTTACCACTTCCACCTTACAGCAGGAGGCTTCGAGAAGACTCGGCTTCCAAGGTAAGCGCACCATGAAAACTGCGCAGGAATTATACGAAGGTATGGAAATCCAGGGTCACGGCGCAATGGGTCTTATCACCTACATGAGAACCGACTCTCTTCGTATTTCCGAAGAAGCTAGAGCCGAGGCGAATTCTTATATCGAAGAGACCTTCGGTAAGGAATATCTCCCCGAAAAGCCCCGCTATTTTAAAACCAAAGCGAGCGCACAGGACGGTCACGAAGCCATTCGTCCGACTATGCCCTCTCTTTCTCCGGCAGAGGTGAAGGACAGCCTCACCAATGACCAGTATAAGCTTTATAACCTCATTTGGAACCGCTTTATGGCGAGCCTTATGTCCGTTTGCGTACAGGATACCGTTAAAATTGAAATCCACGGGGCAAACGAAGCAGATAAAGAAAACGAAAGATATTGCACCTTTGCGGCAAGCGGCTACACTGTTCGTTTCGACGGCTTTACAAAGCTTTATGAAACCATGACCGAGGATGACGAAAAGGCATCGAAGCTTCCCGCGATTAAAAAGGCAGACAGCTTAAAGTGCAAGGAGCTTTTGGGCAACCAGCACTTCACCCAGCCGCCCGCACGCTACACCGAAGCATCGCTTGTTAAGATGCTCGAAGAAACCGGCGTCGGCAGACCGTCTACCTACGTTTCCATCGTTTCCACCATTCTTTCGAGAGAATATGTGGAGCGCGAAAAGAAGCAGTTAAAGCCCACAGAGCTCGGCGAAGCGGTAACCGGTCTTTTGAAGAAGCAGTTCCCGAATATTGTAAACGTAAAATTCACGGCAAACATGGAAAGTGACCTCGATAAGGTCGAGCACGGTGATGTCGATTATATCGCCATGCTCCACACCTTCTATGATGCCTTTGACGAAACCCTCCAAAAGGCGAAAGCCGAAACCGAGGGCATGAAAATCAAACTCAAGGAAGACCAGACCGACATTCCCTGCGAAAAATGCGGCAGAATGATGGTCATTAAAACGGGTAGATTCGGCAAATTCCTTGCCTGCCCCGGCTATCCCGAGTGCAAAAATACCAAGCCCTTGGTCGTAGAAACCAAGGCAACCTGCCCCAGATGCGGCGGTAAGGTTATTGAAAAGAAGAGCAAAAAAGGCTATGTCTTTTACGGCTGTGACAATTATCCCGAATGCAACTTTATGACATGGGATAAGCCCACAGACGAGCTTTGCCCGAAGTGCGGCAAATCCCTCTTTAAGAAAAAGGGCGGCGTTTTAGCTTGTCTCAATGAGGATTGCGGCTACGAAACAAAGCCCGAAAAGAAGAGCAAAAAGGACGAAGCAGAAGAATAACGAAAAGGAGAATCGGATGAAAGCGGCAGTAATCGGCGCAGGACTTGCAGGTGTAGAAGCGGCATGGCAGTTGCAGCTTCAAGGCATCGAAGTGGACTTATATGAAATGAAGCCCTTAAAGCGTTCTCCTGCGCATCATCAAGACGGCTTTGCGGAGCTGGTTTGTTCCAATTCTTTAAAAGCAGAACGCCTAAATTCCGCGGCTGGTCTTTTAAAAGCGGAAATGGCAACCTTTTCGTCGATTTGTGTAGAAAGTGCTTATCAAAATAAAGTGCCCGCAGGCGGCGCCCTCGCGGTAGACAGAGACGGCTTTTCCGGTTACATTACCGAAAAAATCCTCGCCTGCCCGAGAATTCACGTGATTCACGAGGAAGTCACCGAGCTTCCCAAAAATGCGGATGCTGTTATCGTAGCGGCAGGACCGCTCGCCAGTGACGGCATCGCCGAAACCATTCGCTCGCTTTGCGGCGAGGGGCTTTCGTTCTATGATGCGGCGGCACCGATTGTAACGGCGGAATCCATTGATATGTCTGAAGCGTTTTTGCAGTCGCGTTATGATCGCGGCGGCGAGTCGGATTATATCAACTGCCCCCTCGATAAAGAGCAGTATGAGGCATTTTATGAGGCGCTCATCACCGCAGAGGGTGCACCGCTCCATTCTTTCGATAAGCGCAAGGATGTGTACGAGGGCTGTATGCCCATTGAAGTTTTGGCTTCGCGTGGTAAGGATGCCATGCGCTACGGTCCGTTAAAGCCCGTGGGTCTTACGAATCCCCAAACCGGGCACAGACCGTGGGCGAATTTACAGCTTCGAAAAGAAAATAATAAAGGCACGTTATATAATTTAGTGGGATTTCAGACGAACCTCAAATTCCCCGAGCAAAAGAGAGTTTTTTCCATGTTCCCGGCGCTTAAAAATGCAGAATTCATGCGTTACGGTGTGATGCACCGCAACACCTTTTTGGATTCGCCTCGCCTGTTGAATGGGGATTTCAGCTTTAGAAAACGACCCCTTTTATTCTTTGCGGGGCAGATTACGGGCGTGGAAGGTTATATGGAATCCGCTTCTTCGGGTATTTTGGCAGGTCTTAATGCCGCCAGACGCTTAAAGGGCGAAGAAACCGTCCTTTTACCCGAAACCACCATGATGGGTGCACTTTCCCGCTATATCAGCGACGAGAGTGTGAAGCATTTTCAGCCTATGGGCGCAAATTTCGGCGTCTTGCCGACCTTAGAAACCCATATTCGAGATAAGGCGGAGCGTTATGCGGCGCTCAGCGACCGTGCTATGGCTGATTTAAAGGCTTATAAGGAGCAGATGAGTTTATGAAAATTATTGTAGATGCGTTCGGCGGCGACAATGCCCCCGTTGAAATTTTAAAGGGCTGTGCCGATGCAGAAAAAGAATTCGGCGTAGAAATTGCACTTTCGGGCGATACCGAAAAAATCAAGGAAGTGGCACAAAAGGAAAATATCGACATTAGCCGTATGGAGCTCATCCATGCGGATGACGTGTTCCAAATGGAAACCCAGCCGACAGAGCTTTTAAAGGGTGGCAGAAACACCTCCATGGCGGTTGGTTTGCAGGCACTTGCCGACGGTAAGGGCGATGCCTTTGTTTCCGCGGGCAGTACCGGTGCACTTTTAGTCGGTGCAACCTTCATCGTAAAGCGCATTAAGGGCGTAAAGCGTCCCGTTATCGGCGGCGTAATGCCCACCGCAGAAGGCCCGTTTATTTTGGTCGATACCGGTGCGAATGTCGAATGCACCGTGCCCATGCTCTGCCAGTTTGCGCATCTTGGCGATGTGTATATGAAGAACATTATGGGCATGAAAAATCCGAGAGTTGCTCTTGCAAATATCGGTACAGAAAAGACCAAGGGCACCAAATTGCAGGTCGAAGCCTATGAAGCCCTTTCTAAACTGGAGGGTATCAACTTCATCGGCAATATTGAAGTGCGTGACATTGCTTTCGGCAAGGCAGATGTTGTTGTAGCCGACGGTTTTACCGGCAACGTTATCCTCAAAATGTATGAGGGCGTAGCGAAAATGATCAGCAACGAAGTCAAAGGCCTCTTCACAAAAAATCTCTTGACCGGTCTTTCCTATCTCGGCGTAAAGTCGGGCGTGGATGCGTTCAAGGAAAAGATGAACTATAAAAAATACGGCGGCGCACCGATTATCGGCGTCAGAAAAACCGTCATCAAGGCGCATGGCTCTTCGGATGCCTACGCGATAAAGAATGCAATTAAACAGGCAATCACCTGCGTAGAAGGTAAGGTTGCCGAGGAAATTCGCGATGCGTTAAGTGAGGAACAAAATGAAACAGTTACAGAATAATTTAGGCTATCATTTTAAAAATATCACCTATTTGGAGCGCGCCTTAACGCACTCTTCCTATGCTAATGAACAGCATTTGGATACAGGCGACAACGAAAGACTGGAATTTTTAGGCGATTCCGTTTTAGGCTTCGTTACCGCAGAATATCTCTTTTTACACCACAGAAGCTTCCCCGAAGGCGAGCTTACAAAGCTTCGTGCTTATGCGGTTTGTGAAAAATCCCTGTTCGCTTATGCGAAAGAAATCGAGCTTGGCAAATTCCTTCGTCTTGGTAAGGGCGAAGAGCAGACCGGCGGCAGAGAGAGAGCTTCCGTGCTTTCCGATGCGTTTGAAGCTGTGATTGCGGCTATCTATTTAGACGGCGGCATCGAGCCTGCCAAGAAGTTTGTTTTGCGCTTTGTAGAGCCTTATGTCGAAGCAAAGCCGACCTTTAAGGATTATAAAACTACCTTGCAGGAGGTTATTCAGCAGAACCAGGGCGAGCAGCTCGAATACGTGTTAATCAGCGAATCCGGCCCCGACCACGACAAGCACTTTGAAATGGAAGTGCATTTGAACAGCAACGTTATCGGTCGCGGCATCGGCGGCAGTAAGAAAAAAGCCGAGCAGAATGCGGCAAAAGAAGCCTTGGAGCTGATGGGAATTTGAAGCATGTCAATGTAGCGCTGTTTGTGCCCCATGCAGGCTGTCCGAACCAGTGTAGTTTTTGCAATCAGCGCGTGATTTCGGGTACACAAAATCAAATAACGCCCGAAGAGGTCGAAGAAGCCTGCCGCATCGCCGTGGAAACCAAACGTGCCGATGCGGCGCATTCGGAGATTGCCTTTTTCGGAGGTAGCTTTACCGCAATTAAAAGGGACTATATGGTGTCTCTTTTGGCTGCGGCAAAGCCATTTTTAGATAAGGGGTATTTTAAGGGCATCCGCATTTCCACCCGTCCCGACTGTATCGACGAAGAGATTTTAGATATTTTAAAAAACTACGGCGTTACGGCGATAGAGCTTGGCGCGCAAAGCATGGACGAAGAGGTGCTGCGTCTCAATCGCCGCGGACACACGGCAAAGGACGTCGAAGCGGCTTGTGCGCTGATTAAAGCATATGGCTTTTCTTTGGGTCTCCAAATGATGACGGGTCTACTTGGCTCAAGCGATGCCAAAGACATCGAAACCGCCGAGAAAATCTGTGCCTTAAAGCCCGACACTGTGCGGATTTATCCGACGATTGTATTAGAGGGCACTTACCTTGCCGAATGTCTTAAAAACGGCAGTTACAAGGCGGAAACTTTAGAAACCGCCGTGCCGCTTTGTGCAAAGCTTTTGTGCCTTTTTAAAGCGCACAACATCCGTGTGATTCGTCTGGGACTCCACAGCGGCGGCAATGTCGAAGAGGGCTACTTCGGGGGGGCATATCACCCTGCGTTTCGCGAGCTTTGCGAGGGCGAGGTATATAAGGAGATTATGCTCCGAAATTTAGAGGGCAGACCCAAAAACAAACCCTATCTCATCGAAGTGCCGCAAAACGCCCTGTCTAAAGCAAAAGGGCAGGGAAAAAGAAACGAAAAAGCATTGAGAAATTGCGGATTTCAGTGTATAATAAAGGGTAACGAATTTTTAAACGAATACGAAATAAACATAAAGGATTTAAACTATGATTTTAAAGTCGCTGGAGATGCAGGGATTTAAGTCTTTCCCTGACAAAACGGTTTTAAATTTTAATAAGGGCGTTACAGCGGTTGTCGGTCCGAACGGCAGCGGAAAAAGTAATATTTCCGATGCGGTGCGTTGGGTTCTCGGTGAACAATCCACCAAAAATCTGCGTGGGTCCAAAATGGAGGACGTTGTTTTCATGGGTACCGAGGAGCGAAAAGCCAAGGGCTTTGCCGAGGTTACTTTGCGTTTTGACAACACCGACCGCGCGCTCTCCAATGATGCCGATGAAGTTAGCATCACAAGACGCTATTTCCGTTCGGGCGAAAGTGAATATCTTATTAACGGCAAAACCGCAAGACTGCGTGACGTAAACGAATTGTTCATGGATACCGGCCTCGGTAGAGACGGTTATTCTATCGTCGGTCAGGGCAAAATCGCCGACATGGTTTCCTCAAAAGCCGGCGAACGCCGTGAAATGCTCGAGGAAGCGGCGGGAATTTCTCATTTCCGTTATCGCCGAAACGATGCCAATAAGCGTTTGGCGGCGGCAGAAGAAAATCTTTTAAGACTCAGGGATATTTTAACCGAGCTCGAGGGTCGAGTGAAGCCCCTTAAAATTCAAAGCGAAAAAGCGCAGAAGTTTTTAGTGCTTGCCGAGGAAAGAAAAACCTTGCAAATCGGCAAATGGCTCCACGAAATTGATAAAACCAGCCAAAAGCTTCGCGAGCAGGAGCACAAAATCGCCACGGCGGAAGTTGCCAAGCAAGAGGTCGATGCCGCAACCGAACACATCGTAGTGGCGATGGACAAGGCCGGCGAGGACATCCAAAAGCTCAATATAGAAATTGAAGAAGTGCGACGTGCTTCTTCCCAGTATGAAGAACAGGCTTCGGCGCTCGAAACCCAAATCGGCGTTGCAGAAAACTCCATTTTACACAATAATGAAGCGATTGAGCGTCTCAAAAAAGACCAAAGCTCTGAGGATGAAACCGAACAGCATTTGGAAGAACGCATCAAAGAAGCCGAAAAGAATGCCGAAGAGAAAAAGACGGCACAGGAAGCCCTGCGTGCAGAGCTTTCCGGGCTTTTAGCCGAGCAGAAGGAAAAGGAATCCAGCTCTCTGCGTTATAACGAAGAAAGCGCGGCACTTTCCGCCACCCTTTCCGCGGCGTCAGTAGAATTGGCACAGCATAAGGTTACTGTCGATACCGCGGCGGAAAATCTTCGCGAATTAGACGAAAAAGAAGAAACCTTAAAAGCTTCCTACGAGCAGAGACAGGCGGCTTTTGCTGACAGCGAAAGCAAAAAGAATGAAGTGGAAACCGCATTAAATGAGTGCAAGGATTTAATTGCACGCACACAAAATGCGATTGACGGCTACAGCATCCGTTTCCACAGCCGCTCGAAAAAAGCCGAAGAAGTAAAACAAGCGCTCGAAGAAAAGAAGCGCGAAATCTATAAATTAGAGGACAGACACCGCCTCCTTTCCGATATGGAAAAGAACATGGAAGGCTACGGCGGCGCTGTCAAAGCCGTGATGAAGGAAGCGGCAAGAGGTGCGCTTCGCGGCATCCACGGCCCGCTCTCTCAGCTCATTTCCGTGCCGCATGATTACGCGGTAGCCGTTGAAACTGCCCTCGGTGCGGCGATTCAAAATATCGTCACCGACAATGAAAATGATGCCAAAGCGGCGGTTTATTTCTTAAAGAATGCACACGCCGGCAGAGCCACCTTCCTGCCGATTCGTGCCATTCGCGGCAAGTCCTTGCAGGAAAACGGGCTTTCCGACCAATACGGCTTTGTGTCCGTGGCGGCAGACCTCATTTCCTGTGATAACCAGTATAGAGAGATTATCAATGCACAGCTTGGTAGAACCGTTGTTGCCGAGGATATGGATGCGGCGGTCGCCATTGCGAAAAAATATAATTATCGTTTCCGCATTGTCACCTTAGACGGTCAGCTCGTTAACGCGGGCGGCTCGATTACTGGTGGTTCTCGCGGTAAGGGCGCGGGCATTTTATCCCGTACCAACGAGATTGAGCAGATTTTAGAAACCATTGACCGTGCGAAAAAGGAATATGCAGGGCTCAGCAGCGACTATGTAAGTCTTTCGGAGAGCTTTGCGGCGGCGAAAGCCGATTTAGACGGCGCACAGGGTGATTTGCTTCGTGCGAATGAAGAAAAAATCCGCTTAGAGGGTGAGCTTCGACTCCTCAGTGAGCAGTGGAATGTCGCAACCGAATCTCTCCAAAGCATCGAAAGCGAAAAGAACAGCATCGCACAAAAGCGCGCGGCTGTGATTCAAAATACCGAAAATGCGAAACAGCGCATTGCCGTTTTAGAGGCCCAAACCGCCGAAAACGAAGAAAAAATGCGCCGCATGAATGCGGACAGAGACGCCCTTTTAAGTCTTCGCGAAACCCTTTCGGGCAAGGCGACCGAGCTTAATTTAGAGCTGTTGTCCCTCTCCAAGGATGAAGCGGCGGCAAGAGAAGAAATGGAGCATTTAAGAAGCCGTCAAATGCACCACACCGATAAGAAATCTTCGCTTTTAGCTGAAATCGAAAGCTATGAGCAGAAGAATGCCGGGCTTCGTGCGGATATTGCTTCCTTAAAGGAAACCAGTGAAAAGCTCCGCAGCGGTGCAGGCGATGCGAGAGGCAATATCGATGCCCTTTTAGAGCAACGTGATGAGCTTCTTAAAAAGACCAACGAGCTTCGTAACACCGAGCGTGAAAAGCTCGGTGAAAAAGAAAAATACGCCGGAGAGTTGGCACGTTTGGAGGAACAATCCAAAACCGCACAGGCGAATTACGAAAACCTCAACGCCAAGCTCTTTGAAGAATATAATTTAACCAAGGCCGAAGCGGAACAGCTCAATATTGAAATTGAAGATTACGCCGCGGCAGACAGAAGATTGCAGGAATTAAAAGCCGCTATCCGTTCTCTCGGTTCGGTCAACGTTTCCGCAATCGAGGAATATAAAGAGGTTTCCGAGCGTTATACCTTCATGGCTGAGCAAATCGGCGACGTGGAAAATTCGCGCGACGAGCTTTTAAAATTGATTGCTGAGCTTACCCAGAAAATGGGTATGCAGTTTAAAGAAAAGTTTGACCTTATCAACCGTGCCTTCGGCGAAACATTCAAAGAACTGTTTGGCGGCGGTCATGCAGAGCTTTTGCTCTCAGACGAAAAGGAAATTTTAGAAAGCGACATTGAAATCAAGGTACAGCCCCCCGGCAAGCACTTAAAGAGCATTGAGCCGCTTTCGGGCGGTGAAAAGGGTCTGGCGGCAATTTCTCTTTTGTTCGCGATTCTCAAAATCACCCCCGCGCCGTTCTGCATCTTTGATGAGGTGGAAGCGGCACTCGATGATGTTAACGTTGCACGCTATGCACAGTATGTACGCCGCATGGCAGACAACACCCAGTTTGTACTCATTACACACCGCCGCGGCACTATGGAAGAAGCCGATGTTTTATACGGCGTCACCATGCAGGAGAGCGGTGTTTCCAAGCTCTTAGAATTAAAAACAGCGGAAATGGCAAAGAAATTGGGCCTTGCCTAAGACTTTGTACGCAGAAAGGATTTTTCTATGGGACTTTTTAATAAAATCAATTTCGGCTTGACCAAGACCCGCAAAAAAATGGCGGGCGCGATTGATGATTTGTTCGCGGATGTTGAAGAAATCACCGATGACCTCTATGCCGAACTCGAAGAAATCTTAGTGATGGGCGACGTCGGTATGGTGACCGCCGTGGAAATCACGGAGCGCCTCAAAGCACGTGTAGCCGAGAAGAAGCTGCGCGGCGCCGAGGACGTCAAAGAAGAAATCAAAGAAATCGTTGCCGAGCTTTTAGACGGCGGCGAGGATATGGGTCTTGTTACCGTACCGTCCGTTGTTTTGATGATTGGCGTTAACGGTGCAGGCAAGACCACCACGATCGGTAAACTCGCTTCCCAGTATAAGGCAGAGGGCAAAAAGGTCATTTTAGGCGCGGCGGATACCTTCCGTGCGGCGGCGATTGACCAGCTCGATGTTTGGGCAAAGCGTGCCGGTGTGGATATCGTGAAGCACGAAGAAGGCTCCGACCCCGCGGCGGTTGTATTCGATACGATTTCCGCAGCAAAGGCAAGAGACTGCGACATCGTGATTATCGACACCGCAGGCAGACTTCACAACAAAAAGAATCTTATGGATGAGCTTGCAAAAATCTATCGTGTTATCGACCGTGAATTACCCTTCTCCGACCGTGAGGTGCTCCTCGTTCTCGATTCTACCACCGGTCAAAATGCGGTAAATCAGGCGAGAGAATTTAAAAACGTTGCCGACATTACCGGTATCGTTTTAACCAAGCTCGACGGCACGGCACGCGGCGGCGTGGTGCTTGCGATTAAGCACGAGCTCGGTATCCCCGTAAAATTCGTGGGCGTAGGCGAGCAGATTGATGACTTACAGCCCTTTAATCCCCGAGCCTTTGCAGACGGCTTATTTAAGAAAATCGACTATCCCGAGGAGGCGGTGCAAAATGAAGAAAACGAAGAAGCAGAAAATGCAGAAGAGATTTCTAAAGACACTGAAGCTGTGGAAGAAGCTGGCAGGGCATCCGCAGCAGACTTACCTCGAGAAAACGAATCCGATGCTCATAAAGAAGCAGACGAAGAAGAGAATGCACCCGATTCTCAGAGCGATGCAGACGGAGTTTCTGAACATATCGAGAGTGAAGAGATAGAAGAAACCGAAGAGGACGACAAGAAAAAGAAGAAAGGAAAGAAACGCTTTGGATTTTTTAATCGCCACGCATAATATGAAAAAACGAGAGGAACTCGAGCGCATCCTTTCTCCTCTGGGTATCCGCGTTTTATTGGCAGACGAAATCGGTCTTAATTTAACCGACGTGGAAGAAACCGGCGAAACCTTCGAGGAAAATGCACTTTTAAAGGCAGTTTCCGGCTGTAAGGAAAGCCATTTACCCTGCATTGCCGATGACTCCGGACTTTGCGTCGATGCTTTAGACGGCGCACCGGGTGTATATTCCGCACGCTTTGCAGGCGACCACGGCAACGATGCCAAAAACAACGAAAAATTATTAGAGCTCTTAAACGATGTTCCCGAAGAAAAGCGCACCGCACGCTATGTCAGCGTTTGCGCCTGCGTGTTCCCCGACGGCAAACAGATTGTAACCAGAGGCACCTGCGAGGGCAAAATCGGCTATGAGTACAGAGGCTCCAACGGCTTTGGCTATGACCCGCTGTTCTATGTGGGCGACAAGGCAATGGCTGAGCTTACGGCGCAGGAAAAAGATAAAATCAGCCACAGAGGCAAGGCGCTTTTGGCGCTTTCTCAAAAGCTGAAAGAAGAAATTCTCTAAACCAAACGAAAGTGAGAACTATATGACAGGTAAAGAACGTGCGGCATTAAGGTCGCAGGCAAATACAATGGAACCCCTTTTCCAGGTGGGTAAGGGCGGCATCTCCGATGCGCTTATCAAACAGACCGACGATGCGCTCAAAGCGCGCGAGCTCATTAAGCTCAAGGTTCTTTTAGAAACCACCCCCGAGCCGCCCAAGGAGATTGCAAGAAAGCTTGCAGAAGCAACGAAGGCAGAGGTTATCGGCGTGATTGGCGGTTCTATGATTTTTTATAGATACAATCCGAAATTACACGAAAAGAAAAAGGTCATGGTAAAGCCGCTCCACAAAAAGCGCGATGCCAGAGACAGACGTGAAAGAGAAGAGAAGAAAGCGCTTAAAAACGCAAAATTCTCCAAGTACAAAAAACGTTATACAAAATAAACGGCGAATCGAGGGAAACGCATGAAAATCGGTCTTTACGGCGGTACCTTTAATCCGCCGCACAAGGGGCACGTGCGCATGGCAAATGCCTTTTACGATAGCTTTAAGCCCGACAAAATGCTGATTGTGCCCAACAAGCGCCCCGTGCACAAAATCTGTGAGGATTTGGCACTCGACGAGGAACGGCTCAAAATGTGCCGTCTGGCGTTTTCTGACCCGAAATTCGAGGTCAGCACCATGGAAATCGAGCGCGAAAAGGAATCCTTTACGCTGTATACGGTTGCATCGCTCAAGGAAGCCTATCCCGAAGCACAAATCGGTCTTTTAATCGGCTCCGATATGTTTTTATCGTTTCATAAGTGGTATCACTATCAGGAGATTTTAAAGGATGTTACCTTGTATGTCGCTTCGCGAGAGGATGAGGTGTCGAGGGATACCCTTCGCAGCTATGCCTTCGAGAAACTGCGGCTGTATCTTCGCGGCGACAGCCACGAAAAGGTGCAGATTTTACCGCTCGAGCCCTTGGAGGTCAGCTCCTCAGAGCTTCGCGCCGGCATCGGTGCAGGGGAGGACGAGAGCGCCTTTTTAGACCCTGCGGTACTAGATTTTATAAAGGAACATAAGATGTATGGATACCGAGAGAAACGCTGAATTTTTAGAAGAAATCAAGAAAAAACTAAATCCAGACAGGCTCTATCATTCTTTGAATGTTGCCGATGAAGCGAAAAAACTCGCCCTGCACTACGGTGCGGATGAGAAAAAAGCCTTTACGGCAGGGCTTGTTCATGATATTATGAAGAATACACCGAAAGACGAGATGCTGGACTTCATGCTTTCGCACGGGATTAAGCTCACCGACGTGGAAAAAGCCAACGATAAAATCTGGCACGCCATGGCAGGGGAAGCCTATCTGCGCGATGAAATGCACGTGACCGACGAGGAAATCCTCTCGGCGGTGCGCTGGCACACTACGGCAAAACGCCACATGACGCTTCTTGAAAAAATCGTGTTCACGGCGGATTTCATTTCGGCGGACCGAAGCTATCCGGGCGTGGAAGATATGCGAAAGAAAGCCTATATTTCTTTAGAAGAAGCCATGATTACAGGTCTCGAATTCACCCTGTGTCAAAGAATACAACAAGGCCAACCCGTTTCCGAGGAAAGCCTTTTTGCATATAATACTTTAGTTATAGAAAGGAAGAACTAATATGCAACCTTTAGAACTACTGGAAAATACCGTCAAAATCCTAGACAAGAAAAACGGGCTAAACCTAAAAGCCTTGGAGGTTGCAGACCTAACGAGCGTTGCGGATTATTTCGTTATCGTTTCGGGTACTTCCTCCACCCATGTTCGAGCACTTTCCGAAATTTTGGAAGAAGAAATGACCAAGCTCGGCGTAGAGCCGGCACACGTTGAGGGCAAATCCACAGGCTGGATTCTGCTCGACTACCTTTCTGTTGTTGTACATGTGTTCACCCCCGAAGAGAGAGAACGCATCAACATGGAAAAGCTTTGGGGCGATGCAAAGGAAATGGACCTTTCCGCCTGGCTTATGGACTAAAGAAACTAAATAAAGGATGAAAAAGTAATGGAATATAATTTCAAAAAAGTAGAGCCGAAATGGCAAAAGAAATGGGAAGACGAGGGCGTTTTCCACGCACAGGACAACTCCGAAAAGCCGAAGTTTTATAACCTCGTTGAATTCCCCTATCCCTCCGGTGCAGGTATGCACGTTGGCCACATTAAGGCATACAGCGGCTTAGAGGTCGTTTCCAGAAAGAAGAGACTCGAGGGCTACAACGTACTGTTCCCCATCGGCTTTGACGCTTACGGTCTCCCGACCGAAAACTATGCGATTAAGACCGGTATGCACCCGAGAAAAGTTACCGATATGAACATTGAAAAGTTCACAAGCCAGCTCAAAAAGGTTGGCTTCTCCTTCGACTGGACGAGAGTTATCGACACCACCGAAGAGGGCTACTACAAGTGGACCCAGTGGATTTTCCTCAAAATGTTCGAAAAGGGTCTTGCTTTCCGCGATAAGACCTTAGTAAACTACTGCCCGACCTGCAAGGTTGTTCTTTCCAACGAAGATTCTCAGGGCGGCAAGTGCGATATTTGCCACAGCGATGTTGTCCAGAAGTCCAAGGACGTTTGGTATCTTCGCATTACCGAATATGCAGACAAGCTCTTAGAGGGTCTTGAAAAGGTAGATTATCTCCCCAACGTTAAACAACAGCAGATTAACTGGATTGGTAAATCCAAGGGTGCTTTTGTCAACTTCTCCTTAAAGCAGATTGACGAAACCTTACGCATTTACACCACCCGTCCCGACACCCTGTTCGGCGTTACCTTCATGGTTATGGCACCCGAGCATCCGATTATTGATGCCAATGCCGACAAAATCGCCAACATGGATGCTGTTAAGGCTTACCGTGCGGAATGCGCAAAGAAAACCGAATTCGAGCGTACCCAACTTGTCAAGGATAAGACCGGCGTTCGCTTAGAGGGCCTTTCCGCCATCAACCCCGTGAACGGCAAGGAAATCCCGATTTACATTTCCGACTACGTTATGATGGGCTACGGTACAGGCGCTATCATGGCAGTACCGGCACACGACGAGCGTGACTACGACTTCGCAAAGAAGTTCGGTATTGATATTATCGAAGTTATCAAGGGCGGCGACATTTCCAAGGAAGCTTACACCGGCGACGGTGAAATGATTAACTCCGGCTTCCTCAATGGCATGGATAACAAAAAGGATTCCATCGAAAAGATGATTGCCGTATTACAGGAAAAAGGCATCGGCGAAGGCGGCGTGCAGTATAAGATGAAAGACTGGGCGTTCAACCGTCAGCGTTACTGGGGCGAGCCGATTCCGATTGTACACTGCGAAAAGTGCGGTATGGTTGCCGTACCGTATGAGGAATTACCGCTCCGTTTGCCGAACATGGAAAACTTTGAGCCTGGTACCGACGGCGAAAGCCCGCTCGCAAAGATTGATTCCTTCGTCAACTGCAAGTGCCCCAAGTGCGGCGGCGATGCAAAAAGAGAAACCGATACCATGCCGCAGTGGGCAGGTTCTTCCTGGTACTTCCTTCGCTATATCGACCCCCACAATGACGAGGAATTTGCAAATTACGAAAAGTTAAAATACTGGATGCCTGTTGACTGGTACAACGGCGGTATGGAGCACGTAACCCGTCATATGATTTATTCCAGATTCTGGTATAAGTTCCTCTACGATTTAGGCGTAGTGCCTTACGAAGAGCCTTATCAGAAGCGTACCGCACAGGGTCTTATCTTAGGTCCGGACGGCGTTAAAATGTCCAAATCCCGCGGCAACGTTATCGACCCCAACGAGGTTGTAGACGCTTTCGGCGCAGACGTACTTCGTACCTATGTTCTCTTTATGGGTGACTACGAAAAGGCAGCACCGTGGTCCGAAAGCTCCGTAAAGGGCTGCAAGCGTTTTGTAGACCGTGTTTGGGGCTTACAGGATATCTTAAAGGACGGCGACAGCTATTCCGAAAAGCTTATGTCCACCATGCACAAGACCATTAAAAAGGTTACCGAAGATATTGAAAGCATGAAGTTCAACACCGCGATTGCGGCACTTATGACTGCACTCAACGTGATTTATGACGGCGGCGAAATCAACAGAGCCGAGCTTCGCGACCTCTTAATCCTCATCAATCCCTTCGCACCGCACGTGACCGAAGAAATGTGGGAAACCTTGGGCTACGGCGAAATGCTTGCCAAGGATGCCGCATGGCCGAGCTTCGACGATGCAAAATGCGTCGATGCCAACGTAGAAATCGCTGTTCAGATTTGCGGTAAGATTCGTGCAAAGCTGAACGTACCGACCGAAATCGAAGCGGCGGATGCGATTGCACGTGCTAAGGCACTTCCGGCGATTGCCGAGGCTTTAGAGGGCAAAAATATCATTAAAGAACTTTATGTTAAGGGTAGACTTGTAAACATCGTAGCGAAATAAGGTGCTTCGAGATGAAACGAACTTTTAATTTTAACCGAATTATAAGTCTTGTCTTGCTCCTAGTTTTTACTGTGCTGATTGCCGTGCATATTGATACCATTGCACGGCGACAGGCACTTTCCAACCTCCTCTATGTCAGCCGAAATTCTCCTGCCGTTATGCCGGAGGAAACGGTGAAAAGCTTAGAGGAGCGTTTTAATACCCTCTTGGAAACCACGGGGATGACCGAAGACACAGATTTTTCCCAGCGTGTAGAAAATTTGATTCTGCGTCTTTATGGTCTTACCGGCGACGTCCTGACAGGGGATCGCAAAATTTCCGATACAAAATTCATGCAAGAGGCCGATGCGCTGTTCCGTGAGCTTGTGAAGATTGACACGCAAATGCAAAAGGAAGATGCCGAACACGCCCTCAGCGGGAAGGACAGCTTCACAGCGTTTGCCGTATCGCTTCTTTGGGATTATCTCGACTTTTACGAGGCGCATTTCCATGAGGAACAACTGCCGGTAGATGGTGTCGATATAGAATCGGATGTTTTCTATACCGAAGATAATGACCCCTTGCGTGCTTTGGATATTTACAAACCGGAAAATGCCGAAGAATCGCTCCCCGTGATTATCGACATTCACGGCGGCGGACTCATGTACGGCGACAAGAAAAAAATTCAGCAGTACACCTCCATGCTCGCCGCGCGCGGCTATGTGGTGGTGGCGCTCAATTACAGGCTTTGTCCTGCCGTGCACTACGAAGACCAGATTGCTGATATTATGGCGGCTTATAAGTGGGTCTATGACCATATCGAAAGCTATGGCGGCGACCTTAACAACGTCTTTTTAATCGGCGATTCTGCCGGTGCACAGCTGGCCTATTATACGAGCTTGGTCGGGCAAAATGAGGAACTTTCCGCCCTCTATGGCACAGAGCTTTCTCCACTTCGCTTCCGCGCTTTAGGCTTGGTTTCCGGCATGTTCGACATGAAGAGCGGCCCTAACAGCGTACTTTTGCCGTGTATGCTTGGCTACGAATACAAGAGTTGCCCCTATTATCCTTATTTACAGCCTGAAGAGGTTTTGGATAAGGGCACTTTACCGCCGGCGTTCGTTGTGACGGAAAAGAAAGATTTCTTGCGTTCGGCATCGCTGAATTTTGCGGCTCTGCTGGACGAAAAGGGTATAGAGCATCGTCTGCGCGAGGATACCTGGCTCCTTAACCAATCTGTGGGGCACATCACCAGTGTGGCTTTCCCCGATTTACCCGAAAGCCTGCGTGTCACCGACGATATGCTCGATTTCTTTGAGCAATATAAAGAAAAATAAACGCCCTCAAAAGGGCAATAAAAAACGGACTATCGAAAGATAGTCCGTTTTTGTGTGTTTAAAAAGCTTAGGCGGCAAGTGCTGCCATTAACTGGGGAAGAAAGCTTCTAAAAATGAGGGGCATTAAGAAAGAGAAACCAACAGAGGTTAAAAGCGTTACGCCCCACTGCTGTAAATAAGCACCGGCATAAAGAATTGCAAAAATCGGTGCGGCAATAATCTTTACAACAATATTTACATGGCTGTCTTTACCATAAAGTGCAGACTTTAAGGCAAGCGCATCCTCTATCTGCGGGAAAAGGTTGGTAAGGCAGGAAATGCCGACCCATAAGAAGAGGAAGCTCGCGAGATTCACCATGCCGCTGACGGTGAAAAATTCACCAAGGCAGAAAATGTTCATACTACCCACAGCGGTGAGTACCAAACCGAATAAAAGGTTGAAAAGGAAGGGGAAAAAGGCTATGCCGAAAGCGGTCGAGGGCTTCTTTAAAAGCTCATGCTCAATATGACCGCACATTTCGTTGGAACGAAGGTATCTGCCGTCTTCCACTAAAATACCGTACATACGGCAGGTCAGGTGCTCAAAGAACGCCTGCAAAAAGGTGCCGACAACGGTAATATATTTTACAATCAAATACACAATTTTCATTATAAATCACAGTCTCCTTCCTCAAGGATGGATGCGAGCGTGCGTGTGCCGTTTCTGAATTCCTGCACTTCGCTTGAAACGGTCATGTGACTTTCCTTAAAGATTTTTTCCACGTCTGCATATTCCTTATCCTTCTGTGCGGCAGCTGCACAAAGTGCGTAGGTGTCGCAAAGCTGAACAGAGGGTTCTCCGTTCGAGAACGCCATTTCAAAGGCGGCGTTTGCCTTTTGGAAGGCATTTTCGTAGTCCTCAAGTGCCAAGTAGCAGAGTGCCTGCTGTCTTAAAAATTCGGGTGACATATTGCTGCCTGCCTTAACCTGTTCTTCGGCAAGCTGAATAGCTTCTTCGGGATTCTTCGCAATACGCTTCGAAGCGACGCGCAGTAAGGCGGGGGTGTCATCCTCGGCATTTAAGTCCTCGAGCTGTTTGCAAATCGGTTCTACGTCCTTGCCGCTCTTGGCATATAAGTCACCGAGCACAGAACCGTAAATCCAAATGGCATTGGGGTCTGCCTCGCGAATTTCCTCGGCAAACTGTAACTGTGTTTCCACATCCTTTTCGCAAAGAAGTGCAACATAGTATTTATAGAAAGCAATCATCGCCGGACGATAAGAGGGTGTGGCGGGAATGTAGCCGCCCTCAATCTCTTCACGCTCTAAATTCTCAGGCGTCTGGGATTTTAAGGCTTCCAAATCCGCAATGAGCTGGTCGTAGGGGATTTCCTCCGGCTTTTTGGCTTCATACGGTGCTACAATGCCGTTGCCTGCCGCCGCGGTTGCCATATAGCTTTCCGCATCGTCAATCGCTAAACGAAGCACACGGAAATGCGGTAATTTGAATTCAAAGGGCTTGATTTTATCTTGTGTCTCGGGCAGAAGATTCATGCCACCCAGCTTATAAAGGGTTAAAAGCTCACGCTTATACACAAGCTCGCCGTTGATGTGCTCATTGAGCATGGTGTTTGCCGCGGCGGAGTAGCTGTCCAAAGCGGAATAAAGCTTGTTTTCACTCAAAAGCTGATCTGCCTTTAAAACAGCGGCGTAGGTTTTGGCGTGATTTGCAAACACAAAGCCGCCGTAGAAAACGAGCACCAGTGCCGCAAGCACTAAAATAATATTGAGTAAGTCAAAGGGATAGTGGCGAAGCCCGGCTTCACATTCTTCGCAGTAAAGCGAGTCGGGATTTTCCTTTGTACCTCTGCGGTTCGTACCACAGCAGTCGCAAAGGCAGTCCTCGGGGATTTCTGTGCTTTCTTCCTCGTCTTGTGCTTCTTCGGAAGCTTTTTCCTCAGAAATCTCTTCGGAAGCTTCCTGCGGCTTCTCTAAAGTACCTTCCTTTGCTTCCTGTTTGGTTCGGTCTAATTCTTCTTGAAATACAGCGGCAAGCTCTTCCATTTCATCATGAAGGGCTTTGGCGTTTTCGAGTTCCTTTAAGGTCTCTTCGTCTAACGCGCCGCCTTGGGTTTTCTCTTTTTGTTCGTCCAAGAGTATACCTCCTTTTAAAGCATTCACTCTATCATACCACGGATTTTACTTCTTTTCAAATAAAATATAGAATTCTATTCTAATGTTTACAAAAAAGACATGAAGCAAAGTCGGGGCTTTTGACAGGGAAAATCCCCCAAAAACGAGGGAACCCGAACGCTATATTAAAAGGAAAGCGGGTTTCCCTTGACATCTCGGCTCTTTTGGTCTAAAATTTATTGGGTAAAAACCTTTCAGCCAGAAAGGGAAATAAAGGATGGTTAAAATGTTAAAAAACACAGAAAAAACTATGGATCAAATCGTTTCACTTTGCAAGGGTAGAGGCTTTGTCTATCCCGGCAGTGAAATTTACGGCGGCCTTTCCAATACTTGGGATTACGGCCCGTTGGGCGTTGAATTCAAAAACAACGTGAAACGCGCATGGTGGAAAAAGTTCGTGCAGGAAAATCCCTACAACGTAGGTCTTGATAGCGCAATCTTAATGAACCCGCAGGTTTGGGTTGCTTCCGGTCACGTCGGCGGCTTCTCTGACCCGCTCATGGACTGCAAGGACTGCAAAACCCGTCACCGCGCAGATAAGCTCATCGAGGATACCGGCGTTAACCCGGCAGGCTGGAGCTTTGAAGAAATGTCCAACTATATTAAAGAGCACAACATCTGCTGCCCCGACTGCGGTAGCTGCAACTTCACTGACATCCGTAAGTTCAACCTTATGTTTAAGACCTTCCAGGGTGTTACTGAGGATGCAAAGAACGAAATCTACCTTCGTCCCGAAACTGCACAGGGTATTTTCGTAAACTTCCAGAACGTACAGAGAACCACCAGAAGAAAGGTTCCGTTCGGCGTTTGCCAGATTGGTAAATCCTTCCGTAATGAAATTACACCCGGTAACTTCATTTTCAGAACCCGTGAGTTTGAACAGATGGAACTCGAATTCTTCTGCAAGCCCGGCACAGAGCTTGAATGGTTCGCTTACTGGAAAGACTACTGCAAGAAGTGGCTCCTTGCCCTCGGCATCGCAGAGGAAAACATCCGCCTTCGCGACCACGAGCAGGAAGAACTTTCTCACTACTCCAACGCAACCACCGACTTCGAATTCATGTTCCCGTTCGGTTGGGGCGAGCTTTGGGGCGTAGCTTCCAGAACTAACTTTGACTTAACACAGCATCAGAGCCATTCCGGCAAAGCACAGGAATATTTCGACCAGGAAGCCAACGAGAAATATATTCCTTATGTTATCGAGCCGTCTCTCGGTGCAGACCGTGTTACCCTTGCTCTTCTTTGCGAAGCATATGACGAAGAAGTTGTCGATGCTGAAAAGAACGACAAGAGAATCGTTATGCACTTCCATCCGGCAATCGCACCGATGAAGGCCGCTGTTTTACCGCTTTCTAAGAAGCTTTCTAAGGAAGCTACCGAAGTTTACACCGAGCTTTCCAAGCACTTCATGATTGATTACGATGAGGCAGGTTCTATCGGTAAGCGTTATCGCCGTCAGGATGAAATCGGTACTCCGTTCTGCATCACCTTTGACTTTGAAAGCTTAGAGGACAACTGCGTAACCGTTCGTGACCGTGATACCATGGAACAGACCCGTATGCCGATTGCCGACCTCAAGAGCTTCATCGAAGAAAAGATTGCTTTTTAATGTTTCGGCAGCATAGATAGGTCTGCGAAATCAAACATCGGAGGAAACGAATGGAAGAAAAGCGCCAAAAAATGCTTTTGATTGTGAATCCTGTGTCGGGCAAACAGCTTGCTGCGCAGTACATGCTTCGCATGATCAGTCGCTTCGATAAGGCAGGCTATGCTGTGACCGCTTGTTGCACGAAAAAAGATGAAAACGCTTATGAAATCGTCAAAAAACGCGGCGAAGAATTTGATTTGATTGTTTGCTGCGGTGGCGACGGTACGTTAAAAGAGACCGTCGGCGGTGTCATGGAGCTGAAAAAGGAGATTCCCATCGGCTATCTGCCCATGGGCTCGACCAACGATTTTGCGAAATCCTTGGAAATTCCGACCGATGTTATGGCGGCGGCAGAACTGGTGGTTACCGGTGAGCCGCAGCCCGTAGATATCGGTAAATTCGGTGACGAGCATTTCATTTATATTGCAGGATTCGGCAATTTTACTGCACTTTCCTATGATGTAAACCAGAAAATCAAAAATAAAATCGGCAGAAATGCCTATTATTTGCATGCGGTGAAGGATTTCTTCCACTTGAAAAAATATCACGCGCGTGTAGAGGCGGACGGCGAAGTGTTTGAAGATGATTACTTCTACGGCGCAGTGTCCAGCTCCTATTCCATTGGCGGTATGCCCGTGATGTATAATCTCGGCGTCGAGTTCGATGACGGTTTGCACGAGCTTGTGCTGGTGCGTATGTTCCATAATATGGAAGAAGCCATGGGACTTGTGCGCGACATGCTTCGAAAGGATGTTGCAAACAATCCGCTCATTACGATTCGCCACTGCAAAAACGTAAAAATGCACTTCCCCGAGCCGACAGCCTTTACCTTAGACGGTGAATTCGGCGGTGCACCAAGGGACATCGGCATTACCGTTTTGCATCACGCTGTACGCATTATTACCAAGAAAAAAGAAGATTAAAAAACAGCCTATCTCGTTGGAGATAGGCTGTTTTTCTTTGCTATAGCAATATTTATTTCTCTTCCAAGAATTTTGCAAGCTTATCCACATCGTCTAAACGAAGGCGCTTAGAGGTGATATAGGTTTTTAAAGTGGTCTCGCCCTTATCGTTTACATAAGTTTCGTCGGGGGAGAATTTGCCGTAGTTGCTGATGACTACTGTACCATCGGGAAGCACTACGTTGCCGCAGTAGCCTGTGTCGGGATTGGCGATATAGGCAGGCTTCTTTTGGCTGTCATAATAGGTGTGGGCAAGCTTAATGCGGTATTGACCGTCTGTGCCGTTCTTTAAATCCTCGTAAGTACCGACCCAAAGAATCGGACCTTCGCTGTAGTAACGGTTACGCTTGAACTGATTGCGTGCACGAAGTGAATGGAAGGTGTCACGGTTAATGGAGCGGAACGCAATCGCCAATCTGCCGTCGGGGGTGTATTCTGCTTTGAAGCGTTCACCGCTGAGGGCATTCGGAAGTGCCTTCGGCTCGGACCAGGTTTTGCCCTCGTCCTGTGAAAAAGAAACTAAAGAATTCATCTGTTTTGTGTTGCTTCGGGTCAAAAGACAAAGTTCGTCGCCCTGCCCTTTATCGGAACGGATGACCTCTACCTCGCACATTTGCGATTCTTCTTCGATGGCTCTATGCTGAGCAAAATATTTTTCGGGCACGCTCCAATGCGGATTACCGTTTTCGTCAAAGGTTAAAATGCTCTTGTAGTTGCAGAAATCATAGCCGTGGAAGAAGCCCATCCACTTGTCCACAAATTCACCGTTTTCCTTGAGACGGGTGAGGGATGCCATAGCCACAATCGGAATAACGCCGTTTTCTTCATCTTTGGGATAGAAAAGTTCAAATTCGCTCCAGGTTTTGCCGTCATCGGAAGAAACGGAGCAGTTGAAACCACCCGGTGTAGAGCCGTCGCGTTCCCAGTCGGGGTTTGCAGAAGTCATCACGATTTTTTCACTGCCGTCCTTAAATTCCAAGCGATAAACCGTCGGAGTCTCTAAGGATTTTTCCCAGCTTTCGGGTGTGTTTTCGAGGGCTTTGTCATAGGTCAAACCGCCGTCGGAGCTGAGCTTGGTGAGCACCGCACCTCTGCCGTGACCTTTCGGGAACATTTGTAAAATATCGCCGTTTTTAAGAAGCACAGCATCGGGGTGAGCTAAATAGCCGTCGATTTTCTCAACCTCTTGAAATTCGTAAAGATAGCTTAATTCCTCAGGAAGATTTTCGGGCTTTTCGGATAAGTCAATTTCGGTGATGTCTCCCATCGAACGGAAGAAGGAACCATTGCCAATCTCGCCTTTGGCACGCAAAATGAAGGGCGTGACACCGAGACCGACAAGCACGAGGGCAAGCAGTACCGAAACAGAAATAATCACTTTCTTTTTCATGGAAATACCTCTCTCTTTTTAGCTTTAGAAAGCCTTTTGCTCCATATTGTACCGCATTTTCAAAAAACTTACAAGTGTTTACGAGAGGGTCGCTTCGGGATAAAAATTTTTAAGAATTTCTTGGTAGTTGCTCCCTTGGCGCGCCATGTAGTCGGCGCTGTATTGGCTCATGCCGCAAAGATGCCCATTGCCGCGCACAGTAAAGTGAAAGATGCCTTCTGTAAATTCTACCGAAAAAGCCGGACTTTTGAGTCCTAGCAGTGCCCGAAACGCATTGCCACGCAACCGTTTCCCACCGACGGTAAGCTCCGAAACCGCACCGGAACCGCTTTCACTGTAAGTGATATCCTGTAGCCATTCCGCCGGATTATCGGAAAGCTGAATTTCGCTGTCTGCCTCCAAAAGCTTTCTTACTTCCTCGGGGGAGAATTTTTGCTCGGTGACGAGATTCGGTGCAAGGCTGTCCCCGGGGCAGACCACGGAAACCAGATAAGGGAGGTTACCACCCCAAATCTCTTTTACATTTTCGCTTCTGCCGGGCGAAAGACTAAAAAACGAAGCTACAATAGGTTTGTCCTTGTAGGTGAGCGTTTGCCCTGCCACACTTTGGGCGGCTTTGGTGATTTTTTCTTCATAAATCGAAAAATTATTGCCCCAAGTCTTTTGCCGTTCCTCTTTGGTAAGATAGGCTTGATGCTTGCCGGTATCGTTGGTGATGTCATATTCTTCTGTTTGCTTGCCCTCGACCTTGGCGAGCTGTTGGCGCTTTAGATTGGTATAGGCGGCAACGGCCTGCGCCTTGAGTGCTTCCTCGTGATAGGTGGGGGACATTTCGCCTGCGACGCAGCCGACCACATATTCAAGGTCCTCCATTTTTAAGATTTTGCCGCTTGAAGCCTGGAGCACCTTGACCTTGGCATTTTCCTCTGCTTCGTCACGGCTCTCAAAGAGCGAAAGACCGTCGCCCTCTTCCGTATGCAGAAACGAAAGCGCGGTTTTTACGTTGTCTTTCGAGAACTTGGAATAGTCCAGAGAGGCAAGGGGAGAAACGAACATCAAAAACGCTAAAACAAAGCACAAAAGGAAATAGGATTTCATGTTTTTCACCTCAAAAGCTTAGAATTTTAATTCCGCGTCAGTTGACTTTAGACGCTTTTTGTTATAAAATAAAATATCCATAATAAAATGCGGCATTTTGTTGCCATTTATAGGGATGAACCAAAAAAGAGGAGGCATTTTTGCCCGTGGACGCATACATTTCCCCCATTTCTAATGACGCTCTTTCTAATTTATGCGAAGAGTTTTTAAAAAATAACTGCATCAAGGCAGAAGATTATGCCCGTTTTGACGTAAAGCGCGGTCTGCGTAATGCGGACGGCACCGGCGTTATGGCGGGTCTTACCAAAATTTGCTCTGTAGAGGGCTATTACATTAACGACGGTGAGCGCGTGCCGAAGGACGGCTCGCTCATTTACCGCGGTATTCAAATGCGCGATATTGTAAAGGCTTGTAACGATGAAAACCGTTTCGGCTTTGAAGAGGTAGTTTGGCTTTTGCTCTTTGGCACCTTGCCGACCAAGAGCCAGCTCGAAAACTTCACTGCCATTTTAGCCGAGTGCCGTGAGCTTCCCGATGAATTCATCGAGGATATGATTATGAAAGCACCGTCCAAGGATATTATGAATAAGGTTGCCCGTTCGGTTTTGGCACTTTATTCCTTCGATGAAAATCCCGATGATTTAAGCCTCGCCAATGTTTTGCGCCAGTCGGTACAGCTTATTGCACAGGTTCCGGCAATCATGGCATATGCTTATCAGGTGAAGCGCAGAGTCTATGACCACGAAAGCATGTATTTGCATCAGAACGATAAAAATCTCGGTATGGCGGAATCCATTTTGCATTCCATTCGTGCCGACAGCAAATTTACCGACGAGGAAGCGAAGCTTCTCGACACCTGCATGATTATTCACGCAGAGCATGGCGGCGGTAACAACTCTACCTTTGCTACACGCTGTGTCACCTCTTCGGGCACAGATACCTATTCCGCTATCGCGGCAGGCATCGGCTCCTTAAAGGGACCGCGTCACGGCGGCGCGAACATCAAGGTACACCGCATGGTGGCCGACATGAAGGCACATATCAGCGACCCCACAAACGAGGGTCAGGTTGCCGATTACTTAACCAAAATCATCCGTAAGGAAGCGGGCGACGGCACAGGCCTTATCTACGGTATGGGTCATGCGGTTTACACCCTTTCTGACCCGCGTGCCGTGATTTTAAAAGCACGCGCTGAGGAATTTTCCAAGAAATGCGGCAGAGAGGATGACTTCAAAACCCTTAGCCTCATTGAATCCCTCACCCCGCAGCTTTTCTCCAAGTATAAGGGCAGAAACAAGAAAATCTGCGCTAATGTGGATTTGTATTCCGGTCTGATTTACGATATGCTCGGCATTCCCGAGGAACTCTTTACGCCGCTCTTTATGTCCGCTAGAATTGCCGGCTGGACCGCGCATCGTATTGAAGAATTGACCTCGGCAAGCCGCATTATGCGCCCGGCTTATAAGAGCGTAGCTTTGCCGCAGGAATATGTGGCTATCGGCGACAGAACCACCCCGTTCGGCGGTCAAAAGGCTTATATCCCGAAGGAAGAAAGATAATTCCCGAAAGAAAAGAATGCGTGCCCTGCGGTGCGCAAAGAAAGTGAGACGTTAGCTTTATGCAACGAAAAGAATCAAAACTGGCAAGCAAAATTACAGGAGAAGTCCTGCTGTGGACGGCATTCGGTGCTGCTTTGATCACTGCGGCACTTCGTCTTGTGCAAATGTTTACCAATATCGAAGCGAATACCGGCTTCTTTAAGGCAACCGACTGGACAGTGTATACGGTCTACGGTGTCTTTGCGGTTTCCGTTATTTTGCTCTTTGTTTTATCAGCGGTTTCCAACCGCATTCCGGCTTCCAGACCGGTTTTCAGAAAAAGCCCCGGTTTAGTGTTCGCAGGCTTTTTGCTCGCCGTGGGTCTTGCTATGGATGCGTCACTTTGTATCGTGCAGCTTATCCGTGCATTTAAGGGCTTGTCCGGCGAGGCTGTGACCGCCTTCCTCTTTACAGAAGGTATGTTCGCCGTGATTTTACGTGCGATTTGCGCCGTGGTTGCCTGCGTGTATTTCGTTTTAGTGGCACTTTCCTATGCCAACGAAAATGCTACGTATTGCGATTATAAATTAATGGCACTTGCACCGCTCTTCTGGGCGCTCTTCCGCATGGTGTCGAGATTTATGACAAAAATCAGCTTTTTAGAGGTTTCTGAGCTTGTTTTTGAGCTTGTGCTTCTTGCCTTCATGTCCCTTTTCTTCCTCTCCTTTGCCCGTGTATCTTCTCAGGTCGGTCAAAAGGGTGAAATGAAAAAGGTTGTGCGCTACGGTATGGTTGCCGGCTTCTGCGCGCTCTTTATCGCCTTAACCCGTTTGGTTTGTACTATCGGCGGCAGAACAGAACTTGTGGCAGACGGCTTCCCGTTCTCTGTTGCAGACTTAGGCTTCGGTGTGTTTGCGCTTCTTTATGTTTATGAGCATATGCGCTACGGCAGACCTGCTTCTGAGGATGACGAACTCGAAGACGAAGCGCAGCCTAAAAAAGCAGAAGGCAAAACAGAGAAAGAGGAAAAGGCCTTAGAAAACGCATAAGGTTTTGTTTTAGCATTTTTAAAGCCTTTGGGCTTTTACGGAGGAATTTTTATGAAACTTATTTTAGCGATTGTCAATAGTGAAGATGCACCGGTTGTTCTTTCTGAGCTTACCGGCAACGGATTTATTGTAACAAAGCTTTCTACTTCCGGCGGATTTTTACGCGCCGGTAATGTAACCATGTTCCTCGGTGTGGAAGAGGATCGCGTTCAGGCGGCACTCGACATTATTAAGGAATTCAGCAGTCAGAGAAAAGAATCTGTACCGATTAGCTCCGGCTATATGGGCGATGCTATGCTTTCCCTGCCGGTTGAAGTGACCGTCGGCGGTGCAACCGTATTCATTCTCGACGTAGAGCAGTTCTATAAATTATGATGTGGCAGGAATTTCCTTTAGCAAAAAGCGACAGGGTTTTACTGGCGAATAAAATTGAAACTGAAACCTTGCCGCAAACCTTGCTTTTAGAGGGTGGTGACCCTGAAAGACGCAGTGCGCTTGCCGACAAAATCGCCGAGGCGCTCGTTTGCGTGGGCGAGGGCGAAAAGCCCTGCGGCGTGTGCCGTTCCTGTGTGAAATGTAAGGCAGAAAGCCACCCCGATATTAAACGCTTTGCGCCGCCAAAAAAGAATGCGGCGTTCAAGGTCGAAACGGCACGAGAAATCCGCAAGGATGCTTTCCTAGTGCCCAATGACGGCAAAAATAAGGTTTATATTTTGGAGGACAGCCAAAATATGAACGACAGCAGTGAAAATGCACTGCTCAAAATTTTGGAAGAACCGCCGCAGGGGGTGTTCTTCCTTTTAACCTGTCAAAGTGCTTCGGCAATGCTCCCGACCATTCTTTCGCGTGCTATGGTACTGCGTTTGACGGATGAGGCAGAAGAGGAATATTCCGACGAAGCAATGGAAATTGCGGCGGGAATTGCCAAATCCTTGGCAACAGGCACCGAGATGCAAACGCTTTTGAGCACCGCGAGCCTGGAAAAAGACAGGGACGAGGTCAAGGATGTTTTGTCTTTGCTCTCTCACTTTTTCAGCGCGGCATTGCTCCTTAGAAACGGCAAATCCCCCGAAACGGCTTTGGCAGAAACGGCAAATCTTTTGGCGAGCCGCTTGACCGAAGCCAAACTCTATGCGCTGCTACAGGCGACAGAAGAACTCGAACTTTCCGCAAAGCGCAACGCCAACGTCAATTTGTTGGTTACAAGCCTTTGCTACAAATTAAGACGCAGTATGGAACATGATTCGAAAGGAATGAAAGCATGGCAGAAGTAGTCGGAATTCGATTTAAAGAAGTGGGTAAGATTTATTATTTCAGCCCGGACGGCATGACCTTCCAAAAGGGCGAGCGCGCGGTTGTGGAAACGGCACGCGGCATGGAATGCGGCGAAATCGCCATGGAGAATCGCGACATTCCCGATGAAGAAATCAAAAAGCCCTTAAAGAAAATCGTTCGTGCCGCCACCGACGCGGATTTAAAAATCTTAAAGAGCAATAAAGAAAAAGAGAAAAAAGCCTTTACCATTTGCGAAAAGAAGATTAAAGACCACAAGCTCGATATGAAGCTCGTGGATGTAGAATATACCTTTGATTCCAGCAAAATTTTATTTTATTTCACCGCCGACGAGCGCGTGGATTTCCGTGAGCTTGTAAAAGACTTGGCGAGCGAATTTCGTACCCGTATCGAGCTTCGCCAAATCGGTGCGAGAGATGAAGCCAAAATGGTCGGCGGTTTCGGCATTTGCGGCAGACCCTTCTGCTGTGGCTCGTTCCTCGGCGATTTTCAGCCGGTATCCATTAAAATGGCAAAGGAACAGGGGCTTTCCCTCAATCCTACCAAAATCAGTGGTACCTGCGGCAGACTCATGTGCTGTCTCAAATATGAGCAGGAAGCCTATGAGCATCTTCTGCGCCACACCCCGAAGGTCGGCGCACTCGTCAACACCCGAGAGGGCAGAGGTACGGTGCTCGAAACCAATCTCTTGACCGGTATGCTGAAAGTAAGTCTTGATCGTCGCCCCGATGCGGCCCCGGTTTGGATGGACCGTCACGAGGTAAAGCTCGTTAAAAATTCCCAAATCCGTGTGGAAAAGAAGGACATCGAAGCCTTAAAAGGCATGGAATAAAAAAAGACTTGCTATTTTAAAAAAATGTGCTAGAATAATGTTACAATCTTTAAGGGAGGTTTAAATTATGGCATACAAAATTACAGATGATTGCATCGCTTGTGGTGCATGTGCAGCAGAATGCCCGGTAGAGGCAATTTCCGAAGGTGACGGCAAATACGTAATCGACGCAGATACCTGCATCGACTGTGGTACTTGCGCAGATACCTGCCCGGTAGGCGCTCCCCAGGCTGACTAAGCAAAACAACAAAAAAGGCTGTCGAGGAAACTCGGCGGCCTTTTTTCTTTCTTTTTTTTAAAGATTGTGGTACAATAAAATATAAATATCTATACTGGGTAAATGGTAGCTGATTTTTAAAAATCACAGCGAGGATAAGGATTTTTCATGGAAACAAAGCTTTTAGAATCGGAACATATTGAATATTTAAACCGTGAGGTCGGCGTGATTGTTTCACCCCTGCACACCTTCGGTACGGATGCTCTGCTCCTGGCGGATTTTGCCGCACCGCGACGCAGCGATTGGCTTTGCGATTTCGGCACTGGCTGTGGAATTATTCCTATGCTGTGGTTCCGAGACGGAAAAGGCGCGCACATCGACGGCGTAGAATTGCAGGAGGCGGGCTATCATCAGCTTTGCCGCACGGTTTCGATGAATTATGCCGAAGCGACCGTGCAGCCACATCATTTGGATTTAAAGCTCGCGGCAGAGGTGCTTCCTAAGGGCAAATATGACTGCATCACCATGAATCCGCCTTATACCCCGGCGGGCAAGGGCATTCCCAGTCAAAAAGCACATGAAAAAACGGCACGTCACGAGGTGGCTTGCACGTTTTCAGATATTTTTGGCGCGGCGAAAAAGCTTCTGCGCTACGGCGGCAAAATGTGCGTATGCTTTAGACCCGAGCGCTTGGCGGAAGCCATGCTCGAAATGCAAAAACAAGGGATTGAACCGAAGCGGATGCGCCTTGTAGCGAAGAATCCCGAAAGCGCACCGTGGCTCTGTTTGTTAGAGGGTCGCTACGGCGGCAAGAGCGGCATTACAGTTTTGCCGAATCTCTTTCTCTATGAACAGGACGGCAGTTATACAGAAGAAATGCACCGCATTTACGGGGCATATAAGGATAAAGGAGAACACTAATGGCAGGTATTTTATATGTAGTGGGCACGCCCATCGGCAACCTTTCGGATTTCTCTCCGCGTGCGGTAGAAACCCTCAAAACCTGCGATTTTATCGCGGCAGAGGATACGCGGGTGACGCGCAAACTTTTAAATAAATTTGAAATCAAGAAACCGGCAGTCAGCTATTATGAGCACAACCGCAAAGAAAGCGGCGAAAAGATTTTGGCTCGTCTTTTGGGCGGCGAAAGCTGTGCCCTTGTGACCGATGCCGGTATGCCTGCCATTTCCGACCCCGGCGAGGACCTTGTGCGCCTTTGTCACGAAGCCGGCGTCAAGGTGGAATCCGTGCCCGGTCCGACCGCCTTTGCAACGGCTATGGCGATGTCGGGTCTGCCCTCGGGTCGATTTACCTTTGAAGGCTTTTTAAGTGTCAACAAGCCCTCGAGAAGAGAACATTTGGAAAGCGTTAAAGACGAACAGCGCACGATGATTTTCTACGAAGCGCCCCATAAGCTCGCCGCTACGCTTCGCGATATGTATCAAGCCTTCGGCGACCGTGAAATCGCTCTCGTCAAAGAACTTACCAAGCTCCACGAAACCGTAGAGCGCACCACGCTTTCTGCGGCGGCGGAAAAATATGCCGAAATTCCGCCAAAAGGGGAATTTGTGATTGTGATTTCCGGTGCGGAGAAAAAGGTGGAGGAATGGACCTTAGCGCGTGCTGTTGCCTACGCCAAAGAGCAAAACGAAAATGGAAAATCAAAATCCGAAGCGGCAAAGCTTGCGGCACACGTGAGCGGCATTAAAAAAAGTGAAATCTATAAGGGTTTAGAGGAGAACTAAAATGGAATACTGGTATTTGTGGCTGATTTTTATTTTGCTTTGCGTGCTGACGGTTTTTGTATTGCATAAAGCGTCTGCGGCGCTCGGCGTCAATAATGCCGAACGCGAGCGCATGACAGCGGAATTAAAACGCCTGAAGGAATTAAAAGAAACCTATCAAAATGCCGATGCCGAAACCGTGCAAAAGGCAGAGCCTATGGAACTTTTAGAGGGCGTCAATGCCGTTTTGCAGGCGAGAGTTGAAAAAGCGGACGATGCCGAAAAATGCTTCGAGACTTTTTCCCTGCCTCAACAGTATATGTATACGCTTTTATATTATTTGGAGGATAGCGAAGAAAATCCGGCTTTCTTTCTGCGTCATAACGGCGAGCCGCTGTTGAGCTTTGCCGCACCGACCTTAGAAGCCATCGGCGAAGCTGAGCTTTCCGAGGCACTTTTTACCTATTTTAAAGACCAAAAAGAAAAGGGCGACGTCGTAACCGACGAGGCCCTGCAAGAAGCATATGAAAAGACAAGTAAAGCGCAGTTCGATAAAGCCCGCATTTTAAAGCATGCAAAAGCGTATATCGAAGCGCATCGCGAAGAGATTTTGTCTTAAAGACTGTCTGCTTCTGCCAAAGCGGCGAAAAGCTTCTTTAAGATTTCTTCGCTCTTTTCTACTGTGGTTTCCACACAAAGCGGCGCTGCGTCTGTGACGGGTGTACGCCGTGTCGGCTTTTCTGCATAAGGAAAAATCATATCCAATGCGGCACTATCGGCAACGTAAGCGGCTTTTGCGGGAAAGTGAATCCATTCTTTGGGAATAATGCCTGCTGAACTGGCGTGTAAAATAATTCTATAAATACTCAGCGCAAAAAAATCTTGAATTTGCTGTGGATTGACTTCACTGGATTCCACGAGCATATCGCTGATTCTAGCGGCGGCTCGGAAGGTGGTCGCCAAGCGAAACTCTGCATCCTGTGCACGGTCGGTAGTGTCAAGCAGTTCTGAAAACATGCGTTTGGAATCGCTTACACCCAAAAGATAATCACAGCTCACGTCATAATAGGCGGCGGCTTTGCAAAGAAATTCAAGACCGCATTCGCGGATGCCGTTTTCGTAATGCGAAAGTAGTGCTCCCGAAATGCCAAGCGCTGTGGCGGCTTCTTTTTGGCTGATGCCACGTTCCTTGCGTAGTGCGGCAAGACGAGAAGAAAAAAGCAGGTTTTGCATGGAAATCCCCCTCAAAATATACTGTTTGTAGATACAGTTTAACATAAATTTTACATTTTGTATAGATAAAGGAGAAAAATATGAAAACTTATAAAATTCATTTAATTCGTCACGCGATGACCGAAGGCAACCTCGCGGGACAGTATATCGGTCACACGGATATGGATGTTACGCCCGAGGGTTTAAAGCAGGCGGACGAGCTGATTGAGGAATACGGCGGCTATCCCGAGGTGGATGCGGTTTTCTCCAGCCCGTTAAAGCGTTGCTTGCAAACGGCAAAGCACATTTACCCCGACAAAAATCCGATTGTGTTAAACGATTTAATCGAATATGACTTCGGTGAATTTGAGGGCAGAACCGCCGATGAATTAAAGGATACCGAAGCGTTCCAGACCTGGCTCGCCGGTACGCATCCGGAAACACCCGTACCGTTCGGTGAAAGCCAAATTGCCTTTAACAAACGTATTTGCGGTTGCTTTGCCGGCATTGTCAACGGCATTATTCAGGCAGGCGTAGAAAGCACCGCGGTCTTTACCCACGGCGGCGTAATTATGGCACTTATGACAGCATTTGCCCTGCCCGAAGCTCCGATGCACGAGTGGATGACCCCGAACGTCTGCGGCTATACCTTGCGTATTGACCCGGCAGTTTGGGCACGTTGCGGCAAGCTCGAAGCTTTTGCTGAATGCCCGGCGATTCCGCTCAGCGACGAGCAGGAATATGCCCTTTGGGACTATTACCGTGAGGACGATGCAGACATCTCCGAATATATTTAAAATACCCCTTAAATCTTTTGCTTTTTATTGATAAATCGGGGTTTTCGTGATAGAATAAAAAAAGTACACCTCGAATTTTATTTTGTAAAATTTACAAAGGGGAGACAGATTATGCAAATGACTTTTCGCTGGTTTGGAGACGATAAGGACACTGTAACGCTGTCTCAAATCCGTCAGATTCCGAATGTCAAAGGCGTAGTTCCGGCACTGCATTATTTACCTGCCGGCGAGGCTTGGCCTCTTGCGGATGTTTTAAAGCTGAAAGCCCAAATCGAAGCGGCGGGTCTTACCATGGAATGTATCGAGAGTGTCAATGTTCATGAGGATATTAAGCTCGGGCTTCCCTCGAGAGAACGCTATATCGAGAACTACAAAACCTCGATTCGTAATCTGGCGCAAGCGGGCGTCAAGGTAATTTGCTATAATTTCATGCCCGTATTTGACTGGACGAGAACGGATTTGGCGTTTGAAACCGCCGACGGCTCGAACTGCCTTTCCTATGACGGTTTACAGATTGAGGGCAAAACCCCCGAAGAAATGTTCAAAGAGACGGATGCCAATTCCGGCGGCTATGCGATGCCCGGTTGGGAGACCGAGCGCATGGGCGAAATCAAGTCTCTTTTTGCCCAATATAAGGGCATGACCAAAGAACAGCTTTTTGATAATTTGGTATATTTCTTACAGGCGATTGTGCCGACCTGCGAAGAGGTGGGCGTCAAAATGGCGATTCACCCGGACGATCCACCATGGGATATTTTCGGTCTGCCGCGTATTATTACAGATTTAGAGAGCTTCGAGCGTCTCTTTGCGGCTGTGCCCAGTCCTGCGAACGGTGTTACGTTCTGCACAGGCTCTCTCGGTGCGAATGTAAATAACGATTTGCCGGCGATGATTCGTAAAATCGGCGACCGCATTTATTTTGCACATCTTCGTAATATAAAAGTGACAGACAGACATTTCAACGAAACCGCACACGAAAGTAGAGAAGGCTCTCTCGATATGTATGAAATCGTAAAAGCGCTCTATGAGGTAGGCTTCGACGGATATGTGCGCCCCGACCACGGCAGAATGATTTGGGGCGAAACCGGCAGACCCGGCTACGGCTTATTTGACCGTGCACTCGGCGTATGCTATTTGAACGGTTTATTTGAAGCGGTAGAAAAGTCACAAAACGAAAAACAGTAAGGGGGAGGGAAACCAATGATTCATGAGAATTTAAGAAATCGTGTAGCTGTTGTTACAGGCGGCGGCGGTGTGCTTTGCAGTGACTTTGCAAAAACACTGGCAAAGCAGGGGGTAAAGGTTGCCGTTTTAGATTTGAATGAAGAAGCGGCGCAAAGAGTTGCAGAGGAAATCCAAGCCGACGGGGGCGAGGCAATCAGCGTAAAGTGCAATGTGCTGGATACGGAAAGCGTGAAAGCGGCAAGAGAAATCGTGCTGTCGACTTTCGGCCCCTGCGATATTTTGCTCAATGGTGCAGGCGGCAATAATCCACGCGGCACCACCACCAAGGAAACGCTTGAGAAAATCGACTTAGAGGGTAAGGATGAAAACATCAAAACCTTTTTCGATTTAGACCCCGAGGGCATTTCCTTTGTGTTTGATTTGAATTTCCTCGGTACGCTGATTCCGACACAGGTTTTTGCCAAGGATATGGCGAAGCGTGAAAACGGCGTCATCGTGATGATTTCTTCGATGAATGCGTTCTGCCCACTTACCAAAATTCCGGCGTATTCTGCGGCGAAAGCGGCAGTTTCCAACTTTACCCAATTCATGGCGGTGCATTTTGCCGATGTAGGCATCCGTGTGAATGCGATTGCACCCGGTTTCTTCTCCACGGCACAGAATAAAACTTTGCTTTGGAAGGAAGACGGCACACCCACGGCGAGAACCGGCAAAATCTTAGCAGCAACACCGATGAAGCGCTTCGGCAAGCCTGAGGAGCTGGAGGGCATTTTGCTCTTCCTTTGCGACGAAACCTATTCCAGCTTTGTAACGGGAACAACCATTCCCGTGGATGGCGGCTTCAGTGCCTATTCGGGTGTATAAGGAGATAAGACTATGGTGTTTTTTGCATTGGCGTTTATCTTTTTAATTGCGGGCATTGTTTTGCTCGTCCGCTGTATGGTGCTCCGTAAAAAGGCGCACGAAGCGGAAATTTCTTATAATATCGAAACCAAAGAAAAAGAAACGGTGAAAGCCGAAACCTATTATAAAAAAGCCAACAAGTTTTTAGGTTTTGGAATCCTTTGTTTAGTGCTGGCAGAAAGTTTTATTTTAATTGGCAATCATATGAAATAAGCGGAGGTATCCCCATGGATTTACAGCTTCGTAAAAAAGACGATTGTACTTTTGATATGATTTCTCTCGGCGAAATCATGCTTCGACTAGACCCCGGCGAGGGCAGAATTAAAACTGCACGTTCTTTCAGAGCCTGGGAGGGCGGCGGCGAATACAATGTCGCCAGAGGCCTTAGACGCTGTTTCGGTTTGAAAACTGCGGCGGTTACCGCTTTTGCGGATAACGAGGTCGGCAGACTTTTGGAAGATTTTATGTTACAGAGCGGTGTAGACACCAGCCTAATCAAATGGATGCCCTATGACGGTATCGGCAGAACCGTGCGCAATGGTATCAACTTTACCGAACGTGGCTACGGCATTCGTGGCGCACTCGGCGTTTCCGACCGAGGCAATACTGCCGTGTCTCAGCTTACAAAAGGAGATATTGATTTCGAATATATTTTTGGTACGCTCGGTGTTCGATGGCTGCATACCGGCGGCATTTTTGCGGCGCTTTCCGAAACCTCTGCAGAGGTCGTTTTAGAAGCTGTGAAGACCGCAAAAAAATATGGTACCGTGGTTTCCTATGACCTCAACTACCGCCCCTCCCTTTGGAATTCTATCGGCGGCAAGGCAAAGGCACAGGAAGTCAACCGCGAAATTGCAAAATATATCGACGTTATGATTGGTAACGAAGAAGACTTTACCGCTTGCCTCGGCTTTGAAATCCCGGGCAACGATGAAAATTTAAAAACCCTCCATGTGGACGGCTACTGCAAAATGCTCGAAGAAGCCTTCCGCGTTTATCCGAATTTTAAGGTCATCGGCACAACGCTTCGCACGGTAAAAACGGCGACTTTAAATGACTGGTCTGCGCTTTGCTATGCAGACGGTAAAGCGTATAAAGGCATGGAGTTTAAAGACCTTGAAATTCTCGACCGTGTCGGTGGCGGAGACAGCTTTGCTTCCGGATTTATTTATGGACTCATGACTACAGGTGACCCGCAAACGGCGGTAAATTACGGTGTGGCGCACGGTGCGCTTGCTATGACCACCCCCGGCGATACCTCTATGGCATCGCTCAAAGAAGTCGAAAACTTACTTTCCGGCAAGGGTGCCAGAGTGCAGAGATAAGGAGAATGGAAATGGATAAACAGACGGTTCTTCAAAAATTGCAGGAATGCGGTATCGTGGCTGTCGTTCGCGGCAACTCCGTAGAAGAAGCCATTGCCATTACGGATGCTTGTGTAGCTGGTGGTGTAACCGCGATTGAGCTTACCTTTACTGTACCGCAAGCCGATAAAGTCATCACAGAGCTTTGTGACCGCTATCAGGATAACCCCGATGTTTTAATCGGTGCAGGCACGGTTTTAGACCCCGAAACAGCAAGAGCGGCGATGCTTGCCGGCGCGCAGTATATCGTCAGCCCGTCTTTGAATATTGAAACCTTGCAGCTTTGCAACTCTTATGCCGTGCCGATGATTCCGGGCATCATGACCGTTCGCGAAGCCCTTATGGCACTCGAAAACGGGGCGGATATTTTAAAGGTATTCCCCGCAGACCTCTTCGGCCCAAAGATTATTAAAGATATTTTAGGCCCGGTTCCCCATGCGAAGCTCATGCCCACAGGCGGTGTGCATGCAGACAATGTCGCAGAGTGGATTCATGCCGGTGCTGTGGCAGTTGGTGCAGGCAGCTCTTTAACTGCCGGCGCAAAGACAGGCGATTATGCGGCTATCACCGAAACTGCCAAGAAGTTTAAAGCGAATATTCTCGCGGCGCGTGCAAAATAACGCGCGCCGTGTGATTATAAATTTATATATTATTTTAAAGGAGATAGAAATATCATGGAAAAAACAGTTTTAGTTGAAACATCTGCTCGTCACGTACACGTGACACAGGAAACCCTCGAAATCCTCTTCGGTGAGGGTTATCAGCTTACCAAGAAAAAAGACCTCTCTCAGCCCGGCCAGTTCGCTTGCGAAGAGAGAGTACAGGTTATCGGCGCAAAAAGCAGCTTCCCGGCTGTTTCCATTTTAGGTCCGGTTCGCTCTGCAAACCAGGTTGAAATTTCCGCTTCCGATGCTCGTTCCATCGGCGTTAAAGCTCCCGTTCGTGAAAGCGGCGACGTAAAGGGCAGCGGTGCTTGCAAGCTCGTTGGTCCTAAGGGCGAAGTAGAACTCGAGGAAGGCGTTATCATCGCTAAGAGACATATACATATGACTCCCGAAGATGCAGAAAAATACGGCCTTAAGGATAAGGACGTTGTTTCTGTTGAAATCAAGTCCGACGAGCGTTCTCTCGTATTCGGTGACACCATAGTTCGTGTTAGCCCGTCTTATGCACTCGCTATGCACATCGACACCGACGAATCCAACGCTGTTATGGCACCGGCAGGCACTTTCGGCGTAATTTTATAAGCGGAGGCTTTCTATGGAACAGAACAAATCCAAGGCGCAACCTATGGGGCTTGCGTTAGATGTTACCCTTACGGCGATGTTCACTGCCATTACGGCGGTGCTCTCGCAGGTAGCTATTCCGATAGGTCCTGTGCCGATTTCTTGTTCTTTGATTGCTGTTTATCTTACAGGACTTTTGCTTTCCCCGAAGCTTGCCGTGCTTTCTCAAGTGGTTTATCTGCTGCTCGGCGCAGTGGGTGTTCCCGTGTTCGCAAACTTCGGCGCAGGCATTGCCAAGCTTGCAGGGCCGACCGGCGGCTATTTAGTCGTTTATCCGGTTTTAGCCCTCGGCATTTCTCTTGCCATGCGTCTCTATGATAAGAAAATTGCAGACAAACAGAGTAAGTCCAAAGCGGCTCTCGGAAAGCGCGTTGCTTTCTTAGCGGTCACCTTGACCTTGGCGCTTGTGCTTTGCTACGCGACCGGCACAATTTGGTTCGTGCTTTATTCGGGCGCCAGCTTCCAAAAGGCACTTTCCTTGACCGTAATCCCTTTTATTGCTGGCGATATTGTAAAAATCATCCTTTGCGTGATTTTAACAATATCCTTGCGCCCTTTATTTTTAAAAACCGTAAAAAAGCATAGACCTTAATGGTCTATGCTTTTTTTACAAAAGAGAGGAGAAACGTTTTGCAGAATACAATCTCCGTGCAACGAGGTGTGTTTACAGACGGACAGAGGGATTATCCTTATAGAAAATTCCTATTATTCCAATTTGGGAATTCCCTATTCCGCCGAAAAGCCGGCAGGGGAAGCACAGGTAGCATTCGCACCGCACGGCTATGATATTTGGGTGGATTCTCCGCTGTACGATTATGCGAATAACAACCGCGTGTATTCGATTTTCCGCGAGCACAGCCGTTCGCAGAAGCGATTGCAGACACCCGTTTTGGTCGGCGAATACGGCGGCGGTTCGAACGGCACAAAATGGCTTTGGCATTTGGATTTTCTGCTCGATTATTTCAACTCGCAGAAATGGAGCAGTACCTACTGGGTATTTTCCAATAAACTTTTTTTCGAGCCTCTGCGTTCGCACTTGTCCAGACCCTATCCGCAGGCGGTCTGCGGCGAACTTCTTTCCTTTCGGCAGGATAGAATCGAGGACAGCTTAACCCTGCAATTTTCGACAAAAGAAAGCTTTACACATACAAATACCGAAATTTTCCTCCACAAGCCGCCAAAACGCGTGATTTGTGATGCTCCCTACCGTTTAGAGCCTTCCAGCGAAAACACCGCTATGCTCTATATAAAGCCGATTTTGGGTGAACATAAAGTGAAAGTTTGTTTTTAAACACAATAAAAAAGCTCTGCTTCCGAACCATAGAGGTTACTAAGGCAGTAATTTAGACCAACCTCGAATCGGGGATTGTAAGGCAAAAGAAAATACCGAAGATAGCGAACCAAATGCTGTCTTCGGTATTTTTGCTTTATTATAGCTTTCAAATTCGCACATTCGTATTTACAGAGATTTTCTTGTAAAATGAAAGTACAATCAAATTACAGGAGGTCAAGACTATGGAACAGATTTTATTTGAACAGAATGGCGGTACTTACCCCCAGCAAGGCGATTATTTTCTTCCGGACATCAAGTTACCCAATCAGTCGGAATATGAAATCGGTGTATGGGGACAGCACCACAGAGATATGTATTACAGCATGCTGACACAGTGTATGCTTTATCCCCACCTTGCCGATGTGGAACAACGGGCTCAGCGAATGTTTGATGAATTGGTAGATGAAATGGCAAAACAGGAGGGAATTTCAGAAAAAATGAAAGCTGAAAATCCAATGCTCTTGATACAGATTATGAATAATATTAGAGATAGTGTTACGGAAGTAATTAACAGCAATTTAATTTTCAATTAATTGTATTAAGAAGGGACTGTAAAAAAACTCAGCCTAAAAAGATGGACCGCAATCCCTAAATTAGCAGAGATTGCGGTCCTTTTGTGATATAATTTACTTGCAATGAAAAAATAATTGAATTTTCCGACCCGGTATATACATTCAATGAGGTTTTGGAGCATATTGACCTGAATCAACACCTTGCTGTTAAGGAAAGCAGGACAGGTCGCAAAAGATATGATCCGGAAATCTTACTGAAAGTTATACTTTTTGCCTTTATGGAAAACGGTTATGTTTCCACAAGGGAGATAGAAAAATTATGTAAGACAGATATCAGGTTTATGTGGCTGCTTCAGGAGGAGAAATCCCCCAGCCACATGACAATAGATAACTTTATGAATCCTTGTCTTACGGATACTGTCGCTCCAATCATAACATTCATTAGACTCTTCTTTGAACAGTTAGTCTTTCATGACGTTATTTGCATCTTTGACTAGATATACACTTGTTGTTATCCCATGTACTATGCAAAAAGCCAAAGCCAAAATTCCTAATATTTGAGAAACAATACAAGTACCGGCCCAACGATCTCCGCAAAACCAAGCACTAAAAAGCGTCTCTATGATATAAAATGCAGGTGGAGCCAAAATAGTTGCTCCTAAATAATAAGTCATTTTTCCTACTTTCTTTTTGTAAGCAAAAACAATTTCAAGAGTAATAACCAACAAAACAAGTATAGAAACTATAAAAGATAGGCCAGCAGCACTCTCATAATATAGAGCATCCAGTTTGTGATATAGAGTATTGCCCCTCGCAGAAGCTGGAACTCCGAGAACACTATATGCTAGAACATAATATCTCCCCATGGTGTAATACAAAAAGGTTATAATATAAAATAAAATCAAAAAAATATAATTAATTTTCAAAAAATTTTTTCCTTTTTTCAATTTCATTCATCTCCTTATTTCGTTAACGGAATGTTAGTTCGCCAAGAAATATTATAAAGATCCAGCGCAGAACTTATCACCGCTTTTCGCATAGTTGCATTGGCTGCATAATCGCACTTCGAGGTATTACTGGCCTTGTTCTTTACCTGCGGATCAACCGGAACATAATAGCCCTCGGGCATCGGATAGAGCGGTGCTGTGTTTTGTTTCTTTTTCATTTCAAATTTCCCCCTTATTCGATAGCCTGTGCATCGGCGTTATCTGTTTCGGCAAAAGACTGGCTTTCTTCAAAATTCTCTCGGAAATCGGCTTCGTATTCTGCATTAAACTTTTCTGTGCGCTCTTTGGCATCCGGCAAAATCTCCATGGAATTAAAAATGCCGTACAGCACCTGCGGGTCGCTGTGCTTTTCGCTCAGCGCAAAGGTGTATTGTGTATCCAAATCTTCTTTCAAAAATACATTAACCGTAAGTTGTGTTCGCTGGTATTCTTCATTTTCTATGTCGAACACATAGGCGAAATACGTCGGTGTTTCGATGCGGTAGACGGCTTTTGTATCGCCATGACAAATGGAGGATTTCATAATCAAAATTCCCAAGTTGATAGCGAGATTATTTCTGTCCCACCATTTTAAAGACGTTTCATTGATAGAAAACATGGCTTCATACATATGGAAAAAAGAATCATAGGGGTCATAGCCGAATTCAGTTTTGATAGCTTCGTGATATTTTTCTACTTTTTCAGGATCTTCGTCTGCCAAAGTCTCTTCGAAGACTGAACCATCATTCGACCAAGATGCGCTGCCTTTATTTATGAGAATGCTGACAAGCTCGTCTTCATTCATATAGCGATATCCATCGGATGGCATGAGACGATTTGAATCTTTTGGGAGAATCTGCTCACATTCTGCCGGAATTGTCAACCGAAATGCACCGGCCTCCACGGTCTTTGTTTCTCCGGAAAGTGTAATATCTCCCTTGTCATATTCTTCGGCAAGCACGTGAACAACATCTAATTCTTCTCCGAAGGTTTGCTGAATAAAAGCCTTTTGCATGACATTGGTGAAAACAACAAGGAGCAAAGCGCCTAAAACAAGCAGAATAACCGCCATGAGGATGAGATTGGTTTCCTTCTTTTTCTGCACCTTTTTGTCAGCAGGTAAATAGTACCCTGCGGGAACGACATAGTTTAACTGCGGATTTTGTTTCATATTTTTATCCCCCATATGATAGAAAATAGTATATTCTCTTGCAGCAGAACAGCTATTCTACTGCACCCTCTACAGCTGCCTGTGCTTCGGCATTTTCTGCTTTTTGTGCTTCCATAGTTATTTCATCTGTAATTTCTTTGGCGTTCGGAAGAAGCTCTAAAGAATTGATTATGCCGAAAGCCATATTCTCGGATGCAGAATTTTCCACTTTATAGCTTATGGTACACAGATACTGCGTATCTAAATCCGTCTTGTCATAAACATAGATTTGTGCGACCTTTGCGGTTTCACCCAAAGGCATGATTTCAATAAAGGCTACATAATTGGGCTTTTCGATTTGATATACCATTTCGGTTGTATCAAAAAGCAAATACTTTTGCGTAAGAAAAAAGCTATATGTGAGCATACTGCTTATGTTATACCGCTTGGCATCATCAGGTTTTACGGAAAGGACCGTTTTTTTGTAAAGATACCAAGAAGAAAATGGATTATAGCCCAAGGTCTTTTCAAAAGCTTTTGTATACATCGAAAAGGAAAAAAGTCCATCGGCGGGAAGACCATCTAACGCAGCGGTATCTTTATCCCTCTGCATATTATAGTTGATTTCATCCGCCTGTATTTGTATCAGCATTTTGCCGTTTTCTTTATACACGTATGCACTGCTGGACTTCGGTTCTTCCGGATTTTTCGACTGCGCGGCTTCGGCATTTGCCGGGAGGGTTAAACGGAACGGACCGGCTTCAACGACTTTGGTCTCTCCGGATAAGGTGAGATGACCCTTATCGTACGGTGTGGGGTCGAGTAAAAGAATATCCCCATAGGCTTCTGTGAGTGCTGCCATCTGTATATTCCAGAATAAGATAGGCAGCCCGATGCCGAAGAGTAATAGAGCGACTAAAAGAAGTGAGACTGCCATCAGAATAAGCTTATTGCCTGTCTTGGTTTGCGCTCTTTTGTCGGCAGGTAAATAGTACCCTGCAGGAACGACATAACTCAGCGCCGGACTTTTTTTCTTTTTCATAAATTTATCCCCCATAATATACTTACACTATAAGTATAACAGGAAAAAAGTTTTCGTCAAGGAAAAGCGAATGACCGAATCCACAAACAAATTACCGAAGCTTTGGGTAAAATGTAAAGAAAGCGGTTCTGAAATTTCTGTGGACAATACTATTTTAAGAAAAGACAAACAAAAAAGCCTTCCCCTTTTGCAAAGGGAAGGCTTTTTATTATTGCTTATTCAAGCGAATCGGGACTGTTTCTTATTTCTCGTCCTTGATTGCTGCCTGTGCTGCTGCAAGACGTGCAATCGGAACACGGAACGGGGAGCAGGAAACGTAGTCAAGACCGATTTCGTGGCAGAACTCAACGGAAACCGGGTCACCGCCGTGCTCACCGCAGATACCGCAGTGAAGCTTGCCGTTAACGGGTTTGCCGAGTTCGAGAGCCATCTTCATGAGCTTGCCAACGCCGTTCTGGTCGAGCTTTGCGAAGGGATCAGCTTCATAAATCTTGCTGTCATAGTAAGCGGAAAGGAACTTACCAGCGTCGTCACGGCTGAAGCCGAAGGTCATCTGGGTAAGGTCGTTTGTGCCGAAGCAGAAGAAGTCAGCTTCCTTAGCGATTTCGTCTGCGGTAAGGCATGCACGCGGGATTTCCATCATGGTACCAACTTCGTACTTGAGGTCGATGCCTGCTGCTGCGATTTCAGCATCAGCGGTTTCAACAACAACGTTCTTAACGAACTTGAATTCCTTAACTTCGCCAACGAGCGGAATCATGATTTCCGGAACGATGTTCCAATCCGGATGCTTCTTCTGAACGTTGATAGCTGCGCGGATAACAGCGGTTGTCTGCATCTTTGCGATTTCCGGATAAGTTACGGTAAGACGGCAGCCACGGTGACCCATCATCGGGTTGAATTCGTGGAGGCCAGCAATGATAGCCTTGATGTCAGCAACGGATTTGCCCTGAGCATCTGCAAGAGCCTTAATGTCATCTTCTTCAGTGGGAACGAACTCATGAAGAGGCGGATCAAGGAAGCGGATAGTAACTGCGTTGCCTTCGAGAGCTTCGTAGAGAGCTTCGAAGTCGCCCTGCTGATAAGGAAGAATCTTAGCAAGAGCTGCTTCTCTTTCTTCGATGGTGTCAGCACAAATCATCTCACGGAAGGGAGCGATTCTGCTCTCTTCGAAGAACATGTGCTCTGTACGGCAGAGGCCGATGCCTTCTGCGCCGAGTTCGCGAGCTTTGATAGCGTCACGAGGAGTATCAGCATTGGTACGAACCTTAAGAGTTCTGTACTTGTCAGCCCAAGCCATGATTCTGCCGAATTCGCCAGCGATTTCAGCGTCAACGGTCGGGATGATGCCGTCATAAATGTTACCGGTAGAACCGTCGATGGAGATGTAGTCGCCTTCGGTGAAGGTCTTGCCAGCAAGTTCAAACTTCTTGTTTGCTTCATCCATCTTGATGTCGCCGCAGCCGGATACACAGCAAGTACCCATACCACGAGCAACAACAGCTGCGTGAGAAGTCATACCACCACGAACGGTGAGGATGCCCTGAGCAGCCTTCATGCCGGTGATGTCTTCGGGAGAAGTTTCAAGACGAACAAGAACAACCTTTTCGCCTTTTTCGTTCCATGCAACAGCGTCGTCAGCGTTGAATACGATCTTACCACAAGCAGCACCAGGAGATGCGCCGAGGCCCTTACCAGCCGGAACAGCCTTCTTAAGAGCAGCGGTATCGAACTGCGGGTGAAGAAGGGTGTCGAGGTTTCTCGGGTCGATCATAGCAACTGCCTGCTTTTCATCGATCATGCCTTCGTCAACGAGGTCGCAAGCGATCTTGAGAGCTGCCTTAGCGGTTCTCTTACCATTTCTGGTCTGGAGCATGTAGAGCTTACCAGCTTCAACTGTGAACTCCATGTCCTGCATGTCTCTGTAGTGGTCTTCAAGGGTTGCGCAAACCTTCTGGAAGTCTGCGAAAGCCTGCGGGAATTCCTGTTCCATCTGAGCGATGGGCATGGGAGTACGAACGCCAGCAACAACGTCTTCGCCCTGTGCGTTCTTTAAGAACTCACCCATAAGGCCCTTTTCACCGGTTGCGGGGTCACGAGTAAATGCAACACCAGTACCGCAATCGTCGCCCATGTTACCGAATGCCATCATCTGAACGTTAACAGCGGTACCCCAGGAGTACGGAATATCGTTGTCACGACGGTAAACGTTAGCACGCGGGTTGTCCCAAGAACGGAAAACAGCTTCGATAGCGCCCATGAGCTGTTCCTTAGGATCAGTCGGGAAATCTACGCCGATTTTGCTCTTGTATTCAGCCTTGAACTGACCTGCGAGTTCTTTAAGATCCTCAGCGGTGAGTTCAACGTCCTGCTGAACGCCACGGTCAGCTTTCATCTTGTCGATGAGTTCCTCGAAGTACTTCTTACCAACTTCCATAACAACGTCGGAGTACATCTGGATAAATCTTCTGTAGCAGTCCCAAGCCCAACGCGGGTTGCCGGACTTAGCGGAAATAGCCTCAACAACGTCTTCGTTAAGACCAAGGTTTAAGATGGTGTCCATCATACCGGGCATAGATGCTCTAGCGCCGGAACGAACGGAAACGAGAAGCGGATTTTCCTTATCGCCGAACTTTTTGCCGGTGATGCCTTCCATCTTCTCAATATATTCCATGATTTCTGCCTGAATATCAGCATTGATTTTCTTGCCATCCTCATAGTACTGTGTGCAAGCTTCGGTTGTGATGGTGAAGCCCTGCGGAACCGGAAGGCCAAGACCGGTCATTTCAGCGAGGTTTGCACCTTTACCGCCGAGAAGGTTACGCATGTCTTTGTTGCCTTCAGAGAACAAATAGACGAACTTTTTGCTCATTTCTGATTACCTCCAAAAATTTTAAGTTTTATTGGTTGTCCGAAAAACGAGAGGTTTTTCGGGACACAATTAACCGATAGCTATTATAACAGATATTTTTTTCAAATACCATAGTTTTCTGTGATTTTTTAAAAGTTTCGGCAGTATTTTGAAACTCTAAAACATTTTTTGAACATTTTATAGGATTTTGCACAATAGACCGTTACTTTCCTTGGCAATTTTTCAAAAATTATTGCAAAAAAAGCCCTCTCCGCAAACGGGAGAGGGCAAATATCGTTTCTTTATTCTTCTTCGGTTTCTTCCGCTTCCTTGGCTTCGCTCAGGGCGATAGAAAGCTGGTCGGGGCAGGAGGTCATTTTAAAGCCGCAGCGGATGCCCTGTAAATCGGCGATAACTTCATCGACATTTCTGCCGGCAACGAGGGCACAAATGCCTTTCTGGTTGCCGTCGCAGCCACCGTAAAATTTTACGGACTGAATGGTGTCGCCGTCGAGTTCTACTTCAATTTTGCGGGAACATGTGCCGTGGCAGGTGTGTGTATAAATCATTTTAATTTGTCTCCTTTTGTTTCGTATAAAGTGTATCGGAAAGCGCGCAAAGCTCCTCCATAGAAAGCTGCTCTGCACGGACAGTTTCGGAAAGACCGAGAGAAGTGAGTGCTTCTTTCACTGTGTCCTTAGAAAGCCCAAGTCCCGAAGCAATGCCGTTGACGGCGGTTTTTCTTCTCTGTGAAAAGGCGGCTTTCAAAAGCGCAAAGAAATACTTTTCACTTATGGGGGTGATGAGCGGTGTTTCACGCGGAATAAGGCGCAAAACTGCACTGTCTACCTTCGGCGCAGGATAGAAAGAATCCCGCATCACACCGAACAGAATTTCACTTTCGGCATAGTAGTTTGTCGCCGCGGTAACCGCACCGGCACTTCTAGAGCCGATAGGCGCAGAAAAACGCTCTGCCGTCTCTTTTTGGAGCATGACGACAATTTGCGACAGGGGCAACTTTTCTTCTAACAGGCGCATGAGAATCGGCGAGGTGATGTAGTAGGGGAGATTCGCGCAGAACGATACCTTGCGGCAATCGGCGAATTTCTCCTCGATAAGTGCCTGAAGGTCAATTTTCATGGCGTCCGCCTCAACGATTTCTACATTGTCGAAATCCTCAAGGGTTTTGGCAAGCAGGGGCGGTAAACGGTGGTCCAATTCGATGCTGACTACTTTTTTCGCACGCTTGGCAAGCTCGGCGGTCAATACGCCGACACCGGGGCCGACTTCTAATACGCCGTCTTCCTCACTTTCGATGGCTTCCTCTGCCATGCGCGGGCAAACGCTTGCATCAATTAGGAAGTTCTGCCCGAGAGCTTTCGAAAAGGAAAAGCCGTGCTTGGAAAGTAAGTTTTTAATGGTTGTATAGTCTGAAAGATTATAAAGCATAGTGTTTAGTCTTCGCTTTCTGCCTTGAGCTTTTCAGCTGTATCGGCGGTGATTAAAGCGTCGATGATTTCATCCAAATCACCGTTCAAAATCTGCTCGATTTTGTAAAGGGTCAAGCCGATGCGGTGGTCGGAAACACGACCCTGCGGATAGTTGTAGGTACGAATACGCTCACTGCGGTCACCTGTACCGACCTGACTGCGGCGCTCGCCTGCAATTTCGGCATCCTTTTTCGCTTTTTCAATATCATAAAGGCGGGCACGAAGTACCTTTAATGCCTTGTCTTTGTTCTTATATTGGCTACGCTCGTCCTGGCACTCAACAACCATGCCGGTGGGAATGTGTGTTACGCGGATTGCGGAAGAGGTCTTATTAACCTTCTGACCGCCCGCGCCGCTGGAACGGAACACGTCAATTTGCAAATCGGCAGGGTCTAATTCAAATTCCACTTCCTCGGCTTCCGGCATAACTGCAACGGTTGCGGTAGAGGTGTGAATTCTGCCCTGGCTTTCGGTTTCGGGTACGCGCTGTACACGGTGCACGCCGCTTTCAAATTTGAAACGGGAATATGCACCCTCGCCCTCGACCATGAAGCTGATTTCCTTAAAGCCACCGAGTTCGGTTTCGTTGGCATTTACGATTTCAATCTTATAGCCCTTGGCTTCGGCATACATACTGTACATACGGAACAGGGAAGCTGCAAACAGAGCCGCTTCCTCGCCGCCTGCGCCGCCGCGGATTTCGATAACGACGTTCTTGTCATCATTCGGGTCACGCGGTAAGAGCATGACTTTTAATTCTTCCTGAATGGCTTCCAACTTCGCGTTGGTTTCGTTCCATTCTTCTTGCGCCATTTCGCGAAGCTCTGCATCCTCGCTCGAATCGTTAAAGAGGGCAAAAGCTTCTTCGTTTTGGGCTTTTACACTTTTATATTCTCTGAATTTTTCAACGACAGGCTCTAACTGCTTGGCTTCTTTCATAAGCTTCGCGTAGTTTTCTTGGTCATTGATGATATTGGGGTCACAAAGCTTTTCGTTTACAACGTCTAAGCGTTCTTCGATGCCCTCTAATTTCTCAATCATTTTTCTTCCTCACTCGGTCTAATAATCTTTTTAATGTTTTTTTCCGCTTTGGGACGCGGCACCATAAATTCTCTGCCGCATTTTGTACAGCGCAGACGAAAATCCATGCCGCTTCGAAGCACCTCAAAGGTCTTGTTTTTGCAGGGATGTTCTTTTTTCATTTCTAAAATATCGCCTACACGAACGTCCATAGATTTCCCTCTTTTCTCTACTCTAAATCGGAATCCACACGGGTGCAGCCGTGAATGGAATACACAGACTTTTTAATGGGATTTTCTTTAATAATAGTATTATGGCGAATTGTTAAGCCGTCTACGCTTTCAATCACGAATGCCTTATCGTGGAACAGGTGAATTACGTTCTTTTCAATCGTAATGTTTTGATGCACAGGTGTCTTGGGGAGCTTGCCGCCTTTGACGACCGGGTGCACATAGACTGCCGGTGTATCCTTCCATTCTTTTTGACCGGATTCGCGAATATAAAATTCATTGTTGCAAATGGTCATATCGCGCACGGGGCCGGATTCATACCAATCGTTGGAGTCGTTGGAAATAAAGATGCACGCCATGGCGATGTTGTCAAAGAAATTGCGTTCAATGACGACCTTCTTGCGTGTGGTGCAAAGAATACCACGGGTCGGAATGTGACGGAATACGCAGTCACGAATGGTAACTTCAGGGGTGTAAGTGACGTTTTCTGCTACGTAGCGCGGCTCGCCGCCGACGGTGTCGGTCAGGGCTTTAGGCAGTACCTTGTCGAAGCGGACGGTCATGGATTTCAGGTTGTTGCCGTCCTCGCCCGGTGCACCGGCATAGGTGACGGTGTAGATTTCTTCTTTATCGTTTAAGGGACCTAAGGTGTCACGCTTATAGAACACAACCTCGTCGCCCACATGGAACTGCGGGAACCCGCCCTGCTGCTTGTGTACATAAGAAAGCACAGCGGTATGCTCGTCCAGACGTTTCTCCAAACGGGTGAATGTGCCGTGAATGTTAATCGGGTCATCGTGTGCATGTGAAAATTCGCAGTTCTCGATGAGAATTTTACCGCCGGCACCGGAAACGTGAATGAGGTCAGCGTAGCTGGTGCAATATCTGCCCTCATCATCCGGAACAAAGCGACAGCCGGAAAAGGTTACATCCTTGCACATTTGGGTCAGCCAACCGAAGCCGTGCATATAGTGTGCGGTAACGCCGATAACGGAAATGTTTTGGCTTTCCCAGAAGAATGCACCGGCGGTCGGACGCTTTTTCGAAGCACAAAGCTGTGCAACCATGCCGTCCTTTTGCCAAACACGCGGTGTAAAGCCAAAGTAGAGAATCTTAAAGCTTTTTGCCGAAATCGGCTCTATGCGGCGGATTCTCTGAAAGGGGAATTCCGAGAATAAACGGCGTCTCTGTATGCCGGATTTGGGGTCATAGCCCACGGTAGACCAGCTCTTATGGTTGTTATATTGCACGTAGTAGGGTTGCCCTGTATAGGGGCTCGTGCCGCAAGTCCATTTTACGCGGTTGTTCTCCACGGCAAACGTACAGCCCTTGGCGGCTTCAAAGGTTACCGTGGTGGCGGTGTGGGATTTTACGGTAATCTGTGAGGTTGTGGGGCTTGCGAAGTCCCAGGAAAAATTCTTTAAAGCAATATTTTCAGAGCGTACAACACCGACAGCACACATATCACCGTGGAAAATCAGCTGCGCGTCCTGCCCTTCGAGGGTAAAGTCCTTTAAATCCTCTAAAAGCAGACCAAAGGTTTTTTTCGGGAATTCGGTACTGTCTGTATTCGAGGTGTGATATTCGCGAACCGGACAGTAATCCTTATAGATATGCAGTTCACTGTTCTTCGGTAAAAACAGCGTGCAAGGCTCGCCGGCTGTTCTTGCCGCCTCGAATGCCGCCTGGAAGGCACGCGCACAGTCCCCTGCTTTGGATTGGGTATCTGCCTTTAAAAATTCTTCTAAATAAAGCTCCATAATTGCACCGCCTAAACGATAATTTTAACTTAACCTTAAAAACAGCGCACCAAAAAATGGATACGCTGTTTTGTTCTTTGTTTAAAAAATGCCGTAAGTGAAGAAGGACATAATCAGTCCCGCAATAAATACACCGAGGGTGATAATCGGAAGCGCACGCTTGGTGGGAATATCCAAAAGTGCCGCCATGAGCGCACCTGTCCAGCCACCTGTGCCGGGGAGGGGAATCGCTACGAATAAAAGCAGACCCCAGGATTTATAACGCAGAATTTTATCTTTGTTCTTTTCGGTTTTCGCTTCCAAGCGCACAATGATTTTCTGGAAAAACGGATATTTGCGCAGAAAAGAGAAAATCTTTTTTATAAACAGTAAAATGAACGGAATGGGCACCATGTTGCCGATAAAGCAAATGATAAACGCACGCAAAAACGGCACGCCCAAAAGTCTTGCTGCAATCATACCGCCACGCAATTCTAAAATCGGTAAAAGAGAAACAATAAAAATTGTAATCTCAGGCGGGAATTTGTCTTGGAAAAAGACGACAAGGGTTTGTGCAAGAGATTCAGCCATACAGAAACTCCTTTTTCAATTAAAATAAGTTACGGTCCAACATGTAAGCTTTTGCGTTTTGCAAAATAATCTTATCATTCTCGTAATTGAGGGTTTTAAGGCAGGCGTCATAGCCAAGCCAGATATAATCCTCAATTTCAGAGGGTTGGATGATGGTTTGCGTATCCTTCGTGGTTGCAAGATAAATCAAAACGGTTTTATCAATACGCCCTTGAATGGAATACTCGGATTTGCTCTTGAAATCTGGGAAAATAGAAATATGAATACCGGTTTCTTCGAGAACCTCGCGCATCGCGGTTTCCTCGTCGGTTTCTCCATCTTCCACATGCCCTTTTGGGAAACCCCAATGTGTACTGCGCTTATTTTTAATCAGGAGAAAGCGCTTCTCCTCGCCAATTTGACGGAACACGACTGCACCGCAGGAACGCTCATAAAAACAATCAATCGAAACACCTTTGCCCTTATGCATAAAGGCAACAGCGGGTTTCACATCGTGAATAATGAAGCGTTTGGATTTCGGGGAAACGACCAAATACGTGGCGTGTTTTTGCTTATCTTTAATCACAGCGATAACACGGCCGTCAAAATTACGAACGGGGTGATCCACCCCCATGATATAAGCTCCCTCTACAGGGGTCTTGGGCAAAAGCCCACTTTCTATAACACCGTAATTGAGTTGGTATTTGGTACCCGATTCCCGATCGAAGCGGCCGATTGGCTTCGTGACGTGAACCCTAACAAATTTACCCAACATCTTCAATTTTGCTCCTAACCGGAATAAGGGACCTAAAAAAATAAAGTCCCCTTGCCCAAATTGCAATAAATACTAAAAACTAAATACTATTATACCTTGAAAAACCTTTTGTTTCAAGAAAAATTTTGCAATTCGGTGGTCTTAGGTCATAGTTCACAAAAATAAGACGGGAAAGGAGAATTTTGTCATTGAAATACAGGGTAAATTATGCTATTATTATTGTATATTTATAATTGGGCGCTAGGCGGACGAGCTTTGCTGCCCTTTGTCTGATCCTTAGGAGGAATCTGGATGAACGGAAATAAGAAAATCATACTTCTTTCTTTTGTATTGCTTGCAGCTATCTTTTTAACGCTTTCCGCTTGCAAAAAGAATGATAATAAAACAGGCGGCGGCGAAACAGTTGTCGTTACCGACCAAAACGGCGTGCCAGTGACGGATGAAAACGGCGAAGCCATTACCGTTGTTTTGGAGACGGAAATCGTAGAAATTACCAATGCAAACGGCGATAAAGTATATGATGAAAACGGTGAGGTTAAAACCTCTGTTGTGTATTTACCGCAGAATGTCGGTGTGCCGGTAACCGATGAAAACGGTGCTCCGGTGACGGATAAAAACGGTCATGCGGTTACCACTATGATTACCGTTCCCCCCTCAACCGGCGGTCCGAGCGTAACGGCAATTCCCGTAACGGATGCAAATGGCAATCCGGTTGTCGGTCCTAACGGCGAAACCTTAACCTACACCGAAACTATTTTAACAAACCCTGTTACTCCCGGCGATAATAATGCAAACTGGGGCTCTACCTTCGGTGGCAGTGGCAGCGATAAATTTGTCGGCACAGCGCCGCTTTCTGACGGCGGCTTCGTGGCACTCATGCAGTCTAACTCCAAGGACGGCAGCCTTTCCTCTTTGGCAGGCAATTCCGAAACCCCGATTCCGGTGCTCATTCGCTATAAGAAAAACGGTACGGTAGCGTGGCAGAAGGCCATTACTTCCAACTATGGTGTGATTGTAACCGGCTTAGTGACAGATAAGGACGATAACATTGCGCTTTGTGGCTATTCCAAGGCTACAGACCTCGGTACAACGCCGGCAGGTGAATATGATGCCTTACTTTATAAATTCAACAAAAACGGCGACCAGATTTGGCTCAAGAGCTTCAGCGGTAGTGGTGTTGACGGCTTCGAGCATTTGGCAGTCGGTGCAGACGGTGCTTTGGTAGCCGTCGGCTATACCGGCTCTAAAGACGGCGATGCCGCACAGCTTGGCCGTAAAAACGGCGAGAGCGGCTCCATGGTTGCAAAATATACCGCAGACGGTAATTTGGTATTTGTAAAATCCGTAGGCACAGGACAAGACAGCCTTTCCGGCGTTACTGTGGACAAGGACGGCAATATCTATGCGGTGGGCAACTTTACTGCAAAAGAAAGCGGCCTTTTCCCGATTGCCGGTCGTTCCGACGGTGGCGTTTTGAAATTCTCCGCGGACGGTAATCTCCTTTGGAAGCAGAGCTTCGGCGGCGAAAATATCGACAACTTCTATGCGGTTGCTCCGGCAGTGGACGGCGGCTGTGTTGTGGTCGGTCGTTCTAAATCCGATAACTTTAACATTCCAGAGTTTACCAATCAGGGCGGCTATGATGCGATTATGCTCAAATACAACGCGGACGGCAGCGTGGGCTGGCGCAATGCGTTTAGAGGCTTCTACGATGAAACCTTTACCGACATCGTGGCAACCAAAGAGGGCTATGTGGCAGTTGGTTACTCCAACTCCTCCAACCGTGACTTAAAGCCTATCGGCAATCGCGGCGGCACAGACAGCTTTATTTTAACCATTGATGCAAGCGGCAAGACCACTTCGTTACAGGGCTACGGCGGTAGCAAGGATGATGAATTCACTTCTGTTTGCGTGACCACGCAGAACAAAATTATTGCCTGCGGCTTCACCTATTCCAATGACGGCGACTTAGTCGGCGCAAAATATCCGAACGGCAAGAATGACCACAGCCTCGGCATGATTGCCCGCTTTAGCTAAAGTATTTTATAACATAAAAAAGGAACTTTTTAAGTATGCACGAACGAGACCTTCCGGGCTACGTCCCGAAAAGCCATTTCTATTTATGGCTTGTACTGCGATGCGGCATCATGGCATGGGGCATTTATGGTATGTTCCACGGCTCCGTGGTAGAATTTTTAGAAGCTGTTTTCGCGATTCTTTTTACTCATATGTGGGATTATTTTCAAGTGTTCGGCGGCAACGCCTTTGTGATTCGCGTACCCTATCTTTCGGGCACGATGCTCAATCTCTTTATTTTTATTGGCGTTGTCATCGGTTCTACGCTCAATAACCGCACCGGATTTGCCCATTTCGATATTGTAACGCATTTCGGTGCAGGCTTAATCGGCGCAGTGTTCGGCTATGATTTTGCCGTGATTATGCAGACCAAGCACGAGAGACTTTCTCCGGCGCTGGCGTCTCTTTTCTCGATTGCCTTTTCCCTCGCGATTGCGGTGGGCTGGGAAATTTATGAGTTTACCATGGACAGACTTTACGGTCTTGCTTTGCAGCACTCCGTGCCGACTTCCGAAATCGGCTTGTTAGATACCATGGGAGATTTCATTTGCGCCACCTGCGGTGCGCTCCTCGGTATGTTCTTGATTTCATTTTACCGCAACGGTAAATTCGGAAAATATAAAAAATCCGTGCGCCGCAAAATTGAAATGGAAAAGTTTAAATCCGAAAAGAAAGAAGAACTTTGGAACGCCTATCTTTTAGAAAACGGCCCGCAAGAAATGATGACGGCCGTCGAAGAAGAGCTTCGTGTGAATCCGAAAGGAAAACGGAAACGCAAGAAGAAGGCAGTTTAAAAGAGGAATTTAAAATGAAAAAATCAATCAGTATTCTGCTCGTTACCGTGCTTTGTCTTTGCGCGCTGACGTCCTGCTCCTCGGGTCGAGGCGTACGGGTCAATGATGCGAAGGTCAATGAGGGTGTGTGCCTGTATTTACGAGAAGAAGCCAAAAAAGAAAATAAAGAGGCAAGCGAAGAAGAGCTGGAGCAAAAAATGGCGGAGAAACTCGCGGAATACGTGGCGATTAACACGGAATTTGCCTCCCGTAAGCTTTCCTTAACGCCTCTGCAAAAGCACAATCTTTCGCAATCTGTCAATGCGCTTTGGTCATTCTTCGGAGAGTATTACACAAGCATCGGCGTGACAAAGCAGGATATTACGAAAGTAGAAACCGAAAAGGCGGCGAAGGATGCCGTTATGGTGGCCTACTATGCAGAAAACGGCGGCACAGAGCCACTTGCTGAAACAGAACTCAAGAGCTTTTTCGAAAGCAACTATATTGCTTTTAGAAGCATTACAGGCTATTTTACCACGGTAGACGATAACGGCAGTGCCGTACCGCTCTCCGAGGAAGAACGTGCCCAGCTGGTGCAATCCTTCCAGAATGAAGCGGCTTCGGTGAACGGCGGCGTGCCTTTGGAGGATGCGGCGAGAAAGCTTCCAAATACGACAGTAGATACCGATACAGTGGTACGTTATAAGGGTACAAACGAAACCGACCAGAGCTTCTTCCAGCATGTGTTGGAAATTGAAAATGATCAAGCCGGTGTGTTCACCGTCGGAGATTATATCTTCTTAGTAGCGCGTGAGGACATTAACGCTAATGACGGTTTCCTGTTTTCCCAGTACAGAACCGATTGCTTAAAGACCCTGCGCGGCGAAGCCTTCCAAAAGGTAGTGGACGGCTGGGCATCACAGTATACTGTTTCCAAATAAGCCTATAAAAACAAAAAGGACAGCCTAACGCTGTCCTTTTTTATGATATAAAAGAAGAAGCGGCATAGCGCAGGAATCGCGTTGTGCGGCTTAAAATAAAGCTGTAGCATACAAAAACCCCCGATGCGTTTTGCATCGGGGGTCATTTTATTTCGCTTCAGTGCGGGAAGAACTTATCTTCTGCCGCCTCTGTGGAAGTCACGACGAGGAGCCGGACGACGCTCGGGAAGCTCGTTTTCGGGAGTTAAGCCTTCCACCTCGATGAGAGCCTCACGACGGGAAAGGTTGAGTCTGCCCTGTTCATCCTTCGGAAGAACCTTAACGATGATTTCATCGCCAACGTTTACAACGTCTTCAACCTTTTCGGTTCTCTTAACGTCTAAGTGGCTGATGTGAACCATGCCTTCAACGCCGGGAACGATTTCAACGAATACGCCGAAGCTCATGAGACGAGTAACGATACCCTTGTAGATAGCGCCAACTTCCGGGCCGTTTGCAATGGTTTCCACGATGAAGATTGCCTTCTTTGCATTTTCCAAATCAATGGAAGAAACAAATACCTGACCGTCTTCGTTAACGTCGATCTTGCAGTCGCACTCTGCGCAAATCTTCTGGATAACCTTGCCCTGCTTACCGATGACATCGCCGATCTTGTCGGGGTCAATCTTGGTGGTGAGCATCTTGGGCGCCCACTTAGAAAGCTCTTTTCTGGGCTCGGAAATAACCGGAAGCATGATTTCATCTAAGATGTAGCAACGTGCCTTGTAGGTCTTGTCAAGAGCCTCACGAATGATTTCGGGAGTAAGACCATGCACCTTGAGGTCCATCTGAATAGCGGTGATACCCTTCTTAGTACCAGCTACCTTGAAGTCCATGTCGCCGAAGAAGTCTTCAAGACCCTGAATATCAACCATGGTCATGAAGCGGTCGCCTTCGGTGATAAGACCGCAGGAGATGCCGGCTACGGGAGCCTTAATCGGAACACCTGCTGCCATAAGGGAAAGGGTGGAACCGCAGATAGAACCCTGAGAAGTAGAACCGTTGGAAGAAAGAACCTCAGATACTACACGGATGCAGTAGGGGAATTCTTCAACGGACGGAATAACGGGGAGAAGAGCACGTTCTGCAAGTGCGCCGTGACCGATTTCACGTCTGCCGGGGCCTCTGGAGGGCTTGGTTTCGCCGACGGAATAGGACGGGAAGTTGTAGTGGTGCATATATCTCTTTTCGGTCTGGTTGTCAATGCCGTCTAAGAGCTGAACATTGCTCATAGCACCAAGAGTGGTGATAGAAAGGCACTGGGTCTGACCACGAGTGAACATACCGGAACCGTGTACACGGGAAAGAAGGTCGATTTCTGCATTCAAGGGACGAATTTCGTCGATGCCTCTGCCGTCTACGCGCTTGCCGTCATCTAAGAGCCAACGGCGAACAACGTATTTCTGCAAGAGATAGAGGCAATCCTCAATCTTGGAAGCTTCTTCCGGATATTCTTCATCGAATTTTTCGTGAACAGCGTCATAAATGGGCTTGAGTCTCTCATCACGGATGCGCTTGTCATCGGTGTCGAGTGCTGCACGAACATCGTTAATAGCGAAAGCCTTAATAGCTTCGAAAAGTTCGGGGGAAGGATCGTTGGACGGGAAGTCAATCTTTGCCTTACCAACTTCATCGCGGATGCCCTTGATGAACTCAACGATTTTCTGGTTTTCTCTGTGACCGAACATGATGCCTTCGAACATAACGTCGTTGGAAACTTCGTTTGCGCCAGCTTCAATCATAGCAACCAAGGAATCGGTGGAAGCTACGGTAACTGCCATGTCGGAAACTTCTCTCTGTGCTTCGGTGGGGTTGATGACATATTCGCCGTCAACAAGACCAACGGAAACGCCGCTGATGGGGCCGTCCCACGGAATCTCGGAAATGCTGATAGCAACGGAAACACCGATCATAGCGGTGATAACCGGGTCGCAATCCTGGTCAACGGACATAACGGTTGCAACAACGCCGACGTCATTGCGCATGTCCTTCGGGAAGAGCGGACGAATCGGACGGTCGATAACACGGGAAGCAAGAGTTGCCTTTTCGGAAGCTCTGCCTTCACGTCTCTGGAAGGAACCGGGGATTCTGCCGACGGAGTATAACTTTTCTTCAAAGTCAACGGAAAGCGGGAAGAAATCAACGCCTTCTCTGGGTTTTGCAGCCATGGTAGCGGTGCAGAGCACTTCGGTTTCGCCGTAGCGAACGAGGCAGCTGCCGCCTGCAAGCTGTGCCATTTTGCCGACTTCTACAACGAGCGGTCTGCCGGCAAGTTCTGTTTTAAAAGTTTTGTAGTCTTTAAAAAACATGGATTTACCTCTTTCTTTTTAGATTTTCCCGAGGCAATCGTTTTTAGCAATAAACAGAGCGTTCTTAAAATTTTTCGCCTTAAATAAAAGCGTTCTGTTTACCGCTAAAACAACAAATGCCTCGAATTTTCGTGGGGTTTTAAAGGCTTTCTAAAAGCAATTTAAGGCAAGCGAACTTTTTAGAAATTCGCTTGCCTTTAAGAAGAGCTTATTTACGAATGCCAAGCTTAGCAATAAGTGCACGGTATCTTTCGATATCGGTTTTCTGAAGGTAGTTGAGAAGGTTTCTTCTGTGACCTACCATCATAAGAAGACCACGTCTGGAGTGATGGTCTTTCTTGTGCTCTTTAAGATGCTCGGTTAAATCGTTGATACGCTTTGTAAGAACAGCAACCTGAACTTCGGGAGAACCGGTGTCGCCTTCGTGAGTAGCGTATTCGGCCATGATAGCCTGCTTTTCTGCTTTTGTCATTTTTTTCACCTCATTTAAAATTTTGCCTGTCGAATAAGCTCAGAAAAAGGATAGGTGAACACCTAAACAATAGGTTTTAACCAAAATCCGTGCCTATCGAATCAGCCTTGATATTATACAATAGCAAAAGCTTTTTGTCAAGATTGTGAAAAGAAGTCCCCACTTTACTCTCCTTAGGCGAAATAAAAACCATATTTTTGTGTAGTTTTACTGAAAATAAGGACTAAACTCTCTTTACAGTTGAATTTTTTGTGAAAATAGTATATTATATAATAGATGAGTTATCTTACTATAAAATAGTATATAAATTTTTCTTAAAACTTTTTGGAGGCAATACATGGATTACAACTTAACCAAAGCGCAGGCAAAGGAGCTTTTAACGGCGAAGCTTTCTCATTTTATGAGCGTTACGCCCGAGGAAGCGACCAATGAGCAGTATTATAAAGCCATTGCGATGATTACAAGAGATATGATGAGTGCCGGCAGAGCAGAATTTTCTGCAAATGCCAAGAAAAAGGGCACCAAGCAGGTTTACTATCTTTGCATGGAGTTCCTCATGGGCCGTTCTTTAAAGAATACCCTTTATAACCTCAATTTAACCGACGTATTTTCCGACGTCTTAAAGGAATACGGCGTAAAGCTTGACAGCCTTTATGAATGCGAACCCGATGCAGGTCTCGGCAACGGCGGTCTCGGCAGACTTGCCGCTTGCTACCTCGACGGTCTTGCAACGCAGGGCTATCCGGCAAGAGGCTATTCTATTCTTTACGAAGCAGGTATTTTTAAACAGAAATTAGTAGACGGCTGGCAGACAGAGCTTCCCGACTTCTGGCTTCCCGGCGGCGAGGTTTGGCTTGTACCGCACGAAGAAAGCGCTTTAGAGGTTCGCTTCGAGGGTGAAGTTCGCGATTACTGGGATAACCAGTTCCACCATGTAGAGCTTGTCAACTATAACCCTGTTCAGGCAGTACCTTATGATATGTATGTTGCTGGTAAAGACGGCAAGGGCATTTCCGTGCTTCGTCTTTGGTCTGCAAAGGCACCGGCGCTTGATATGTCCCTCTTCAATCAGGGCGACTATATGCGTGCTATGGAGCAGAACGCTATGGCAGAGGTCATTTCCAAGGTTCTCTATCCTGCCGACAATCACCCCGAAGGCAAATCCCTTCGCCTTCGTCAGCAGTATTTCTTAGTTTCCGCCTCTGTACAGGACATCGTTCAGCGTCATCTTCGTACCTACGGCACCATGGATAACTTCCCCGAAAAGGTGGCTATGCATATTAACGATACCCACCCGACCTTGGCTGTACCGGAACTTATGCGTATTCTTTTGGATGAATGTGGCTATGGCTGGGATGATGCTTGGAGCATTGTAACCCGTTCTGTGGCTTATACCAACCACACCGTTATGAAAGAAGCCCTTGAGTGCTGGCCTGAGGACCTCTATAAGAGATTGATGCCGAGAATTTGGCAGATTACCAAGGAAATTGACAACCGCTTCAGAAGCTTCGTATGGCAGGCAACCAACAATGCCGACCAGGTCGAGAGAATGGCGATTACCTCCAACGGCGTAGTTCGCATGGCAAACCTCTGCGTGGCATCCTCGCACTGCGTCAACGGCGTTTCCGCTCTCCACAGCGAAATCTTAAAGGATACCGTATTCCACGATTTCTACACCTTGACCCCGAACAAATTCACCAACGTGACCAACGGTATTGCACACCGTCGTTGGCTTTGCCAGTCCAACCCCGAGCTTACCGCGCTTTTAGAGGATTTAATCGGCGGCGAATTCGTTTACAATGCCGATGCCCTCTTAAAGCTTCGTGATTATAAAAATGACGAGAGCGTGCTCAAGGAACTCGAGCGCATTAAGACCAACAACAAAAAGCGTTTTGCAGAGCAGGTATATAAAAATACCGGCGTAGAGCTTGACCCGACCTCGATTTTCGACGTACAGGTAAAGCGTATGCACGAATACAAGCGTCAGCACTTAAACGCACTCAATATTTTATCCGAGTATCTTAAAATTAAAGAAAATCCGAATGCCGAATACACACCGCATACCTATATCTTTGCGGCGAAGGCAGCTTCCGGCTACTTCATGGCAAAGAAGATGATTGAATTCATCTGCGCCCTCGGCAATCTTATCAACAATGACCCCGACGTTAGAGGCAGACTCAAGGTGGTTTACTGCGAAGATTATAACGTAACCATGGCAGAAAACCTCATGCCCGCCGCCGATATTTCCGAGCAGATTTCTTTGGCAGGTACAGAAGCGAGCGGTACAGGTAACATGAAGCTCATGCTCAACGGTGCGATTACCCTCGGCACCATGGACGGCGCAAACATCGAAATCTTCGATGCCGTCGGTGAGGATAATATCTTCATCTTCGGTATGAAGACCCCCGAAGTGACCGAGCTTCAGCGTCGCGGCTATTATCCGCAGAACTACTTCAACCAGAACGAAGAGCTCCATAAGACGATTGAATTTATCAACCGTGTGGGCATCGCCGGTAAGAAGTTCCCCGAAATCGGCAACCTTGTAAACCATGACCCCTACATGGTTTTGGCAGACTTCGAGGATTACAGAAAGGCACAGCACAGAGCTGTAGAAACCTTTAAGGACAGACGCAAGTGGAACGAAATGTCCCTTATGAATATCTCCGGCGCAGGCAGATTTGCCGCAGACCGTGCAATCAATGATTATGCAAGAGATATTTGGCACACCGAATCCGCCTTTACCGAAGAGGAACGTCTCGGCAAGGCAGAGCTGAAAGCTAAGGCTGATGCCAAAAAGGCAGCAGAAAAGAAAGCCAAAGCCGAAGCGGAAAAGAAAGCAAAGGCAGAAGCGACAAAGAAAGCCGCTCCCGCAAAGACTGCACCCAAAAAGGCAACGAAAAAGAAGAAATAAGAGAAAACATCCTTTCTAAAGAAAAGAGGCACAAAGCGTGTGATTGCGCTTTGTGCCTCTTTTTGTTTTAAAAGCTTTTGCCTTTTTAAATAAGATAATGTAGTGCGTCGCTTGTCTTTCCCTTTGGAAAAAAGGAAACACAGGGGCTTTTTATTTCTTCTTCCACACCCTTACATAATCCACAACGAAATCATAGACCTTGGATGTATCGTTTCGGGTGGCGTCGCCTGCCCAACATTTACGGACTTTGCCGGTTTTGGCGTCGGCCTCCTGACCGATGAGCCATGTGCCGTCGTCGGTCGTCATGCCGCCGACTTCGCAGGAAAGCATCAGATATTCGGGCACTTTGGCAATGCCCATGTCATGCCCTTTATAAATGTGCCGAGTTTCCCAGGTCTTTTTACCGTCCGTGAAAAAGGTGTATTTATCCTCTTCCCACAAGACTCCGTAGGTGTGAAATTCGTCATACATCTTCGGCACATAGTGGGGGGAAGAACGCAGGGATTTTAAACGCGCGTCATAGCCGTCTGCGTGCAATACATGGGTGTTGCGGTTTTGCAGCCACTTGAAACGTCTGAAATAATTCGGGGATTCCATGACGTCGATTTCCACGCCGTCCTCACCGGAATATTGAATATCGGCTTCGGAAAAGGCAATTTCGTTATCCGGCATGAGCCAAAATGCCGACCATGCACCGAGAATTTTCGGTGCTTTGCATCGGGCTTCAAAATAGCCGTAGGTCTGGGAAAAGCCCGTGTAATCCGCCGACGGCGAAACACGCTCGCGCGGGGAGAGTAGGTTGGTGCTCGTGTCCATAAAGCCGGTATACCAGCCCTCGCCGTATCTGCCGTTTTTCCATTTAATTCGGATGTGGAGCTTGCCGTCCTTTGTAAAGACAATATCCTCATCGTCTACATTATAACAGCCACGCCGCCGTCCGATGTCAAATTCCCACTTCGTGTGGTCCAAACATTCAAAATTATCCTCAAAGGTTAATTCCCACTGCCCCGAAGCGGGCGGAAAGCCTGTTTGTTTTTGTTTCATGTTTATTTACCGCTTTCTTTATTTTGCTTTTTGCGTTTTCTGCATTTTACGAGAATAACGGCAACGATAATCAAAGAAACCACAATCGCCAAGGTAAGGAGAATCGGCATCCACCTGTTTTGGCTCATGGGCGTGACCGTGTGTGCATCCTTGTCGCCGATGACTTTTACATTTTGAAAAAGTGCCGTAGGCGTGTCGGTCTCGTTCATTTTTGCTTCTTCTACAAGCTGTTTATAGTTTTCTGCATCGTAACTTTGCTTCATGCCTGCAAAGCGATTTGCAAAATTTAAATCCAAAACCGTGTAGTTCCCGACACCGGTCATGTAGTTGACGTCGAAAAAGGTTCTGTCTCCCTCTTTCAGTGTTGCCGCATAAGGCGAGAAGGTGGAAAGACGGATTTTATTATGGACTTCGTCAAATTCGGCGAATTTATAGAACGCGTTGCCGCCGTTATAGGAGAATTGATAGTCGGCAAGCACGCTGTACACGCTGTTGCCTGCATCGTTTTTGAGGACTTCTTCGCCTGCACCGTGGTGGTGACCGGAAATCATTAGGAAGCACTGGTTATATTTCTTTACGATTTCCCAAACGCTGTGCCCGAGGTTACTTAGGGAAACTTCATCGGGCTTTGCCGCGCCGCAGTTTTGGAAGCTGTGGCTGGTCACAATGGTCGGGTAATTTTCGTGTGTGGCAAGCACATCTTCAAACCAAGCGCGTTCGTCTTTATCCTCAATGTGATACATAGAAATATTAACGACTAAATAACGGTAACTGCCACCGTCAAAGGTTAAATAAGAGGAATAACCCGAAGGAGAGTAAACGACACCGCGCTCTGCTTGTCGCTTGCCGAAAGCGGAGTCCGGTCCAAATGCGTCGAGATAGAAATTGTCACCGTAATCGTGATTGCCGGGCTGTTGCAAAATCGGAGTTCTTTGTTCTTCTAAAATTTCATAAAACGCTTTGGCGTTTTCCCACTGCTTTTCGTCACTGTAGGTGTTGACAATATCTCCGAGACTGACAATGACCGCCGGATTCACAAGCGCTTTATTTTCATTTAACCACTTGGCGGAGGTGTTCAAAACCTCGGGTCTGAATTCGGTGGCGTTTTGAATGTCGGGTAAGAAAATCATATTGTAACTGCTCTTAGAAAGATTGGTAAAGGGCAGATTTTCGCCGAATTTACCGAGGGTTTCTTCGGGGTGGGGGAGAAGCCAATCTTCACGCGCCAAGGGCTTTTTGCAAATACGGATTTCCTGCAACGCGCCGCGCAATCTATGGTTGAAAACACCGTTATCATAGCCACCGATTACAAATCTGCCGTCTTTCGGGTCTGCGAGCATGCCGACCATTTTGTCGCTTTCATAATCGCGGAACGCCTCACAGCCGTTCACAAAGGTGGAAATGGTTTTGCCGTCGGAAACAATGGCGAAGTGATACCAAACGCCGCCTTTATCCATAGAAATCGACCAGGCGGCATCCATTTCGTGATTGTCTTTTTCGTTGGCGGTGAGGAACTGCAATTCTTTACAGTTGGAAATAGCAAGAGACATGGAGCACTTTTTCGTTTCATGCATCGTTTCGCACTTACCTTTGCGCGAAAGCAGTCCCATCCAAGCATCGTCGCCTGCGAAGTTTTCGGGTAATTTATAGATAAGCTCAATCGTGTAACCGTCTTTAAAGGTTTCCTTGTTAATGGGTGCGTTATCGTCGGTGATTAGCTCCACGCCCTTGCCGAGTATACGTTTTTGCTCGTTGTTGAATTCCAAAGAGCCGCTTGTGCCGTTATACATTTTGTCGTCAGAGAATTTTAAATATTTGTCGGCGTGTTTACCGTTTAAACGCAGGGTGTTTTCATTACCGCTTTGGTCCCGAATTGCCAAATCGTTCGATTCGAGTGTGCCGCTTTCCACGGCATCTTTCGAAAAATGCCAATCTGCCGCTACATAGTCCTTTTGCGGTTCTGCCGCAAAAACGGGGAGGAAAGAGAAAAACATGAGTGCCGAGAGAAGAGCACTCAGCGTAATTTTAGAAAAATTCTTATAGGTTTTTCGTTTCATATTAGACACATCCCTTCCTACATTTGCCTCTATTATACAACATGTTTATGCAAAATCAATAGAAAAATAAAACAACAATAAAAATTATTATGAATATTGCTTTTTCTTTGCAAATGTTGTATGATAGCTTTTGTAAACTTTTATAAAGGGGAGATTGCGCATGAAATCGGCATTTTCTTTAGAAAATTTAGAGGATAATCTCAAGATTTCGCGCATCCAACTCCTTGGTTCGCACGATAGTGGTACGGCATACCCCGCCTTCGCAACATGGTCAAAATGTCAAAACCGCACCATAGAAGAACAGCTTTCTCTCGGTGTTCGACTTTTGGATATTCGTCTTTATGAGCTGGACGGGAAATTCCGCCTGGTGCACAGCGTTGCCGATTGCTATAAAACCGCCGAAAAAAAGGAACTTCTTTATTTCGATGATGTTTTAAAAACGACCACGGATTTTTTGAAACAGCACCCAAAGGAAACGATTGTCATGAGCGTAAAGCTTGACCGAGGCACCCGAGAAAAGGCGTTCTTTGAAAAGTTTTATGCGACTTATATAAAAGGAAACGAAGGCCTCTGGTTTTTGGAAAACCGCATTCCCGTTCTTTCCGAGGTGCGTTCCAAAATTGTGCTCATGCGCCGCTTTATAAAGCCCTACGGCTTTGCGAAAACGCATACGGCGGAAAATTACGGCATGGATTTTTCTGTTTGGGAAAATCAAAATGAGCCGACCCCCACGCCGCCCTTCACCTTAGGCATTGCCGAGGGGGCTGTCGCAAGAATCCAAGATAATTATAATTTAGGCGGCAAAGAAAAATGGGAAAAATCGATTTTGCCGTTTTTGGAAAACGAAAGACCGAAGGATACCTGTATCTGTTTAAATTGTCTCAGTACCAGCGGCGGCGGAGAAGCCCCGAAGGTTAGTGCGGCTTATGTGAATCCACGGTTTTTAGACTATCCGATGCAGGAAAATACCTGTTATGGCTGGTTTTTAGCGGATTTTGTAAACGAAGAACTCGTAAAAAAAGTCATGGGGCAAAATTTTAGAATCTAAAGAAAAAGAGGCGTATCAAATGAAACTGGCAGTGCTCGGCGGCGGTGGCGTTCGCTCTCCGTTCCTTTCCAAATCCTTGGCGCTCGCGGCAAAGGACATAGGGCTTACGGAGCTTGTCTTTATGGATATTGATAAGGAAAAACTCTTTTCCTACGGTAAGATTGCGAAGCGCGTGGCCAATGCGCTCGCACCCGAGGTAAAGTTTACCTTAACCCTCGATGCCGAAGAAGCGCTTCGCGATGCGGATTATATCATCACCACCATTCGTTCGGGCGGCGATAGGGGCAGAGTTATTGATGAGCGCACGGCACTGAATCACGGCGTTTTGGGGCAGGAGACCACAGGCGCAGGCGGTTTTGCGATGGCGCTTCGTAGTATTCCCGTTTTAAAGGACTATTGCCTTTTGGCGCAAAAGGTTTCTAAAAAAGATGCCCTTATTTTTAACTTTACCAATCCGAGCGGCCTTGTAACGCAGGCGCTTCGCACCATGGGCTTTTCCAATGTCTACGGTGTGTGCGATGCCCCGTCGAGCTTCTTTATTCAGCTTGGCGATATGCTCTCAGTCCAGAATCTTCGCGGCAAATGCTTCGGCTTAAATCACCTTTCGTGGTTTTATGATTTTGAGGCAGAGGGAAAAGATGTCACCGCATCGGTGAAAGCGCATCCGTGTTTGCATCGAGATACCGAAATGCGCCTGTTCCCCGAGGAGCTTTTGAAAATCAACAGCGGCTTTTTGCCGAATGAATATCTTTATTTTTATTACTACAGAGACCGCGCGGTGGAATCCGTTTTAAAGAGCGGCAAAACCCGCGGCGAAACAATTTTGGAAATCAACGAGCAAATGCAGAAAACGCTTGCCACCATGGATATAGATCAGGACTTTGACGCGGCATTCGAATGCTTTGCCAAAGCCTATGCGGCACGTGAAAACAGTTATTTTGCGATTGAGAGCGGCGAAAAAAGAACCCAGCAGGTCGCGCCCTTTACCTTCCGTGAATTTTTAGAAAAGCCCGAAAACGGCTCTTACGCAGGCGTGGCACTCGACTTCATCCGCGCGAGACAAGGTGCAGGGGATGTGCACATGGTCATGTCCCTGCCGAACGAGGGTGCACTCGACTTTTTAGCCCCCGAGGATGTCTGCGAGCTTTCGTGCACCGTCACAAAGGATGCCGTGCTTCGCGACAAAGCACCAGAAGTACCGACGATGCTTAAAAATTTGATTTTAACGGTGAAAAATTACGAGAATTTAACGGTGGAAGCGATTCTCAAAAAGGATAAAACCCTCGCTGTGCAGGCGCTCACTTTGCACCCCTTGGTCGGCTCTTATCCGCTTGCAAAATCTCTTGTGGAAGAATATTTGACCGCCTATAAGGCGTATATAGGAGAATGGACATGACCGAAGGCGTGGGGCTCTTTTGTCCCCTGACACTGGATTTTATCTATGAGGGTTTGCAGGCGTTTCCCAAAAACGGCGAAGAGGTTTACGCCGAGAATTTTCGCATGACCCTCGGCGGCGGCAGTATCGTTGCCGCTATGCGTTTGCATCAGGCGGGCGTGGAGGTTTCCATGGGCAGCTTTTGGAATGACGGCGCACAAAGCAAAGCGGCGCTTTCTTTAGCGGAAAGCTTTGGCTTTCAAAAAACGCTTGTGAATTTTTATAAGGGCGAAAAAGAACCCGTGATTGCCAGTACCGTGTTTACCGATGAAAAAGAAAGAAATATTGTTTCCTTCGATGCACACTGCGGCGAAGAAGCTTTGACCGATAGCGAAATTTACGGTTTTTTAAGCGGCAAACGCCTTTGCGTTGCACCAAAACGTTCGGCGGTTTTAAAAGCCTTACACGAGGAGGGCACAAAGCTCTTTTACGATGTGCACTGGACAGAAAATCTCAGCTTGCAGGGGGAAGCAGAAATCCTGCGCTATGCCGATTTCTTTACGCCGAATGCGAAAGAAGCCATGGCACTCACAAAAACAAATACGCCAAAAGCGGCTATCGAAATTTTGCAAAACTACACCGCCTGCCCGATTGTAAAGCTTGGTAAGGACGGGGCTATGGCGTATGTAAATGGAAATTTACAGCGTTTCGCACCGCCGAAAGTGAAACCTAAAGACACCACGGGCGCAGGCGATAATTTCCTAGCCGGTCTTTTATTTTCGATTTATCATAATTTGCCTTTGCCGCGCGCCTTGGAAGTCGCGAATGCGGCGGGGGCAATTTCTACCGAAGCGGTAGGGTGCTTCGGAAAGGACTATAACCTTTTAGACTTTTTAACTGAAACGGAAAGGGAGCTTTTGAAGTGACAGCAGTCTATATTATTTTGGGGGTTCTTTTGGGGCTCTTGCTCCTGCTTTTTTTGATTTGCGGCTTTACCTTGAATCAAATTGTTTGGCGCAAAACCTTGCATCTGCCGCATTTTATCGAAAAGGCGATTGCAGGAAATGAAATGCCCGACAGCTACGAAGCGGATGCCCGAAAGCAGGAAGCCTATTTCGATACCTTTCCATTAGAAAAAATGGAGCTGCAAACACCGGATGGCGCAACGCTTGTGGGGCATTTATTAGAGCCGAAGGAAAAAAACGGCATTTTGATTTTTGCCTGTCACGGCTGCCGTTCTTCGGGACTCGGCGAATTTTGCTTCATGGCACCCTCGCTTTATGAAAAGGGCTATACGGTTTTCATGCCCGACCACAGAGGCTGTGGCGAAAGCGACGGCAAATACATGGGTTTCGGCACTTTTGAATCCGAAGATTCTTTTTTGTGGCTTGATGTTTTAAAAGAACGCTTTCCCGACCTTTCCATTTATCTTTTGGGTGTTTCCATGGGCGCGGCGACGGTTTTAATGATGAGCGACAAAGCCGAGGACGAACGCATCCACGGCATCATTGCCGATTGTGCCTATACCTCGGCGTGGGCGGAATTTGCCTATCAAATGAAAACCTCCTTCCACTTACCCGAGAAGCCCTTTTTACCGATGATAGACGGGCTTTGCCGCCTGTTTTGCCATTATTCTTTTCGCGATGCCGCACCGATTGTGCATGTGCAGCAGGCGAAAAAGCCGATTTTATTCATTCACGGCGACAAGGACGACTACGTGCCGTTTTCCATGGAACAGGAGCTCTTCGACGCCTGTACTTCGGAAAAATGGATTTGTAAGGTCGAGGGCGCTGTACACGCTAGAAGCTATTACACCAATGCCCCTGCTTATGAGGGTGCAGTGGAAGCCTTTATAAAGAAGTGTGAAGCTGAATGAAAGTGCTTTTGAAAAAGACTTTAAATTTGCATCGAAACGAGAATAAAACGAATAGAACCTTTCCGTTTTCTCTGCCCGAGGGCACCGAAAAGCTGACGGTGCATTTTGCTTATACGCCCAAAACGATGGAAGAAAACGAAGAAGCCAAGGCGCAAATTGCCGCCTGCTTAAAAAAAGACGGCGTGCCACATAAGGCTTATTCCGAAGCGGAAATCGAAAGCTATTTGCCGATTGTAAATCTCGTGACGCTGTCTTTAGATGACCCCAAGGGCTACAGAGGCTGTGCACATCGGCACACGCCCGACCAGTGCCATGTGTTTACTGAAACCGAAGCACCCCTTGGCTTTTCGGCTGGGAAACTTACGGCAGGCGAATGGAAAGCCCATTTACATATGCACGCGATTGTAACAGACGTTTGCACCGTGCAAATAGAAATTACGGCAGAGGGGGCGGCGCTATGAAAAAACTCCACTGGGCGCCGTGCGAACTGCACTGCCACACCTGCCACAGCGACGGCAAATTTACCCCGAAGGAACTAGTGGAAACCGCCAAAGCGCGACATTTAGAGGGTATTGCCCTCACCGACCATAACACCTTTTCGGGCTACAGAGAAGCCGAAAGTCTTGGTGTGCTCCCCGTTCTCGAGGGTATGGAATGGACGACGTATTACGGGCATATGCCTGTACTGGGCTGTGAACGCTTCGTAGATTGGCGCGACGCAACGCCCGACAATATCGACGAAAAAATGCGCGAGGTCAAAGCGAGCGGCGGCCTTGTCGGCATGGCACATCCCTTTCAGCTAGGCTCGCCTATTTGCACGGGCGGTCACTGGGATTTTCATGTGCAGGATTTTAGTCTTGTCGATTATCTCGAAATCTTCTCCGAGGGGAATCCCTTTTTAAACGATGCCAACCGGCAGGCGATTGCCCTTTGGCACAGTCTTTTAGATAGAGGCTTTCACATTGCCCCGACCTTCGGGCGCGATTGGCACAATGCCGAACACGACTTTTACCCCTCGGCTTGCACCTATTTGGGTGTGGAGGGGGAAGTTACGAAGGATACCATGAAAGCGGCAATCCGAAACGGCAGAACCGCTGTGAGTGTCGGCCCTCTTTTCTCTCTTACTACAGAAAACGGCAAAACCTGCGGCGATAGAGTCAAAAGCGGCAAAACGAAATTGCAGTTTACGGTGTCTTTAGAGCGGCTTTTAAAATTCCCTGAGGGAAACGAAATTGAGCCGCGGGAAATTCACCTTCTCACCAACGGTGAAGCAAAAATCTTAACCTGCTTTTTGCAGGGCGAAAGCACCTGTGCCGAGGTCTTTTTGGAGCCGGGGCACTGGTACAGCGCGGAGCTTTGGGGCAAACGTGGGGGCGAGGCAAACACCTTGCTTTCTGTGCTTGCACCTATCTATACAGAAAAGCTTTAAAAGGAGAGATGAAACATGCAAACAGACAAACAACCACGCGAGCGAACCTATGTCGGTGTTAAAGAAACCATGCTGTACGGTGTCGCAAACGGCGGTCAGGTCATCGGTTACAATTTGGTACGAACCTACCTTACCTTTTTCTTGATGACCGTGTTCGGCATCCCTTCAAAGGCAGTTACGATTATGATTTTTGTTTTGGGTATTTGGGATGCACTCAATGACCCGATGATGGGCGTTGTGGTCGATAAGACAAGAACACGCTTCGGCAAGCTTCGCCCCTATCTTTTATTTGTGCCCATTCCGCTGGGCATTGCGACCGTGCTTCTCTTCGGCGGCGCGCAGTTTCTTTCGGGCGTAGAATCCACAACTGCAAAAATCGTTTATATGTGGGTGGTCTATTTTATTTGGGAATTTTTCTATACCATCGGCGATATTCCGTTTTGGGGTATGTCGGCGGCGATTTCCCCGTCTCTCAATGACCGTTCCCGTGTCATTACCTCGGCAAGATTCATTTCCGGTGCAATCGGTGGTATTACCAATATGCTCATTCCGGTGTTTATTGACTTGAGTACCGCCGGTAAAATCAGCTGGAAACTGCCTGCGGTCTTTCTCTTCATGGGACTTCTTGCCGGTACACTCGGTATGGTGCTCTTTTCCTTTGCCGGTATTTTCACCAAAGAACGCGTCGTGCAGAATTCCGACGAGCCGAAGCTTTCCGACTGCTTCCGCTATCTCTTTAAAAATAAGCCCTTGCTCCTTTTAGTGCTTTCGAGCGTGCTTGGCACCGTGGAGGGCATCGGCGACATCTTTGCACAGTATTACTATAAGCTTTCTTTAGGCTTTGCCAGCCTTTCCATTGTTGCCGCGATTCCCGGTGTGATTATGGGCTTCTTTGCCTATCTTTTGATTCCGTGGTTTGAAAAGCGTTGGAGCTCCAAGCAGATTGTCGTGCGCATTACGATTTTTAAAGCGATTTTAACTACTGTTATCTTCCTCTTGGGCTTTAAATTCTATCAAAATCCCAAGGTCATTGTGCCGCTGCTTTCCTTGCAGGGCTTCTTTACCAGTGCCCTTTGCAGCATTAAAATGGTGATTCCCACCAAGATGGTTGGCGACACGGTCGATTATATGGAAGCGACCACAGGCGAGCGCGGCGAAGGCATGGCGTTTAGCCTTTTGACCTTCATCAGTAAGCTGACCGGTTCTTTTTCCACCGGTATTGCGGCGGCGATTTTCCCGCTCATCGGTCTTGAACAGGTCAATGCCGAAATGCAGCTGGTAGAAAGCGGCGTCAATACAAGGCTCTGGCTTTGGGCGCTTGTCACCATGATTCCCGCCGTGCTCAATTTGATTTCGCTGATTCCCTTTATTTTCTATGATTTAGAGGGCGAAAAACTCGAAAAAATCCACCGTATCGTGCAGAATGACCGTTTGGCGCTTTCGAAAGAAATGTCCCAACAGCACGGGAAGGAGGCAGAATGATGCTCGACAATACATGCCCGAAATGCGGCGCAAAGCTCAGCATTTTCAATTTGAAACCCGAATGCCCGAAATGCGGTTGCAATTTAATGTATTATAATATGGAAGCACGTCTCGAGGCGGATGCCGATAAAGCAGAAGCCGAGTGGGCGAAAATAGAGAAAATCATTCCCAAATGCTTTAAAAAGAAGGAGGAGAGTTCTGATGAAACAAAATAAAACCTTAAAACGTTGGCTGGCGATTCTGTGTGTACTGGTTTTGTGCATTAGTGTGCCGCTCGGCGCTTTGGCAAAGGAGGAAAAACAGCAAATGAAAGCACCCAAACAGTTACAGTTTAATGAGGACGGCAAGTTTAAAATCTTAGTGCTTGCCGATTTGCAGGATACGAACCTCCCACGCCCCGAAACAATAGAGCTTGCGGAAACCGCAATCCAAAAAACACAGCCCGATTTTATTGCACTTTTGGGCGATAACATTGCCGGTTGGTGGAAAGGGGTCACCCCCGAGGAAACCAAACAGGCGATTGATGCGTTCTGCAAGGTGATTGATGATACCGGTATCCCCTTTGCGTTCGTTTACGGCAACCATGACCACGAGGGTCTTTGCGACGAAGAAAACGGCATGAATGAGGAAGAAGCCAAGGAACTCATGCTCTCCTGGTATCAAAATTATAAAACCTGCATGGCAGTCGAGGGCGAGGAAATGACAGGCGTCGGCAACTACAATCTGCCGATTCTCTCTTCCGACGGCTCCAAGACCGCCTTTAACCTTTGGTTTATGGACTCCAACCCCTATACCCCCGAGGAAGAGGGCGGCGGTTACGGCTATGTGCATGAAGACCAAACCGCATGGTACAAGAAAACTTCCGATGCCTTGAAGGCAGAAAACGGCGGCGAGCCCGTGCCCTCCATTGTGTTCCAGCACATCATCGTGCCCGAAGCCTATGATATGTTCAATAAGGTTTCCATGACGACCAAGGGCGCGGTGCGCGGACATCGTTCCTTTAGCGATAACTACTATGTACCGAATCCCGAATATGTTTACGAGGGCCTTTTGAATGAAGGACCCTGCCCGCCCGATACCAACCACGGGCAGTTCCAAAGCTGGATTGACCAGGGCGACGTCGTTGCCGGCGTGTTCGGTCATGACCACTCCAACAGCTTTGCCGGTCTTTATAAGGGCATTCATTTGGTTGCCGCGCCCGGTGTAACCTATTACAGCTACGGCAACAACCACGGCGTGCGTACCATTACGATTGATGAAAACAATCCGACCGAGTTTAAATCCGAAATCTTAACCTACGAAGCGGTCACCGGTCACGAAGTGAAAAATATCTATGTCCGCAACCACGGCTACTATGAATTTAAGCACAATTTCATTCCGGCGCTCTGCGGCGCAATTGGCGGTGTAGTCGTCCTCGCTGTGGGTATTCCGCTTATCGTAAAGAACGTGAAAAAACGCAAGCAGAAATAATTTTTCTATAGAAGCTTAAAAGAAGGGTGGATTTAGAGCCAAAAAATCCACCCTTCTTTTCTGTCCTTTTGGCAACTCTGCTTTTTTCCCTGTTACTACTTTACTTATCTTTAGAATTTTGGTATCATATAGGAGTTAAAAGTAACGCCGTAAGGCGAAAAAAGGAGCTTCTCATGGAAAAGCTATTAGATAAATTAACAGGGCTCGTTTCCGACGCTTTCGAGAAAGCCGGTTACGACAGAACCCTTGGCAGAGTTACGGTTTCCGACCGTCCCGACCTCTGCGAATTTCAGTGCAACGGCGCTATGCCCGCGGCAAAGACGGCACACAAAGCCCCGTTTATGATTGCGGATGACGTGGTCGCTGTTCTCAAAGAAAGCGACGTTTTTGAATCCGTGGAATCCGTAAAACCCGGCTTCATCAACATGAAGGTCAATAAGGAATATTTGGCAGAGCATATCGACGAAATGCGCCAAACCGAAAAGCTCGGTGTGACCGGTACCCATAAAGCCTTGAGCGTAGTTATGGACTACGGCGGCCCGAACGTCGCAAAGCCCTTGCACATCGGCCATTTGCGCTCTGCGATTATCGGCGAGAGCATCAAGCGCATTTATCGCTACTTCGGCGATAAGGTTGTCGGCGATATTCACCTCGGCGACTGGGGACTTCAAATGGGTCTCATCATCGCAGAATTGCAGGAAAGAAAGCCGGATTTGCCGTATTTCGATGACAATTTCACCGGCGAATATCCGAAAGAGGCGCCGTTTACGATTTCCGAACTCGAAGAAATCTATCCGACCGCCAGCGCAAAGTCCAAGGAAGATGAAGTGTTCGCCAAAAAAGCGCACGATGCCACCTATCATTTACAGCAGCACAAGCGTGGCTATGCGGCACTTTGGGACCACATCATGCACGTGTCCGTGACCGACCTCAAGCGCAACTATGAAAACTTAAACGTAAGCTTCGACATTTGGATGGGCGAAAGCGATGCAGAGCCTTACATTCCGCCGATGCTCGAAAAATTAGAAAAACAGGGCGCACTCATTGAAAGCGACGGCGCAAAGGTTATTCCCGTGCAGGAAGAAACCGACAAGAAAGAAATTCCGCCCTGCATCCTTGTTAAATCCGACGGCGCAACGCTCTATGCGACCACCGACCTTGCCACCATTGTGCAGAGAATGGAAGATTTCCACCCGGACAAGCTCCTCTATCTCACCGATAAGAGACAGAGCCTCCACTTTGAGCAGGTCTTCAGAGCCGCCAGAAAAACAGGCATCGTAAAGCCGGAAACCCAGCTTCAGCACATCGGCTTCGGCACGATGAACGGCAAAGACGGCAAGCCCTTCAAAACTAGAAGCGGCGGCGTTATGAGACTCGAAACCCTCATTGCCGACATCACCCGTTATGTTTCCGAAAAGATTGCCGAGAATGACACCCTCAGTGCCGAGGAAGCGGAAAAGACCGCAAAGCAGATTGCGATTGCCGCTCTCAAATACGGTGACCTTTCCAACCTTGCCACCAAGGATTATATCTTCGACTTAGAGCGCTTTGCCGCCTTCGAGGGCGACACAGGCCCCTATCTTCTTTACACCATTGTGCGTGTTAAATCTATTTTGGCAAGATACGGCAAAGCGTATCAGGATTATAAGATTGCTGTGGCAGATAACGACAGCGCCAAGGCGTTACAGCTGGCGATTTCCAAAATGCCCGAACAGCTTTCCAATGCCTACAGAGATTCTGCACCGAACATCATTTGTGCTTATGCTTATGAGCTTGCCGGTGCCGTGAACAAGTTCTATCACGAAACCAGAATCCTTTCCGAAGAGAACGAAGAAAAACAACAAGGCTACATTGCCCTCATCGCCCTCGCCAAGAGAGCTTTGGAGGAATGCATCGACCTTTTGGGCTTCTCCGCTCCCGAAAGAATGTAATTTTAAAACAACAAACCGCCTCGAAGCAACAATGCTTCGGGGCGGTTTTTCTGTTTCTATTAATTTTTTATTTTTCCTTGCGGTTCATAAGGAACATGAGCACTGCCATGAAAAGAATAATGCCGTAGCCTAAAAAGCTCCAGCCGTCGGGAATCTGCCCAAAGAGGAAGAAACCGAGCGCTGAGGAAAAGAGAATCTGCGAATAATCGTAAACGGAAATATCCCGCGCCGGCGCGTAGATGTAAGCGCCCGTAATCGAAAACTGACCGCCGCTCGCGGCAAGTCCGGCGAGCAGAAGAAAGAGAAGCTGCTTGCCCGTCATCGGGACAAAGTGGAACAGCAGATAGGGGAGCACCGAAAGGCAGGAAAATGCCGAAAAGAAAAAGACGATGAACGGCCCCTTTATGCCCATTGTGCCGAGCTTTCGCACGCAGGTGTAAGCAAGTCCCGCGGCAAAACCGCCAAATAATCCGAGAAAGGCGGGGAGCATATCTTTGCCCGCAAACGAGGGCTTAATGACGAATAAAGCACCCACAAAAGCACCGAGCACCAAAAGGATTTTTTTGAACGGCACCTTTTCTTTTAACAGGAAGAAGCTGCAAAGAATCGCGAAAAAGGGCGACATCTTATTTAAAATCGAGGCGTCCGCCAAAAGCAGGTGGTCAACGGCATAGAAGTTGCAAAGAATACCGACCGTGCCGAAAAATGAGCGCAGGAACAAAAAGCTCCAGGCAGATTTATCGAGCTTTTTCGGCTTTTCACCTCGCAAAAGCAAAATGGCGGCGAACAGGGCAGCAACTAAATTGCGGAAAAAGCTTTTTTGAATCGAGGGCAAATCCCCCGAAAGACGTACAAAGGCACTCATCAGAGCGAAGCAAAACGCCGAGCAAATCATTAAAAGAATGCCTTTATTTTTCTTGGATACCGTGGACATGGGAACGCTCCGTTTCTAAAATTACTGTGCAACAGTATACCGCAAAACGGAAAAATGTGCAAGCTAGGCGTGCTGTAAGCGCAAAAAGACCACGGGCTTTTGCGGCAGACGCAAGAGCTTTTGCGATTTTAAAATACGGCGCGAAAGCACGGTCTGTGTTTCAAAATAATAGCTGAAAGCATAGGGCGCAGGAAGCAAAAGGAGTGAGAGCAAAAACCACGGCAGAAACGAAAGTTTTTGACGAAGCAGAGAAAAGGCAAGCCCCTCTGTGCTTCTGCGGCTAAGGGCTAAAAGCTCGAGTAAAGGGCGCTTCGAATTTTCACAAAGCAAAACGGATAAGAGACTGTATTTTTGCAAAGCGGCAAGGCAGAAATAAAGGCTCAATAGGAAAAATATCACTAAAAAGCCGAGGTAAAGCCAAAACGAAAGCTTGGAAAAACCGCTTGCTGTTAAAGTCTTGTAAAATAGAAATCCGCAAAGTGTCACGGGTAGAAGGAATAAAACCAAATGCAAAAGGCTCATCACACGCACATAGAAAAAGAGATAGGAGATTTTAAAAATCTCGCGCATGGAAAGCCGCCGAAAAAAGGCGGAGAGCGGTGCTTTATGTTTGGCATTTTCCGAAAACCACCGTGTGCGAAGAAACGGAAACAGAGAAAGAAACCAAAGGGAGCAAAGGGCGCCTAAAAGGAATAAAACAAAAATGCCTATAGCAAGGTAGGGGGAGGTGTTTTCGGGCAGAAGCGAGCGGAATTTTACCGCCATAAAGATGCAAAAAAGCCCCGAAAGCAGAAAGAACACTTCCCCGAAAAAGCAGAAAAGCAAAATAAAATAGGCACGGGCTTTCGAAAAAAGCAGTGCGTTTTGTGCTTCGATTTTTGCAGTTTTAAAGTTCATAATTATCACCCTAGTTAGTATGGACGAAATCACCTAAAACTTGCAAAAATTTCTAACAAAAAGACGTTATATAGGATTGTATTTGAAATTTCCAAAAAAGCCTTGCAGTTGTATAAATTTTACAGTAAAATAGAACTATATAAATAAAATTTTACACAAAACGCGAACGGAGGCTCGAAAATGGAAAAACGGATTTATTCCTGTGCGACGGCACACTTAGATACGATTTGGAACTGGACTCTGGAACACAGCATCGGCAACTGCCTTTATAATACACTGGCGCAGAATTTTGCCTTGTTCGAAAAGTATCCGGATTATACCTTTAACTTTGAGGGCGCCTATCGTTATGAACTTTTGGAAGAATATTATCCGCGCGAATTTGAGCGCTTAAAGCAATATATAGAAGAGGGGCGCTGGTGCGTGACCGGCAGTGCTTATGAAAACGGCGACGTCAACGTGCCCTCCCCGGAAGCACTCTTTCGAAATATCCTTTTGGGCAACGGCTATTTTAAAAAGAAATTCGGCAAAGAGAGCAAGGAAATCTATCTGCCCGATTGCTTCGGCTTCGGCTGGGCACTGCCCTCTGTGATTGCTCACGCCAATCTCTTGGGCTTTACCACACAAAAGCTGACTTGGGGCTCTGCCTACGGCACGCCGTTTGACATCGGCAAATGGTATGGCGTAAACGGCGCCTACTGCTTTGCCGCCGTGCGTCCCGATGCCTATGATTTAACCTACAGCGCCGTGCGCAAGAAAAAGGATAATATAAAGAAGTTAAAAGAAAACGAAGCAAAATACGGTCTGCCGTGGACCTTCTCGTTCCACGGCGTCGGTGACCAAGGCGGCGCACCGAAAGAATCCTCGGTTGCCGTATTGCAAAAGGAAATCCGTGAAAATAAAACAGAAGAGGTGCAGGTTTTAAGTGCACCCAGCGACCAAATCTACAGGGACTTAGATGCTCTTTCCGAGGCGCAGAAGGATAGATTGCCTTCTTGGAAAAATGAACTGGTCATGCGTGACCACGGCGCAGGCGGCTATACCTCCCGTGCTATCGGGAAACGCTTGAACCGTGCGTGCGAGGAACTTGCCTATCGTGCAGAAGCGGCATCGGTTACCGCGTCTTTGCTTGGCGGCATGGACTATCCGCAGGCGGTTTTGAACACGGCATGGAAGCGTGCCATTGCCCACCAGTTTCACGATGATTTACCCGGCACGTCGGTGCAAAGAGCCTATAAACGCTCATGGAATGACTATGTGCTTTCTTTGAATCAGTTTGAAACCACCTATGAAACCGCCTTAGGCGTGGTAGCTTCGGCGATACAGACGGATTGGGCGCACGGCATGCCGATTGTGGTACACAACAGCAACGAAACCGAGAGAACAAGCCTTGTAAAGATTCGTGTACCGCTGCGCGCCGGGCAGTACCTCTATGCTAAGGACAGAAATGGCAAGTATTATCCCGTGCAGGTGCTTGACCGTCAGAATAATATGGCGGAAGCCGTCTTTTCCTGCACCGTTCCGGCACTGGGCTATAAGGCCTTTGATTTGCGTACCTCGGATACGCTTCCCGTGCCGATGCCAAATGTGACGGCGAGCAGACATACGATTGAAAATGCACTTTGCCGTGTTTCCTTAAATGAGAACGGCGAAATCGCGCAGATTTTCGATAAGCGTAACCAGCGCAATCTCCTAAAATCCGCCGTTCGCGAGGAACTCATTCCCTATGCCGGCAGTACTATGTGGCCCGCATGGGAGCTGACCTATCGCGCGATTTGCAGTGGGAAAAAGCATTATCCGCGCGTAAAATCCGTGCGTGTGCTGTATGAGGGTGCGGTGACTGCGGCGGTCGAGGTCGTCAAAACCTATGGCAATTCCACCTTTAAATCGGTGATTTCCTTAGAAGTGGACAGTCCGTTGGTTCGTGTGGAAAATCATGTGGATTGGTGGGAGCAAAGAACCCTCTTTAAACAGAGCTTCCCGTTGGCTGTATCGAATCCGACCGCTAGCTACGATTTGGGACTCGGTGTCATTCAGCGCACAAACAACCGCAAAGAAATCTTTGAAGTGCCGGCACAAAAGTGGGCGGATATTTCTAAAAAGGGCTTTGGTGTTTCCGTTTACAGCGATTCTAAATACGGTTGGGACAAACCGAAAGACCATGTTTTGCGCCTGACGGTTTTACACAGCCCAAAGCGGAATTTCCATATCGACAGTATGCAGAGCGTTATGGATTTGGGTCGCAATGATTACGGCTATGCCCTTTCGGCACACGGCGAAGGCTTAGCCGAAACGCAGAGAACAGCGAAGGATTATCAGCAACCTTTTGCCGCGATTTTGACCGATAAGCATAAGGGTACGCTCGCCAGCAGTTATGCGTTCGGCAAGTTAAATAAGGAAAATGTGCTTCTGCGTGCCGTGAAGCGTGCGGAGGATAGCGACGAAATTGTCGTGCGCTTCAATGAAAGTGCCAACGAAAAGACCGAAAACATTCGCTTTAAACTGGGCGAGGGCATAGAAGCCGCACGCGAAATTTATGCGAGCGAAGAAACCTTGGACGAAGCCACCGTTGCAAACGGAACGCTGATTTTCGATTTAGCTCCCTACGAGGTCAAATCCTTTGCCTTAAAAGTAAAGCCACTTTCGGCAAGTGCCAAGCCGAAGCAAGGTACAGAAATCCGCTTAAAGGGCAATACCACCCTCTTTACCGCACGCAATTTTTCACAAAAACCCGTCATTCGGGATTATCATGGCTTAACGCTTCCGAAAGAGCTTCGCCCCGAAGTGATTTCCTGCAAGGGACTCATCTTTGCCCTCGATGCCGAGCAGGCGGTTCGCTGTAAGGGCGGTAAGCTTTTCCTTGGCGGAAAATACAAAAAGCTTTCACTTCTCTTGCTCCTCGGCGGTGAAGATAAAAATTGCACCTTTAAGCTGGACGGAAAAACCGTGGTGCGTACCGTCTACAGTAGCTTAGATGCAATGGGTCAGTGGGATTTGGTCGGTATGCGGGAAACCGCCTGCATCAAGCCCGCAACGCTCGCTTACGAATTTACTCACGCGCACAGCGAAAAGAATGCCGATATTCTGGCAAAGCAGGTTCTTGTTTATCTCTATGAATTTGACGTCACCGGTGTTCGCGAATTTACTTTGCCGAACGATCGGGATTTGCTTTTGCTTTCCGCGGTGGCAGAGGCAGAGCCGAGAACGGAAAAGCTTTTGTATCCTATGTATGCGCGTATAGAATCTCGTCCGTTCCAGAACAAAATGACACAAAAAAACAAGGCACGTCTAGTTTTGGGGCTTTTGCCGCACAACACCTCCCCGAGAGCGCATCTTAACGCAAGAGTCGACCATTATAAAATCAAATAGATACCGAAACCGTAAAATATAAAGACAAATTCTAACGGGATTTTGAAGTTTTTGTAAACGCTGAGGGAATACCTTGCAATGCGAGGTAAAATAGGGTATACTTACCATTGACTTTCTAAGCAAAAGGTCACATGAATGTTCAAAAAATAAAAAGCGAAAGGATGTGTCCCGTCTTATGGATAATACCATCAATGTAGATTTTACAGGCGGCGCAAACCAACCGCAGGAACCCCCTAAGGCTTCTAATGGAGCACACGCAGTTCCCGCAAACAAAGGCAAAAAAATTGCCATCAATCTTGTATTAACAGCAGTCATCGGCGCAATTCTCTATTATTTTATGATTCCGGCTCTCAATTTTAAAGCCGCAGAATTTTATGAATTTATCGGACTTTTGGCGCTCATCTATGTCGGACTCACGGCGCTTTCCGTAAAGCTTCCTACCAATCCGCAGTACACCACTTACGTGAAAAAGCGTGCTACCGTGCCGGTCATTATTGTGGTGGCTCTTCTTGCCGTCGGCGGCATCGGCTACCTTGTCGGCGCACCGATTTTCCGTGCGAAGAACTATTCCCAGCTCATGAACGTGCAGGACGGCGACTTTGCCGAGGACGTTGCGGAAATTGATTTCTCCAGCGTTCCTGTTTTGGACGATGTGGCAGCAAAAGAGCTTGCCAAGAGAACGCTCGGCGACTTGCCCGACTATGTTTCTCAGTTCGTTGTTTCCGATTATTCCACACAAATCAACTATAAGGGCGCACCTGTTCGTGTAACTGCGCTTGCTTACGGCGACATTTTTAAGTGGCTCAAGAACACCAAATCCGGTATCCCGGCTTACATTTTGGTAAACATGAACACCAAAAAGAGCGAAATTGTAAGACTGCCGGACGGCGGTATGCGTTATACCCCTTCCGAGCACTTCAACCGCTACTTGATGCGTCATTTGCGCTTCCAGTATCCGACCCTCATGTTCAAGAGCATGAGCTTTGAAATCGACGAAAACGGTGCACCGTACTGGATTGTTTCCGTTATGGATAAGACAATCGGCCTCTTCGGTGGTACGGATATTATCGGCGCGGCAGTTGTCAATGCGGTAACCGGTGAAACCAATCTTATCGCTACCGATGCAGAAGGCGCAAAGAAATTAAAGACCGACAATCTCGTAACCGATGAACAGTGGCAGTGGATTGACCGCGTTTATGATGCGGAGCTTCTCAATACCCAGTTCAATTACTACGGTAAGCTTTCCGGCGGCTTCATCAACTCCATCATCGGTCAAGAAGGCGTTAAGGTAACCAGCCCCAGATACAACTATTTGGCGCTCAACGATGACGTTTATATGTACACCGGCGTTACCTCCATTACCTCCGACGAATCCATTATCGGCTTCGTGCTTTCCAACCAGAGAACTAAGGAAACCAAGTATTACTCTATTTCCGGCGCACTTGAAACCAAGGCACAGACCTCGGCACAGGGCGCAGTTCAGCAGTATGAGTACCAGGCAACGTTCCCGCTTCTTCTCAACATCAGCGGTGAGCCGACCTACTTCATGGCTCTTAAAGATGCCAGCCAGTTGGTTAAGATGTATGCGATGGTTAACGTGAAGCAGTCCAACGTCGTTGGTACAGGCTACACCCTCGCAGAATGCACCGAAAACTACGCCAAGGAGCTCAAGAACAACGGCATCAATTTGGATATTGATATCGAAGGCATGGGCGGCGAAGAAGCCGAGGCAGAGGAAGTACCCACCACGCAGGAAATCAGCGGTAAGGTGCAGGAAATCCGTTCGGCAATCACCGGCGGCGAAACCTACTTCTATATCCGTTTGGTAGACGGCGAAAGCTTCTATAAGCTCTCTGTTGCTAACGCAGAAAAGGTCGTTCTTTTGAACGTCGGCGATGAAGTTACCTTCACCGTGCAGAAGGATGCCGAAGGCGACATCATTAATGCAAACATGAAGAAATAATCTTCTGTAATACAAAGCGCAAGGCAGATTCCGTTTGGAGTTTGCCTTGCTTTTTTATGTGCGCAAAGAAATGACTTTCGGGAGCCTCTGCCTTTGGGGTTTGAAAGGCGCGTGCCGACCGCGGCAAAGACGCTTTATTTTCTGTATATTTTTATATAAAAAACCGCCTTGCTCTTAGAAGAACAAAGCGGTTTTAATTTTTATTTAAGATGCAAAGCTCGTTGCACAAACGAAACACGAAGGTTTACATAAGATTCCCCGTATATGGGTCTTACGCCTTGCAAGACGGCTTGCCCATTTTCATGGAAATGTCGAATGCGGTAACGGAGTGGGTGAGTGCGCCGAGAGAAATGATGTCTACGCCGGTTTTTGCCGCGTCTGCAATCGTCTCTAAGGTGATACCGCCCGAAGCCTCGGTCATGGCCTTGTCGCCGATGATTTCCACGGCCTCTTTCATCATGTCGCAGCTCATGTTGTCGAGCATGATGATGTCTGCACCGGCGGCGAGTGCCTCTCTGACTTCGTCGAGGTCACGGGTTTCTACTTCGATTTTAACCATGTGACCGAGCTTGCCGCGGAGCTTCTTTACGGCGTTGGTAATGCCGCCGGAAGCGTCGATGTGGTTATCCTTGAGCATAGCACCGTCGGAAAGATTGAAGCGGTGATTCTTGCCGCCACCGCAGGTGACAGCGTATTTTTGCAAAGCACGAAGAGAGGGCAGGGTCTTTCTTGTGTCGGTTACCTGCGCCTTTGTGCCCTTTACCAGCTCAACAGCCTGTGCGGTTGCGGTTGCAATGCCGGACATATGCTGTAAAAGATTGAGTGCGGTACGCTCGCCCTTTAAAAGGAGCGTGGTCTTGCCGGTGAATTCTGCAATGAGGTCACCTTTTTTGAGCACGTCGCCGTCCTTTTTATAGACGGTGGCTTTGAAATCCTTATCTAAAAGCTCGAAGGTACGCAGAGCAACGTCTAAGCCGCAAAGCACACCGTCTGCCTTGGAAACAAAATAGGCGGTGTCCTCCTGCTCTTCGGGAATCAAATAATCGGAAGCTAAATCCACGTAGTGAATATCTTCTTTTAAGGCTCTTAAAATGATATCATCCACATAAAACTGCGGCAAAATCATGTCTCGTCAACCTCCTTCAAGATAATGTGCGCTACTGTCGCTAAGCTGAGCGCTTCGCAGTAGTCGGGGGTAATGGCGAAATGACCGGTTTTGAGTCTCTTTAAAATCGCATCTACGCGCTTGAGACCTGTGCGTACAGCACCGGGATCCGGAATAACAAAGTAAGCTCTTTGCATAATGGAGCGAATCTCCGTACGAAGACCCTTCGGGAGCGGTGCACCGGCAATGTCTAAGGTCTTTTCTACCGGCTCAACGGTGTTTTCGGAATCCTTAGAAAGCTTAGCAATATCGTCTGCGGCACGCTTGCCGAAAACGAGAGCTTCCAAAAGAGAGTTACTGGCGAGACGGTTTTTACCGTGTACGCCTGTGCAGGAGCATTCACCGACCGCATAAAGACCGTCTACCGTGGTTCTGGCATCCAAATCCACGCCGATGCCGCCCATTAAATAGTGCTGGCAGGGGAAAACGGGAATAAGGTCTTTGGAAATATCGACATTCTGCTTTAAGCAGCCCTCATAAATGCCGGGGAAACGATTCAAAAGGTATTCGCGGCTCTTGTGGGTAATGTCGAGATAGAATTCATTACTGCCGGTCTTGCGGCTTTCCATGATGATGCACTTGGAAACAACGTCACGGGGCGCAAGCTCGAGTCTCTGGTCGTAGCGATGCATGAAGCGCTCTTTCTTGCAGTTCAAGAGGTAAGCACCCTCGCCGCGAACCGCTTCACTGATTAAGAACTGCTCACGGTTCGGACCGTTGAACGCGGTCGGGTGGAACTGTACATAGCTCAAGTTCTTAATGGCGGCGCCAAGCTCATAGGCAAGACGAACGCCGTCGCCGGTTGCTACCTTCGGGTTGGTGGTGTATTTATAAACTCTGCCGATACCGCCGGTCGCAAGCACGCAGTATTTTGCATAAACCGAAGCGGATTTGCCGTCGGTTAAAAGGTCAGCGCAAAAACCGCCCTTGACCTTCTCGAGTGCATAGACCATGGTATTGTCCTGAATGGTGATGTTCTCTCTGGCGTGGGCTTCCAAAAGAAGCTTCTTTACGATTTCAGCACCGGTGGTGTCCTTGTGATGCACGATTCTTCTGCGGCAGTGACCGCCCTCTAAGGTTTTGAGAATCGAGCCGTCCGCTGCCTTGTCGAAGTCGACGCCGTAATTCATGATTTGGCGTACCTCCTGCGGGCCTTGATGTACAAGAACATTAACCGCATCGGGGTCATTGGCACGCTGACCGGCAATCATCGTGTCTTCCATATGTAATTCGTAGCTGTCGTTTTCTAAGCTTAAAACAACCGCTACGCCGCCCTGTGCAAGAGAGCTGTTGGAAATTTTCTCTTCGTTTTTGGTAAGCATTAAAACAGAGAGATTCTGCGGCAGAGAAAGTGCCGTGTAAAGTCCGCCGACACCTGTGCCGACAATTAATACATCATATTTATTTTTCATATTTATCACAACCAGTTGGTTTTATTTTATCCTTTTAAAAAGCTTATTCTCCGAGCATTTTAATCATCATACGGGCGGCCTTGTAAATATCGCCGCAGCCGAGGGTGATGACCAAATCATTTTCCTGTGCGTGGTCTACTACATATTGCGAAACGCCTTCAAATCCCTCGAACCAAACGGAACCTGGGATTTTGTCTGCGAGCTGTTTGGTGTAGACACCGTAGGTGTTGCGCTCACGAGAGCCCATGATTTCCGTCATAACGCAGTGCTCCGGAATTTTTAAAACCTCGGCAAATTCGTCCATGAGCAAATAGGTTCTCGAATAGGTGAAGGGTTGGAACACCGCCCATACGGCGTGGTAGCCCATCTTTTCTGCCGCCTCTAAGGTTACGCGAAGCTCGGCAGGGTGATGTGCATAGTCATCGGCAAAGGTGATGCCCTTGTAGGTGCCTAAAATCTCAAAACGTCTGCCTGCACCGCCGAAGGCCTCTAAGCCTGCCTTGGCTTTTTCTACAGAACCGCCGGCATAAAGCACCGAAGCGAAAGCGGCAAGCGCATTTAAGATGTTGTGTTTGCCGGGCACGTTTAAGGTTACATGGCAAAGCTTTTCACCCTTGTGCATCACGTCGAAAGCATAGAACGCACCGCGAACGGTTTCGATGTTTTCGGGGTAATAATCGTTGGTGTCCTTGTAGCCGAAGGTGATGAGGTCCTTGCCGGTTACACCCTCTAAGGCGGTTAAGGTGTTGGCATCGTCGCCGTTATAAATGACGGCATCTCTTGCCATAAGTGCAAACTTGTGGAAGCTTGCAATCAGATTCTCCATCGTCTTGAAATAATCCAAATGGTCCTCGTCAATGTTCAAAATGACGGCAACCGACGGGGAGAGGTGGAGGAAGGTGTCCACAAATTCGCAGGCTTCACAAACGAAGTTGTCACTCTTGCCCACTCTGCCGTAAGCGTCAATAAGCGGTAATTTGCCGCCGATGACCGCCGAGGGGTCGAGGTCGGCGCTCAGCATCATCTGTGTGGTCATGGAGGTCACGGTTGTTTTGCCGTGCGTACCGCAGATGCCGAAGCAGTTTTTATAAAGACGGGAAATTGCACCGAAGAGCTCTGCGCGCTCAAAGGTCGGAATACCGCTTTCCTTTGCCGCAACCAGCTCCGGATTATCGGGCAGAAGTGCGGCTGTGTAAACAACCATTTCTGCGCCTTCGATATTTTCCGCCTTTTGACCGAGCACAACGGGCACACCCATTTTGCGAATACGGTTTAAAATGTCGGACTCGTTATTATCAGAACCGGAAAGCTCGTAGCCCCAGCTGTGGAGAATCTCCGCCAGCGGACACATACCACTGCCACCGATGCCGATGAAATGAACGCGTTTGACTTGTTTCAATAAAACGTCAATATCCTTCATAGAAAGATCCTTTCATTACGCATAATTTACTTTTTGCGTATTTATACATACAATATTATATTGCAAAATGAAAAAAATTTAAACCCCTAAATGCATTTTTATCACAGAAAGTCAAAAAGAAACATACAATGGGATTGAGAAAGCAAAAAAGGAGCGCTGATTTTGCAAAAGATTTTTTTAGTCGGCGGCGATCGTCGCCAGCAATACTTAGAACAAATTCTGAGCGAAAAGGGCTTTTCTACATATTCCTTAGGGCTTTTAAAAGAGAAATCTAAAGAAGAATTTTTAAAAGCTCTAGGTGAGGAATATGCACCGACGGTGCTTTTGCCCCTGCCTGCAACCCGAGACGGAAAAACGGTCTTTATGCCGCTTTCGCCTCTTGAAATCTCGTTTGAGGAGCTGTTCTCGGCCATGGGGAGTGGCGCGCACCTTTTGGGTTTCTCTCTTCCCGAGGGGATAAAACAGGAAGCCGAAAAAAAGAAAATGACTTCTGTGGATTTCTTTTCGGAAACGGTTGTCTATGAAAACGCCGTGTTAACGGCGCGAGCGACAAAGATGATTTTAAAAAGAAAGCTTCGTGCGCCCTTAGCAGAAACCAAAATCGCCGTAACGGGCTTCGGCCATGTGGGCAAAGCACTTTTAGAGGTGCTCCTGCCCGAAGTCAAAAGCTTTACGGTCTTTGCGCGCAAGGAGGCGCAGGTCGAAGCGGCGAAACAAAGCGGCGCAAATGCCGAACTGCTTTCCGCTTTGCCGCAGTGCATAGAGCACTTTGATGCGGTAATTAACACCGTGCCGTTCCCGATTTTAACCGCGGAAATCCTCGAAAAATCCAAGGAAGACACACTCTTTTTAGAGCTTGCCTCGAAGCCCTTCGGCATAGATTTTGCGGCGGCGGAGGCTTTGCCACGTACCGCGATTTTGGCTGCCGGACTGCCGGGAAAATATTTCCCGTTTGAAGCGGCGGCCGTTCTTTCTAAAGCCATGGAAAATACTCTCTGAAAGGAGGGGAAACAATGTCGAAAACTCGTGTAGGATTTGCTATGTGTGGTTCCTTTTGCACCTTCAGTCAGGTTTTGCCGCAAATGGAACGCCTTGTGAAAATGGGTTATGATGTTCTGCCCATTCTTTCCGAAACCGCCTACAGCACGGATACCCGCTTCGGCAAAGCGGCGGATTTCAGAAAACGCATTGAAACTGTCACGGGGCATGAAATCATTCATACCGTATTCGGTGCAGAGCCGATAGGACCCAAACAGCTCTTAGATATTTTGGTGATTGCCCCCACAACGGGCAACACCTTAGGAAAGCTTGCCGGCGGCGTTACCGATACGGCGGTCACCTTGGCGTGCAAGGCGCATTTGCGCAACGAACGCCCGGTTGTGATTGCGGTTTCCACCAACGATGCCCTCGGTGCAAGCGCAAAAAACATAGGCATGCTCTTTAACACCAGACACCTGTATTTTGTGCCCATGCGCCAGGATGCGCCGGAGAAAAAACCAAAATCTGTTGTGGCGGATTTCACGAAAATCCCCGACTGTGTACAGGCGGCGTTAGAGGGAAAACAGCTTCAGCCTGTTTTCTGCTAAAACTTTATAGGCACAGCGTTGATAAGCGCCGTCAAATTGCTTTTTTGACGGCGCAAATTTTGTGCAATCCACCTAAATTGGGGTAGGGACATATTTTCGATAGAAATCTGCTCTTAAGTGTGATACAATAAATAGTATTATGGTAATTTGTACTTTAGGAGGCAAAATATGTCCTTTATTGAAGTGAAAAATCTCACCAAAACCTACCAAATGGGTGAGGTAGAAATTAAAGCACTCGACGATGCCGGTTTCGGTATTGAAAAAGGCGAATTTGTTGTGGTTGTCGGCCCGTCCGGCGCAGGTAAAACCACGATTTTGAATATTTTAGGCGGCATGGATATGGCGTCTTCCGGTGAAATTTATGTGGATAACGAAAACATTACCGCACTTTCCGAAAAACAGCTGACTGCCTACAGACGCGATGACGTCGGCTTTGTGTTCCAGTTCTATAACTTGGTCGGCAACCTGACCGCTCTTGAAAATGTAGAATTGGCTTTGCAGATTTCCAAAGCACCTTTGGATGCCAAAGAAGTGCTCAAGGAAGTCGGCCTTGGCAACCGTATGGACAACTTCCCAGCGCAGCTTTCCGGCGGTGAGCAACAGCGTGTTTCCATTGCGCGTGCGCTTGCCAAAAATCCGAAGCTTTTGCTTTGCGATGAGCCGACAGGCGCGCTCGACTATATCACAGGTAAATCTATTTTGAAGCTCCTGCAGGATACCTGCCGCGAAAAGGGCGTAACGAGCATCGTCATCACCCACAACCTCGCGATTGCCCCGATGGCGGACAAGGTTATCAAGGTTAAGAACGGCAAAATCGACCAGATTTTAATGAATAAACGTCCCACACCTGTGGAGTATATTGAGTGGTAAAGGAAGAGACGCATGACGAAAGGACTCAGAAAAGATTTCAGAAGAGAAATTCGGCACAGCTTTAGCCGCTTTCTCTCGATTCTTTTAATTTCAGCACTCGGCGTGGCGTTTTATGCCGGTATCCGCTCCGCAAGCCCTGCGATGCAGGATTCTATAGACGCCGTGTATGATGCAGAAAATTTCATGGATATTGAGGTCATGGGTACCTTAGGTCTCAGCAAGGATGATATTGCAACGCTCCTCACCTTGGACGGCGTTTCCGCCGCAGAGGGCGTCTACACCAAGGATTATCTTTGCGAAGCCGAGGACCGCGTGGTGGTTACCAAAACCATGTCGATGACCAACCAAATCAACCAGTTCCGCGTAAAAGAGGGACGCTATCCCGAAAAATATAACGAATGTCTAGTAGACAGCGGCTTCTTAGAGGCTTCCGGCTACAAGCTCGGCGACACCATTCGTTTAAAGACCGGTACCGAAGAAAAGGTTAAGGATATGCTCGCGACCGATAGCTTCCTCATTGTCGGTATGGGTGAAACCGCGCAGTTCTTAAATAAGGACCACGGTGCTTCCGCAATCGGCGACGGCACGGTAGACGGCTTCATGCTCATCCCGAGAGAAGCCTATGTGGCAGAATATTATACAGAGGCGCTCGTCACCGTACAGGGTGCATCGGCGCTCAACTCCTTCTCTAAAGAATACAAAACCCTTTTAAATCAGACCACGGACAATATTGCCGCCGCAGCAGGGGATCGCTGTAACATTCGTTTGGCACTGTTTAAAGAAGAAGCCGACGAAAAAATGACCGAAGCGAGACTCAAATTCCAACAGCAAAGAGATAAAGCGGAAGCGGAGCTTGCCGATGCCTACCAAATGATTTTAGAGGGGCAGGAAGAACTCGACAGCGGCAAAATCGAGTTAGAGCAAAACGAAAAACAGATTGAAGAATTAAAAAGCCTCTTTGCCGCCGGAGATGCCGGACTTCCCGAAGCACAAAAGCGTGTAGAACAGCTTCGCGCCGATGTAACGGATTTAAAATTCAAACAGCAGCAAGCGGCAGAGCTTATTGTCGAGCACGGCATTTATATTCAGGACTTGAAAGATAAGCTTGAAAACGACGAGGCAAACTTAACGCCCGAAGAGCTGGAAGCACGTCGGCAGGAAATTGCAACGGAAGAGCAAAAATATGCAGATGAGCAGGCACAGCTCAACAATATTCAAAAGAATATTAACGGCTTAGAAGGCCGTCTTGCCACCTCCGAAGCTTTCGTTGAAAATTATCCCGAAGCCTCCAAGCGTGCACAGGTGAAAATCGCCGAGCTTGAAGTGGCTATTGAAGAGGGCAGAAAGAAAAGCTTAGACGGTGAAATTCAGTTAGAGCGCAGTAAAGAAGACTATAAGCTTGCGAAAGAGGATTACACCGCTGAAATTACCGAAGCGGAAGAAAAACTCAACGTAAAAGAAAAACAGCTTCGCGAAATCGAAGCCCCGAAATGGTATATTTTAGACAGAAGCAGTGTACCGAGCTATGTGTCCTATAAATCGGATGCAGACAGCGTTGCCGCTATCGGTACGGTGTTCCCGATTATCTTCTTCTTAGTTGCGGCGCTGGTTTCCTTGACCACCATGACCCGTATGGTCGAGGAGGAACGTACCCAAATCGGTACGCTCAAGGCTCTCGGTTACAGCAAGGCTTCTATTGCTTCTAAATACATTTTATACGCGCTGTTCTCCACCCTGTTGGGCGGCTTGCTTGGCGCAGTGCTCGGCGAGGCTTTCTTGCCGGCGTTGATTATTAAAACCTACAAACTCGTTTACGCCAACCTCTGGAAGGTGATTGTACATCCGCAGTATCTCAACGCAGTGATTGCCGTACTTTTGGCAGTGTTCGCCACCGTCGGCGGTGCAGTCGGTGCTTCCTGGCGTGCGCTTTCCGACGAACCGGCGATGCTCATGCGTCCCGAAGCGCCGCAGGTCGGTAAACGAATCTTCTTAGAAGATATCGATTGGATTTGGCAGAGACTGAACTTCACACAAAAGGCGGCTTGCCGTAACCTCTTCCGCTATAAGAAACGTCTATTTATGACCGTTTTGGGTGTAGCGGGCTGTATGGCTCTTCTGCTCGTCGGTTTCGGTATTCGTGATGCGGTTCGCGCAGAACCCGAAATGCAGTTCAATGAGGTGGTTTCCTATCAAGGCACTGTCGGTGCAGATACCTCTCTTTCCCGCGCAGAACGCCGCCAGCTCCTTGCAAAAATCAGTTCCGTAGAGGGCGTGACCGATTATTTGCAGACCAAGAGCCTCATGGTGTATGCTTCCACCGAAAATGGTGCAACTACGGCGAATTTGATTGTACCGCAGGATACCGCGAAGATTTCCGAATATGTCAATCTTCGTCCGCGCTTCTCTTCTATGCCCTTACCGCTGACCGATGACGGTATTTTAATTACCGAAAAGTTTGCGAAGATTTTGGGCGTTAAGGAAGGCGATATGGTCACCATCAGCGAATCCAAAACGGCAACCCCCGTGGGCAGTGTTCGCGTGGCAGGTGTTGTGCAGAACTATTTGAATCACTTCATCTACATGACCCCGAACGTTTATAAAGCGCTCTACGGCGAAACGGCATCGCTTAATGCTGCCCTGCTCAAGACAACGCCGAACTCCGACCCCGCAAGCCAAAAGGAGCAAATCCTCGACATTACGGGCGTAACTTCGGTGACGATGAATGCCGACACCGAGCAGGAAATTCAGGAAATGACCGAAAATCTGACCGTGATTATCGCAGTTATGATTGCCGCGGCAGGTCTTTTGGCGTTCGTTGTACTTTACAACCTCAACAATATCAATATCACCGAACGTAAGCGTGAGCTTGCCACCTTAAAGGTTTTGGGCTTCTATAATAAAGAGCTTGCGGCTTATGTCTACAGAGAAAACGTCCTGCTGACGATTCTCGGCGTGCTTTTGGGTCTGATTCTCGGCACGGTTTTGGATGTGTTCGTCATGCGCACGATTGAAACGGAATTTGTCATGTTCAGCGTAAAGATTAGCTGGGTAAGCTATCTTGTGAGCATCCTGTTGACGATTCTTTTCTCCGTACTGGTGAACTTCATCATGTACTTTAGACTCGAAAAGGTCGATATGATTGAATCCTTGAAGAGCGTAGAATAATTTTTGAAAAGAGGAAAATCTATGGAACTGGATATTTATGATTTTGATAAGACCGTTGTGCCTTATGATTCCGGCTCTACGTTTTTTCTCTTTTGTTTAGCGCACTACCCGTATTTGCTTCTCTTGACGCCGTTTTACGCTGTTATGGGACTGCTCTATCTTGTACGTCTTTTGCCTTTAGATGCCTTTAAAAAGCATGTCTTTTGCTTTATTCGCTTTATTCCGCTGGAGCGCGCGGTTAAAAAGTTTTGGGACAAGCACGAAAAAGATGTTTTTCCGTGGTTTCGACCCGAAGAAAGAGCGCGCTATACCGTGGTCATCAGTGCCAGCCCCGATTTTCTGTTAGAGGAAATTGCAGAACGCTTAAAGGTCGACAAGCTTCTTTGTACGCACCATAACCGAAAAACCGGCACGCTTTTAGAAAAGAACTGCAAGCACGAAGAAAAGGTGCGCCGCTTCTATGCGGTCTTTCCGAAGGATACCAAGGTCAAGTGTGTGTATTCAGACGGCTACAAAACCGACAAGCCCATTTTCTCTCTGGGCGAGCAGTGCTTCCATATTGAAAAAGACGGCAAGCGAACCCCGTTTTCCTATGAAAGCTATTATGCAAATCAATAAAAATGGACGAGCCAAAGGCTAACGTCAGCTAGGGAAGCAATTCAGAATCCCCAAAAAGCAAAAATGGAGTGTATCAAATGATACACTCTATTTTTTATTTTTCGTTGGCTCCAGTACTTGAATGTAAGAGAGCTTCTCTAAATTCTACATCTTCCATTCTATAGGCACAGGAATCTGTACAGATGACAAATACAATATTGACATAAGCAATAGGAAACAGCTCTTTTCACCTTTCCTAGGTTGTCAACGCTTGTATGGAATACCTTATAGAGCCGTGTTTTGTGTATATTTCAATTTATTGACTCTTTCAATCGTAAAAATGGCTGCGGCGGCAGTTCATTTTTCGCTATCACCGACATCAGCATTTCTGCAAATCCTTTCGGATCACGAATCTGAAACTGCATATGATTGAATTGGTCAAAAACCGGAAAATTTCCATGTGGATATGTCTGTATAACATTTTTGCGATATTTGAAATGATCTTCAACACTTCCAAATTCCCAAAAAGTACGCTTTTGTAATTCTTCTGGCAGCATTGGAAAAGGCTTATTTTCCAGACTATCTGCCAACTGGCAGCGAAGATTTCTATAAGTCAGATTTTTGCCTGCCTCAATGAAATAAGGTTTGATCTTTTCATCATCGCACCAGAGTATTTTTTTCAGTGTTTTTCCTTTAGACCAGTACAGGCTTTTCATAGCCAAATACAAAAACGGCGTCATTATGTATCGGGTCATTTTGCCAATTTGAGCAAACTGTCCACCATCGAAAAAAACATGCTCCACCGGGATATTTGATTGTGTCAAAAAAGCCATTGCCAGATCTGCTCCTATGGAGGAAGCAACAATCAAAGTAAGGTTTTTTATTTCCTGTTCCCGAAGAAAATTTTCGATCTGCCGTATTTCGTCAGCCTTACTAAGATACTTTTGATCTGCGCAATACACAGTCGAAGTAGGCATAATGCAATAATATTGTTCTTTTAAGAAATCTGCTACCGGAATACAGCTGTCACCAGTTACACCCATTGCATGAAAAAACAATATTGCCGGATTTGATTTATTTCCCATCGTATTAAAAATCATA
>JAHHRN010000009.1 GCA_020025775.1 Acutalibacter sp.
CATTATTGATAGAAAAAGAGCTAACTGGTTTTGTTAAACCGGTTAGCTCTTTTTTTATTTTATCGTATTAATTTTAATATGAGGATTACTTTTCAAAACATCCAAAGCTTCTTGCAGTTCTTTGATAGGTAAAGGCTGCAAAGAGCTACCGACAAGTTGATTGCGTGTTTTTGTTTTAAATATAACAGGGACACGAACATTATGTTTTTTACAAAATTCTCCATATATATTGATGCCGGAAACGATATCCTGAGCAAAGTGACGAAAGAAGTCAATATAAAAGGCAAATATCATTGAGCTCATTTCATCAACAAATGCTGTCAAATCTATTTGATCATCCAGTTTTTCGATGTCAGCTCTTGAATGTTTCCAGTTGTCAAATTGTAGTAAATGTTCTTTACTACAAATAATTTTGTAACCGTCTTCGATAGATGCATGAAATATAGAATACGGAAACTCACAGTGAACTATATAATTTCGGAAATTAACCCAGAAACGATATTCCATAGCGCCATCATAAAAAGAGTGCTGTAAATCCTTGAATTGTTCTAAATCCTCGCTGTGTGCGCATTTTTTTAAGATTCGAGTTTCCATATCGATATACGTCTTGATAGACGATGCATAATTTAAAACACTCTTGTTTGCGAGCGTTATTAACCGTACAGGAGCAACGTTCTGCTTTCGTAGCTCTTGTAGATTTTTAGGCATCATAAAACATTTGAAGCTTTCTCCATTTTCAACGACGATGTCTTTTATTTGTGTAATGCTGTTGTAAATGCCACAAATTGCAAAAGCTGAGTTGAGCTGTTCCAGTTCATCCTGAGCTATTTCATCTTTAATAGTAAGTGTAATATCAGTGCTTTCGGGATGATAGGTTTCGGCAACATATAAATATAGATCTTCCATTAAATCCACCTCTTATCTAAATGAAAAATTTGAGAAAAGACGTTCTGCTGTTTTATGAAGATTATTTATATGATTCGTTATTTGTCAGCATATCACTCAATCCCTGAGACATGACCTTTACCCACTTCTTTGTGGCGTCAAACTCCGAGTAGTGATACCGCCAGTTATCATACTCCTTCCGGCTAATCTCGTCAGCTTCCTGTTTGGCGGCATACTCCTGCCATGCACAGAGCACCCGGTGCAAAACGTCTTGGGGGCTTTTCGTTTATACAAACCTTGCCGTAATTTCTCCATCCACCTTTTCCACGCAAATGGGTTTTGCGAGGGTGGGATTTTCGGTGGGGTAATCGGTTCTGTAGTGAGAGCCGCGGCTTTCGGTTCGAAGGCTTGCGGCTTTTAAAATGGCTTCTGCCGTTTCGAGCTGGCAGAGGAAGCGTTTTGCTGCGGTAATTTCGGAAACGTCTACGGTTTCCTTTAAAGACATTTCGTTTCGCAAGGCTTTCACGGTTTCGAGTGCTGTTTTCAGCCCCTCGCCGCTTCTCTCGACCATGGCATATTGCATCATGCAGTTTTGTAATTTTTGAAAGAGAACTTCGGTTTCGTTCGCCCCCATGGCGCTAAACTCGATTTCTTCGGGCGGTGCTCCTGCCGTTTTTACAGCCTTTGCCGCGGAAAACCCTGCTTTGCCGCCGAATACCAAGCCGTTGGCAGTGGAAAGTCCGCCGATGCGGTCCGCACCGTGCATACCGCCGGTGACCTCGCCTGCCGCAAAGAGACCCTCTACCCCGGTTGCAGCATCGGGCTGAATCCAAACGCCACCATTCGCTGCGTGTGCAAACAGGGCAACCTGTATGCTATCGTTCATGGTAAGTCCTTTTGCCGCCTGTAACCAGTCAAAATAGGTTTTGACGAACTCGGGCGGGTTCTGCTTCATCTCGGCAGAGTATCGTGCCGTTACGCCCTCCGGATGTTCTAACGAAGCGCGATAAATCGCTAAATCCACCGCCTTAGAAGCCAGCCTTGAAGTAAATGGTCCATGCGTAGAACGCAGTTCTAACAGAGCTTGTTCCTCTGTATTTAAAAGCGGTGTACCGTCGGGCTTTATGAACTCCGTAAAATGATAGACCTTTTCGTTGAACACGGTTTGATACGCCGGAGCAAGATAGCCGAGCATCACCTGCATAAATTCCATATTCAGAAGCCGACAGCCCGCATCCAGAGCCAAACCCTGCCCCATGCCAGCAACATCGTTTGTGCATAAATGCCGTGCAAATAAGCTGCCGTAGCCCCCGGATGCAAGTACTAAAGCTTTACAGCCGACATAGAGAAGCTCTTTTTTATTCGAGAGCACCGCACCGCAAACGCGCCCCTCTTTTTTCACAAGCTCCACGGCTTCAAAGCCCTCGAAAATTTGCGTCTTATTTTGTTCAAGCTCCTGTGAGAAAATTTCGCGTGCGCTGTCAAATTCTATACCGTTCCAGTCTCTGTGTTTACGGTCAAAGCATGGAATAAATTCCTTTTGGTCGCCGCTATTCGCACGACGTAGTTTCACGCCCTTACAGCGCACCTTTTCAATCGCCGGCGCAATGCCCTGCACAAAAGCTTCTACCAAATTCTCCTGTGCCATGCCACAGCCTACAGTTTTTATGGAATCCGCTAAATCCGCTTCGTCCGACGCATCGGCAGGACCGATGAGTCCAAGTCCCCACGTACCGGGATAAAAGCTCGAGCCAGAAAATAACTTTCCCTTGCACGCCATTGCCACGCTTGCCCCGTTTTCTGCCGCCGCAAGTGTCGCCGAAATACCGGCAATGCCCGAGCCGAGCACCAAAACATCATAAGTTGAATGAATTTTTAAACGCATAGCTTTCCTCCACGGATTTTCATCATTTTTAGTATAGCAAATCTTTCTTGGGATTGCAAATAAAAACACCGCCATCCATATTCGGACAGCGGCAGAAGTTTAGGCAAATTTAGAAAGCTTTTCTTTATAAATTTTATGCTTTAAGCAGAGAGAAATTACAACGGAAACGCCCTCAGCAATCGGGAAGGCAAGCCAAACGGCAGAGAGTCCGCCGAATTTTGCGCAGATGTAAGCCACCGGCAAAAGCACAACCAGCTGTCTTGCCACGGCAACAATCAAGCTGTAAACGCCGTTGCCAAGTGCTTGGAACAGTGCACTGCAAACGACCACCACAGCGGCAAAAGGAAAGCTGAGGCTTATAAGGCGCATCGCCGGAATGCCAAGAGAAAGCATCTGATCGGAAGCACCGAAGATTTTGAGGAGGAACGCCGGCACGGCGTGGAAGAGAATCAAACCGATACTCGTAATGGTAATCGCCACCGCAAGTGCCATTTTAAAGGTATCTTGAATTCGTTTCTTTTGCTCTGCGCCGTAGTTATAGGCAATAATCGGCACCATGCCGTTGGAAAGGCCGAAAATCGGCATAAAGAAGAAGCTTTGAAGCTTGAAGCAAGCGCCAAATACAGCCGCGGCAGTCGAGGAAAACATGAGCAAAATCTTGTTGATACCGAAGGTCATCACAGAGCCCACAGACTGCATGATAATTGCCGGCACGCCAACCGCATAGATTTTAGAAATCGTCTGCTGAGACGGCTTAAAGTGGCGCAGGCTAAAGTTGATTTCTTTATTCTTTTTACAGTTAAAGAAAAGCGCAATAAGGAAGGCAACGGTTTGACCCGTCACGGTCGCAAGAGCCGCACCGGCAACCTCGAGACGCGGTAGACCGCAAAGGCCGAAAATCAAAATCGGGTCTAAAATAATATTGATCACCGCCCCTGTTGCCTGCGCAATCATGCTGTAGAACGTTTTGCCCGTGGACTGCAAAAGACGCTCAAAGGTAATTTGCAAAATGATAGCGAACGAGAAAAAGGAAATAATAAACATATACTGCGAGCCGTAACGGATAATCACGGCATCGTCGGTCTGCATGGTAAAGAATATATGGGAAAGCGCTGTACCGAGCACCGTAAAAATACCGGCAGTCACAAGGGCGAGGAACACACCGTTTTTGGCAACCTCATTTGCCTTTTCGGGCTTCTTTTCGCCGAGATAGCGCGAAAGCAAGGCGTTAATACCAACGCCCGTACCGGCGGCAAGCGAAATAATGATATTCTGCACGGGGAACACAAGTGAAACCGCAGTAAACGCCGCTTCACTGATGCGCGCCACGAACATGCTGTCAATCACGTTATAAAGTGCCTGCACGAGCATGGAAATCGCAATCGGCAAGGACATAGAAATCAACAGCTTCGGAATGGGCATTGTGCCCATTTTATTTTCTTGAATCGGTGTAGAAGACATCCAAAGACTCCCTATTTATTTAAAATAACTGTTTCCATAATATTGCATGATTATACCATAAATCGACATGAATAGCAAGAAACGGGCGGCTTTCGCGTTGACAAACGGGTAAAAAAAGATTAAAATTATAAGGTTAAAGAGACGAATGGAGGTAACGCGATGAAAGCCGAAAAACAACTCATGACCCGTGGCAACATACCGCAAATTTTACTGCGATTTGCTTTTCCCCTATTTTTGGGCGGCATGTTTCAGCAGCTTTATAACACGGTGGATTCCTGGGTTGTCGGGCAATATTGCGGTGATTTAGCCCTTGCCGCGGTTTCCTCTTCGGGCAGTCTCTGCTTTTTACTCATCGGCTTTTGCCAAGGCGTATTCCTTGGCGGCGGTGTCGTTATTTCGAGTCGCTTCGGCGCACAGGATCAAAAGGGCGTAGAAAAATCCGTGCACACCATGGTCGCTTTTGCGCTGGTCATGGGTATTTTTCTTTCCGTGTTCGGCATGCTGTTGACCCCTGCAATTTTGCGTTTAATGGGCACACCAGAAAACGTTATGCCCGAAAGCGTGCGCTATTTCCGCATTTACTGTGCCGGACTTTTGGCACTAGTGCTTTATAACACGGCAGTGGGTATTTTTCAGTCCCTCGGAGACAGCCGCCGACCGCTTTATTACTTGATTATCGCTTCCGCAACCAACGTTGTGCTCGACTTCTTATTCGTCGCCGGCTTTGACTGGGGTGTAAGCGGTGCCGCACTGGCTACAGTGCTCGGTCAGCTTTTAAGTGCAATCCTCGCTTTTGCGCATTTAATGAGCGGCAAATTCCTTGTAAAATTAGAGCTTAAAAAGCTTCGTCCCGATATGAACATTCTCAAAAAGGTTTTGCGCTTTGGTCTGCCGGGCGGTATTCAAAACAGCGTGATTGCGATTGCGAATGTTGTGGTGCAGAGCCATATCAATGCGTTTGGTGACGCCGCCATGGCAGGCTGCGGCAGTTATTCGAGAATCGAAGGCTTCGTTTTCTTACCCATTACCAGTATCACCATGGCGATTACCACCTTCATCGGGCAAAACCTCGGTGCAGGTAATTTGGAACGTGCAAAAAAAGGCGGCAGAATCGGTACCTTAATGACCGTTGCCACGTCGGAAACCATCGGCGTTCTCTTCTTCCTTTTTGCGCCCCAGCTCATCGGTATTTTCAGCAAAACGCCGGAGGTTTTAGCCTACGGTATTCGACAAGCGCAGGTGGAAACACTCTTTTACTTCCTGCTCGGCTATTCCCACGGCTGTGCGGCAGTTCTGCGCGGCACGGGTCGTTCGATGACGCCAATGCTCGTTATGCTTTCGGTTTGGTGCGTATTCCGTATCCTCTATATTTCGATTTTGGTGCATTTCATCCCCGACATTACCGTGCTATTCACCGCGTACCCTGTGACATGGGCAATCAGCTCCGTCTGCCTGCTCATTGCGGTTAAGAAAATCAAGTGGTCGGACAATCGTTTGGGAGACGAAAAGGCTTAAAAGTCCTGCTTTTATAAAAGGAAGATTTTTACAGCACAAAAAGATAGTAATTTAAAACAGAACATGCTATACTAAGACAAGTTTACTTAGGCGGAGGATTTTTATGTGGCTTTGGAAGCTTTTGGAAACCTATTTTAAACAGACACAGACACAAGAGACCCCGATTTTTTACGGCAAGGTGATGCACAAAAAAGGCACACATGCGCCGCAAAACAAACGCAAGCGCACAAAAGAAGAAAAGAAGCGGCTGTTAAATACCGCGGGCATTTTAGCAGGTGCTTGTATTTTGTCGATTCTGCTCGGCGTTTTAGGCTGTATTTACACGCTCTATGTGCATGACCAGATTTTCGACTGGGTGGTGTACACTGCCGTTGCGCTCGCTGTGCTCTGCTTGATTTTAGCTCTTGTAGCTTTACTTTTTGTTTTCCTAAAGAAAAAGAAATAAAAAAATAACCCTGTCTCTTTTGGAGACAGGGTCTTTTTATTGGGGTTTATTTTGCTGAAGCTGTTTCTTCTGTTAAAACGGCTTCTTCTGTGGATTCCTCATTGTCCTTGTCGATGTTCTTAGGCAGCTTCATGCCTTTGTAGAAGATAACCGAAACAATCGTTGCAACACACCAACCGATCGGCCAGGAGAGCCAAATACCGGTGACGCCGAGTGCGGTCTTAGAGAGCACAATGGCAAGTACAACACGAAGAATAAGGTCGGTGAAGGTAGCAGTCATAAACTGTCCCATCTTGCCTGCGCCGCGCAAAATACCGTCGGCAATCAGCTTGCCGGAGATGATGAAGTAGAACGGTGCAAGAATGCGGAGGAACTGTACGCCGACATCCATTGCCTGACCTGTGGGGCTGTCAAGGAAGATGTAAATGAGTGCTCTGCCGCCGAAGAAGTAGAGGAGCACAAGGGGTGCACAAATGATGCAAACCATACGCACGCCGGCTTTGAAGCCTTCCTTGATGCGGTCATATTTGCCTGCACCGAGGTTCTGCGCCGTATAGTTGGAAACGCCGTTGCCGAGCGTTGTAAGAGAGGTAATAACCATGTTGTTGAGCTTAACCGAAGCCGAATAGCCTGCGATAACTGCGGGGCCGAAGCTGTTGATGACGCTCTGGATGATGATATTACCAACAGAAATGAAGCTCTGCTGTAAAATACTGGGCACGGCAACAATTGCGATTTGCTTTAAAAGGTGGAAAGAGAAAACCTTAACCTTGCCCGTGGTTTCGATTTTTCTGAAGCGTAAGAGAACGAAGATAACCGCCAAAATGCAGCTGATACCTTGGCAAAGGAAGGTTGCCCAAGCTACACCGGAAACGCCCATTTTAAAGCCTGCAACGAAGAGAATATCTACTGCGATATTGGAAACCGAGGAGCAGGCAAGGAAGATAAACGGGGTTTTGGAATCGCCGAGGGCGGAGAAGATACCCGTTGCTACGTTATAATAGAACACGAACGGCAAGCCTAACACATAGATGTCTAAATAAAGCTTGGAGTCTGCAAAAATCTCTTCGGGGGTGTGAATCATAGCGAGCAGGCCGTCTGAGAAGCAGAAGCCGCAAACCATCAAGATTGCACACAAAACGCCGCTGGCAATGAGGGTGGTATACACCGCTGTTTTCAAATCCTTATAGCGTTTTGCACCGAAAAGCTGAGATACAATAACCGAACAACCGATGTTGCATCCGAACGCGAATGCAATGAAAATCAAGGTGATTTCGTAGCTGTTGCCGACTGCCGCGAGGGCATCGTTACTAATGAATTTACCAGCAACAAAGCTGTCGGCGATGTTGTAAAGCTGCTGAAAGATAACGCTGCCAAAAAGCGGCAAGCAGAACAACCAAAGCACTTTACTGGGTTTACCTACGGTTAGGTCTTTATTCATGAGAGATAGGCCTCTTTTCTTCTTCTAAAAGGAGTGCATTTTTAATAATTTCAACTGCGCCGTCCACGCCATAGCGGCTAGAGGAGATCATAAGATCATAGCTGGCAGGTGCACCCCACGGGGTGTCAGAGTAAAAGTCAAAGAATTTGCGACGCATTTTATCCATTTTGAGCATACGTCTGGCGGCCGCCTTCTGCGTTAAATTGTTACGCTTGGCGATACGCTCGATTTTTTCTTCCTCATCTGCATAAAGGAAAACAGAGAGCACCGGCACGCCTGCCGCACGAAGAACGGAAGAAGCGCAACGGCCGATGATCACGGCACTGCCCTTTTTCGCAATTTCTAAAACGGTTTTTTGCTGTGCATCATATACCAGCTGCTGCTGGGAATAGAATGCTGTGGAAATTGAAGCACTGTCGGCAAAAATATTGCCGCTGGAAAGGGCGGAAAGGTCAATCGGTTTTTCATCTTCACGCTCAACCGCGGAAAGAGAAAGCCCGTGTTCTTTGGCCACTTCCTTGAGTAACAGCTTATCGTAGTAGGGAATGCCTAAGCTTTTGGCAAGCTTTTCGCCGACTTCTCTACCGCCGCTGCCGTATTCTCTACCAATACAGATAATGGTATTTTTCATGATTTTTTCCTCCTTATATTATGCAAAAAACCATTGGCTTACATTCAAAAATTATACGCTTTTCAATATATCATGTCAAGAAAGGAGAGGGGCTTTTTCGCAAAGAAAGCGTAAAAAATCTATGCAAATCCGACAAACTTTCTGTGAACTATTTCACATGCCCCTTTAAGTCATTTTGCATGATTGCCTTTCTGAACTTGCATTTTTAAAAATTTTTTAGCTTTAAAAAGCCTTGTATTTCAAGGGATTTTTGTACCTTTTCGAAAGCAGAAAAAAAGAAATTTTAAAAAAAAGCTTGCAATTTAAAAAAAGGGATGCTATAATACGGACAAATCGAAAAAAGACAAATTCACACAACGGGAATAAGTAGTCCCGGTTCCTTTTTTCAGAGAGGTAGCGGTTGGTGTGAGCTACCAAAAGAACCGACAAGATGAAATCATCCCGCAGAAGCAACCTGAAATTGTTTTACAAGAGTAAGTGCGCCGGAGTCAAGACCCGTTACAGTTGCGTTGTATTGTTGGATACAATAAGTGCCGAATCATGGATTCGGAATCAAGGTGGTACCGCGGTTTAGTAATCGTCCTTCTTTTTCTTAAAGAAGGGCGTTTTTTTATTGCCATCTTAACCTAAACATCTACACTTTCTGCTGTTCGACGCGCCAACACACGAACGAATCCGTCAGATTAAAAAATTTTTATCGGAGGAAAACATCATGAAACTCTCTAAACGTAAAATGTTACTTGTCAGCTTTATGCTATTCTCGTTGTTCTTTGGCGCGGGCAACTTAATCTTCCCGCCGTTCTTAGGACAGAATGCCGGTAGCAAAACCCCGGTTGCGCTTCTCGGCTTCTTACTCACCGCCGTTGTTCTTCCCGTTATGGGTGTTCTCGTCGTTGCAAAATTCAACGGTCTTGACAAGCTTGCTCGTAAAGTAGATTCCCGCTTCGCTATCTTCTTTACTGTTCTTATCTATCTTTCCATCGGCCCCGGCCTCGGCATCCCGAGAGCAGCTTCCGTTCCGTTTGAAATGGCTATCGCACCGTATCTCCCGCAGAACCTTGCTTCCTATGCACCGTGGTTCATGCTTCTTTATTCTCTCGTCTTCTTCCTTCTCGCTGGCTGGCTTGCACTCAACCCCAAGAAGCTTGTAGACCGCATCGGTAAGGTTTTAACCCCCACTCTTTTAACCCTTTTGGTTGTTTTATTCGTCAGCTTCCTTTTCGGCGGCAAAACAGCAGTTGCAGCACCGCAGGAAGCTTATCAAAACGCTGCTTTCGCAACCGGCTTCTTAGAAGGCTATAACACCATGGATGCGATCGCCGCTCTTAACTTTGGTCTTGTAATCGCCACCACCCTCGGCACCCTCGGCGTTTCCGAAAAGAAAGGCGTTATGCATTACACCCTTCGCGCAGGTCTTGTGGCCGGCGGCATCCTCGCTACCGTTTACGGTATGCTCACCTATCTCGGCATGAAATCCTCTGCAGTTTATCCGCTTCAAGATAACGGTGCATGGACCCTTCGCTGCATCGTACAGGAAGTCTTCGGCGCACCCGGCGCAGTTCTCTTAGCACTCACCTTCACCGTTGCGTGCCTTACCACCTGCGTTGGTTTGATCACTTCTATCTCCCAGTATTTTGCGGGTCTCTTCAAAAAGGTAAACTACAAAACCTGTGTACTTGTTATCACTCTTTTCTCTTTTGCAGTTTGCAACCAGGGTCTCTCCACAATCCTCAGCGTCTCCGTTCCGGTTCTTAATGCTGTTTACCCCGTTGCAATCGTTCTCATCGTTTTGGGTCTTTGCGACAAGTTCCTCGAAGGCAACAAAGTGGTTTATCCGCTTACCGTCGGCATGGTTGGTCTTGTCAGCGTATTACACGCACTCGAAAGCGTTAAAGTTCCGCTCGGCGTTGTCAGCACCGCACTTCAGAAGCTTCCGCTTTACAGCTCCGGTATGGGCTGGGTACTCGTTGCTCTGGTTTCCGTTGTTCTCAGCGTTGCAGGCGTTAAGGTTTACGAAGCTGTTTCTGCCAAGAAAGAAAAGAACACCGAAAAGGCAGAACAGGCTGTTACAGAGCCCACCGCTTAAAAAGAAATCTTTGTTCGTCAAATTATTTCCTATATAAAAAACACCCCCGCCGGTAGTACCTCGCCGGCAGGGGTGTTTTTATATTATAATAGTATATAAGGATAGAAGTTTTTCGGTATTTGGAACTTTAATTCTCGAAATAAAAATCCTGCGCCTTTCGAATCGGATAGCAAATGAGCTTTTCGCCGTCTAAATCCGCATGGTGCATATTTACGGCGGTGATGCGGTTGTTTTCGTATCGCTTATAATAGTATATGCCTTTATCCGCATTGCAGCAGCTGCTGTAGAGGGTAATGTCATTTTTGCCGTCTTTGGTAAGGGTAGAGCCTTTGAGCATGGCAACACTGTCTAAGAGGTGGAAAAACTGGCTGACGTTTTCTTCCTCGCTCTCCCCTTTCGCCGCATTGGCAAGGTGGAACGCCACACGCACAAAGCGGGACGCGCTCGAAGCATCGCCGGGGAGGCCTATAGCCCCCATACCCACGCCGAAGGGTTTAAGCTCATATTTCTCGGTGAAGCGATTTTCGCCGAACGCCGGGCTCAGATTCAAATAATTCTGCATATTCCACATATGGTAAGGGAACGGTGGATTGTTCGTCATCACGTCATAGGGATTTTCGTAGATTTTAAGTCCCTCTGCCGTCGGCTCTATGACGATAGATTCCGTTTTATCGCTCAGCATAAAGTGGAGCGGTGCCAGCGGCATGGATGCATTAAAGGGGATATTCGTCAGACGCACATTTTTTAAAATCTTTTTGGCTTCTGCCACGGTTCTTGCCTGCCCCAAAAGATAGACAAGAAGCTCGGAGGAGGTCACGTTATCCTTTCCCTCCTGCGGGTCTAAATAAACCGCGTTATTCGGGAAATTCAGACCTGCCATAGAAAGTCCCGCTTCGTTGGTGGCATCATAGTAAAGCGGTGTACCGTCAATCACGGCCGCCATACCGATGAGAGCATATTGATTTTGAAAATCCCTGCCGTCTTTGAAAGCAAAATGAAAGCGGCGGGGTGTAATGACAACCTCTTCGCAAAACGAAAATTCCACGTCTAAATTTCTGCCAAAGTAGCAGTCCCCAGGTCTAAAGCAAATAGATGTGCACATAAAAACATCTCCTAAATCGTTTATAGGTTTATTATACCTTAGATTCCGAAAAAGTCTTGCAGGAAATTATGAACAAACAAAAAAATTTTGTTTGGTGCTTTGGCTTTTTCGCGATTTTGTGGTAAAATAGGAGCAGATTTCGTTAAAAGAGGCAATACCATGGCAAAGAAACAAAAAGAAATTAAAACCAATGTGATGCGCATTTTAGATAAGGCGCATATCCCCTACGAAAGCCTGACCTATGAATGTGATGAATTTATCGACGGCTTACATACGGCGGAAATTACGGGTGCGCCGGTAGAATGCACCTTAAAGACGCTTATTTTAGTCGGCAAGAGCGGTGAGCACTATGTGTTCGTGATTCCGATTGCCGAGGAATTGGACCTCAAAAAATGTGCGGCATCCGTCGGAGAGAAATCGCTCTCCATGCTTCCGCCCAAGAATTTATTAAAGGTTTCGGGCTATGTACGCGGTGGCTGTTCCCCCGTGGGCATGAAAAAGCTTTTCACCACCAAAATCGAAGCTTCGGCAAAAGATTTCCCAGAAGTTTATATCAGCGGCGGCAGAGTTGGTTCGAGCATCAAGCTCTCTCCTCTCGCCTTAGCCGAGCTTATTGGCGCAGAATTTACGGATTTGCTCGCAGAATAAAAAACAAACCGCTCTTTTCGAAGAGCGATTTTTTCTTGTGAATATAGCCAAAAAAATGCACAGTTTTCGTATAGTTAAGTTTTGTCTATAGCGTTGCTTCGCCGCAGGAGATATGCTATACTCTACTTTAAGTGAAAATCCGTGATTTTTTATAAAAAGTGTTTACCATTTTATGGTTTTTAGTTTATTTCCACATTAAAGCAGGTGCATGTTTGAAAACCAAATATAGCGGATCGCTACTTTTAGCGGTCGTTGTGAACTTTTTACTGTTTGTTGTAAAGCTCTATGTCGGGCTTCGCACAAACAGCCTTTGTATTTATACCGACAGCATCAACAATCTTTTGGATACGCTGTCGATTTCGCTCGCGTTTTGCGGCACGCTCTTTTTAAAGAAAGCCGCCACCGAAAAGCATCCCTTCGGCTTTGGCAGAATCGAATACATATTGGAATTTGTGATGTCGGTTCTCATCACCCTAACAGGTGCTTCTTTCGCTTACAACTCCATTGTGCGGCTCACGATGCCCACACCGGTTTGGTTCTATGAGCGTTACGCCTATTTAATCGGGGCAACCTGTCTTGTGAAATTGGGACTGGGCTTTTTCTTTTTATACCGCTATAAAAAGACGCGCTCGGATGTGCTCAAAACCGTTATGCTCGATTCCTTCATGGATACCGGCGTTACGGCGGTGGCACTCGTTTCCTTTACGCTCGCCAACAAAATCGGTCTCGCCTTAGACGGCTTTATGGGGCTGGTCATCAGCCTTTTGATTATTATTTCCGGCATTAAGCTCATATGCACTTCGGTTTCTAAGCTTCTCGGCACACAGGATGCCCAAACTACTGCCGCCGTGCAGGCGGTTTTGGAAAAGCTCGGCACAGCCGTTACAGCAAAGGAAATTGGCGTGCATGACTACGGCGCGGAAGCCAAAGTCGCCGTTTTAGTTTTAAAAGCACCGCAAGGCGCAGACAAAGCGGCTCTCGGCGCACAAATCAAAGCGGAACTTAGAGCGCAAAGCTTTATCAATATCCATATAGAATGGGAGGAAAATTCATGTCTAAAACCAAAAGCAAATCAACCCTAAAGAAGGTCGGAAAGGTCATTCTTTGGATTCTCGGCGTCATTGTGGTGTTCAACCTGCTCTGCGCCGCTGTATTTTCCATTTTGAATGCGGTCAGCCTCAAAGCAAACACCGAACTTGCCGCATCCTTTCAAACGATTGAAAATCCCGATGCTGTGCTTCCCGAAAAAAGCGAAAACGGCAACTGGGTCTTTAAAACCGACCGTGATTTAAAAATCTTACAGCTCACCGACGTGCATCTCGGCGGCGGTTGTCTTTCCTCGAAGAAAGACGCTATGGCGATTAATGCTGTCGCCTCCATGGTCACCGAAGAAAAGCCCGACCTTGTGATTATCACAGGTGATATTTCGTTCCCCGTGCCGTTCATTTCGGGCACGATGAACAACATGCATTCCGCAAAGCTTTTTTCAACCCTCATGGAAAAACTCGGTGTGCCGTGGATTCCCGTATTCGGCAACCACGACACCGAAGCCTACAGCTATTATTCCCGTGAGGATATGGCGGATTATTATGGCGGCGACACCTTAAAGCATTGTCTCTTCCAAAAGGGCAGTGCCGATGTAGACGGCTTCGGCAACAGCGTAATCGAAGTGCAGAATACAGACGGCATTGTAACACAGGCACTTTTCCTGTTGGATTCCCACGCCTACACCGAGGACGACAAGCTTGGTATTCTTTGGAAATATGACCACATGCACGACAACCAAATCGAATGGTATAAGAATACGGTATTAGCTCTCAACGAAAGAAACGCCGCAACCTTAGATACCTTATATAAGGATGACGCAGAAGCTAAAGTCGAAAAGAGCGAGCAGTTCGGAGAGGTTACCTCGATGCTCTTCTTCCACATTCCACTCCATGAATACAAAAACGCTTGGAATGAGTATGTTGGAAACGACTATAGAGATACCGAAAACGTACAGCTTCATTACGGTACGGTCGGTGAAATCGGCAGTCAGATTTGCATCCCGTTAGAGGATGACAATCTCTTTGAAACAATGCAGACCCTCGGCGGTCAGAAGGGCATCTTCTGCGGCCATGACCATTTAAACAACTACTCTTTGGATTATAAAGGCATCCGCTTAACTTATGGTTATAGCATTGACTACCTCGCCTACAGCGGCATTTCTAAAATCGGTACACAGCGCGGCTGTACCATTATTGATGCCAAGACCGACGGCAGTTTCGATTGCACAGGTTCTAACTACTATCAAGATAAATACCAGATGCTTTCGGACAACGTAAAAGAAACCGTTACCATGCAAGACATGGACGAATACGCAAAGCAAGAAAAATAAACCTATACATAAGAAAAGAGATACGCCGAACAAGCGTATCTCTTTTTTTATGCGAATCTATCAGTGCTATTTTACAAAGCCCCATATGCCTTTTGGCTTTGTAAAGTGTCTCTCGTTTTTTCCTATAAAGTAAAGACACCCTCGTGAAAGGGTGCCTTTGTCGGCAAGAGGCTTTAAGTCTTCGACTGTAATCATTACAGGCTCTGCAGCGGTGGCTTCCGTCGTTTCCTGCGAAGCTTCTGTTTCAATCGCGGCGTTTTTGGCATTGCAAGCTGTCATGGAAACAGCGAGCAAAAGCGCCAAAGCGACAATCAGTGCTCTATGCTTTTCTTCTTTTTCATTTAAAATTTGTTTTCTTATTATTGTACGCAATATAGTAGGCATAATCAAAAAGTTGGGTAGGATATTCTGCAAGCAAGCCTTTAAAGAAGGATTATAAAATCATATCCTATCCGCCTTTTATGGTAGAAAAGTTCCCTACACGATGCGATGCATAAGCCTTTCCGGCATCAAATTCCTTTTGAGCATAAAAAAAGAACCGCACGAAAAGTACGGTTCTTTTTGTGGTGAGCCATCGGAGATTCGAACTCCGGACACCTTGATTAAAAGTCAAGTGCTCTGCCAACTGAGCTAATGGCTCATATAACAGCGACTCTTCAGAATCGCTTTATATGCTTTAGAAGAACAACATAAGAAGTGTTGCTGCAAAAGCGAGAACAAAGAAGATGACGCCGAGCCACTTTGTAGCTGTTGCCATTTTTGCTTCAACCGTTCTGCCTTTATGTTTACCGAAGAAGGTATCAGAAGCACCGCCGCCTGCGATTGCACCGGACAAGCCGTTTTCTCTGCTTTTCTGTGCCATAACTAAAACGATGAGCACAATAGCTACAAGAAGCAGCAAGGAGCCGAGAATGTATTCAAGTACGGTCATGTAACTTACCTCCGTTCGAAGTTCAATCATTTTTCAATGCTTTGGTATTTTATCACATGCAGCAGAAAAAATCAAGTCTTTTTGCTAAATTTTTTATTTTTTTATTTTTTTGCATTTTTAAAGCCAATCTGCGCATGCTATTTTCAGCGAAAGCTTTTAAAACTTTAACGAAATATTTTCTTGCGTTTGCAAAAGGCTTTTGCGCCGCCGGCAGCTTTTGTCGGCGGTTTTTCTTTTAAGAATCTTTATTTTTTTGTTCTTCTAAAGCGATTTTCTTTTGCAGTGCTTCAAAGCTTAGCGCAAAAATCAGTGTAATACTGAGAAAGTCTCTGCCGCAGATAAAGAAATCTTCTGCTAAGCGAAGCATTTTGTAATATTCTTCGGAAAAAGCTGCTATATAATAGAAACAGCCTGCCGCAAACAGGCAAAAGAGCGCTATAGGCAATCCGATGTGTAAAAGACGCTTTGTCCATTTGTGAAAGCTTTGAAAAAGGGCTTTCAGTTCTCTAAATAAGGCTTGCATTTTGGCATCCCTCCCTTTACAATATTACTATACACAAATCAGTGCCGCAACGCACAAATTTTGGAAGCATCATGTCCCAGGAGGTCCACGCATGGCAATCGGCATTTCATCCGGATGTTTTTATCCGCACACCACAGAAGAATCCCTACAGATCGTCGGCGAGCTCGGCGCAGACTGCACAGAGCTTTTTGTAAATTCTCCTTACGAGCTGGATTCGGCTTATATAGAGAAATTTAAAGAGATTAAAGATTCCTACGGCTTTCGCGTAAAGAGCTTTCACACCTATGCCTCTTTCACAGAATCCTATTATTTTTTCAGTTCCTACAACCGCCGCTTTTTAGAATCTCAAGAGGATTTTAAGCGTTATTTCGACGGCATGCACACCCTCGGGGCGGATGTTTTAGTGATGCACGGGGCTAAAATCCCCGGCAGTATTCCCGACGAGGAGGTTTTTGAGCGTTTCGGTATTCTGTCTGATATGGCGCAAAAAGAGGACATCCTCCTCTGCCAAGAAAACGTGGCACTCTACCGCTCTCAAAGCCCTGATTATTTAAAACGTATGCGGGATTTTCTCGGCGACCGCTTCCACATGGTTTTTGATTTAAAACAGGCGAGAAAGGTAAAGATTGACCCCGCCGTATTCGTCGAAGAATTTTCCGACTCGATAGCACACATTCACATCAGCGATTGCACGGCAGATGCCCCCTGTGCCCTGCCGTTTTGCGAGGGCAGTTTATTCGACTTTAAAGCCTTCTTTAAAACCATGCAGGAAAAGGGCTACAAGGGCGATTACATGCTCGAGCTTTATGATTACTGCTACACCTGCCCCGAAGATATAAAAATCGCCTACGAGGGCTTAAAAAAATGCCTCTAATTCTTTACATTGTAGGATTCAAATGGTATACTATACCCTATAAAGTGTCTGTTTAACTCTAGATCGGATGTGATACTATGAAATGCCCCTTTTGCGGTTATGAAGAAAGCAAAGTGATTGACTCACGACCCACAGATGAAGGCTCCAGAATTCGCCGTCGCCGGGAATGTTTACAGTGCGGCAAGCGCTTCACCACCTATGAGGTGATTGAAAGTCTTCCGATTTTGGTCATTAAGAAAGATAAATCCCGAGAGGTTTTCGACCGAAACAAACTTTTAAACGGTATGATGCGCGCTTGCGAAAAGCGTCCGGTTACTATGGATGAGCTTGAAAAGGCCGTAAACAGCATTGAAAGCACCCTCCAAAACTCTCTCGACCGCGAGGTAACCTCTTTGCAGGTCGGCGAGCTTGCCATGGAAAAATTAAAAGAAATTGATGAGGTTGCCTATGTGCGTTTCGCCTCTGTATATCGTCGTTTCCGTGACATTAACGCCTTCATGGAAGAGCTCTCTGCGCTTTTGGATAAAAAATAAGCCCGTAGAACATAAAAATCACGCAAAATCCGCCCTCGCGGTAGTCCTTGCGTGATTTTTTCATAACTTATGAACAGTCCGCTGACCATTTGTAGATTTGCAAAATACTATTGAATAATTTTTAAAATTATTGTATAATATGCCCATAAATAAAGAAACAGGAGTGATTCCCTATGTATTTTTGGGTTCTCTTAGCAATCGGTGTTCTTGCTACAGTTAGTTTCTTATGGCAGCGTGTCACAAAAGGCGGTATTCAAGGTCTCTACGCAAAAGCAGTTGCCAGCCTCTGCTTTATTGCCGTAGCGGTTGCCGCAACAAACCGCAATCGAAGCTTTTTAGACTTCGGCTCGTTCATGCTCTTCGGTTTGGTATGTGGTCTTTTGGGCGATGTTTGGCTCGACCTCAAATGGATTTATGTGGGCGATAAGGATTCCTATCTTTATGCCGGCTTCCTGTTTTTCCTGGTTGGGCACATTTGCTTCATCTGCGCGCAGTATTCCGCAGGGCCGTTTAACCTGAAAACCATCCTGATTTCCATTGTGTTGGCACTTCTTATCGCCTGCATTGCGCTTCTCATTGAAAAGCCCATGAAAATGCAGTACGGTAAATTTAAGCTGATTGTGTTCTTTTACACCTTCGTTTTATCCTTAACCATGACAACCGCGTTCATGTTTATGGTCGTTACCCACTTCCACAGCATGTGGGTGGTTATGTTCGTCGGTGCACTTCTCTTTTTGCTTTCCGACCTCGTTTTGTCGGGTATGTATTTTGCAAAAGACAAGAACACAAAGTTCAATATTATTTTAAATCACACCCTTTATTATCTCGCGCAGTTCACCTTAGCAACAACTATTCTTTGCGCAAGATAAGCACTCTCCCCGTTTAGAAAAGGAAAATACATATTATGGAAAAGATTCATGAAATCCTAAACTACGCCGTAGGTAATTTCACCGTAGGCAAGATTTTAGCCGCCGTGATTGCCTTTGTAGTCTGCTATTTGCTCATCAAGCTCGTGATGCGCTTTGCAGACAGGCTCTTTGACAAAATGCACATGGATGCAAACCTTACGCGCTTCGTTCGTGCCGCGGTAAAAGTTCTGCTCTATTTCCTCATGGCGATGATTGTCATTGATACGCTCGGCGTTTCAGTTACATCTCTTCTTGCCGCGTTCTCTGTTGTCGGTTTAACCGCTTCCCTCGCTGTGCAGGATTCCCTTTCGAACCTCGCCGGCGGCGTTGTGCTCCTCGTTACAAAGCCCTTTAAGCTTGGGGATTACGTGCAGATTGACGACATCAGCGGCACAGTTAAGGTTATTGGTCTAATCCATACCCGTATTGCCACCGTAGACAATAAGCTCATTTATGTACCCAACAGCAAAATTGTTGCTACAAAGGTTACAAATTTTACCACGCAGGAAAACCGCCGCGTCGATTTGGAAATTTCTGCTTCCTACGATGCCCCGATTGCACTGGTTCGTGAATCTCTGCTTGCTTCTGTGGCGGCAGTGGATAAATTTTTAGATACACCCGACAAGCCCTTTGCCGCTGTACTCTCCTATGATGACAGCAGCATCCGTTATATCGTGCGCGCTTGGGTGAAAACCGAAGATTATTGGCCGGCTCGATTTGCGCTTTTAGAACAAATCAAAACCGATTTTGATAAACGCAATATTGAAATGACTTATAATCACTTAAATGTTCACATGGTTACCAATAACGCACAGGAGGACTAAACCCATGCTTTTTGACAATATTGACAACTTTTTTCGTTACGCACAGAAGAACGAGAGCTCTATTATGGCTTACGACTTCATTGTAAACTATTTAAAGAAGCCCTTGCCCTTAGGCCACTACGAATTGGACGGCGACAACGTTTTTGCAAACGTAATTGAATATGACACCGTTCCGGCGGCAGATAAAGATTTCGAAACCCACCGCCGCTACATTGACTTCCAGTTCCTTGTTTCGGGCAGAGAGCTCATTTACTTAGAGCGTCCGGAAGCCTTGGAAGTTTCTTCTCCCTATGATGCAGAAAACGATGTAGAAATGCTCAAAGGTAAAAGCGGTATTTGCGGCTTCCTTTTACAGCCGAATCAGTTCGCTGTTTTCTATCCCCACGAAGCACATAAGCCCGGTTGCTGTGGCAAAGCGTCGGAAAAGGTTCGTAAAATCGTAATTAAAATTGCGATGAACTAAGCTTCGACAATTAAACGAAAAAGTATAAAAGAGGTGTATCAAAGCTATACACCTCTTTTTTCATTATAATAAGAAGCCTTTGCCCTATTTTGAAAAGCTCCAAAAATAGTAAACCCCTTGTGCACAGTAAAATTTGCACAAGGGGTTTTATTTTACAATCTTTGAAACGTCGAAAAGTGAATCGTTAAACCTTCCTCTTTCATTTCCAAGGCTTCTAAATTCTCGGTTTCGGCATCGGCAACAAAGGTAAACGCTTCGCCGTTTGGCGTTTTGCCGATATAATAAAGCTTATTTTCGCTTCTTTGCGTAATATAATTTTCAGGGTCAGAAAGCGAGGCACACGCCGTAAAGAGCAGTTTTGCAAAGGCAGTTTGCGGAAGATAGGTAATCGGCGCTTTTACTTCCAAGCCGAGAAGCTTTACGGTGCATTCCATCGGCGTTTGCAAAATCTCTAAGCCGCAAAGCGCTTTGGGTGCGCTGAACATCAAATCACAGCTTTGCGCGTGATGCAAGGTACAATTCGCCGTATATTGCAATTTGCCGTGGGTCACTTCGATTTGCGCCGAGAACTGCAAAGGCGGCTTCGATTTTTCTTTCTTATTTCGTTCACAGCCGCAAAGCAGTAAGAAAACTGCCATGCAAAAGCAAAGGGTGCGTTTGATAGCTTGCATGTGCCTAAGTTCCTCTCCGTCTTTTATTCAAAAGAGGCAAGAAGCTTCGGGAGAACATCTAACACTTTGGACGGCGTATTACCGCTCTTCGAGAAAGCTTTGGAAACCGCTTCACCGGCTTTGCCGTGGAGATAGGTTGCCACTGCGCTCGCTTCTATCGGCGTTAAGCCACGTACAAGGAACGCCGCCAAAATACCGGCAAGAACATCGCCGCTGCCCGCTGTAGCTAAGCCCTCATCCCCTGTTAAGTTGAGCAGGAAATGTACACCGTCTGCCGTTAAGAGCGTACCTGCGCCCTTTAAAACAACCACAGCACCTGTTTTCTCGTGAATCGCACGGCAGGCCTCCATGCGGTTTGCCTGCACCTCCTGCGGCGTACAGCCCAAAAGACGTGCCGCTTCGCCCGGATGCGGGGTTAAAATAACCGGAGCTTTTGCTTCTTTAATTATATCTATGTCAGAAGCCACCGCGTTTATGCCGTCCGCATCTAAAATAACGGGAATTTCTGCATGGCGGAGCACGGATTCTACCACGGCCTTTGTATCATAATCCACACCCATGCCACAGCCCAAAAGGCAGGCATCGGCGGATTTTAAAGCGTCAAGAATATGTTTTTCATTTTGGAAGGAGATTCTGCCCTCGCGGTTGGATTCGAGCGGCAAAAGCACCTTTTCGGGGGTTCTTGCTGTCACAGCCGCATAAGCTTTATCGGGGAATGCCAAACGCACAAGACCCGCGCCGCACTCGACCGCCGCCGCGGAAGAAAGCACTGCCGCACCGGGCATCGCGTAACTACCTGCCAAGATTAAAAGCTTACCGAAGTCGCCTTTATTGGCATCCTCTTCAGCTTTCGGGAACATGGCGCAAATATCTTCATCCTCTAACGTGCATACTGTATCGTAGGGTGCATATAATTCTTCGGGAACACCGATGCGCACCACCTCGATTTCACCGGCATAGCGTTTGGCAGGATACAGGGTCAAAGACGGCTTTAACGCCATTACGGTAAGGGTAACATCTGCCTTTACCGGCTCTGCCGCAACGGCACCGCTGTCGGTCAAAAGTCCGCTCGGCACATCGACAGAAAATACCGTTCCTTCGGCCTCTTCGAGCACTGCACGAAGGGCGGAAAGTGCCTCGCATTCGTCGCCGGAAAAGCCCGTTCCAAACAAAGCATCAACTAAAATGTCCGAAGTTAAAATGAAGCGTTTTTGTAAAGGGGAATGTACATCGTATTCACTAATCGGAATTTCCATATGTGCAGCTCTGGCGCGCATTTCTATAGCATTTTCCGCTGTCGGGTCACCGAGGAGCAAGAACACACGCACATCGTAGCCGTTTTCGTAAAGCTTTCTCGCGATAACGAAACCATCGCCGCCGTTTTTGCCCTTGCCGCAAAATACGCTGACACGCTTGTTCTGCGCGGCATCAAACCGTTTACGAATCGCCTTCGCGCAAGCCGCGCCTGCATTTTCCATTAAACGAAGATAAGAAACGCCGTTTGCATCGGCGCTCGCTTCCAAGGCTTTAATATCTGCCCCGTTCAAAACATATTCCATTTAGAAAGCTCCTTCCTCATAAGCTACAACCATGGCAGTTGCTAAGGTTTTGGTATGTGTAATGCTCAGCGTGAATTTGAGCTTTGCTTTTTTAGAAAGCTCCCGCGCTTTGCCCGAAAGATGAAAATACGGTGCGCCGAGTGCATCGTGCAGCACTTCGACTTCGGAAAGCTGAAAACCGCGAATCCCTGTGCCAAGGGCTTTTGAAAAAGCTTCCTTTGCCGCAAACGCCGCCGCGGCACTTTCGGCTCTTTTGCCTCGTTTTTCCCATTCGGCGCGTTCACGTTCGCCGTAAACCGTCGTCAAAAAGGAAGGGCTTTTCAGAGATTTCTCGATGCGCTCAATCTCCACTGTATCGATTCCGCATTTTAGCATAATGTAAAGCCACCTTTACTTTTACTTCCTTCCAGTATAGCACATTTTTTTAAACAATGTAAACTATAAATTATCCGATTCGCAAACTAAAATTTATTGCATTCTTATCATTTTGTGTTATACTAGAAATATATTAAATTTCAAAATTCAAAAAGGAATAGGTGAATTCAATGAAAGTCATTATTTTAGACAACGCACAGGAAATCGGCAAGGCTGCAGGTCAGCTTTTTGTAGATGCTGTAAAAGAGAACCCCGAAATTGTTTTAGGTCTTGCAACCGGCGCTACCCCGATTCCCACCTATGAATATATGTATAAAGCTTATGAAAAGGGCGAAGTTAGCTTCAAGAATGTTCGTACTTACAACTTAGACGAATACGTTGACCTCCCGAAAGAGGACAAAAACAGCTACTACACCTTCATGCACGAGCAGCTCTTCAACCACACCGATATTAAAGAAGAAAACGTACACTTCTTAAACGGCAACGCAGAAGATGTTGACGCAGAATGCCTTCGCTATGACGAAGAGCTCCGCAATGCCGGCATCGACATTCAGCTTCTCGGCATCGGTAGAAACGGTCATATCGGCTTCAACGAACCTTCCGAGGCTTTCACAAAGACCTCTTTCAAGGTACAGTTAACCGACAGCACCATCGAAGCCAACTCCAAATACTTCGATGAAAACCCCATGCCGCATTATGCACTGACCATGGGCGTTGGTTCCATTATGACAGCAAAACAGGTTGTTTTGATTGCAACCGGTAAAGAAAAGGCAGAAGCTATGGCGGCTATGATTAACGGCGACGTTACACCGCAGTGCCCCGCTTCCATCCTGCACTTCCACCCCAATGCAGTTATTTTCATGGACAAAGACGCTGCAAGCCTTCTGTAAACAAATTGAAGCCGCAAAAGGAACGCCCTTTTGCGGCTTTTTTATAAGCTGTTTTGTCTTCTGCCAGCAAACGGTTATGTAAGAAAGCTTACATCTGCGTCATGCCACCTAAAAGGATGCCGAAATTCTTTTTATAAATTTCGGGGAACTGGGCAAGCGGCAAGGGGCTTTGACCCGTACCGATTTCAATGGTATAGCCGGGGCGGTTATAGTTCTGAATAAACCAATCCTTATAGCCGGCAAAGCTCGAATTATAGGGCGTTAGGGCAACCGTGTAGCCGCTGACCTCGCCGAAATAATCGGCAATTTCTTTCGAGCGTTCCGGCTCGTAGTCGGCATATTTCCAGTAAATCAGCTCTCCTTGGCTGTGGTAAGAAAGCGTCAAGCGGAAATTCTTCGCCTGCGTGAATTTATACATGGCGATACTTTCGGGCGTTGTGAGCGGTGCTTTACCGACGAAATCGCGCGGTGCAGGCTTATAGAAGCCCTGTTCTTCTTTAATACGTTTGGCTTCCTCCCAGCCGGCAGGATATTGCAAATTGAGGTCCACACCCTCGATATTCGCTTTCCAGCCCGAGGGGAAGGGAATATTGCTGTACTGTTCGGAGATGTGCTTTGCATAGTTATAATAGCCACCTGCGTTTAAAATGCCTGTAACGAGGTCTACGCCGTCGGGATTCACAAGTGGCACGAGATATAGGCTATACTCCGAAAAGAGCGTTTTGGCACTTTTGCCGCCAAATTCTTCATTCAGAGCGCAAGCTTCTAAGTATTCCTCTGCAAAGGTCAAAAGAACGGGCGTTGTCAGCCACTCATTGGCATGGTGTGATGCATTATAGCAAATCTCTTTTTCGCCCTTACCGATGCAGAGATAGGCAAGCGGTCTGCCCATAACACTCTTACCGATACTGCCCGTTTTTAAGAACGGATAGCGCACGCTGAGGCCCTCGATAATGCACGCCGTCAGAAAATAGGAATAATTTACATTGTGCGGCACCAGCGGGAAAGCATAAGGAATGAACACCTTGTCGCCGATTTGCAAATGGTCGGGGTCTTTGGTTGGATTCGCACGTAAGATACCACCCAAATCCGTTTGATAATCTTGAGAAAGCGTGTAAAACGTGTCGCCACTTCTGACCGTATGGACGGCATAGCCTCGAAGGAGCGGCATAAACTTTTCCATGGTTTTGGGTCCAACCACACCGTCGGGCGAAAGTCCGTTTTGACTTTGGAACGTGCGCACAGCCTCTTGTGTTTGCGCGCCGAAAATCCCGTCAATCGCCAAATTACTATTGCCGTAGCGATAGAGTGCCAACTGCACATACTGCACATTCGTTCCGCGGCTGCCGTATCGAATCAAATCCAAAAAAATCCCTCCACATTCGTTTTTTATATACCTATTACGAAATGGAGAAGAAAAGAACCGTATTCCCCGAAAGAGAAAGGAGTTTTCCCAATGAAGCCTTTATTTTTAATTGAATTTGCCTTAGAAGCCGTGAAAAAATCTTATGCACCCTATTCGAATTTTCATGTTGGTGCGGCACTTTTAACCAAGGACGGGCAGGTTTTTACAGGCTGTAACATTGAAAACGGCGCATACTCCCCTTCTCTTTGTGCGGAGCGTGTGGCCTTTGCCAAAGCTATCAGTGAGGGCGTTACAGAATTCGAGGCGATTGCGATTGTCGGCAAAGAGGAAAACGAGTTTAAAGAAAGCTGTTTTCCCTGTGGCGTCTGCCGTCAGGTTATGGCGGAATTTTGCGAGCCTAGCTTTAAAATCTATTTGGGCAACGACAAAAGCACCTTTGAAACCTACACCTTAGGAGATTTGCTTCCAAAGAGTTTCAAATTATAGACAAAAAAATAAACTTTATTTTTAAACACAAAAAAGCTGCCTTGCATTTCTGCAAGACAGCTTTTCTTATTTACCGTTTCAAGCGGCTATTTTTTAATACATTGCACCGGTCTGTGCTGCCATTGCAGCGGCTGCTGCGGCATCACCCTGCGGGTCCGGAATATCTGCTACGAGAGATTCGGTGGTCAAAACCATAGCTGCAACGGATGCAGCGTTCTGGAGTGCGGAACGGGTTACCTTAGCGGGGTCTAAGATACCTGCTTCAAACATATCTACATATTCTTCGTTGTAGAAGTCGAAGCCGTAGCCTGCCTTGTCGCTGGAAAGGATTTCGTTTACGATAACAGAACCCTCGAGGCCTGCATTCTTTGCAATCTGTCTTGCCGGCTCTTCAATAGCCTTGAGAACGATACGCATACCGGTCTTAACATCTGCATCTGCTTCTGCTTCAACAAGCTCTCTAAGAGCGGGGATAGCATTGAGAAGTGCAACGCCGCCGCCTGCAACAGAACCTTCTTCCACAGCTGCCTTAGTTGCTGCAAGAGCGTCTTCGATACGCATCTTCTTTTCTTTCATTTCGGTTTCGGTTGCAGCACCTACACGGATTACTGCTACGCCGCCTGCAAGCTTTGCAAGTCTTTCCTGAAGCTTTTCACGGTCAAAGTCGGAAGTGGTAGCTTCAATCTGGTTTCTAATCTGCTGAACTCGGTCTTTGATTGCATCCTTGTCGCCTGCGCCATCAACGATGGTGGTGGTTTCCTTGGTTACAACAACCTGCTTTGCTCTACCGAGCTGCATGATGTCTGCATCCTTAAGCTCTAAGCCGAGGTCTGCGGTAATCACCTGACCGCCGGTAAGGGTTGCGATATCCTGGAGCATTTCTTTTCTTCTGTCGCCAAAGCCCGGAGCCTTAACGCATACGCAAGTAAATGTGCCACGAAGCTTATTTACAAGGATGGTGGAAAGAGCTTCGCCCTCTACATCTTCAGCAACGATAACAAGCTTCTTGCCTGCGTTTACAACTTTTTCAAGGAGCGGTAAAATCTCCTGAATGGAAGAAATCTTCTTATCGGTGATGAGTACGAGTGCATCATCGATAACAGCTTCCATTTTGTCGGTATCGGTTACCATGTAAGGAGAAATGTAACCGCGGTCAAACTGCATGCCTTCTACAACATCGCTGTAGGTTTCAGAAGTCTTGGATTCTTCAATGGTGATAACGCCGTCTGCGGTTACCTTTTCCATAGCTTCTGCAATGAGCTTGCCAACGAATTCGTCTGCTGCGGAAATGGTTGCGATTCTAGCAATATCATCGGTGGTCTTTACAGCGTGTGCATTCTTCTTAACGGTTTCTACAACTGCGTCAACTGCCTTCTGCATACCCTTTCTAACAACCATCGGGTTTGCACCTGCTGCAACGTTCTTCATGCCTTCACGAACGAGTGCCTGCGCAAGAAGGGTTGCGGTTGTGGTACCGTCACCTGCTACGTCGTTGGTCTTGGTTGCAACTTCTTTTACGAGCTGTGCGCCCATGTTCTCGAATGCATCCTCAAGCTCAACTTCCTTAGCAATAGTTACACCGTCATTGGTGATTAACGGTGCGCCGTATTTTCTGTCTAATACAACGTTTCTGCCTTTGGGGCCGATTGTAATTTTAACGGTATCGGAAAGCTTGTCGATACCTGCCTGAAGCATTTTTCTTGCTTCCTCACCGTAAATAATCTGTTTTGCCATGATGATTACCTCTTTCTAAAATCTATCGTTTCAAACGGGATTATGTTTATTCAACAACTGCCAAAATATCTGCCTGACGAACGATGGTGTATTCTTTGTCATCCATCTTCACTTCAGTGCCGGAATACTTGCTGGTGATGACCTTGTCGCCAACCTTTACATACATAGAAACTTCTACGCCGTCTACCATTCCGCCGGGGCCGACTGCTACAACTTCAGCAACCTGAGGCTTTTCCTGTGCGGATGCCGCTAAAATAATGCCGCTCTTTGTGGTTTCTTCTGCCTCGACAGCTTTTAAAACAACTCTGTCTGCAAGGGGTTTGATTGTCATAATATATGCCTCCTAAATGATAAAACAATGTGTGGTTAGCACTCTTTATCCCCGAGTGCTAATATCTATTTTAACCATTTTTTAGAAAAAATCAAGTCTTTTTTAGTAAGTTCACAAAAAAATAATAATTTGGTAATGTTATCCTGCGTTTTGTTCTGATTTTCTCCTTTTCATTTATAGTAAAAAGAAAAAAAGCAGGCGAATTTCTGCCTGCTTTTTGCGCTGTTTTAGTCTTCTAAAAACATTCTAAAGGCGGTCGGGAGCGCATAGGTTTCTTTAAAATCCGCTTCGCTCGCCCAGATAAATTTTTCGTTTTCTTCGGCACATTCGATTTTATAGCCGGTCATTTCCCAGCGGATGTGCGTAAAAATATGCGTTTTGTGCACTTCCTGCATTAAGTTCACAGGATGCACGCCCATTTCATCTGCCACTTGCAGAGCCGCTTCGGGGGAAAGTGCCTGTTCACTATTGGGAAACTGCCAAAGCCCTGCAAGAAGTCCCTTTGCCTTTCGTTTTTCAATGGCAAGCTTGCCGTCATGGGAAAATAAAAAGACGGTTTTTTCTTCTACTCTTTTTTCTTTTTTCGGCAGCTTCACAGGGAAATTCTGCACGGTATCCTGTGCATAAGCTTTACAAATCTCTTTTGTCGGGCAGGCTTCGCACCGCCACGCACGTGGTGTACAAACCGTTGCGCCGAGCTCCATAAGGCTTTGCGTAAACGCACCACACTGCCCCTTCGGATAGATTTCTTCCAAAAGCTTTGCCAAGTCGGTTTTGGTCTTTTGCAAATCTATGGGCGTTTCGTCTGCTAACAGTCTTGCCGCAATGCGCAAAACGTTGCCGTCCACCGCCGCACGCGGCATCTCGAAGCAAATGGAGGAAATCGCGCCTGCGGTATAATCGCCGATGCCCTTTAAGGCACGGATGCTCTCGTAATCTTCGGGGAATTTGCCGCCATGTTCTTCCATAATCTGCTGTGCCGCCGCTTTTAAGTTTCGCGCGCGATTATAATAACCGAGTCCCTCCCAAAGCTTTAAAAGCTCTTCTTCGGGGACGTTTGCAAGGGATTCTATCGTTGGGAGTGCCGTTAAAAAGCGTGCATAATAGCCCTTTACCGCTTCGACGCGGGTTTGCTGTAGCATGATTTCCGAAATCCAAACGTGATAAGGCTCTCGGTCTCTGCGCCAAGGCAGGTCACGTTTATTCTCTTCATACCACAGCAAAAGCAGGGTTGGTAAATTTACCAAGGGGTTTTGATTCGCCATTCGGTACACGCCTTTCCTTTCAAAATCCCCCACATTATAGCAAATTTTATAGCTGGCTTCAATAGCTTTTGCATAGCCTTTGCCTTTTTGGAAAAACTTTCTTTGAGGTGATTTTATGAAAAACAAAAAATCCAAAAAAGACGTAAATCTTTCTAAATCCACAGCCGCCGCGGAGAATTTAGACACAGCCACCGCCTTCGGCTTAAACTGCACCTTCGGCACATACGAGGTGCAAAGAACCGCCGACACAGACAATGATTTTCCTTGCATTGCACAAGGAAAAGCCAAAAAGGAAAAGCCATAACTATTTTTAAATTTCACACAAGGGGCGGAGTGCATCCGTCCCTTATTTTTTTGATTTTCTCTGTCCCCTTTTCGGGGCTTCGGCGCGGCGCTTCGTTGACACCTTTCGGCTTTTCTATTATAATAGATACAGAAAATTGCCAAAAATTCGGCAAAGAAACTTAAAAAACGAGGTGCTTTTATGACTCCCACAGAAATGATTCTTCTTTTGCTTTGTCTTTTAATTCTTATCGTTATGATTGTGAATTTAGCAGTCTCTCTCAAAAAGAAAAACGGCAAAAGCGAAGTACAAAAGGACATTGAAAATGTAAAACAGGATACCGAAGCTTTAAAAATCGAAGCGCAGAAGCTTTCTTCTAAGGTTTCGGAAAGTGAAAGAAAAACCGCCGATGAATTTGCGCGCAATCGTATGGAAATTGCCCAACATCTCGACAAAATGAATGAGCGTCTCGAAGCGATTACCAAATCCAACTTAGAGCAGAAAATCTCTCTCAGTGAAAGCGTACATAAGGCCCTTTCCGAGATTCGCGAAAGCACGGCACAGCAGAATGAAAAGCAGTCGAAAATCGTGGAGGGCGCGATTTCGAAAATGCAGGAAAGCAACGAAAAGAAGCTTGAGGAAATGCGCGTCACAGTAGATGAAAAGCTCACCTCCACCCTGACCACCCGTCTCAACTCCTCTTTCAAGACCGTTTCCGAGCAGCTGGAAAATGTATACAAATCCCTCGGCGAAATGAAGGAGCTTTCCGTCGGCGTCACCGATAACGTCGGCGCACTCAACCGTGTTTTAACCAATGTCAAAGCGCGCGGCACTTGGGCGGAAATTCAGCTTGAAGGCATTTTAGACCAGACCATTCCGAATATGTATGACAAAAACGTGGCTACGGGCGAGAAAGACACCGAGCGCGTAGAATTTGCCATTCGCATTCCCGCAAGCGATGACAAATCCAAAATCACCTATTTACCCGTGGACTCCAAATTCCCGATGGAAGACTATGTTCGTCTTTGCACTGCCGCGGATCACGCCGACCCCGAAGCCGTCAAGGCGGCGAGAAAGGCACTGGAATCCCGTGTTTATGATGAAGCAAAGCTCATTAAAAAATACATTTGCGTACCCAAGACCACACCGTTTGCGATTATGTATCTCGCGACCGAAGGTCTTTATGCCGAAATCGTTTCTTCGCAGTCTGGCATCTTAGAAAAGATTCAAAACGATTGCAACGTTATGATTGCCGGCCCTTCCACCATCACAGCTCTCTTAAATTCTCTTTCCATGGGCTTTAAGACCGTGGCTATCAACGAAAAGGCAAACGAAGTAAGGCTTTTACTCGGCGCAACCAAGGCGCAGTATGAGAAATTCGGCGTTGTGCTCGAAAAGGCAAAGAAGAAAATCGACGATGCAGGAAAAGCACTTGACGATGCACAAAAGCGTAATTCTATCATTCGTAAGAAACTTAAAAATGTAGAGGATTTGGAAGAATCCGAGTCCGTTTCTTTGCTCGGTATCGAAGGTGAAAACGACGAAGAAGCTTAAAACGTTCATTTCTTTCGGAGGACTTGCAAAACCCCAAAAAATGATTTATCATATAGGGTAGCATAGCCTATTCTATAGGATTTTTTTAAATTAGGAGGCAGAACATGAAGCATCCCGAGATTCTCGCAAAAATGACTTTAGAAGAAAAAGCAAGTCTTTGCTCCGGCAGAGACTACTGGAATACAGCAGCCGTTGAAAGTGTCGGTATTCCGTCTATTATGATGACCGACGGCCCTCACGGGATTCGTAAGCGCATTAAAGAAAAAACCAAGGAGCAAAAGAAATCCTTAATGGGCGTACCCGCGATTTGCTTCCCGACCGCGGCAACCACCTCTTGCTCCTGGGATCCCGATTTACTTTATAAAATGGGTGAAACCCTCGGTGAAGAATGCTTAAAAGAACAGATTTCCGTGCTCTTAGGCCCGGGTACTAATATTAAGCGTTCTCCCCTTTGCGGCAGAAACTTTGAATATTTCTCCGAAGACCCCTATCTTTCCGGCACTTGTGCTTCCGCCTTTATTGACGGTGTGCAATCCAAGGGCATCGGCACAAGCATGAAGCATTTTGCGGCAAACAGCCAAGAAACCCGCCGCATGACCGTGGATTCCGTTGTCGATGAAAGAACGCTTCGTGAAATTTATTTAACCGCCTTTGAAATGGCTGTTAAAAAATCTCAGCCGTGGACCATTATGGCGGCTTATAACCGTCTCAACGCCACCTACTGTGCAGAAAACAAATGGCTCTTAACCGATGTGCTCCGTAACGAATGGGGCTATAAGGGCATCATCGTGACCGACTGGGGTGCAGAAAATGACCGTGTCGCCGGTCTTTTAGCCGGTCAGGAACTGGAAATGCCCTCCTCCAACGGCATCGGCAACCGCCAAATCGTTGCAGCTGTCAGAAGCGGCATTGTGTCCGAAGAATATTTGGATGAGCTTTGCGACCGCATGATTGACATGGCATTGAAAGCCTGCAAGGTTCGTGGCAGTAACTACACCTATGACAGTGACGCACACCACGAAATTGCCCGTGAAATTGCGGAGCAGTCTATGGTTCTTCTTCGCAATGAAGACCACATTTTACCGCTTCAAAAAGAGCAGTCCATTGCTGTAATCGGTGAAATGGCAAAATCCCCGCGCTATCAAGGTGCAGGCAGCTCACTTCTCAACCCGATTAAGTTAGATAACGCCTTTGACTCCATGCTCGACATGGGTGCTAAGGTACAGTATGCGGCAGGTTATAATAAGAAAACCGACAAAACCGATTTTACCCTCCTCAGAGAAGCCACCGAGCTTGCAAAATCCTGCGACGTTGCCCTTCTGTTCTTAGGTCTTACCGAAGATTTCGAATCCGAAGGCTATGACAGAAGCCACTTACACATTCCGCAGTCGCATATCGAGCTTTTAAACGCTGTGGCAAGAGTGAACCCCAACGTTGTTGTGGTACTCTCCGGCGGTTCAGCAATCGAGATGCCGTGGCTTTCCAAGACCAAGGCTGTGCTTCACTCCTTCCTCTCTGGTCAGGCAAGCGGCAGTGCAACCGCAAATCTGCTCTTCGGCAAAGCCAATCCCTCCGGTAAGCTTTCTGAAACCTACCCCCTTTCTCTCGAGGATAACCCGAGCTACAAGAACTTCCCCGGCACACCCGTTTCCGTGGAATACAGAGAGAGCGTTTATGTCGGCTATCGTTATTATGATACCGCGAAAAAAGATGTACTCTTCCCCTTCGGCTTCGGCCTTTCCTACACGGAATTCAAATACAGCGGCTTAAAGCTTTCCAAGAAAAAGATGAAAGATACCGACACCTTAACCCTCACCTTCAAGGTAAAGAACGTCGGCAAGGTAGACGGCGCAGAGGTTGCGCAGGTTTATGTTCGTGACCAGGAAAGCACCATTTACCGTCCCGAAAAAGAGCTTCGCGGCTATAAGAAGGTCTTCTTAAAGGCAGGCGAAGAAAAGGAAGTTTCTATTGAGCTTACCAAGCGTGCCTTTGCTTACTACAACGTGCTATTACATGACTGGCACGTAGAAAGCGGCAAGTTTGATATTTTGGTTGGCGCTTCCTCCCGTGATATTCGCTTAGAGGCTACTGTCAACGTAGAATCCACCGTAGAATGTGAAATCCCGGATTACAGAGAATCTGCGCCCGATTATTACACCGCTGATGTCAACGCCATTACCGCAGAAGAATTCACCGCCGTTTACGGCAAACCTCTTCCGCCCTCAGAGCGTCCGGCAGGCGAAAAGCTGACCCTCAACAACACCTTAGAGGATGCAGAAAGCGGCGTATGGGGTGGCAGAATTGTCGGCTTCGTTCGTACGGCAATCAAGACCATGTTCAACGAGAATGAGAGCCAAATGGCAACTGCCGTTGCGCTTCAAACTCCGATTCGTGACTTTATTGCCATGAGCATGGGCGTGTTCTCCCCGAAGATGGCAGACGGTCTTTTGATGATTTTAAATGACGAATCCATGCCCAAGGGTCTCGGCAAGATTTTAAGCTGCCTTTTGGATGTTATTAAAAACATCGGTCCTCTTTTAAATTCTATCTAACCCTAAAAGCCGAAGTTCTTCGGCAACAATAAAGCAAAAGAAAACCGACACAAGTTTCCTTGTGTCGGTTTTCTATTTTTATACTTTATAAAAAAGCTTTGATTAAAACGAGGGCCAGCATATGTACGGGGTAGAACACATAGAAGAACCACTTCATAAAGCGGCTGCTATAGCCCCGTTTTCCATTATATGCCATGAGCAGAGGAATGGACAAAAGCGAACCCAGCTGAATCCAAGTAAAGGTTTGAAACTGTATCCAATACAGGGAGGGGTCCCAGTACAGGGGAATGGGAAGCAGTGTGAAGAAGCAAAAGCACAAAACTGCCACTGGCACGCCCCACTTTTTCTCGCGAAGCAAATAAAAAAGTAAAATTAAAAGCAGGCCTCGTTCTGCATAGTCCGTGTGCAGGAAATGCACCAAAACAACAGACGCCAAAACTACTGCTACGGCGATATACTCTTTCTTTTCCTGTAGGCTCTTTTCCAAAATCCACAACGTACATAAACCAAAAGCTAAGGTAAAAAATACATTTTGATATTGGAAGCTCAGCCATTCTCCCGTTTCCATTAAATCGAAGGGGATTTCCGAAAGAACGGCAAAGAGAAACAGCCGTTTTAAATAGGCGCCGGTTCTGCCGCTTTTCTGGGTATAGTGGAAGCCTTCCACCAGCAAATAGGCAAAAATCGGGAAGGCTATTCTGCCGAAAAAGCGGAGTGTTAATCCGCCGACAGACAGAGAGCCTATGCTCATATGGTCAAGCAGCATCAACAGAATCGCTGTGATTTTAAGGGCAAATCCGTTCAAAGTTCATTCTTCCTTTTTTTAAAAGTCTCGGGATGAACCGCCGCCGGAGAAGCCGCCGCCACCGCCTGAAAATCCTCCGCCGCCGGAGAAACCGCCATCGCCGCCTCCGCCAAAGAAGCCACCACCGCCAAACGGGAAGCCCCAAACAAGGATGCCATGTCGGCGCAGGAAAACAAGCAATAAAATCACGCCAAGAAAATAAAGCACCTGCATTTTCGGTGATTTTAAAACGTTGTTTTGTGTTTTCGGACGCTTTTGCTTTTCGATGGGCACGTAGTCCTCATCGTTTTCGATACCGAATTCGTGATAGGTTTCGTTGCAAAGCGCCCAGTAGGTAGCTTTCAGACCTTTGGAAAAATCATTTTTTCGCAGATCCGGAATAGCGTAGGTATCTAAAATGCGACCGGTTTTACCGTCGGGAAGCTGACCTTCCAGACCGGAGCCGACCTCGATTCGAATTTTGCGTTCATCCAGCGCAAAAAGCAAAAGCACGCCGGAATCATCGTCTTTGTCACCGATGCCCCATGCATTTGCCAAATGATAAGCATAGTCCTCCACGGGTTCTCCATCCAAGGACTTTACGGTCACCAAAACGACCTGCGCTTTGGTGTCCGAAAACAACTTTTCGCCGAGGGCTTGCATTTCTCGCTCATCACGGTCGCTCACTACGTTTGCGAAGTCATTTACAAAGAAATTACTCTGCGGCTTGGGATAGGTTCTTTTGGCTGAGACAGAAAGACAAAGTCCTAAGAAAAGGCACAGGCACAGCGCTAATACGGCTATCCGTTTCCCATGTTTTTTCATCATTTTTTCTCCGTTTTTTCTCTAGGGGTTATTTCGCTTAAAACTTCACTTCGGGCACTTTTTGTGCATCCGCAGAAGCTTTGAAATATTCGGCCTTGTCGAAGTGACCCATAGAAGCGATCACGGAAGTCGGGAACTTCTGAATCTTAGTGTTGTATTCCCTTGCTACCTCGTTGTAGGAATCACGAGCCTTTGCAATGCGGTTTTCAGTGCCGGCAAGCTCATCCATAAGGTATTGGAACTGCTCGTTTGCTTTCAGCTCGGGGTAGTTTTCTACCACAATTAAAAGACGGGAAAGTGCGGAAGAAAGCTGCTCATTTGCCGCATCCATTTCACCAACAGTCTTTGCACCGGAAAGTGCCGCTCTGGCATTGGCAAGCTCAGTATACACTTCTTTTTCGTGTACCTGATAGCCTTTTACAGTGCTTACAAGGTTCGGAATTAAATCCGCACGTCTCTGCAGGAAGACCTCCACCGCAGACTGTGCCTCGGTAACGGCTTCTCTTTTTTCAACAAGACCGTTTCTTGTGCCAACGCCCCAGCCGACCAAAACAGCGGCTACGGCAAAAACGACAACCAGAACAATAATCAGGGTTTTATTTTTCTTCATGGTAAAGCTCCTTTTCAAAAAAACATGTACCCCTCTGTTTTTTCATTTCTTTAATTTGAATTAATCCTCAAAGCCGTTCGGGTTCTGGCTCTGCCAACGCCAGGAATCTTCGCACATTTCGTTAATGTCGCGCTTGGCTTCCCAGCCTAAAACAGCCTTTGCCTTGGACGGGTCGGAATAGCAGGTAGCAATATCGCCGGGGCGACGAGGTGCAATTTTATAAGGAATCTTTACACCGCTTGCCTTTTCAAACGCTTTGACAATATCCAAAACGCTGTAACCTGTGCCGGTGCCGAGGTTAAATACCTGCACGCCCTTTTTGCCCTCTAAGATATTATCTACAGCCTTTACGTGGCCTTCTGCAAGGTCTACAACGTGGATGTAGTCACGAACGCCTGTACCGTCATGGGTATCATAATCGTCACCGAATACGGAAAGCTCCTTGAGCTTGCCGATAGCAACCTGTGTGATATAAGGCATAAGGTTATTCGGGATACCGTTCGGATTTTCCCCGATTCTGCCGCTTTTATGCGCGCCGATGGGGTTAAAGTAACGAAGCAAAGTTACATTCCACTCGTCATCGGATTTTACAATATCCTCTAAGATAATTTCAATCATGTACTTTGTAGTACCGTAAGGATTGGTGGTACCGCCGGTCTTCATATCTTCCTTTAAGGGAGAAACGTTGTTCATGCCGTAAACGGTTGCGGAAGAGCTGAATACAATGTTTTTGCAGTTGTATTTGCGCATAACTTCGCAAAGAGCAAGTGTACCGCCGATGTTGTTATCGTAATATTCCATCGGCTTCTGGCAGGATTCGCCGACAGCCTTAAGACCTGCAAAGTGGATTACAGCTTCGATTTTGTTTTCTTCGAAGATGCGGCTCATACCCTCTTTGTCGCGGATGTCGCATTCATAGAATTTAATCGGCTGACCGGTTAATTCCTCAATGCGCTCTAAGGATTTGGGGCTGGAGTTGTAATAGTTATCCACAAGTACAATATCATAACCTGCTTTCACTAATTCAACCGAGGTGTGCGAGCCGATGAAGCCCGTACCTCCTGTTACTAAAATTGCCATTTCAAATCATCCTTTCTGAATCTATGTGAATTGATTTTCTATATATACAAACTCAAATTACACGCTGATTTTTGTTCCCGGGAAGAACTTGGCTAAAATCTGCACGTAATTGGAGCCGGTTGCCGCCATTTTGTCTGCACCTGCCTGACTCATGCCTACACCGAGACCGTTGCCATAAGCAGTGATTTTAAACTCGCTTGTGGTCTTATTGTAAGTCACTTCGAAGCAGGTGGACGGAATATTTTTGCCGGTGAAAATCTTTTGCACAAATTCCGTGCCGGAGATTTCCTTACCGCAAACTGAAACAACATCTACATAGCCTACGCCGGTATTCACCGCCGCATTGTGAGCCTTTACCTGAATCCAGTCTTTCGGATTTTCAGACATTTCTAAATTTGCATCGTAAGCAAGAAGCATATTCTTCACTTCTTCTGCCGGGAAAATCAGCTCTGTTTTAAAGCTGTCGTTGGTCTTGTCAGAAAGGCTTTCTACCGGACGAAGATAAGGGAAGGTTTTTTTGTAAATAGAATCCGCCGCGGCTGTTTTACCTGCGGAAAGCTTAAAGTAAGGGGTGAATGCGGGCTTATCTTCAAAGCTTATATATTCACCGAATACAGAACGAACCGCGTTATACACCTCGTCGGAATAATTTTCGGCAATGGTAACACCGGTGATTTTCCAGTTGGTGTTGCGGTATTTTAAATAGGTATAAACGCAAACGGCCTGTGCCTTTAACGCATCCTCGCGATAGGTCGGACCCATTTCGGCTTCCACGATTTTGGCAACCGCTTCTTTGGCATCCATGGTGATGCCGTTGACGATAATCTCTTTCGGGATTTCGGAGGTCGTTTGTGCATCGGAGGTATCAATCGCCGCGCCCTCGCCGGTCTCGGTTTTTTCCTCGGCCGGTGTTTCCTGAATGCCCTCGAGCATTTCTTTATACATCAACTGGCTGAGCGGCATAGTTTCAATGACGGGTGCTTCGATTTTCTTGGTTTCTTCTTCGGTGGTCGGCACAACAAGCTGGCTGGCGATTTCCTGGTCAGCACGCTTTTTGCGTTCGCGCACGATGAAAATAGAGCCGACTGCAATCGTTGCGGCAATCAAAATACATAAAATCGCAATGAGGGCCTTACCACCTGTGGTTTGGAAGAAGCCTGCTTTTTTCGGGGGTTCTGCGTTGGCAATTTCAATGCCGACAGCACCCTTGCCGGAGGCTTTTTCATAGATGAGCTCCAAAAGCTCCTCTGCAGCATCATTGATGAAAGCTTCTGTGCTTTCGTTCTCTTCTCTGTAAATTTTGCGCACCAATGCGGTTTGGTCATCGGCTACCGTGATGCAGATGAAGTCGCCGCCGTCACCCATGCCGACTTCGGAAATGCTTGCACCGTAGGTGCTGCCGGTAAGCTCTTTGGCGGATTTTGCCAAAAGTGCCGCATAGTCGGTCAGGTTATATTCGCCCTTATCTTCTACATGGGGCGTAAAGGTAAAATAGCTTTCAAACTCGGGGTTCTTTTCGGCGAACGCTTTCACCGGTTCTGCACCGGGTGTACCACTAATGGCTACTTTTGCATTTGCCGCTTTTAAAACTGCTAAGGTCTTTTCTAAAACATCCAAGCCGTCCAAAGAAACTGGTGCCACTTCCTGCGCCGGAGCTTCCGGCACTTGCGGTGCTTCTTGTGCTTTTTTCTCTTGGAGTGCCGCCTGCTTTTGGGTGAAACGCTCGGTAATGAGCGGTGCTACGCCCTGCTTTAAAATGGTTTTGAGGCTTTTATCTTCTAAGGGGAAGAAGAAAATGCTCTGTTTGCCTTTTTCAATTAAGAAGCCGGAGAACATACCATTCTCGGTCGGGAATACGGTTGCACCCTGCGGCATTTCGGCGTGCATTGCCTTCTCCTCTTCGGAGATTTTTTTCGTCTTTGCCAAACGCTCTAAAAGAACCGCATTCTGCTCTTCTTTCAAAGAAAGCGCCGCGCAAAGTTTTTTGCGAACTGCATTGTATTCTTCCTTATCTAAAGCCAGAACAATATTACTGCCTGACTTCAATGCCTTTGCAAATGAGGGGAGCATTTCTTTGAGGTCATGGAACAGCGCGAAATCCTCGCCCTCTTCCAAGATACCGTCAAATGTACCGACAATGCGCACCAATAATTTAGAAACCGCACCGGTTTCTTCTTTGCAAAGCGCAAACAGTTTCATTTTCATATCCTTCATCCATTCCTTTTTGGGTTTTGTCTATATTTTCCGCTTAATACATCCAACGGGGTGCATCTGCATAGGGGTTAGGCTGACCCTTTTTATCATACCATTTCTGCGGATAACGCGGAGAGGGATTCGGCTGTGCCAATTCCACATCCACGCTCTCATCTTCTCCGTCACGCACCATTCTGCCCACTACGGCAAGACGTGCTCTGTCAAATTCATAGGTGCAGGTAGAAATCGTTAAAAGCTTATCGTCCGGTTTAATATCTACGCCTGTGGTATAAAGCTTACGCTCATCGAGCGCCGCAATATAGCTCATGAAATGGTCGCCCGATTTGAAATTCGGTACGGTGTAGTTGAATAAGTAACCGTTATCGTCTTCCTCGTAAGCATTGGAAATAATAACCGCATACACCTTGAATGCATATTTCTTATACAGTGTATCAAAATAGAAAACCGGATTTTCTTTAAAACCTTCTACGGTTTTGTATTTCTTGAGGTCGGCGAAAACCAAGCCGTCCTGCATATGGTGACCGTAAATCGTGGTATTCTGATTTAAATATTTCGGGTCGTTTCTATAGTCCATATAGGGTGTGCCGTAGCGGCTGTATTCGCCGTAGAAATCCTTGTGCAGATATTCCGCTTCGTTGGTATCCGTCTGCACAACCTGTACGTTAATCATAGTACCGGGCACATTGATCCAGCCGACTAAATCGGGGTTGATGGCGTAAAGATAAGCATATTTCTGCATCATGCCCTCGGGGAACTGCACGTTGGGGTATTTGGAAATAAATTCCGCCCACTCGTCGCCCTCCATGCTGACATCTTCAACCTCTTCCGGCAAAACGTAGCCGTTCAGCTCTGCCTGCTGTTTCTTCGCCTTGTAGCTGTTAATACCGTACATCGCGAAGTAGCCGACACAGAAGACCAACGCAATAACAGCGAGGTCGGCAACGATTTTACGAATACCCTCGCCGACGGAGTCGCCCTTGATGGGGAACACCTTGCGGAAGAAATCTTTCATAATTTCGTTAAAGCTTCTGTATTCCTTTAAATGGGCAGGGTCTGCCTCTGTGGGCATTTGTACCTGCGCCATATAATCGGTTAAATCCTCTTCGCTCTTTTTCTCTGCCTGCGTACCATAGTCCTCATAGGCTTTGGTTACGTCTACAAACTGGCTGTCGGTATTGGCAAACTTGCTTTTTCTTGTGGTATTATCTTCCTCGCTCGTTTCCATGACCGATTTCATAACATCGTCGAAGATGCTTTTATATTCCTGCTTTTCTTCTTCGGCGGTTTTTTCTTTCGGCGCATCCTGCGCTTTAGGTGCTTCTGCCTTTTCGGGGGTTACCTCGGGCAAGCTGTCGGAGATTTCGCGAAGATCCGCCAGGAGCGCATCCATTTCGGGATCTTTTTCCGGTTTATCGTTTTGCAACTTTCCTTTCAATTCTTCGAAGGAAAGCATATTCTGTTCATCGTTGGGCTTCTGGCTCATTTGGTTGCTCCTTTCGGGTACCATCTGGGATCGTTCTTATAGGGATTTTCCTGCTTGTGCTTATCGTACCAAAGCTGTGGATGTTTGGGATTCTCGTTGCGCTTGGCCTTCGAAGTATCCACTTCTTCGCTTTCGCCCGGGCGCACAAGACGTGCTAAAATCGCGATACGCACATTTTCCTGCTTACCACGTTTTAAATCCAAATCTCTCGTGCAGGTGGAAAGGGTTAAAATCTTGTCGGTGGGAAGCACCTCAACATCGGTTTTAATCAAGGTTCTCTTCTCAACTTCCTGAATGTACTCTGCAAAATTGGAATCCGTCATCGCCGGATAAACGTAGTTGAACACATAGCCGTTATCAAGCTCAGGAGAAGCGTTGGCATAAAATACCGCAAACACCTTCCACACGTGTTCCTCGTAAATTGTATCGAAATACACAACGGGATTTTCTTTGTAGAAATCCAAATCCTTGTATTTCTCAAGGTCGGAGAACATGGTAGTATCAAGGTTGTTGTGCCCGTGCAAGATTGTGTTTTTATCGAGCGGCTGAATATTGTTGCGGTAATCCATGAAAATGGTGCCGCGGCTACGCTGTGCTAGAGAGCCTTCCTTGGTCTTAAAATCCTTATAGAGATAAAAATCATTATCCTCGCTCTGCGCTACGGGGTGGTTGATATGTGTATTCGGCACGCGAATCCAGCCCACTAAATCAGAATTGATTTGGTACGCCGAACGGTATTGCGGCAAAACCTCTGCCGGCTCACTCGGATAGGTTTCCTGCGTATCTGTTTCGCCCTGCGTTTCCACAAGCTCTACCAAGTTCTGCATTTCATTTTCGTGCTGTTTCTTTTTGACCATGGTCACGGTGAAGCCGATGGCGCTCGCGAGCATAATCACAATTAAAATCGCCAAAATAATATTGATGACGGTCTTTTTCGTTTTATTGGTTTCTTTTTGGGGCTGCGGGGTGGTTTCTTGTGTATCTTGGACCTTTTGAACGTCTTGTTTTTCAAAGTTTTCCATGTTCTAAATACCTCCAAACCAGATTGAGTGCCGCATCGGCCGCCGCTTCACGATTCTTACGGCGAACATCGCCCATAAAATCGTTTTGCAGCTTTTGCACGGCTGTTTGACTTCCGTCGGAAAATCCGATATAGATTAAGCCAACGGGTTTGTTTGTATCATCGGAAAGCGGACCTGCAATGCCGGTGACCGAAACGGCTAAATCCGCCCCGGCACGGCGTCTTGCGCCCTCTGCCATTTCTCTGGCGGTTTCTTCGCTGACGGCACCGAACTGCTCGAGAGTTTCGGGACGAACGCCCAAAATCTCGGCTTTAATGCGGTTGGAATAGCTCACAATACCACATTCAAACACCTGCGAAGCGCCCGACACATCGGTAATCCTTTGGGCAATCATACCGCCGGTGCAGGATTCCGCTGTGGTTAAGGTGAGTTGCTTTTCCTGCAGGGCTTTCACAACTTTCGTTTCAACGGTCATTAAAACTCATTCCTTATCAGTTCCTTGCGCGTGCCTTCTACAGCGCGCTGAATCAAGGCTTCGACATCCATATTCTGCTCTGCCGCCTCTAAAAGTTCTTTTTTCGGGCGGGTTCTCGGATGCTTGGGTGTAAATACGGTACAGCAATCTTCGAAAGGACGAATAGAAATCTCGAAGGTGTCAATCTTTCTGGCACGCTCGATGATTTCTTCCTTATCCATACCGATTAAGGGTCGGAACACGGGTCTGTCTGCTACAGCATCGGTGCAAACGAGAGCACCCATAGTCTGGCTGGCTACCTGACCGACGCTTTCGCCCGTCACAAGAGCCAAGCAATCTTCTCTTTCGGCAAGTGCACAGGAAATACGCATCATGAAGCGACGCATCACGAGGGTAAAGAGCTCCTCGGGACAATCCTCACGGATTCTTTCCTGAATTTCGGTAAACGGCACGGTAAAGAGGGCAATGTCGCCGCCGTATGCCGCTACCTTGCGGATGAGGTCATGCACCTTCATTTCGGACTGTAAAGAGGTGTAAGGGGGCGAAGCAAAGTGAATCGCGTTAAGTACGATGCCGCGCTTTGCCATCATCCATGCCGCTACGGGGCTATCGATACCGCCGGACATCAAAATCGCCGCTTTGCCACCCGTGCCAACGGGCATACCGCCTGCACCCTTGATTTGGTCGCCGCGGATATAAGCCGCATGTTCACGAATTTCCACAACTACAGTCAGTTCGGGATGATGCACATCCACCTTCAAATGTGGGAAAGCCTCCAACAGCTTGCCGCCGACCTCACAGCTGATTTGGGGTGAAGTGAGCGGGAACGCCTTGTCGGAACGCTTAGCTTCCACCTTAAAGGTTTTGACTCTTCTTAAATCCTCTTCGAGGTAAGGTGCAGCAGTTTCGAGAATTTCTTCCATATTCTTCGATACGGCGGCGGCTCTTTGGAAGCCTGCAATACCGAAAACCTTGGAAAGACGTTCTACCGCTTCATCCATATCGAAGTCGTCATCCTTGGGTTCGAGCATAATGGTGGACTGCGAACGGCTGATGGTGAATTTTCCTAAATCATACATACGGCGCTTGATATTCTTTACAAGCACGCTTTCAAATGTCGCACGGTTGAGACCCTTTAACGCAAGCTCACCGTTTTTAATTAAAATAATTTCTTTCATTGGCTTATCCTTTTTTTCTAAGTTCTTCTGTTTCTTTCAAAAGCATTTCGGCGCAGTAGAGCGCTTCTTCCTCGGTGGTTTCATGTGAAAAACTGATGCGCAGCGCCGTGTCGATGCGTTCGGGAGAAAGCCCCATAGCTTCTAAGACGGCACTTCTGTGCCCTTTGGAGCAAGCGGAGCCGGCTGAAACCGAAACGCCGTGCATCGAAAGGAAATTCACGCTCACCTGTGAGGGAACTTCTGCAACAGAGAGATTTAAAATATAGGGCAGTGCGTTTTCGGGAGAGTTGATTTCAATCCCCTTTGCGCCCTGTAATTTTTCTAAAAGTACGTTTTTGATTTTTGCAACCTTAAAAGCATTCTGCTTTGTATTGCCGAAAGCTTCCACAGCCGCCGCAAACGCCGCAATGTTAGGCATCGCCTGCGTGCCAGAGCACATATCGTTTTCCTGCCCGCCGCCGACGAGGTAAGGTCGGATATTTAATCCCTTTCGCACATATAAAACGCCCGAGCCTTTTAAGCCATGAACCTTATGTGCACTGGCGCTGAGTAAATCAATGCCGCATTTTTTTGGTACAATCGGCAACTTTAAGAAGGCCTGCACGGCATCCACGTGTAAAAGTGCCGGTGCATGTTTCTTTTCGATAATGGCTTTGGCCTTGTCGAACGGTAAAATACTGCCGACTTCGTTATTGACCGCCATCATGCTGACGAGAATGGTTTTTTCATCGACCGCCTGCTCGAGTGCATTGAGAGAAATCTGGCCGTTTTCATCCGGCTCTAAATAAACGATTTCGAAGCCCTCTTCCGAAAGACGCTCCATGCATTTTAACACGCTCGGATGCTCCATAGCGGTAGTTACGATTTTATTGCCCTTATGCTTTAAAAGCTTCGCCGCACCAAAAATGGCGGTATTGTTGGAAACCGTGCCGCAGGGGGTAAAATAAATTTCACTGCTCTCGGCTTTTAAGGGCTTTGCGAGGGTGTTTCTTGCACTCTCTAAAAGCTGTAATGCCGCAAAGCCATGCGCGTGCAAAGATGACGGATTGCCGAAAACCTCGGTCATGGCTTTGGTTGCCGCTTCGACCGCCTGTTTACAAGGCTTGGTCGTTGCGCTGTTATCTAAATAGCACTCCAAAAATGAACGCTCCTTTTACATTTTAACTACAATTTTTCAATTTTTTATTATACACGAAAACTTACGGTTTGGCAAATAAAACAAGCGGAATTTTACGGATTTTTCATAAAAAATTTTGTATAATTTTGAAATTTGAGGAAATTCTAAAAAAGAGGTGAAGATTATGGAAAAAATGATGTCTAAACGCGGAAAAATCCGCCTTGCATCCTTTTTAATTTTTGTGATTTGCGTGCTGTCTGTGTTCGCAATTTCGGGAAATATGCGTGCCAAAAAAAGCGAGCAGCAAATGGAGCTGGTCAGTGAACGTGCACTCTCCGATTTGGATGCCTATGTCAGCAATATGCAGGTGAGCTTGCAAAAAGGCATTTATGCCAATACCACCCCCATGCTCAGTACCCTTGCCACCAATCTTTGGCGCGATGCCACGGGGGCTAAAACCACACTTGGCATTTTACCGATTCCCGGAAGTGAGCTTTCCAATACCTATAAATTTCTTTCGCAGGTCGGGGATTTTGTTATGGCACTGCAAAAGAAAAAGGAACGCGGTGAGGGCATCACAACCAAGGAGCGCGAACAGCTTTTACAGCTTTTGGATTTTTCGGATGCACTCTCCAAGGAGATTTCCGAAATGCGCCGTAAATTTTACAGCGGTGAACTGACTTTAACGGCAAATGATGAAGCCTTAGAAGCCAATATGGAGGATGCGGCAACGCTTTCGAAAAGCTTAGAGGACACCGAACAAAGCTTCACGGAATATCCGAGCCTCATTTATGACGGTCCGTTTTCCGACCACATGAGCAACCGCGAATCCAATTTATTAAAGAACGCCGAGCCAATTTCCAAAGACGAAGCCCAAAAAAGAGCCGCGCAGATTTTAAATGTTGAGCCGCAAACCTTAAAATTCACATCCGACGAAGAGGATGCCTCCCAAAGCTACCGTTTCAACGACGGCACAACCTCTATCGCCATTACCAAAAACGGCGGCTATCTGCTCTATATGCTTTCTTCCAAGTTCGTGGGTGAAGAAACGCTCAGTACCGAGGAGGCCCTTGCGGCGGCGCAGGATTTCTTAAAGCAAAACGGCTTCGAGAATATGAAAGAAAGCTATTATGCCATAAGTGACGGTATTTGCACCTATAACTTTGCGCATACGGAAAATTCCTACACCTGCTACCCCGACCTTATCAAAGTCAGCGTGAGTCTGCATGACGGCTCGATTCTTTCGGCGGATTGCCGCGGCTATATTTTAAATCACCACGACAGAACACTCAAAACGCCGAAAATTCCCGAGGCACAGGCGCGAAAAAATTTAAGTCCGCTTTTAACGCCCTTAGGCATGAAATTAGCCGTAATTCCCACCAAAAGCGGCAAAGAAAAACAAGCCTACGAGTTTCACTGTAAAAACGCAAAGGAGCAGGAGCTACTCGTTTATATTGACACCGAAACCGGCTTTGAAGATGATATTTTACTGCTGCTCTACGGTGACGGCGGCACTTTAACCAAATAACAAAAAGACTGCTTCTAAAATCAGAAGCAGTCTTTTTTCTTTTAATCCAGTTTACGGCAAAGCAATGCCAAATCGAAGGCATCCACTGCCCCGTCTTCGTTTAAGTCCTGTACATAAAGGGCATCTTCGTTTTCAGGTACATAATCTAAATTTTTCGTGTTTAAAATCATGGCGTCATAATCCGCCTGTGTGATTCTGCCGTCTTTGTTGACATCGCCTTTTAGAAGCGACCCCTCTTGCTTAGCAAAATATTCTTCCCACTGTCTTTCGCCAAGGGATACGGTATAAATCGCCTGCAAAGCCGAGCCTTCATTGGGATTTTTTCGGTTTTCGAGGGTGGAAAAGCGCACATAGCCCTGTGCATCGCTAATCACATTGAAGCTTTGCATGGACTCACGCACCGCCGGTCCGCTCTGCACCAAATACTCATCCAAGTTATCGGAATCGCTGGTGAAAATACGGATCAGGTTGCCGTTTTCATCATACTCCGCACCCCAAATGGTAATGGCGTGCGAGGTGCCCATCATATCGAGTGCCAAAACAACGCCTCTGCCGTCCAGAAACCACTGTTTTAAGTTGCGATTAAACTCCTCGTAAATCTGCGCCGTTAAATCGTAGGTCGTCAAAAGCTCCTTACCGAATACCGGATAGAAAAATCCCGCTCTGCCGTCGGGCACGAAATTCGCAGGTTTACTCGGCGGGTAGGCATTGAAATCGGGCTTATAGCCGTTCAAGAAGAAATCCATGCAAAAATCCGGATGATACCCTTTTTTGTTGGGTATGTTAAACACGTTTCTGTAAAGCGCATAAACCGAGCTGTCCTTACCGAATACGGTTTCGGGCGGCTTGCGGTAAAGCTCCACATCCTGCGGTGCACGAAGTCCCGGCGCATTTTGCGGATGGAGTGCCAAATAGCGGTCAATATTTTCGCGGTTTTGCTCCAACCACCACTGCATAAGATTGGCAGAAGCGACCGCAAAGCACATGTTGGAATCTATCCCCTGCGCGTCAATTTTATTAATATCATACCAGCCGTGACCAGGGGTAAAGCCCATAGCATAAAACGAATACACAAGCTCATTGGGCTGACCGACATTATAGCGCTCGGTGTATTTTTTAAGACCGTAAGCGGGATTCGGATTTTGTTTGGTTTCGATGGTCGGTGCGTCTATGCCCTTCGCCCAGTAGAGCGTGTGCGTTTTGCCCTCATCCGTTATATAGGTTTGCACATTTGCCGCACCTTTTTTCTCCATTTTCGGCATTTCCTGCGGTGCTTTTGCTACAGCTAAAAAGCTAAACGTCTGTAAAAGCATACAAACCGCCAAAAGCGTACAAATCGCTTTTTTCTTCATTCGTTTCTTTAGCTCCTCGTTATTTTTTTGACATTCTATCATAATCCCCCATTTCAAGTCAAGAAACAAATTGTAAACCTTTCCGCCCGTTTGTCTCGTGCCTTTTAAGGCTTTTACAGACGCAAAAAAAGACTCCCGACAAAACATCGGAAGTCTTTTTTCTTAGGCTTGTTTTAAGCTTTCGGCAATTTGCTTTTTGTATTCCAAAAAGCGCGATGTCAAAACGAAGTCCTTGCCTCTGGGGCGCGGTTCTTCAATCTTGATTTCTGCCACAATCCGTGCGGGTTTGCCACCCAAAATACAAATGCGGTCAGAGAGCTTAATCGCTTCATCCATATCGTGCGTAATAAACAGCGTAGTGAGCTGAATGTCGCGCATCACGTCGAGATACCACTCGTGCATGGCACTTTTCGTAATGGTGTCGAGCGCGCTGAAAGGCTCATCCAAAAGGGCTACACCGCTCGAAGCCAGATAGGTTCGAAGCAGTGCCGCGCGCTGACGCATACCGCCGGAAAGCTTCGCAGGGTATTTCTTTTCTGTACCCTCTAAGCCAAATTCCTTAAAATACGGCGCGGCTTTTTCGCGCGCTTCCTTTTTGGGCATGCCCTTGATAATCAGCGGCAATGCCACATTATCAAGCACGGTGCGATAAGGTAAAAGCAAATCCTTTTGGAGCATATAGCTAATCTGCCCGGGCTTACCGGTGATATTTTCCCCTTTGAGGAAAACTTCACCGCTGTCGGGCATATTCAGACCCGAAAGGATGTTAAAGAGGGTCGTTTTGCCGACACCGCTGACACCCAAAATCGAGACCAGCTCGCCGTCCTGCACCGAAAGGCTAATGTCTCCGAGCACCTGGTGGTCGCCGAAGCTTTTCTTTATGTTCTTTGCCTCTAAAAGAGGTTTATTCGGGGAGATATTCATTGGTAAAACCTGTTCCTGCGGGAAGTTCTTTTTCTACAAGCTTGTTGTCCCAAAGCCACTGATAGAAGCCATCCCAACGTGCCGGTTCAATGTAGCCCCACTGCTCCACTTCTGCCTTATACTGTGTGGAGAGCCACTTCTGGCTAGCGGTAACAAGCTCTAAGGAATCCTTTAAGGAGCCTGTGGTGTCGCCGTTTACCAAAATCTTTGCAGCTTCCTCGGGGTTAGCAATCGCATATTCATAGCCCTGCTTGAGAGCCTTTAAAAGTGCCTTTGTAGCCTCGGGATTTGCCTGCATAAATTCGTTGTTGCCGATTAAAATCGGGGTGTAATAATCGAATACGGGGTCCATATCCTTAAAGCTGAAGTAATCGAAATCCAAACCGCTGAGTTCTGCGGAAACGCCGCTCCAGCCGTAGTAAATCCAAATAGCATCGGTGAGATGCTCTTTGAGTGCGCCTGCTTCGTCGGTAATGGTATTGGGGATAATTTTCACCTTGGAATAGTCGCCGCCGTCCTTTTCAACGACCTGTTTAATCATCGCAAGCTCGGTCGGAATATCCCAGGTAGAATAGGTGTGACCCTCTAAGCCTTTGGGTCTGTCCATACCCTCGCCCTTACGGGAAATGATGCCCGAAGTGTTGTGCTGAAGGAGTGCCGCAACAGCAGTTACGCCGAGCGGTTCATCGCTTGCGAAGGCAGAAGCTAAGGTGTCCTGTGCTTCGATAGCGAACTGGGCTTTGTTGGCTGCGCAAAGGGTAGCGGAGGTGCTTTCACCGGGCTGAACCACTTCTACGTCTAAGCCATTTTCTTTAAAGTAACCCTTTTCGAGTGCAACGTAAATACCGGTGTGGTTGGTATTCGGTGTCCAGTCGAGGCAAAGGGTGATTTTCTGTAAATCCTTTTCTTCGGTTTTTTTGCCGCCGCATGCTGCAAAGCTAAACAGCATAGCAAGGCAAAGCAGCAAAGCTAAAACTTTTTTACTTGTTTTCATTTTCTTTTTCTCCTGTTCTCTCCCATGGCATTGAGAGTTTTTTAAGAAGGCTGACGCACCACATTAGTAAAAGGCTAATCAGCGTAATAAAGATAATTACTGCGAACATTTTGTCGAAAGCATAGGCTTTTCTGACTCTCGTCATATAAACACCTAAGCCGTCAAAGCCGCCGAGCCATTCTGCAATCACTGCGCCGACAACGGCATAGGAAGCAGAGACCTTTAAGCCTGCAAAGAATGAGGTTATAGCACTCGGAAGCTTGATGTAGCGGAAGATTTTCATTCTGCCTGCACCCATACTACGTAAGAGGCGCACGGCATCCTCATCTACATTTTTATAGCCGTCTAACAGGCTGACCACAATCGGGAAGAAGGTTGTCAGCACCACCAAGGTGATTTTCGGTGCCATGTCGAAGCCCATCCAAAGCACTAAAAGCGGTGCAATCGCAATGGTCGGCACGGTTTGGGTAATCACCAAAAGTGGATAAAGCGCCTTATAGAGGAAATCGAATCTGTCCATAAGCGTCGAAAGCAGAAAGGCTAAAGCAATACCGATTGCAAGACCCGAAAAGGCTTCGGTCAAGGTTACGGATGCATGACGCATGAGCAGAGGGAAATCGCTCACAAACGCCTTAATTACATCCACGGGGGACGGCAACATGAACGAGGGCACAGCCCCCGAGCCTGTGACAATCCACCACAGCAGAAAAACGGCTAAAAGCGCAATCAGCGGCGAAAGCTTATTGATGATGTTTTGTGACTTTTTGGTCAATCGTCAGCACCTCGCCCTCCGGCTCGTATACAACCTTGATATAGGCGGAAACCGACGGCGCACCGGCACGAATCGCCACGTGCTGGCATTCCTTAACAATATCCATGAGCTGGTCATAGCTGTCGCCCTCAATGGTGGTTTCAAACGGACCGACATAATAGTTAAGACCCGTGCTCTTGATGTAGGCGATTACCTCGTCTACAATGCGAATGAGTTCTTCTGTGTTTTTTGATTCAGGTAAAACCTGAATGGCTACGCTGGCTTGCATTGTTACACCTCCATATAAAATTAAAAACCTCACGATATTCCGAATACCGTAAGGTTTTGCATTTATCTTTTCAACAAACTTCCTACGGCGGCATTATCCGCATCAGGTTAAGGGTTAAAGAAGCGATATTCTTTATCTCAGCCGGCTTGCACCAGCGCCCCTGTGTTTCGGGATTGTCATTCAGTTTTCGTATAATATTATAGTCTCCTCCTCGTAAATTGTCAATTCATGGGAGAAAAGTTTTTAAAAGATTCTATAGGGAAAAAGCAAAAGCAGGAAGCCTAAAAAGGTTGCTTCCTGCTTTTTAAAAATCTTATTTCATCAGCTCGCAAATGGCGTTAGAGAACGCAACCGGGTCTTCGATAGAAAGGCCTTCCACGAGTCTTGCCTGGTTGTAAAGAAGCTCGGCATAAAGCTTTACCTTATCGGTATCGCCAGCGGCAAAGGCAGATTTGAGGGTTTCGAATACAGCGTGGTCGCCGTTGATTTCCAAAACCTTCTCTGCTTTCGGTACATTTTCCGCACCGGGCATGGTGTTCAAAACCTTTTCCATTTCGATGCTGAGTGCACCCTTACCGGAAAGGCATACCGGGTGAGATTTGAGCTTAGAGGAAAGGACAACCTCGCAAACCTTGCCGTCGAGGGCATCCTTCATCGCTGCAAATAGGTCTTTGTTTTCCTCGGCTTTTTCTTCTTTTTCTTTCTTCTCTTCTTCGGTTTCGAGACCTAAATCGTCGCCGGAAATGGATTTGAATTCCTTTTCCTCGAAGTCGTGGAGAATCTGCATTAAGAATTCATCTACATCGTCGGTCAAATAGAGCATATCAAAGCCCTTGTCGCGAACGAGTTCTGCCTGCGGAAGAAGTGCCAATTTTTCTGCGCTTTCGCCTGCCGCATAGTAGATATATTTCTGTTCTTCGGGCATGGCGTCTCTGTATTCCTTGAGGGTGCAAAGCTTGCCGTCGCTGGCGCGCTTGAAGAGAAGCAAATCTTCGAGGAGCGTTCTCTCTGCACCGTAGGAGCTATAGATAGCATATTTAAACTGGAGTCCGAAGGATTTCCAGAAGGTTTCGTACTTCTCACGCTCATTCTTGAGCATATCCTCGAGTTCTTTTTTTATCTTCTTTTCGAGGGCTCTTGCAATGACCTTGAGCTGTCTATCCTGCTGGAGCATTTCACGGGAAATGTTGAGGGAAAGGTCTTCGGAATCGACAATACCCTTTACGAAGCTGAAGCAGTCGGGTAAAAGGTCGGCGCATTTATCCATGATTTTCACGCCACTGCAATAGAGCGCCAAGCCCTTTTCAAAGTTCTTGGAATAGTAGTTATAATCCGCTTTTTCGGGGATATAAAGCAGTGCCTGATAGCTTACTGTGCCCTCTGCCTTTTGGTGAATGACTCTAAGGGGCTTATCGTAAGCGTAGAATTTTTCGGAATAGAATTTGTTATATTCCTCTTCGGTGATGTCGCTCTTGTTCTTCTTCCAAAGCGGAATCATGCTGTTAATCGTCTCGTTTTCGACGTAGGTTTCGTATTCCTCGGGGTTATCCTCTTTCGGGCGGGATTTTTCCACATCCATTTTTACGGGGAAGCGGATATAGTCGGAATACTGCTTAATAAGATTTTGAATGGTGTAGGATTCCAAATATTTATCGTAATCGGCTTCCTCGGAGGACGGCATGATATGCAGGGTGATTTCTGTACCAACGGTATCCTTTTCGGCTTCTTCAATGGTGTAGCCGTCGAGGCCTGCGGAAGTCCAGCGGAACGCCTTATCACTGCCAAAAGCACGACTCAAAACCTCCACCTTATCGGCAACCATGAAAGCGGCATAGAAGCCTACGCCGAACTGACCGATAATATCGACGTCCTTGTCTGCGGTTTCGTTTTCTTTGGAGAACTGGAGAGAGCCGCTCTTAGCGATTGTGCCGAGGTTCTTGTCGAGTTCCTCTTCGGTCATGCCGATACCGTTATCGGAGATTTTGAGGGTACGGTTTTCTTTATCAATCGCGATGTCGATTTTGAAATCGTCACGGGAAAGCTGTACGCTGTTATCGGTTAAAGATTTAAAATAGAGCTTGTCAATCGCGTCGCTCGCGTTGGAAATCAGCTCACGAAGGAAAATTTCCTTATTGGTATAAATAGAGTTAATCATTAAATCCAACATACGTTTGGATTCTGTTTTGAATTGTTTCTTGCCCATTGTGCAATGCCTCCAAATCATTTTAGCACTCTCTTTCCTCGAGTGCTAATACACACTATACACCCGATTGGAAACTTTTGCAAGAGTAAAGCGGCAAATAATTATTAACTTTCTGTAAACTGTGGTCGCCGCAGGGCGACGGCTAATACACGGAGAACTTAGTGCAAACTTTTTACAGATAGTTCGCACAGACGACTTTTGTGCGGTCAATTTAAAGTTTTGCCCGCTTTTTCAAAAGCGGTGGGTTTTTAGGGCAACGCCCTAAAGCGCTTTCCGCA